>NZ_JBHUFV010000055.1:0-173786 GCF_042681425.1 Nonomuraea mangrovi | reverse complement strand
ACAAACTGAGAGTGGGCGCCCTCGCCCTATCTCCGCAGCTACGTCTTGGACTCATTCATCTAGGCGAAACCCAGCTCCTCGCGGGCCGCCTCTATGACGGGGGTGCGGCCCTCCTCCAGGTACTGCCGCAGCGGTATCCCCGCCGGAACCTCCCGATACGTGGCGGTCATCAGACGGTCGGCGAACTCGCGTGTGACGCGCTGCAGGGCGGGGCTTCCCGCGATCTCGATGTATTTCTGGCGGAGCCACATCAGGTCGGTCTTCGCGTGAACATCCTCGGGCAGCTCATCTCCGAGGTGGCGCCGCATGGCGATGGTCCCCACCTGCTGGCTGATGTCCAGGAAGTCCAAGATCGCGTGTTTGCGTTCTTCTCGCATGGTGGCTTCGCCGGCGGCGTCGACCTCCCTCTTCCTCTCTCTCGTGGCCACCAGCTGGCCAAGGAGGGTGGCGGCGGCGCCCACGAGGACGCCGCCCATGGGCAGCAGCGTCTCCACAATGGCGGCCATGGCGGAACCCCCTTCGGTCCCTCGTGCCGACGGGCGGCGGTTCCGCGCGCCGTACTGCTGTCGCTGACGAGGCGGCCGGCCGCGGCCGGCACGTCAGCCGCAGCCTAAACACAGACTGACCTGCGCTCCAAGCGTCCTCGGACGCCACGCGGGCGGCGGGCGGCGAGGTCCACTGATCAACGGTCTTTCTGGTCTTCGGCAAGTTTGTCCAGCCGCGGGTGAGAAGTCCCGCAAAGCGCGGCGAGTCTGTCGACAAAGGTCGTGTACCTCACCATGCTCGACAACAGGCCAGACTGTGACTCTCTGTGACGGATCGCTGGCCCCCACGTGGAGCAGAGTGATACGGAGCGGACTCATGGCTGAGCAGGGACGCGTGCGCTGGAAGCGCTTCGGTCTCATCTTCGTTCCTGTCGCGGCCATGACATCGCTGCTGATCGGCGCCATGGCTCAGGGCGTCATCGGCGCGACGTTCGTGGTCTCAGGCGACACGTTCAAGCTCTTCACCGGCGAGCTGCGCGGTCAGGGCTTCGCGCTGGCCGGCGGCGTGGTGCGCACCAAGAAGGGCCAGGTCATACCCGTCGTGGTGACCGGCGTCCGGCGAGCCGTGGCGACCGACCTGTGCCAGAGCGTGCTCATGAAGACCCCTCTGGGCGCCGTGACCGTCAGGATCACCGGCGGCCTCGGCGGGAACGAGGTGACGGTCGATGACCTGGTGGTCGACGTGGCGGCGGCCCAGAGCGCGGCCTCTCTCAGGGACATCGAGCTGGGCAGGGACGCCAGCACCCTGGACGAGGTTCCCGGGGTCAGGGGCCCGGCCGGCACCTTCGGCGGGCAGGGCAGGGCGCTCACGCTCCGCAACGTCAAGCTGAGCGCGTGGGCGGTCACGGCCGCGACCTTCAGCCTGCCCGATCTCGGCATCAAGGTGATGCCCGGCGTACACGAGTGCTTCTAGGCGGGATCGGCCCCGTCGCCGTGGGAGACCGGTCATGACGCGAGCCGGAGGGTGGAAGATCATGAAGTCGTGGCGGCGTTCAAGGCCGTTCTGGGGCGGGCTGTTCATCCTGGTGGCGGGGATGGAGCTGCTCTCCATCCCGCTGACCGTCAACGCGCTGTCGGTGGCCATCAGGTTCGGCACGGTGGGAGCGACCTACCTGATCGCCCTGATCATGATGATCGTGGGCGTGCTCGTCTGGTTTCAGCCTGGCCAGCGGGTGTTCCTCGGCCTGGTCGCCGTGCTGCTGTCGATGGCGTCCTTCGTCTACTCCAACCTGGGCGGTTTCCTGGTCGGCATGACCTTCGGCCTGCTCGGCGGCATGCTGGCGGTCGCGTGGACCCCTGTCAGCCGGCCGGACACGCGCCTCGACACCCTCGACGTCCGGACCGTGCTCGCCGCGGCGCGGGCGGCCCTGTCGCGCACGAGCGCGCTGAGCCAGGCGGTGATCGGCGAGGGCAGGCGCCCGCGGTGGTCGGCGTCAGTGACGCGGGTCCGCGCCGATGCTCGTCCGGCGGACGCGAACGCTCGTCCCGCGAACGCTGACGCGCGTCCGGCGGACGCGAACGCTTGTCCCGCGAACGCTGACGCGCGTCCGGCGGACGCGAACGCGAACGTGGACGCTGTCGCGGAACTGGGGAAGTCGGCGAGGTGAGGCCGCAGGTTCACGGCTCTCGCATGGCGGTGAAGGCTTCGCGGTCCGGCAGGTTCACGGCTCTCGCATGGCGGTGAAGGCTTCGCGGACGCTCGGGAAGACGGGGAGCCGCTGGGTGGCGCCGTCGTGGTACGGGTTGGCTCGTAGTTGCCCCAGGACGGGCTCGTGCACACGCGCCAGCGCGACCCGGCAGCCGAGCGCCCGCAGGTCGAGCGTGAGCTGGGCCAGAACGTCGGCGGCGGTGGCATCCATGTAGAACACCGCCTCGAAGTCCAGGATGACGCACCGTGGCGGCGGCGACCCGGCCGCGACCGACGTGAGAAGCCGCTGCCGGATCCATGCGGCGTTGGCGAAGAACAGCGGAGCGTCGGCGCGGTAGATGAGGATGTCTGGATGCGGCGACGGCCGCCCGGCGAGCTCATGGGCCTGACCGTCGTCACCGGTGACACTGAGGACGGCGTCATGCGGACGGGCGGCGCGGCGCAGCAACTGGGCGACCGACAGCACCACCGCGACGAGCAGGCCCACCAGTACGCCGAAGGCCAGCACCCCTGCCATGCTGATGAGCGCGATGACGCTTTCCACGCGGTAGCTCCGCCATAGCCGCACGAAGCCGGGGACGTCGACGAGTTTGGGCGCGCCCACGATGACGATGGCCGACAGCACCGCCATCGGCAGCAGCGCCATGATCGGCCCGCCGGTGAACAGGACGAAGACGACGATGCCCGCGGCCACGAGCGAGAAGAGCTGGGAGTGCGCGCCGGCGCCGCGGGCTGACAGGCTTCGCGAGGTACTCGCCATGGGCGGGAAGCCGCCCAGCGCGCCCGAGGCGATGCTCGACGCGCCCAGGGCGGCGGACTCCCGGTCGAGAGAGACGTGTTCGCCGGAGCCCGTGGTCCGGCGGACGGCGCTCACGGTCTCGACAGAGGCGACGAGGGCCATGCCCGCCGCGGGGATCAGCAGCGCCCACACGTCCTCAAGGCTCGTGTAGAGCCGCGCGAGGGTGGGCGGGCCGCCGGACACCGGCCCGACCACCGCGACGCCGTAACGGGCCAGCCCGAACGCGGCTGACAGCGTGATCGCGGTCAGGCAGACCACCAGCCCGCCGGGCAGGGCGGACACGCAGCGCTTGAGCAGGACGAGCGCGACCACCGCGCCCAGACCCATCGCCGCGGTGAACGGCTTGACCTGCTCCAGGTGAGTGCAGACCTGCCACATTTTGCCGAGCGGATCGGTCCCGTGCGTCGCGACCCCCAGCAGCGGCCCCAGCTGCCCGGCGATGACCTCCACCGCCACCCCGGCCTGGTACCCGAGCATCACCGGCGCCGACAGGAAGTCGGAGAAGCCCTGCAACCGCAGTGCCGCCCCGACCAGGCACCACATGCCCATCAGGAGCGACAGAACCGCCGCGAGCGCCGTCGCCCTGGCGACATCGGAGCCCGCTCGCTCGTGCACCACGCTGAAGGTCAGGAGCGCCAGCGTCGACGAGGGCCCCACCGACACGAACCGCGTACGGGTGAGCAGGGCGAAGACCGTCGCGGCGCCCAGCGCTGTGTACAGGCCGGCGGCCGGCGGCAGCCCGGCCAGGGCGCCGTAGCCCAGCGCCTGGGGAAGCAGGGTGACCGAGATGACGAGCGCGGCGACGACGTCCGCGCGTAGCGAGCGTGCCGAGTACTGTCCCAGCTGGCCGAGAAGCGGGATCGCTCTCGTCGCGGACCTGACACCTGCGCCCATCTCATCATCATGTGTCCGGCGACAGCCGGGGATCCCTAGGTGCGTCCGTTGACGTCGTAAAACTTGGATCCACGTCGAGGGCACTCGCCGCGATCATCAGCGCGGGAAGACGGTCTCCCAGTCGCCGGCCATGCTGACGACGGTCCAACCGGCGCGCGCGGCGGTCTCCTTGATGGGCTCCGCTTCGGTCAGGGTCGCCGCCTTGCCGGCGTACGCGAACTCGCGCTCGGCGTCGTCATGGTCGACGAGCAGCGCCAGAGCCGGCCGGTCCGTGGCGACGGCCCATTCGAGCATCTCGCGGTCACCGCCGGAGTTGCCGGCGGCCAGGATCGGGCGCCGTCCGAGCTGCGTCTGGATGTTGGCGACCTTGACGGGCCCTTCGTTGGCACCACCGAGGACCCTGCCGGTACGGCGGAGTTCTGGGCGCCCGGAGCCGTCCCGCCCGAAGTCGTAGGCGATGAGCGTGCCGACGACGAGTTCGGACGGCACGCCGTAGAGGTCCTCGCTGACGGCGCGGACGAACTCGGTGCCGCCCCCGGTGACGATGCCGACGGTGAAGTCCTGCCGGCGGAGCTCGCCGATCAGCTCGAGCATGGGCTGGTACACGGTCGCGCTCATCGGCCGGCCGAGCGCGGCGTGGGTCGCCGTCGCCATGAAGGTCCGGACCTCGGCGGTGAACGCTTCGGGGGTGAAGCCCTCGAACAGGCCCGCGAGCGCGAGCGCGATGCGCGCCAGGCCGAGCTCGCAGACCCGGTCCTGGTCGCCGCTGAGGAGCGCGGCGAACTCGTCCCGCTCGCCGATCGACGGGTCGTCCGCCACGCGCCGGCGCAGAGCGCTCAGAAAGAACTCGAGCTGGACGTACGCCGGCCGCTCACACCACAACGTGCCGTCGTTGTCGAAATAGGCCACCCGATCGGCCCGCGGCACCGAGCGGGCGGCGTCGAGGAACCCGAGGAGCGCGTCCCTGGTCGCGCCGGGCCGCCATGACGGCAGCGGGGTCCCGGCGGTCACGACCCGCCACCCGTCACGTGCCCGGAGGCGGAGGAGCCCCAGACGCAGCGGAATCCGATGTGGCTCATGCCGGTGTCGATCATCTGCGGTCGGCGCGCGGCGGGCCGGTACCGCAGGCAGTAGGTGTCGGCGCACAGGTGCGACCCGCCCTTGATCACCTTGCGCGGGATGCGGAACTGCGGCTGCGCCGGGTCGTAGCTCGAGCCGACGTCACCGCCGCGGGGATTGCGCGGGACGCAGCACGGCGACGCGGCCTGGTCAGGGTGCCGCCCGGTCCACCAGTCGGAGGTCCATTCCCAGACGTTGCCCGCCATGTCGAACAACCCGTAGCGGTTCGCCGGAAAGGACCCGACGGGCGCGGTCCGCGACCAACCTGACTCCCCCGTCGAGCGCCAGGGGAAGTCGTCTCCGTCCCAGGTGTTGGCCATGATGCGACCCCCAGGCCGCGGCTCGTCGCCCCACGTGAACGCGGCGCCCTCGAGGCCGCCGCGAGCGGCGTACTCCCACTGCGCCTCGGTCGGCAGCGCGGCGCCGATCCAGGCCGCGTAGGCGGCGGCGTCCTCGTAGGCGACGTGGACCACCGGATGGTCGAGACGGTCGCCGACGTCCGAGCCGCTCCCCTCGGGGGAGCGCCAGCACGCGCCCGGCGTCCACCTCCACCAGAGGCTGAGATGCCGCAGGTCGACCGGGCCGGGCGTCGGCACGAACACCATCGACCCCGGCACCAGGTTCTCCGGTGGCGCGCCGGGGAAGTCCGCCGGGTCCAACGGCCGTTCGGCCACGGTGACGTAGCCGGTCGCCGCCACGAACGCGGCGAAACGACGGTTGGTGACGGCGACCGGGTCGATGGCGAACCCGTCCACCCGCACCTTGTGGGCCGGCGCCTCCTCGCGGTAGTGCTCGTCGGAGCCCATCGTGAAGACCCCGCCGCCGAGGCGGATCGAACCGTCGCAGCCGTGAGTCGCCCCCACCTCGCGACCGCCGAGCCGTCCGGTGCCGCTCACGCGCTCGGTATCCCGGCGCGCAGCCTGTTCAACACCTGGTCGATGTTGAAGCTCGCCGGAGCCTGCCGCGGCGGGAAGTCGGCGAAGGTCGAGAGCATGCCGGCCACGTACGACTGCGCGGGGACCAGCGCCCACGCGTGATCGAGCAGCCAGTCGTAGTAGGTGTTGGAGGTGATGTCGGCGCGCTCGTAGGGGTCGGTGCGCAGATTGAAGATCTTCGGGACGCGCAGCTCCGAGTACGGCTCGGCCCACACGCGCAGCGTTCCGGCGGCACGCTGCTCCAGGAACACCAGCTTCCAGTCGTAGAACCGCAGCGCGGTGAGGTCCCCGTCGTCGGAGACGTAGAAGAAGTGCTTGCGCGGGCTCTCGTCCACCTCGCCGGTGAGGTAGGGAAGCTGGTCGTGGCCGTCCAGATGCACCCGGTACGACGTGCCGCCGAGCTCCGTACCCTCCTTGAGCCTGGCGGCGATGTCCGGCACGCCCGCCGCGGCCAGCAGGGTGACGAACCAGTCGTTGTGGCTGACGATGCCGTTGAGCACGACCCCGGCCGGGATCCTGCCCGGCCATCGCACCACGGCGGGAACGCGGTACGCGCCCTCCCAGTTCGAGTTCTTCTCGTTGCGGAACGGCGTCATGCCGGCGTCGGGCCAGGTGTTCATGTGCGGGCCGTTGTCGGTGGAGTACATGACGATCGTGTCCTCGGCGATGCCGAGCTCGTCGAGGACGGCGAGCAGGTCCCCGACGAGGTCATCGTGGTCGAGCATCGTGTCGTGGTACTCCGACTGCCAGCGCCCCGCGCGGCCCCTGCTCTCCGGCTTGCAGTGCGTGCGGAAGTGCATGTGGGTGGAGTTGAACCACACGAAGAAGGGCGTGCCGGCCTGGCTCTGGCGGCGGATGAAGTCGACCGCCGCGTCACGGAACTCCTCGTCGCAGGTCTCCATCCGCTTCTTGGTGAGCGGTCCTGTGTCCTCGATGCGCTGGGTGCCGTCCTTGTCGGCCCATGAGCGGATCACCCCTCGCGGCCCGAACCGCTCCCTGAATCCGGGGAACTCCTCCTCGGTCGGGTAGTCGACCTGCTCCGGCTCCTCCTCGGCGTTGAGGTGGTAGAGATTGCCGAAGAACTCGTCGAAACCGTGCGCCGTCGGCAGGAACTCGTCACGGTCGCCGAGATGGTTCTTGCCGAACTGGCCGGTGGCGTACCCGTGGGCCTTGAGCGCGGTGGCGATCGTCGGGTCCTCGGCGCGCAGCCCGATGTCGGCGCCGGGCATGCCCACCTTCGTGAGGCCCGTCCTGTAGGGGTTCTGGCCGGTGATGAACGCCGCTCTGCCCGCTGTACAGCTCTGCTCGCCGTAGTAGTCGGTGAACCGCACGCCCTCTTCGGCGATCCGGTCGATGTTGGGAGTGCGGTAGCCCATCAGCCCGTCGCTGTAGCAGCTGAGGTTCGTGATCCCGATGTCATCTCCGAAGATGACCAGGATGTTCGGTCGCTCCGGCATGCATCCCCCAGGTCCACATCGCCCGACAAACACAGACGTGCTCCGTTCGACCAGCATCACTCCCCGTCCGGAACATCCGGGCCATTGGGTTGTCAAGATTCGAATGGGCAGTGACCAAGAATGCGCGGCACACCCTGGTCGCACCCGGCCGGTAGACCGGTCGGCACTTCCCCCGCCTGGATCCGGACCGTCCCAGGTGTGGGCAGGGACGGCCCGGTTCAAAGAAGTGCCAACGTTCGTCCACAGCCGGAGTGCGGACCTTCCCAGCCGCTTCCACGACGACCACAGCGATCTGGAGAGCGACGACCGCCGGCACCAGCGGATCATGACCCGGCAGTAGCCCCCTCGCTGACGGCCGACGATCCCGCTCAGGTCAGGACGCGGAGCGGGGTGCCGGAGAGGAAGGCGGTGACGTTCTCGGCGGCCTCGCGGAAGTACGTGCGGTAGTTGGTCATGGTGACGTAGCCGAGGTGCGGGGTGGCCAGCACGTTGGGAAGCACTCTGAAGGGGTGGCCGGCGGGCAGCGGCTCGATGTCGAAGACGTCGAGGCCCGCGCCTGCGATCGCGCGACTCTCCAGCGCCTGGACGAGTGCCGGCTGGTCGACGATGGCCGCGCGTGAGGTGTTCACCAGGTAGGCGTCCGAACGCATCGCCGCCAGGTCCTTGGCGCCGATCAGGCCGCGGGTGCGCTCGCTCAGGACGAGGTGGATGGAGACGAAGGCGGATTCGGACAGCAGTGCCTCCAGCGAGGGCGCCAGCCGTACGCCGGCCTCGTCGGCACGCGCGCGGGTGAGGTTCTCGCTCCAGGCCACGACGTCCATGCCGAAGGCCTGGGCGACCTTCGCGACCTGGGAGCCGATCTTGCCGAGGCCGACCAGACCGAGTGTGGCGCCGTGCAGGTCCGTGCCCCGGTGGTCAGCCACGGCCCGTCGGCGCGCATGGCGGCGGACTCGGGGACCAGGTGCCTGGCCAGGCCCAGGATGAGCGCCCACGTCAGCTCGACGGGCGGCGAGGAGAAGCTGCCGGTCCCGCAGACGGTCACGCCGTGGGCTCTGGCGGCCTCGAGGTCGATGGAGGCGTTGCGCATGCCGGAGGTGATCAGCAGCCGCAGCTTGGGCAGCCGGGCGAACACCTCGGCGGGGAACGGCGTGCGCTCCCTCATGATCACCACGATCTCGTCGTCGGCGATCGCCGCGACGAGGTCGTCGATCGAGGCGATGTGCTCCTGGATGCTCCTCGCCTCGACGGCGGTCCAGCCGGCCAGGGTGAGAGCGACGTTCTGGTAGTCGTCGAGGATGGCGCAGCTCGGCATGGCCGGACCCTACCAAGCGGACGTTATCAAGGTGAGAGCGGGCAAAGATGATGTTGGCGGTGTCACGCCCTAATATCCGGCTTTGTGATGATTCGAGCATTGGCGGCCACTGCGGCTGGCCTGTTTCTTTTCTCCGGTACGGCTGCCGCCTACCCCATCAACGGCGCCCCCGACCTGACCGCCAACCCCCTCTACGAGGAGGGCAAGCTCACCAAGACGTCGTGCGCCCTGAAGAAGGGCATGACCAGGTCCGCCACCGAGAAGTACGTGCGGTCGCTGGTCGTCTGCCTGGGCAAGGCCTGGGACAGGCCCGGGATCAAGGTCGAGATCCACTACCAGCGCGACGGCAAGAAGAAGTACAAGTCCTGGCCCTTCGTCACCCTCGACGGGATCTACGTCGGTCTCGCCGACGACTGGATCAAGGCCAAGAACGACCTGCGCGTCTTCCACGAACTGGCCTCCGTCTACGGCGAGGTCGTCCAGGTGCAGACCGGAATCGCCAAGGCGGCCAAGACACTCGACTTCCACGGCGACCAGAAGGAACTCGACGAGCAGGAGCGCCGCTACGCCTACCAGCAGTCGTGCTTCGCCGGAGCCGCCGCCAGGGCGCTCGGCCGCCCGGCCAAGAGCTGGAAGTCGCTGCTGAAGGGCAACGAGCTGGCCTGGTTCGACCGGGGCTACAAGGCTGGCGGGCCGAGCGCCTGCAACACGTGGAAGGCCTCGTCCGCCAAGGTCGCGTGACGGGCCGGCCCGCGGGGAGCGGCGAACGGCCGTCGGCACGCCGAAGGTCCGTGGCTCCCGCATGTGACTCCCCGCGACGCCGGCCCTGCGGTCTCCGTCCCAACACTTCGGACACGCTGCGCGCGGCCGGAATCGACGGGTTGTGACCCGGACCGCGACCCTTCTACCGGATCACCCGGTACGTCAGATGGGTGACGAGGCTGGTGCCCCAGGGGTCGCCGAGGGGTTCGAGGGCGATGTCCCCGACGTTGTCGAGCAGCCGCTCGCCGCTGCCGAGGATCACGGGCGCGACGTGCAGGCGCAGCTCGTCGACGAGCCCTGCCGCCAGGTACTGGTTCACCGTCTCGGCGCCGCCGGCGATGGCGACGTCGCGATCGCCGGCGGCCTCGCGCGCCTGCGCCATCGCCGCCTCGATCCCGTCGGTGACGAAGGTGAACGTCGTGCCACCCTTCATCGTCACCTGCTCACGCGGGTGGTGCGTGAGGACGAAGACCGGTGCGTGGTACGGCGGCTCGTCGCCCCACCAGCCGTTCCACTCCAGGTCCCAGACGCCGCGGCCGGGGCCGAACATGTTGCGGCCCATGATGAAGGCTCCGGCCGCGGTGATGCCCTCGATCACCGCGGCGTGCTGCTCGGGCTCGTCGAACATCCACTGGTGCAGGCGATCGCCCACGCCCTCGCCGAGCGGCTTCTCCAGGCTCTGGTGCGGTCCTGCCACGAAGCCGTCGAGGGACATCGCCATGTCACAGGTGACCTTGCTCATCTCGCTACCTCCCGCGTTTCCGGACGCTCGTCTGGCGCCGCCTTCAGAGGGAGGTCGGAGCTGTCCGCCTGTTCTCTACATGCCGGCCGGAATCCTTTTCAGCCATGCGGGTCGCAGGACGGCGAACACCATGTCCACGGCGTTGACCGGACCTGACGTCTGCCCCTCGGCGGGTCCGCGCGCGTACCCGCGCGGCGCGCCGCCATCCCCGACCCGTTCAGAGACGCAGATGACCGCTGGGCGCGGGGAGAACGAAAAAGAGGCCCGGGATCCCTCCGAAGCCCCTTCTCACCTGCACCTACTGGCCGCGACCATCTCCCTGTACATCACTCACGTCATCCGCCGGTTCGGCAACCGGATCCTCAACCTCAGCCCGCCGACAGCCGAGCCAACCACCCGTCTCGATCTCGAATCTCGGGTCTTGTTCGCGCCATGACGAGGAAGGCCTGATCCAGAACCTCGTCCGGAATCAATGACATGAACAGCCGCCACAGGCACGGGTTCCGGTACATGATCGGAATCATGGACCTTCCCGTACATCCTCTCGTCCTCCAGCATGTCGGCTAGCGAACCGGTATGAGCGCCGCCCACGACCGCACCATGGGCGTGCTGCTGACGTCGCAGGCGTTTCGCGGTCTCGGGTACGGCGTGGCCGCCGTCCAGCTCGGCGCTCTCATGGGCAGCGATGGGCTGTCGGCCACCGAGGTCGGTCTGGTGCTGGCGGCGATTCTGGGCGGCAGCTTCCTCGCCAGTCTGGTCCTGGCTCGGTGGGGCGACCGCCTCGGCCGCCGCCGTGCCTACGCGGGCCTGTACGCCGCCCTGCTCCTGTGCGGCCTGGTCATCGCCACCGGCCTGCCCTGGTGGATGCTGGCCGTGGCCGCCTTCAGCGGAGCGATGTCAGTCGAGGTCATCGAGTCCGGGCCGTTCACCACGCTGGAACAGGTCATGCTGGCCGGCACCGGCCGCCCCCAGAAGCAGGTCGTGCGGGGATTCGGCCTCTACAACGCGGTCGCCGCCGTCGCCGGGACGCTCGGCGCGCTCCTGGGGAGCCTGCCCGCCGACCGGGGACTGCTCGGCGGCATCCTGGCCGGCACGGCCGCCGGCGGAATGCTCCTCACCCTCCGGCTGCCGGCCACCGTCGAAGCTCCGGCACCGACTCCGGCACACGGACTACCGCAATCGCGCATACTGGCCCGCTCCCGCGGCCCGGTGGCCCGCCTGGCGGGCCTGTTCGCCACCGACAGCCTCGCCGGCGGGTTCGTCATCCAGGCCTATGTCGGCTACTGGCTCGCCGTCCGCTTCGAGGCCACCACCCACACGATCGGGATCACCTTCGCCGTGGCCGGGATCCTCCAGACCGCCTCGTTGCTGGCCGCGCCGTGGGTGGCCAACCGGATCGGGCTGCTGCCCACGATGGTCTTCACCCACCTGCCCGCCAACGTCATGCTGGCCGCAGTGCCGTTTGCTCCCTCTCTCCCGCTGGCGATCGCCCTTCTGCTCGGGCGTGCATGCCTGTCGTCGATGGACGTGCCCACCCGGCAGGCGTACGTGATGGCGATGGTCCCGCCCGAGGAACGCACCGCCGCCGCCGCGATCACCAACACCGCCCGCTACCTCACCAGGCCCCTGGGACCGGCGCTGGCAGGCGTGCTGCAATCGGTCAGCCTGGCCGCGCCGTTCCTGTTCGCCGGGGTCACGAAGATCGGCTACGACCTCGCCCTGTGGCGGATCTTCCGCCACAGCCGGCTGCCCACCGAGCCCCCGCCCAGCCGGGCACACTGAACACCCTCGATCATCCAAGGACCTCCTTCATCGTTTCGGCCAACGAAGACCAAATCGCTCGCGCACCCGCTCGCGCAGCAACAAGCCGAAGCGGTGCTCAATGCCGCAGAGCCGTCGGACCTCCACGCGTACGTGGTGCTCAGTCTCACGACGGGCATCCGTACCGAGGAAGCCCGCGCGCTGCGTTGGGATCACGTAGTCGCCTGGGTGAAGTCTCGGAGATCCTGGCGTCCGGTAACCGAGGCGGGGTTCGCTCACGAGCGGTTCGCCATCTCCGTGTGGCGAGCTGATCGAGTGTGAGGCGACACCAAGACGCGCAAGTCGCGCCGACTGACCCGCGAAAAGTCGGTGATCGGGAGGATGTCGGAGGGGTGGGCTCGGGATGGCTCTGCCGAGCGGGATATGGCAGCCGGGTGCGAAGCTTGTCCGTGGCCGTTGTCACTCAGTCGTCACTCACCCGAGTACCCTCCGTTTACTGATCGCCTACTGAAACGGTCGTGGCGGCCCTCAGGGGCCGGTTGGTGCCCGATGAGCTGTCGGGTCCTTCCAGCGAAGGGGCGCCATCCCCGACCCGCTCAGAGATGGCGGACGCCGGTGGGCAGATGATCACTGGTGCGGGCCGCGTTCGGCAATCTTCACTGCGGTTTGCGGTGGTCGGACGATCATGGAAATGATGTCCGGATGACCTCCCCCCGCCCATTAGTATCGTGGCGGCTCCTGATCTTCGGCCTGGCCGCCGCCGCGCTCTCCGGCTCCCTCATGTTCGCCGGTCCGAGTCTGTCGGCAAGCACCTCGGGGCCGCACCGACTCGACTTGGGCGTTCTCAGCGGGGTCGGGGGAACTCTCGTATCCGTCCTCCTGGGATTGCCGTTCGGGGTGCTGATCGACCGGGTGCGGCGCCGCCGGTCCGTCATGGTGGTGATGGCTCTGCTGGGGACGGTGGCGGTGGCCTCTGTTACGGCGGCCGACGCCCTGGGTACGCCTGGCGGGCCGCACGTCATCGCGATCGTCACGGTGACGGCCGCCCTGAAGGCGGTGGCGCCGGTCGGTCAGGACGCCATCCTGCCGTCGGTCGTCGGGCGTGAGCACCTGATACCGGCGAACGCCTTGCTGTCCGTGTTGCCACAGGCGCTGTTCCTCGGTCTGGGGTTGGTGCTGCCCTCCGCGCTGGAACGGGACGAGTTCGCTTTTCTGGTCATCGTCACCGTGGCGGTGGCGGTGGCGGCGTTGCTGTTCCGCAGCGTCGACGTCATCGAGGAGCCACCGCCGCCCAGAGCGGGGATATGGCGAGAGATGGTGGAGGGGATTGGCTTCACCGTGAAGCAACCGGTGCTCCGGGCGATCGCTGTCTACCTGCTGGCGTCGGCGCTGTTCGCGGAACTCGTCGACGAGGTGACGGGAAAGGCGCTGAACGCGGCGATCGACGTGTCCGCGATGAACATGCCGTTGGGTGAGTACATCTGGTTGTCGAGCATGGTGTCGATCTACGGTGTGACCCTTCTGGGAGCGGTGCTGGCCGTCCTGCTCCACCGGAGGCTTGGCGCCTTCAGGCTGGCCTGGTCTGCCGTGCTGGTGAGCCAGCCGTTCACCCTGCTGCTCGCGTTGTCAGGTACGGGCCATGGGCATATCTGGTACATGATCGGAAGGTTCGTCCCGCTGCTCGGGACGATCGTCGCGGCCATCGCGCTGCTCAGCCACCGCCAGGCGATCACACCCGACCGGCTGCTCGGCAGGGTGTGCGGCCTGCTGCTCGTGGTCACCAGCCTGGCGGGCGCTCTGGGGGAACTGCTGGAGACGCCAGTCGAGTGGTTCACCGACCTCAACGGCTCCTCGTCCACGCCGCTGGCCCTGCTCCCCGGACCGGCCCTGGCTACGGTGGTCGCGCTCGCCGCCGCCGTCCCGCTGCTGAGAGCACGACACCTCGTGGCTGGCACCACCCCGGAGCCAACGGCCGCCCGATGACGGATCGGGTCCTCAACCTGAACGGGGCCGCGCACTCCGTCACTCGTTCGTTTCGATCATGAGTGACCATGGCGCCTGTCGAGGCCGTCGCCGATCTCGTCGGGCACTCCGGCACGACAGACTGCGGTGGCTCCCCATGAAGCGCTCCGGCTTCGTTGGAGACTCGTCCCTTGAGAGGATCGAGTCATGGCAGCCAAGTCCGACTGAGTGGGCCGCGATCAACTGAGTGGCAGGGCTAACACCACTCGCGTGCAGGGTGAGGAGGGTTCGGCGCCCTTAACTCAAGAACTGTTGCTTAGCCTGCTCGCGGCGACATCTGTCACGCGGGTTCGGTGCGGCCCCGCCGTCCCGGTGGGTGGAGGGGCCAAGACCTGCTGGGAATCGATCTATCCGAGCACCGGGTAGTTCGCGCGGAACACGTTGTGCGGGTCACGGGCCCGCTTGATCTCCCGCAGCCGCGCCAGCGTGGCGCCGGAGAAGGACTGCGCCGCCGTGTCACCGGGGGACAGCACGGTGTACGGCTTGCGGCCGCTGATGTAGGCCTCCAGGTCGGCCACGACCTCAGCCTGCTTGGCGCGCGTCGCATCGGCCGCGTGCGGCAGGCCGAGACCCACCAAGCCGAGCAGGTACGGCTCAGCCACCGCGCCACTCGCACCGGCCCCGCCGTCCAGCTCGGCGAGCGCTCCGCCCAGGTGCCTGATCTGCACGTTGATGAGCGGTTCGACCGGCTTGGCCAGCAGGCGCTCCACCGCGTCCGCGTCCAGGCCGGTGAGTAGCTCCGCACGAGCGATGGACGGGGCCGGATCGGTGGGCTCGGCGGCGATGTCACCCAGGTCGGCGACCGGGACGACGCCGCGGCTGTCGGAGATCGCGCCCTCGATCTTGTCGATGCGCCCCAGCAGGTCCTCCCCCTGAGCCGCCTCACCGAGGTAGGCCAGATCCAGCGTCACCATCGGCGACGCGCCGGGTGGCTGGAGCCGGTTGATCCAGACACTGAGTTCACGCGGCGCCTCGGCGGTGATCTCCAGGAACGCGTCGTACACCTCCCTGGTCCGGTGCTCCGGCCAGATCACGCGCCCGCCGTACAGGACTGGCACGGGATACAGTTCGAGTTCGAGGGCGGTCACCACCGCGAAGTCCCCGCCACCGCCGCGCAGCGCCCAGAACAGCTCGGGATCGGACTCGGCGGTCACCCGGCCCGGCTCGCCATGGGCGTCCACGATGTCGACAGCCCGCACGCTGTCGGAGGCGAAGCCGTACTTGCGGCTGAACCAGCCGACCCCACCGCCCAGGGTGTAGCCGGTCACGCTGACTCCCGGCGCGCTGCCGGCCAGGCCGGTCAGACCCAGCGGACCGGCCGCCGCCAGCACCTGCCCCCACTTCGCGCCCGCGCCCACCCGGACAATGCGCTCCTGCGCGCGTACCTCCACCTCGTTCAGGAGGCCGGTACGCAACAGGATCAGGCCTTCCACATCACCCGAGGCGCCATGCCCGCTCGGCTGCGCGGTCACCGTCATACCCGCCCGCCGCGCGTAACGCACGAGGGCCGCCACGTCATCGGCATCCGCGGCCTCCACCACGGCCGCCACCGGCTGCTTGACGGTCAGATTCCACGCGGTGGCCGCCTGTTCGAAGCCGTCGTCACCGGCCAGGAGCACGCGCCCCTTCAGGACACCGCGCAGATCGTTGATCGTCATCGTCGTCTCCTTTTCGAGTTCTCAGAAAATGCGAAGGAATACCGTGCACCCCTTCGGGGCGTGCAGACGTCAGGCGGGCTGCGCGGTGGGTGCTGGGGCAGTGGCCTTGCGGGCCTTGCTGGTCTCGCGGAGGATCAGCAACCCCGTGATCGCGATCACCGCCGAGGTCAGGCCGTGGATGCCGAACGCGGCGGCAGCGGAGCCGTGGTGGGCCATGACGTTGACCATGTCGCCGAACGGGGCGACGGCCACCATCAGCAGGACCCAGCCCAGGGCGCGGCGGTGGGCCGTCACCAGCAGGACGCCCATGGTCAGACCCATCGCGATTTCGCGGCTGCCCTTCACGATGGGGAAGCCGCTGTCGCCAGAGGGCCAGTTCGGCAGACCCGGGAAGGACGTCTCGAGGGGCAGGACGAAGGACAACCCGAGGTAGAGGGTGAACAGGACGACGGCGGTGGCCAGGACGGTGTTGAGCTTCTTCAGCGACATGGTTGTTCTCCTTTGATGTTCAGACCGGGCAGGGTTCAGCCGCGGACACGGCGGATGTGGCGGGCGTAGCGGGGGCGGCCGATGACGTGCCAGATGAGGCGGACCGGGGTGGCGAGGCCGCTGAGGACGATGGCGCGCTCGGCCGGGTTCGCGTCTTCCAGGATGGCGCCGAAGAGCGTGAGCAGGGTGAGCTTGGGAGTGTTGTTCACCAGGTGATCGCCCAGGGAGGCCCACTCCTGTTGTGTGATGTGCTTGGCCGCGAGCGGGAGGAGGGTGGCCTCCTCGTCGTCGAGGTGTTCCAGCAGGACCGCGCGGTGCTCGGAGAGGGCGGCCACGAGGGTGTCGCGTTCGTCGGCGCCCGCGGTGGCCTCCCAGGCGGGGACCGTGGCGTCCAGCCTGGTCAGGGTGGCCGCGACGCGTTCGTGCTGGGCCTCCATGCGCAGGACGATGTCGGCCTCTAGGTCCACCCGGGAAAGCAGCGGCGGCCACAGCAGCTCGTCCTCGCCCTCGTGATGGTTGTGCAGGCCCAGCCGGTAGACGCGGAAGTGGTCGGCGATCACCTTGGCGCGAGCGGTGTCACCTGGGGTGACGGCCGCGACGAGCTCCATCAGCAGCCGTGACTCACGGCGGAGCACGCGGTGGACGATCTCCATGTCCTGGGTGTTGACGCTCATCTGTTCCTGCCCTCGGCCGGTTGCGATGTGTTCAGGCTGCTCCCGGGTATTTGGAGGGGGCTTGGAGCCGATTTGGAACGTCCACTTACGATGTGCAGATCATGGTCTTCATCCGGGTGCTGGGCGCGTTCGCAGCGGAGGTAGACGGTGCCCCCGTTCACCTCGGCGGGCCCCGGCAGCGGGGCGTGCTGGCGTTGCTGGTGGCGGCGCGTGGGCAGGTCGTGCCGGTCGACCGGATGATCGAGGATCTGTGGCGCGGGGAGCCGCCCGCGCGGGCGCTGATGTCCCTGCAGGCGTATGTGTCCAACCTGCGTCGGATGCTGGAGCCCGGACGTCCGCCGCGCACGCCGGCCCGGCTGCTGGTCAGCGCGGCGCCGGGTTATGCGCTGCGGCTGCCACCGGAGGCCGTGGACGCGTGGCGGTTCGAGGGCCTGCTGGGCCAAGCGCGTACGGACACCGACCTACGCGCCGCGCAGGCTCGGCTCGCCGAGGCGCTGGGGCTGTGGCAGGGACCGGCGTTCGCCGAGGTCGCCGACGAGCCGTGGGCCGCCGCCGAGACGGCCCGGCTGAACGAGCTACGCCTGGTCGCCACCGAGCTGCACGTCGCGGCGGGTCTGCGCATCGGCGACCCCGCCGCGGTAGTTCCCGAGGCCGAGCGGCTCACCCGCGACGAGCCCCTCCGCGAGGAAGGCTGGCGGTTGCACGCCTTGGCACTGTGGAGCAGCGGCCGCCAAGCCGACGCGCTGGCGACGCTCCGCCGCGCCCGCGGCATCCTCGCCGAGGAGCTCGGGCTCGACCCTGGCCCGGACCTGACGGCGTTGGAGGAGGCGATCCTCACCCAGCGCACAGACGTCCTACGCGCGACTGTGCCCCCGCCCCCGCCTCCGCCCCCGCTGACCGCCCCGCTGCCGCAGGTGGCCCCTCTCCCGGGGACGGCTCCGATCGTCGAGGCGCCGTTCGTCGGACGCGAGGCACAGCTGTCGGCACTGGTCACGGCCGCCACCGGGGCCGCCACCGACGGAGCCCGTATCGCCCTTGTCACCGGCGAGGCCGGGCTCGGCAAGTCGACGCTGCTGGAACACCTCGGCAAGCGGCTCGAACGTGACGGGTGGCTGGTCGCCGTCGGCCGCTGCCCCGAGGTCGACAGCGCGCCGCCCGCGTGGGCCTGGACTGAGGCGCTGAGCGCCGTCGCCGCGTCCACGTCCCCGGGCGAGTTCGCGGACGACCTCGCGCCGCTGCTCACCGACACCGAGCCGGTGAACGCCGACGCCACCGCTGGACGGTTCCGCCTGCGCCAAGCCGTGTGGAAGTGGCTCGCGGCGGTCGCCGCGGAACGCCCGGTAGCCGTCGTGCTGGACGACCTGCACTGGGCGGACGCCACCACGCTGGAACTGCTCGGCGGCGTCCTCGGCATGCGGGCCCCGATCCTGGTCGTCGCCGCGTACCGCGCGGACGAGAGCGGACACCTCACCGAAACGCTGGCCTCCCTCGCGCGTGCCACGCCCCTCCGCCTGGCGCTGCCGGGGCTGAACGACGAGGCCGTCGCGGAGCTCGTACGGGCCGAATGCGAGGCCGACGAGGAGACCATCGCAGGGATCGCGGAGCGCACCGGCGGCAACCCGTTCTACGTGCGCGAAAGCGCCCGGCTGCTGAACGGCGAAGGCGCGCTGGTCGCCCTCTCCGAGGTCCCCGAAGGCGTACGGGACGTCCTGCGCCGCCGGCTCGCGCGCCTGCCCGAGGGAGGCGTGTCCGTCCTCCGGCTCGCCGCGGTCGCAGGCCGGGAAAGCTCAGTGGACGTCCTCGTCAAGGCCGCCGACACCGACGAGGACGGGGTGATGGACGCCCTGGACGCGGGCGTCATCGCCGGGCTCCTCGACGAGCCCGGCCCAGGCCTCATCCGCTTCGTCCACGCCCTCGTCAGGGACACGCTCATCGCCGACGTCAGCAGATTGCGTGCTACCCGGATGCACGCCCGAATCGCCGCCGCTCTTGAAGGCACCGACGACATCGCGGCGCTGGCCCATCACTACGCGCGCGCCGGCTCACCGAAGGCCGTCGGCTACTGCGTCCAGGCCGCCGAGTTTGCCGAGGCCCGCTACGCCCACGCCGTGGCGGCCGACCTCCTCACCGACGCCGTCACCAACTCGACCGGACCGGACGAACGCGTCGAATTGCTCGGCAGGCTGCTGCGCGCGCAGATCCGGGCCGGGGCCGTCGCAGCCGCCCGCGAGACACGCCGTGAAGCCGTGGAGTACGCAGAGTCCCTGGGCCGCGACGACCTGATGATCGCCGCATTCACCGCGTGGACAGAGCCGACCGCCTGGCAGGCCCGTACCTACGGCACGGTGGACCGGCTCATCGTCGACCGCCTGAGCCGCCTGCTGAAGCGCGAACTGACCCCTTCGGTGCGGTCCCGGCTCCTGACGGCGTACGCGCACGAACTGGTCGGCGAGGACGACCCGACCGTTGTGGAGGCAGCGCAGGAGGCACTCGACCTCGCCACCGGACCCCGGCTGCGGGCCGCGGCACTCGAGATCCTGGCCGAAGTCCACGGCGACGCCGAGCTCTGCCGGGAGCTCGTGGAGATCGGCACCGAGCACGACCTGCCGGTCTACCGCGTCACCGGGCTGCTCAACCATGCCGCCGTCGCCGCCGCCGCCAACGACCCGGTGACCATGCACCAGGTGATCACCGAGGCCCTGGAACTCGCGCGCGCCTACCGAATGCGTGAGGCGATCGCCGTCGCCGAGATCACGCTGGCGGGCCTGGCGCTCATCGAAGGCCGATTCAGCGACGCCGAACTCCTCTACATCAAGGCCGACGAGGGCATGCGGCGCGCCGGATCGGTGCACACGGGCTTTCTCCAACTCGCCCTGGCCACGATCTGGCTGAACGACGGCACGCTCGGCGCGCACCTGGACGACGTTCGCGCCCTCCACGCCGCGCTCGGCCCCATGACCTCCGACCTGCTCGCGCTCGCCCTCCACGCCAACGGCCTGGACGCCGAAGCCCGCGAGGTCCGCGCGTCACCCAGCCCGATCCGCCCCGACTTCTTCTTCACCTTCCTCACCACGTTGCGCGCGATGGCCATCGTCGCCTTGAACGACCGCGACGCCGCCGAGGAGATCTACGCGACGCTGCTTCCGCACCGCGACGGTCCCCCTGCGGGCGCCGCGAGCCTGTCGGTGGCGCTGCGTCCGGTCGCCCACACCCTCGGTGAACTGGCCGTCTTCCTTGGCCGCACCGAGGCCGCCGCCCACTTCACCCAGGCTGCCGCCATCGCCGATCGGTGGAACGCACCCCATTGGGCCGCCGAGGCCCGGTCGCGAACAACCACCTAGCGCACATCTGTGACACAGAACGTGCATTGTCTGTCACATAGGCGGCCTTCGGGCCCTGTCCGCCCAGCTCGGCGTCCGCCGCCACGACGGCGACTCGGCCACATCATGTGTCACATCGCCTACCCGAAGGACGCCCGTGTCCGTCGTGTCCTTCCCCGGCGCCGAAGCCGACCCCGCCCAGCGCCGCCGTCCCCGCTGACCTCCCCCCACGTGCTGGAGCGAACGCGATCAGGAGGACTCGCGCACCAGCAGCACCTGATCATCGTCAGCGTCAGGCTCGTCGTCGGAGTACCGGGCGAGCTCCTGCGCGCGGACGCCTCAGCGTCGTCGGCGCACGCGACCTGGAACGGCCTAACGCGAAAGGCCAGTTTCCGATCAAGGAAACTGACCTTTGTGCTGGGTCGGGGTGGCGGGATTTGAACCCACGGCCTCTTCACCCCGAAGCAAATCGAATACATATTCGACTGCTTCGCGGAAGCGGTTTGCCCAGTATGGAAGCGTCCACGGATGTCCGCCTACGACCGTGATCGTCTTCAGTCGTTGTCACTCAGTTCGTCACTCACCCGAGGGTCTTATAAGGCTGTTCACACGCCTTCCGGGCCAGGCTGCAGCCTCCTACTTCGGCAAGGGCTTTGCTCTTGTGACCTCCGCTGACGCTCTGGTGACGAATTCTTCGACGGCCTCACGCACGCCGTCGCCTCGTTGAGTCAGAGCGGCCCTGTCCTTGGAATCGTGCATGTCAGCAGTGAGGGCCATCGCGCTCTCGGCAAGGCGTGTGATCTCGGGATCATCGGCAAGGAGGCGCACGCGATAGAGAGAGTGCCATGATGCAGCGCGGAGCCTGTACGACGTCGCTTTGGCCTCGTCATAGGCTGTGTCCTCTTTGCCCTCGAACGCCTGCAAGGCGCGGTTGTACTGGGCGGAGCGGAATTCAAGGACGGTCCCGGCAAACCCGCTGTAGACCGCCATTCGCTCCTCGCGGAGGCGCGCGGAGATTGTGAACTGTTCGGCTCTTTGGGCGGTTCGCTGCTGGAAGAGGTATGTGACGACGGAACCCAATAGGGTTCCCCCGATCGCGAAGAGCCCGGCTAGGGCGTACGGCCTCGACCGCAGAGCCACGTACATGTAAATGTGCAGAGACGATCAACTGCTGCGCTGGCCCGGCAGGGTGGCGCGGTATCGGCTTGGGGCGGTCCCAAGCCGGCGTTTGAACGCGACGCTGAGCGCGAAGGTGCCGGAATATCCGACCTTGTGCGCGATGGAGCCGACGGTGGCCTCGGTGTTGCGGAGGAGGTCGGCCGCCAGGGCGATACGCCAATTGGCCAGGTAGGTGATGGGTGGCTCGCCGACCTCGACGGTGAACCGGCGTGCCAGGGCGGCTCGGGAGACGCCGACCTTGGCGGCGAGATTTTCCACTGTCCATGGGTGGGCCGGGTTGCCGTGTATGAGGCGAAGGGCTGTGCCCACGATGGAGTCGTCCTTGACGCGGTACCAGACCGGGGCGTGCGTCTGCGCACGGTCGAACCAGGCGCGCAACGTGGTGACGAGCAGCAGGTCGAGCAGCCGGTCCAACACGGCCTGCTGCCCCGGCCTGTTCCGTACGACTTCCGCCGCCACCAGCGTGAGCAGGGGAGAACACCCTTCGTCGTCGGTGACGACGACCACGTCGGGCAGGGCGTTGAGCAGGCGGTCACTGATGCCGGCCCGGCCCTGATAGGCGCCGCTGAGCAGGACGGCCGAGCCGCTTTCCGCGATGCCACAGGAACGCGGATCCATGGCCGGTTCGCGATCCTCGATCGCCCGCGCGGTTGCTGCGCAGTATGAGGCGCTGGTGATCACGTGCTGAGGTGGAGTGGCGGGGTCGTCGGCAACGGTGTACGAGGCGGGCCCGCGGACGACCGCGACGTCGCCGGGGCCGATCGCCACCGCCTCACCGTCGGGCGGGATGATCCAGGCCTGTCCCTCCAGCATGGTAAGGAGGGTCAGTGGGGCGCCGCTGGCGAAACGCAGAGACCACGGCGAAGTCATGATCGACCGATGGATGAGGGCCGCTCGTGCCTGCACTCCCTCCAGCAGATCCGTCAGCGTGTCCATGAGCCACAAGGTTAGACGCTCGAACATCGAACTGAGCGTCACGGCCATCGCACCGCTCACTCCACCAGGGTTGAGTAGTCCCATGACGCAACAACCGATTCTGATCACCGGCGGTACCGGCAAGGTCGGCACGCGGATCGTGTCCCACCTTCGGCGCAAGGACGTGGCCGTCCGCGCGGGGTCTCGCTCCGGCACCCCTCGCTTCGACTGGACGGACCAGCACACCTGGGACGCCGCCCTGCACGGCTCACGGACCGTCTTTATCGTGCCGCACGACGGCGAACTGCTGACACGACCGTTCGTCCAGCGGGCGAAGGACCTCGGCGTCGAACGCATCGTGCTGCTGTCGGGGCGCGGAGTGGACGTGCCCGGCTACGCGGGTGACAACAGCGCGGCGGGCAAGACTCACATCGACGGCGAGGACGCGGTGCGCTCCTGCGGCCTGGCCTGGACGATTCTCCGGCCCGGATGGTTCGCGCAGAACTTCAGCGAAGGCTTCTTCCGCGACGAGGTGCTGGCCGGCGAGGTACGCCTGCCTGCCGGTGACGGCGCGGTGAGCTTCGTCGACGCAGAAGACATCGCCGCGGTGGCGGTCGCCGCGCTGACCGAGGACGGGCATGAAGGACAGACGTACGAGCTGTCCGGGCCCCGCGCGTTGTCCATCGCCGAGGCCCTCGCGTTGATCTCAGAGGCCACCGGCCGCATGGTGCGCTACGTGCCGTTGACCGTCGAGGAGTTCATCATCCAGTTGGAAGACGAGGGCTGGCCGAAGATCGATGCCCAAGCCTATGCCGACGCGATCGCCCCTATCCGGCGCGGCATGGACGAGCATCTGTCTGACGGAGTACAGCGCGCCCTCGGCCGTCCACCTCGCGACTTCGCCCGCTTCGTGACAGACGCGGCCGCCGCCGGAGCATGGCTGGACTGATGACTGCATAGCCTCTGCAGGTTTACCCGTACCAGCCTGCACCTCGCCCCCGCGCGCAGGACGGTGAAGCGGCACTGATCACCGCTCGTATCACGTTGGTTGGTTCGGTGTTTGTACAGGCTCGCTGCAATGACATGTGGTCCTTCTACGAGTCCGCCTACAAGGACATGCGTTGATCCAAAGAGTGGGCGCCACGCGAGCTTCGGCACAGCTTCGTCTCGCTGCTCTCCGACAACGGCATCCCGCTGGAGGAGATCTCCCGTCTCGTCGGCCACAGCAGCACGGCTGTTACGGAAGCTGTCTACCGAAAGCAGATCCGCCCCGTTCTACAAGCCGGGGCCGTGACCATGGACCGTATCTTCACGGAGGAGTAGCGCCGGGCAAGAAGCAACAGATCGGGAAGCATAGTCACGCAGATAGTCACCCAGACGCGCGAAAGGCCAGTTTCCGATCAAGGAAACTGGCCTTTGTGCTGGGTCGGGGTGGCGGGATTTGAACCCACGGCCTCTTCGTCCCGAACGAAGCGCGCTGCCAAGCTGCGCTACACCCCGGTGCACGCCCGTCTTGTGCGTGCCTGCATGAGTCTAGCGGACTTCAGCAGTACATGTGACCCGTCAGCGCCGCGGGACCAACGTCAGCAACGAGGCCTCGGGGAAGCACGCGAACCTAACAGGCGCGTAAGGCGACGTCCCGAGCCCCGCCGACACGTGGAGCCAGGCGGACGAATGCCGGTTCAGGCCCTTCACGCGCGCCCTGTCGATGCCGCAGTTGGTGACCAGCGCCCCGTAGAACGGGATGCAGAGCTGGCCGCCGTGCGTGTGGCCGGCGAGCAGGAGCTGGTAGCCGTCGGCGGCGAAGCGGCTCAGGTTGCGCGGCTCGGGAGAGTGCATGACGCCGAGGCGGAGGTCGGCGTCGCGGGGGGCGGGGCCGGCGACGAGGTCGTAGCGGTCGCGGTCGATGTGGGAGTCGTGGATGCCCGCGACGGCGACGTCGAGGTCGCCGACCTTGATGCGGGCGGTGGTGTTGTTCATGTCGAGCCAGCCCTCGGCGGCCATGCCCTCGCCTAGCTCGCGCCACGGCAGGGAGGGGACGTGCTGGCGGCGGTCGTTCTTGGAGGTCCGCCAGAGGTAGCGGGCGGGGTTCTTGGGCTTGGGCGCGTAGAGGTCGTTCGAGCCGTACACGAACAGGCCGGGACGCGACAGCAGCGGCTCCAGCGCGTGGAGCAGGGAGGGGACGGCGTCGACGTGGGCGATGGAGTCGCCGGTGTTGACGACGAGGTCGGGTTCGAGGGAGCCGAGGGAGCGCACCCAGTTGATGAGCATGCGGCGCCCTGGCGTCAGGTGCAGGTCCGACAGGTGCAGGATGCGCACGGGCCGCTGGCCGCGCTCCAGGACGGGCACGTCGAAGCGCCTGAGGCGGAAGCTGTTGCGCTCGACGACCGAGGCGTAACCGAGGCCGGCCAGGCCGAGGCCCATCAGGGACAGGGGGATTGCGACAGCTTTCCTCATCTCTTCATCATGCCTGAAAGGATGGAGCGCATGAGCGCATTGAAGGACAAGCTGAAGGCCGACCTGTCGGCCTCGCTGAAGAGCAGGGACGAGGTACGCCTGCGGACGATCCGCATGGCCCTGGCCGCGATCAACGTGGAGGAGGTCGCGGGCAAGGAGGCCAGGGAGCTGTCCGACGACGAGATCATCAAGGTCCTCACCAAGGAGGCCAAGAAGCGTCGTGAGGCCGCGGAGGCGTTCGGCAACGCGGGCCGTGAGGAGCAGGCCAAGGCGGAGCTCGACGAGCAGGCGGTGCTGGACGAGTACCTGCCGGCGCAGTTGTCGGACGAGGAGCTCGGCCGCATCGTGGACGAGGCCGTCGCCGAGCTCGGGGTGTCGGGGCCGCAGGCGATGGGCCAGGTGATGAAGGTCGTCAACCCGAAGATCGCGGGGCGCGCCGAAGGCGGGCGCGTGGCGCAGATCGTGCGCGCGCGTCTCTCCTAGACCTCTGCGGGCGGGGGCGCGCCACCGCGGACGGGCGCGCCTTCCCGACCTCCTCGTCCATACGGCTGGACGGCGGCGCCACTGCGGACGGCAGCGCCTCCAGCCCGTAACGGCAGGACGGCGGCGCCACTGCGGACGGGAGTGCCTCCAGCCCGTACGGCAGGCCGCCGGAGGCCCCGTGGAGCCTCCGGCGCGCGGCAGGGTCAGGCCGCGCCGTCCGGGGGTGCAGGGGTCAGCCGCGCCGTCCGGGAGTGATGGGCTTGTCCCGGCCGTTGCCGTTGCCGCCGTTGTCCGCGCCGTTGTCCCAGATGTCGAGCGGGCTCTCCTCGTCGTCGGCGTTGCCGAACGGGCTGTCGCCGCGGTCCCTGTCCTTGTCCTTCTTCGGCGGCTTCGGCGCGCAGCTCTTGGTGCACCCGCCGTACGTGTCGCTGTCGTACGGGTGGAACGAGGCGGCCTCGATGCCCTTGAGGGCCTTCATCATCGAGTCCTTCCAGATCCGCCCGGAGATCGAGGCGCCGTACACGTAGGCGTAGTAGCGGCCGCCGATGGTGACGCCGGTCAGGTCGTGGTTGAAGGCGCCGCGCGGGTCGCCGAGGCTGACGGCGGAGGCCAGGTTGGGGGTGTAGCCGGCGAACCACGCTGCGGTGTAGCCGTCGGTGGTGCCGGTCTTGCCCGCCGCGTCACGGCCGATGCCGCCGACCTCGGTCATGGTGCCCCTGGTGAAGACGCCCGACATGACCTCGCTCACCGCGTCGGCCACGCCCTCGTCGACGACCTGCTTGCACTTGGGCTTGGCGGCGGTGACCTTCCCGTTCCTGTCGCGGACCTCGGTGATGGCCATCGGCCTGCAGTACTGGCCGCGGCTGGCGAAGACGGCGAAGGCGCTGGAGACGGTCACGGGGTCCATCTCGTTGACGCCCAGCGTGAAGGTGGGGACCTGCTGGAGCTTGCCGCCGTCGGCGCGCTTGATGCCGAGCTTCTCGGCCATCTTGACGACCTTGCAGAGGCCGACCTGCTCCTCGAGCTTCATGAAGAACGTGTTGACCGAGCCCAGCGTGCCGGTCCTCAGGGTCTTGAAGCCGCCGCCGCCCTCGCTGGAGTTGAAGACCTGGTGCGAGGATCCGACCCGCAGGCCCTTGCAGTCGCGGAACGGGGTGTTCTCCACCGCCGGGACGTTGTAGGTCTTGCCGGTCGAGTTGCCGTCGTCGATCTTCCAGCCGTTCTCGAGCGCGGCCGCCAGCGTGAAGGCCTTGGCGGTCGAGCCCTGCTGGAAGCCGACGCCGCCGCCGTGCTTGCTGTCGGCGGCCAGGTTGATCAGGGTCTCGTTCTTCTTCTTGTTGTCACCGAACTTGCGGCTGGCGGCCAGTGCCTTGATCTCGCCGGTGCCGGGCACGACGATGGCCTGCGCGGCGGCGGGCTTGTCCTTGGCGAAGACGTACTTCTTGATCGCCTGTTCGGAGGCCGCCTGCATCTTCGGGTCGAGCGTGGTCTTGATGCGCAGGCCGCCCTGCTGGAGCAGCTTCTCGCGGTCCTCTGGGGTGGCGCCGAAGTCGGGGTTGGTGAGGATCTCGTGCTTGACGTAGAGGCAGAAGTACGGGTACTTGCTCTCCTCGCAGCCGCCGGGGATCTGGGTGCCCTTGAAGCCCAGCTTCTCCTTCTTGGCCGCGGCCGCCTCCGCCACAGTGATCTTCTGGAGCTCGGCCATCCGGTCGAGGACGGTGTTGCGACGGTTGAGGAGGTAGTCCCTGGCGGTCTTGCCCAGCGTCGGGTCGGTACGCACCGGGTTCTGCACGGCTCCGGCCAGCGTCGCCGCCTCGGAAAGGTCGAGTTCGGCCGCCGACTTGCCGAAGAAGCGCTTGGCCGCGGCCTGGATGCCGTAGGCGCCGGCGCCGAAGTAGGAGATGTTGAGGTACTTCTGAAGGATCTCGTCCTTGGTGTACTTCTCCTCGATGGCCATGGCGTAGCGCAGCTCGTTGAGCTTGCGGTTGACGGTCGGCGCGATGGCCGCCATCGCTTCCTTCTTCGTCTTGGCCTTGTTGAACTGCACCAGCTTGACGTACTGCTGGGTGATCGAGGAGCCACCCTGGACCACGCCGCCGCCGGTGAGGTTCTTGGCCAGGGCCCTGGCCGTGCCCTCCAGGTCGATGGCGCCGTGCTCGTAGAAGCGGAAGTCCTCGATCGAGATGATCGCGGTGCGCATCACGGGGGCGATCTGGTCGATCTTCACCGACTCGCGGTTCTGGTAGTAGAACTGCGCGACCTGCTTGCCGGTGGAGTCGTAGATCTCGGTGCGCTCAGGAAGCGGCGGTTCGTCGAGCTTCTCGGGTCTGAGGGCCAAGGTCTCGGTGGTCGACTTGGCGGTCAGGCCCACTCCGCCCACGGCGGGCAGGGCGACGGCGGCGGCCAGCACTCCCGCGGCCGTGCCGGCGGCGAGAAGCCGCACGACGTTCACGAACGGGTTCGACTGATCTTTGCCCTGAGCTTGCACGGAACCAAGACTACGTCGAAAGCGAGGCGTAATCGGTAACCGGACCTCATTTCGCCTTGACTCGGCGAGGTGACTAGTCATTCCCGGTCAAGGCCCTAGCGAGAAATTGGTCCTGCCGGGGTCTGTCGGCCCGAAGGTCTGGTTGCGTACGTTCTCCTCTGCGGCAACAGAATACGGAGGCTCGGCGCCCGCGCCCGTCGGCCCCAAATGACGACTGACCACCTAAGGGGAGTGGGGTCGAAACATGTGGATCACGGATTGGACCTCCCGTGCCGCCTGTCGGGGTGCGGACCCGGACGCGCTGTTCGTCCAGGGTGCCGCTCAGAACAGGGCGAAGCTCATCTGCCGAGGATGCCCGGTCCGTACCGAATGCCTCGCTGATGCACTGGACAACCGCATCGAGTTCGGGGTGTGGGGCGGTATGACGGAACGGGAACGGCGTGCGCTGCTCCGGCGGCGGCCCGACGTGGACTCATGGCGCGAGCTGCTTGAGTCCGCGAAGGAGGAGTACGAGCGGACGAACGAGCTGATCGCCGGCTGACGTCACGACTGTACGGCCGGCGGATCATCGCCGGCCGTACAGTCGCGTTCTCGTGGTGGGCGACTCCGCTAGGCGCTGCGTGAGACGGCGGCGTCCCCCGCCAGCAGCCGCCCGATCTCGTGAAGACCCTCCAGGTCGTGGACGTCCTGCGGCATCGCGGCGACCTCGACGACGGGCACAGTGGGGTGGGCGGAGACGAAGTGCTCGCGCTCGCGGTGCTCGCGGGCGGCCAGCTGCATCCGGCCGGCGTGCAGGCGCAGCACGGCGGCGGTCAGCTCGTGCTCGCCTCTGGTCTCCAGGTCCTCGGCCGCGGCCGCGCTGCGGGCTGCGGAGAGCCCCGCGGCGGGCGACAGGTGCACGCGGTTGATCACCAGTCCGGCCAGCGGCATGCGCTCCTCGGCGAGCCTCTCCACGAAGTAGGACGCCTCGCGCATCGCGTCACGCTCGGGCGCCGCCACGACCACGAAGGCCGTGCCGGGCGCCTGCAGCAGCTTGTAGGTCATCTCGGCGCGCTGCCTGAACCCGCCGAAGACCGCGTCGAGCGCGGAGACGAACGTCTGCAGATCCTTGATCACCTGGGCGCCGAGGAGCTTCGTCATCGCTCCGGCGACGAGCCCGAACCCGGCGTTGAGCAGTTTGAACGCGCTGCGCCCTCCGGCCTTGGCCGGGGCCATCAGCAGCCTGATGAAGCGCCCGTCGAGGAAGCGGCCCAGCCGTTCGGGCGCGTCGAGGAAGTCGAGCGCGGAGCGGGAGGGCGGCGTGTCGACGATGATCAGATCCCACTCGTCCGAGCGGCGCAGCTGGCCGAGTTTCTCCATCGCCATGTACTCCTGCGTGCCCGCGAAGCTGGAGCTGAGCGACTGGTAGAAGGGGTTCGTCAGGATCTGGCGGGCCCGCTCGGGGTCGGCGTGGGCCTCGATGATCTCGTCGAAGGTCCGCTTCATGTCGAGCATCATGGCGAACAGCTGGCCCTCGCCGGCCGTGTGGACCAGGCGGGGGGTGTTGTCCAGCTCGGTCAGGCCCATCGACTGGGCCAGCCTGCGCGCGGGGTCGACGGTCAGCACGACGGCCCTGCGGCCCCGCTCGGCGGCGCGCAGCCCCAGCGCGGCGGCGGTGGTGGTCTTGCCCACGCCACCGGAGCCGCAGCAGACCACGATGCGCGTGCCGCGATCGTCGAGGATCGCGTCGACGTCCAGAACCGGGGGGATCCTGGTCACTAACCCTCCTCCGTCGGCCTCGTGACCGAGGTGCCGCGTCCGTTGGTGACCTCGCGTCGCTCGATCACGCCACTCCCTTGGTGCAGATGGTCTCGGCCAGCTCGTACAGCCCCGCCAGGTCGACGCCGTCTGCCAGCAGCGGCAGCTCGTAGCGTGGGATGCCGGTCTCCTGCAGCGCCGCCCGCTCGGTCTTCTCCAGCTCGGTACGGCGGGCGTGCTCCACGACCTCCTCGGCCAGAGCCTCCGCCACCGCGGTGGCGTCGCTCGATCCGTCGGCCAGTCCGGCCGCCTTGAGGCCCAGCGCGATCTCCGCGGCGTCGAATCCGCCCTTGACAGCCGAGTCAAGAACGGCCTTGGGGAGCAGTGATTCACGCACCATGTTGATGAAGATTCCACCGACGGGAAGACCGGCCGAACGCAATTCGGCAATGCCATCGAGCGTTTCCTGAACCGGCATCTCCTCTAGAACCGTCACGAAGTGGACAGCTGTCTCGGGAGATTTCACCACGCCGCTCACGAGATCCGAATGGTTCTTGATCGGGCCGACCCTCGCCAGGCCGGCGACCTCCTGGGTCACGTTGAGGAAGCGGCTGACGCGGCCCGTGGGCGGGGCGTCGAGCACAACGGCGTCGTAGACGCGCCTGCCGTCCTTGCCGCGCCGCCGTACCGCCTCGGTGGTCTTGCCGGTGACCAGCACGTCGCGGAAGCCGGGAGCGACGGTGGTGGCGAAGTCGACGATGCCCATCTTGGTGAGCGCGCGGCCGGCGCGGCGCATGCCGTAGAACATCTCGAGGTAGTCGAGCATGGCCTCTTCGGGGTCGACGGCCAGCGCGTGGACGTCGCCCCCTCCGGGGGCGACGGCGATCTTGCGCTCCTCGTACGGCAGCGGCGGCAGGTCGAAGATCTGCGCGATGCCCTGACGGCCCTCGACCTCGACGAGAAGAACCTTGCGACCGCCTGAGGCAAGGGCCAGGGCGAGCGAGGCGGCCACTGTCGTCTTGCCGGTGCCGCCCTTACCGGTCACGACGTGGAGTCGCACGCCGTCCCAATCGGTGTCCCTAGCAGTCACACCTGCCAGGCTACCGAACGGTTACTTGCTGTCCGCCTTTGATATTCCTCACACTGGCGGGCCCCACGGGTCTCCCCTGCCACAGGGAACCCATACGTGGCGTCCGGTGGATCGGACGGTGGTTCGGGTGCCCGCGCACGGCCGGAGGGCAGGCGGGTCACTACGCTTGCCTCCATGAAGAAATGGGAGTATCTCACCGCTCCGGTGCTGATCCACAGCACCAAGATGATCCTCGACAACTTCGGCGCGGACGGCTGGGAGTTGGTCCAGATCGTGCAGGGTCCCGACGGCCAGGGTCTGGTCGCCTACTTCAAGAGGGAGAAGGCATGACCCCCGAGGAGAAGCTGGCCGAGCTGGGCCTGACCCTGCCCGAGGTCGTCGCGCCTCTGGCGGCCTACGTTCCCGCCGTGCGCACGGGCGACCACGTCTACACCTCGGGGCAGGTCCCGATGGTCGAGGGCAAGCTGCCCCAGACCGGCAAGGTCGGCGCCGAGGTGAGCGTCGAGGAGGGCCGCGACCTGGCGAGGATCTGCGCGCTCAACGCCCTGGCCGCGGTCAAGTCCCAGATCGGCGACCTGTCCAAGGTGAAGCGGATCGTGAAGGTGGTCGTGTTCGTCGCCAGCGCGCCGGACTTCACCGCCCAGCCGCAGGTGGGCAACGGCGCCAGCGAGCTGCTGAGGGACGTGTTCGGCGACCTCGGCGTGCACGCCCGCAGCGCGGTGGGCGTGGCCGTCCTGCCGCTGGACGCCCCGGTCGAGGTCGAACTGATCGCGGAAGTTTAGTAGAAAGTCCATCATGACCGAGTGATGTTCTAGAGGAGGTCATGTGGACAACGGGATCCCGCTCCCCGGCGAGTTCGGCGAGCGAGCACGAGACATCCTGGCAGGACGTGTCCAGCCGGTCCCAGCGCGGGACGCCGCCACGGTGGTGATCCTGCGCGAGGGGCCGCAGGTCTACCTCCTCAGACGCAAGGCGACCATGGCCTTCGCCGCGGGCGCCTACGTCTTCCCCGGCGGCTCGGTCGACCCGCGCGACACCGACCACTCCGTCGCGTGGGCCGGTCCCTCGCCCAAGGAGTGGGGCGAGGTGTTCCACGCCGAGGAGAAGACCGCCAGGGGGCTGGTCTGCGCCGCCGTACGGGAGACCTTCGAGGAGTCGGGCGTGCTGCTCGCCGGTCCCGGTCCCGACACGGTCGTCGCCGACACCACGGGCGACGACTGGGAGGCCGACAGGATCGCGCTGATCGACAGGAGCCTGGCCTTCGCCGACTTCCTCGACCGGCGGGGCCTGGTGCTCCGCTCCGACCTGCTCAAGCCGTGGGCGCACTGGATCACGCCCGAGGTCGAGCACAAGAGGTTCGACACCCGCTTCTTCGTCGCCGCCCTCCCCGAGGGGCAGCGCACCCGCGATGTGGGAGGAGAGGCGGACAAGGTCGTCTGGCAGCGGCCGGCCGAGGCGATCGAGCTGGCGCACAAAGGGGAGATCTTTCTCATGCCACCCACCTACCGGACGCTCGCCGAGCTGTCAGGACACGACGACGTCGAGTCGATCCTCGCGGCCGAGCGGGAGATCGTCACCATCATGCCGAGGGCCGTCGAACGCGACGGCAAGGTGTGGTTGACGACATGAGCGGCCTCTACGTCCCGCTGGCAGGACCCGACGGGACGCGCACCGACCACGCGGAGAACGTCCTCGCGCCCAACCCCTCGGAGATGACGCTCGAGGGGACCAACACCTGGGTCATCGGCACCACCGACGTGGTCGTCGTCGACCCGGGTCCCGACGACGAGGCGCACCTGCGCAGGGTCGCCGAGCACGTGGGCAGGCGCAGGGTCACCGCGATCCTGCTCACCCACGGCCACCACGACCACAGCGGCGGCGCCAAGCGCTTCGCCGAGCTGGTCGGCGCGCCCGTGCGGGCACTCGACCCGCGGCACAGGCTCGGCGACGAGGGGCTGTCCGACGGCGACGTGATCGAGGTCGGCGGCCTGGAGCTGAGGGTGTACGGCACGCCGGGGCACTCCTTCGACTCCCTGTGCTTCTGGCTGCCCGCCGACAGGGCCATGCTGACCGGCGACACCGTCCTCGGCAGGGGCACCACGGTCATCGCGCACGACGGGAACCTGGCCGACTACCTGAGAACGCTCGACCTGCTGCGCGCGACGGCCGAGGAGCTCGAAGCGGAGACCCTGCTGCCCGGTCACGGGCCCGCGCTGGCCGACCCCGTCTTCGCGCTCGACGGCTACATCGTGCACCGGCGCGAGCGCCTCGACCAGATCAGGGCCGCGCGCGCCTCCGGCGCGAGGACGCCGCGCGAGATCGTGGAGATCGTCTACGCGGACGTCGACACGGCGCTGTGGCCCGCGGCCGAGATGTCGGTGCGCGCCCAGGTGGACTATCTGGACCGGTTGTAGAGGCGCTCCATGTCGAGGATGACCACGGCCTTGGCCTCGATGCGGAGCCAGCCGCGCTGGGCGAAGTCGGCCAGCGCCTTGTTGACCGTCTCACGTGAGGCGCCGACCAGCTGGGCCAGCTCCTCCTGAGTGAGGTCGTGGTGGACGCGCAGGCCGTCGTCGGTCTTGGTGCCGAACCGCTCGGCCAGGTCGAGCAGCGCCTTGGCCACGCGTCCTGGCACGTCGGTGAAGACCAGGTCGGCCAGCACGTCGTTGGTGCGCCGGAGCCGCTGGGCCAGCGCGCGCAGCAGGTGGAGCGCAACCTCGGGGCGGCCGGTGAGCCAGGGGCGCAGGTCGTCGTGGCCGAGCCCCGCCAGCCGCACATCGGTCAGCGCGGAGGCGGTGGCCGTACGAGGTCGGGGGTCGAACAGGGACAACTCGCCGAACATCTCGCTCGGCCCGAGCACGCTCAGCAGGTTCTCGCGGCCGTCGGGAGCTGTGCGCGACAGCTTGATCTTGCCCTCGAGAACGACATAGAGCCTGTCGCCCGTCTCGTTCTCGCTGAACAGGGTCTGTCCCTTGGACAGCTGAACCTCGGTGATGCTCGTGCGCAGCGCAGCCGCGCTCTCGCGGTCGAGCGCGGCGAACAGGGGGGCCTTGCCCAGCACGTCTTCGGTGTTCACTCTGCCTCCTCAGCAGCCATTGTGACGTACCCCACTGCAGAGGTCAGGAGTGACCCATGCGCAATGGCTTGAGGGGATGCCACCTGCTGGTCGCCACGAAGTACCCAGGACGGAGTTTACGGACTGAACACTCCAAAGCGTTACTCAATGGATCGTTGCCCGGCATGAACCGGCTGGCCATACGCTTGCGGGATGGCGACGAACCGTAAGTGGGGGTCGGAGACCCAGCTGGGGCGGGTACGGCGGGCGCGGCGGATGAACAGGATCCTCGCCGAGACCTACCCTGACGCCCATTGCGAGCTCGACTTCACCAACCCGCTCGAGCTGCTCGTCGCCACGATCCTGTCGGCCCAGTGCACGGACAAGCGGGTCAACATGGTCACTCCCACCCTGTTCGCGAAATATCCCACCGTCGAGGACTACGCGGCCGCGGACCCCGCCGAGATGGAAGGGATCATCAAGTCCACCGGGTTCTTCAGGGCCAAGACCAACAGCATCATCGGGATGGCCCAGGCCGTGTGCGCCGAGCACGGCGGCGTGGTGCCCGGACGGCTCGCGGACCTGGTCAAGCTGCCGGGAGTGGGGCGCAAGACGGCGAACGTGGTCCTCGGGAACGCCTTCGGAGTCCCGGGTCTGACCGTGGACACGCACTTCCAGCGGCTGGTGCGGCGCTTCGGGTGGACCGAGGAGACGGACCCGGTGAAGATCGAGCACGTGGTGGGGGAGCTGATCCCCAAACGGGAGTGGACCGTGTTCTCGCATCGGGTGATCTGGCACGGGCGGCGCATCTGCCACGCCCGCAAGCCGGCGTGCGGGGTGTGCCCACTGGCCGCTCTCTGCCCGTCGTACGGCACCGGGCCCACGGACCCCGAGCAGGCCGCCAAGCTGGTCCGCTCGGGCCCCTTCTCGTAGCCCGTCAGACCCCTTGAACAGACCCCTCGGACCCCTGTGAAAAGCTCCGTCAGACCCCTTGAAGAGGTCGAGGCCGGCGGCTCCCGCCGTGCTGACCTGCGAAGATCGGCGTTTCGCCGGAGACCGAGGCCACCGGCTGGAAAGGTGGCCTCGAACGGCAGGGAAGCCCGCGCAGGCGCGACGCGTTGGAGGTATGCGTGACCGACGTCCCCGACTGGTTGGACAGGCTGGCCGCCCGAGCCGTCCACACCCCCGTCCCCCAGGGCCTGCGCCCGCCCGCCAGAGGCGGCCGCCCGGCCGCGGTGCTGATGCTGTTCGGGGAGGGCCCCGACGGCCCCGACCTCCTTCTCATCCAGCGCAGCTCCCGTGGCCGCAGGCACGCAGGCCAGCCCGCCTTCCCCGGCGGCGGCGTCGACCCCGAGGACGACGGGCCCGTGGGCGCCGCGCTCAGGGAGACCGTGGAGGAGACCGGCGTCGACCCCGAGGGCGTGAAGGTGCTGTGCACGCTGCCCGAGCTGTTCGTCTGGCACAGCGACAACAGGGTCACCCCGGTGATCGGCTGGTGGCACACCCCGTGCGCGGTGTACGCCGCGGCTCCCGACGAGGTGGAGTCCGTGGAGCGGGTCCCGCTCGCCGAGCTGGTCGACCCGGCCAACAGGGTCACGATGCGCACGCCGAGCGGGCACGCGGGCCCCGCGTTCAGGGTGCGAGGGATGCTGGTGTGGGGGTTCACCGCGATGGTGCTCGACGCGGTACTGCGCGAGGGCGGCCTGGAGCGGCCGTGGGACTCCGCCCGGGTGGAGGACCTACCGCCCGAGGTCCTCGACCTGGCCGCCCGTGGCTAGCGCGAGCCCGAGCGTCGCCCAGTCGGCCACGTCGTCGTCGCCGTCGCGCGTGAGCCTGCGCAGCGCCGCGAGACCCGCCGCGTCCGGTGGCCGGCCCAGCACGTTCGGCAGCGCGTAGGCCGCGCCGTACCTGACTCTGGCGTCGAGGTGGGCGGCCAGCTCGATCACCGACGGGAGCGAGCGGGGATCCCCGAGATGGCCGAAGGCGATCAGCACGGAGAACAGCACCATGGGGTCGTCCTCGCTGGCGGCGAGGAAGCGCAGCACGGGAAGCGCCCTGTCCTTGAAGCTGACCAGCTGGCCCATGATGTCGACGCCCAGCAGGCGTTCCGCGACGTCGTCGCCCGCGCACAGCCGGCGCGCCTCCGTGAACGTCTCGAGGTCACCGCGCTCCTGCAGCGTGGAGATCACGTGCCAGCGCACCGGTCCGTCAGGATCGGTGTCGTCGAGTGCCGCCTCGATGAGCTCGCGCATCATGGGCAGGGTATTGCCCACGCAGGGCGGGTCCTAGCGGAAGACGTTCACGCTTGACCGTATCGCTGGATACCTTTGAAGCGTGCGCGGTGATCTGCTCGACCTCATACTGATCGGCCTCGTGATCGCCTTCGGCATCTCGGGGTACCGTCAGGGCTTCATCATCGGCGCGATGAGCTTCGTGGGATTCGTGGGCGGAGCCGTGCTCGGCGTCTACATCGCGCCGCCCATCGCCAAGGCCGTGGTCGACGGCGAGACCGAGCAGGCACTGCTCGCGATCGTGATCGTCTTCCTGGCGGCGACGATCGGCCAGTTCGCCTCCTCCACGATCGGGGCGGTGGTGCGCAGCCACGTCACCTGGGAGCCGGCGCGGGTGGCCGACGCCGTGGGCGGCACGTTCGCCAGCGCGCTGTCGGTGCTCGTCATCGCCTGGCTCATCGGATCGCTCGTCGTCTCCACGTCCTTCACCGTGCTCAGCACCCAGGTGAAGGACTCCCTGCTGCTCAGCACCGTCGACGAGGCCGTGCCCGACGCCGCGCGCAACTGGCAGCAGCCGTTCAAGGACTTCATCGACAGGTCCGAGTTCCCTCCCGTCTTCGACGCCATCGCCAACGGGCCGTTCGTCGAGGTGCCGCCGCCCGCGCCGCGCAGCCAGCTGCAGGGGCCCAGGCTGCAGAAGGCGCAGAAGGCGATCGTCAAGGTGCAGGGCACCGCCCCGAGCTGCAGCAAGCGCATCGAGGGCACGGGGTTCGTCTACGCCCCCGACCGCATCATGACCAACGCGCACGTGGTCGCGGGCGTCACCAGAGACCTCAGGGTCACCGACCAGGAAGGCAGGTCGCGCGACGCCGAGGTCGTGGTCTACAACCCCAAGCGCGACATCGCCATCCTCCACGTGCCGAACCTGGGCATCCAGCCGCTCGCCTTCGACAGCTCCGCCGAGAAGGGCGACAACGCGATCGTCGCGGGCTTCCCGAAGGGGCAGGGGTTCACCGCCGAGTCGGCCCGCATCAGGATCAAGCAGATGGCCAAGGGGCCCGACATCTACCGGGCCAGCGAGGTCGAACGCGAGGTCTACGCGATCCGCGGCAAGGTCCTGCCAGGCAACTCGGGCGGCCCGCTGCTGACCGTCGAGGGCAAGGTGTTCGGCGTCATCTTCGCCGCCGCGACCAACCAGGCCGAGACCGGCTACGTGCTGACCGCGGGCGAGGTCAGGCCGGACGCGGTCAAGGGCGAGCACGACACCACGCCCGCCGACACCATGGACTGCGACTAGAGCGCGTCGAGGACGGCGCGGATCGCCGCCGCCGGGTCGCTGCTCTCCTCCAGCGACAGCGCCAGCCTGGCCACCCCGTCGTACGGCATGCCGTACCGCTGGACGCGGGCCGCGCCGCGGGAGAGCAGCGTGACGGCGCCGCGCCCGTTGCCTCGCTGCAGGTGGGTGAGCCCGACGCAGATCTGCGCGAGGCCCTGCCACAGCTCCCTCTCGTCGTCGGGAGCGCACTTCCAGCGGCCCTCGAAGACCTCGTGGGCGTGGAAGGGACGTCCGTCGGCCAGGAAGGCGCGGGCGTCGGCGAGCGCCTGCTCGGTCGTGGGCGCGTAGTCGTCGGGAACCCGGGGAACGCCCTCCGCGCCGTGGGGGAGCGGCCTGCCGTACTCGTCTCGGGGCCTCGCGTTGCGCGGCCGCCCCTGCGGGTCCCTGTCCCTCATCGGACCGGCTCCGGGTCGGCCAGCCAGGACAGCAGCTCGGCGTCGAACGCCTCGGGCGTCTCCTCGTGCGGGAAGTGCCCGGCCCCCTCCACCACCCGCCACCGGTACGGCGCGGCGACGTAGCGGCCGGAGCCGTTCGCGGTGCGCGGCAGGACGCAGGTGTCGAGCGCGCCGTGCAGCTGCAGGGTGGGCGCCTCGACCTCGGTGCGCATGGCGCGGGCGTAACGCATGCCGTCCGGGCGCAGCTGGGAACGGCCGAACCAGCGGTGGTACTCCAGCGCGCAGTGGGCGACGGCCGGGATGCCGAACGCCTCGCGGTAGACGCGCGCGGTGTCGGCGTCGGGCCAGCCCGGCCGCGACCAGTCGTCGAGCAGCCGGCCCACCAGCTCGCCCTCGCGGCGGGTCAGCCGCCGCTCCGGCAGGAAGGGCAGCTGGAAGCCGAAGGCGTAGCCGCTGACCTTGAGCTGGCCGAACGGGTCGGTCCGCAGGGCGCTGCGCAGCCGGACCGGATGCGGAGCGGACACGGCGACCAGGCGATGCACGGACTTGGGGTCGGTCACCGCCATCGTCCAGGCCAGCAGGCCGCCCCAGTCGTGGCCGACCACGATCGCGCCCGTCTCGCCGAGCGCCCGGATCAGGCCCGTGGCGTCACCGGCCAGCGTCGGCAGGTCGTAGCCGCGCGGAGGCTTGTCACTGCCGCCGTAGCCGCGCAGGTCGACGGCGACGGCGCGGTAGCCGGCGCGCGCCAGGCTCGTCAACTGGTGTCGCCACGTCCACCAGAACTGCGGGAAACCGTGCAGCAGCAGCACGAGCGGCCCCTCGCCCGCCTCCACGATGTGGAAGCGGGTGCCGCCCGCGTGCACCGCCCGGTGCGTCCACGGCCCTTCCAACTGGACGTAACTCTCGTCAGGCATCAGGTTTCACCATCTCGCCCTCCGGCGTGGCGATCTCCTTCAGGCCCTTCAGCGATCGGGTGGTCCGCCTCATCCCGGCGAGGCCCTTCAGCCTGCGGACGCCGACGAGCACCAGCACGCCGGCCACCAGCAGGTAGAACACCGTGACGATGGTGAAGGCCAGCCACGTCGGCAACCCGACCTCCACGAGCACGTACGCGATCGCGAAGGAGGCCAGGATCAGGCACAGGTGCGCCATGAAGGCGGCAGCCGCGAACAGCCCGGCGGCCGTGCCGACCCGCTTGGCGTCGAACCTGAGCTCGGCCTTGGCGAGCTCGATCTCCGAGCGGACCAGGGTCGAGATGTGATCGCTCGCCTGAGCGACCAGCGCGCCCAGGGATTCTTCCTCGGAAGTCTGCGGCATGAACGTCTCCTATCGGGGCCAGGTGCCCGTGTCAAACATCATCCAGTCCATTGCGACGCCTGCGCACGCGGACGTGGAGAAGCACAGCCGCCAGCACCGATGCCACGAGGCTGGCGGCGAGGATCCCCGTCGTCACGGCCGTGGCCCGCGACTGGTCCGCGCCGAACGCGAGGTCGCCGATGAGCAGCGACACCGTGAACCCGATGCCGCCCAGCAACGAGACCGCCGCCATGTCCCGCCATCGCAGCTCCTCCGACAGCCTGGCCATGCCCAGCCGTACCGACAGCCACGAACCGCCGAACACGCCAAGGAACTTACCGATGACCAGTCCGGCCATCACTCCCAGGACTACCCGATCACTGAAGATCATGCTCAGGCTGTTCCCGTCGAGCCGTACACCGGCCGACAGGAACGCGAAAACCGGCACCGCGAACCCCGCGGAGAACGGCCTGACGTAGTGGTCGGCCAGCTCGGCGGGCGAGCTCTCCTCGTCGCCGTCGGCCGTGACCCTGGTCAGCAGGCCGAGCGCGACCCCCGCCACCGTCGCGTGCACGCCGCTGACCTCGACGAAGTACCAGGCCAGTACGGCGAGCGGCAGCAGGATCCAGAGGCTTCTGACGCGTCTGCGCTGCAGCAGGCCGTACGCGGCGAGCAGGGCGGCGCCGACCAGCAGCATGACCACGTCGAGATGGTCGGTGTAGAAGATCGCGATGATCGTGATGGCGCCGAGGTCGTCGACGACGGCACAGGTGAGAAGGAACGCGCGCAACGCGGCGGGCATCGCGCTGGCCGTCACCGCGAGCACCGCGAGGGCGAAGGCGATGTCGGTGGCGGTCGGGATCGCCCACCCCTTGGCGGCGTTCTCCTCGCCCCAGCTCACGGCGAGATAGACGATCGCGGGGACGACCATGCCGGAGATGGCGGCGATGATGGGGAGGGCGGCTTTGCGGAGGTTGGCGAGCTCGCCGTGAACGAACTCCTCCTTCACCTCCAGGCCCGCGACGAAGAAGAAGACCGTCAGCAGGCCGTTCTGTGCCCACTTGTAGAGCTCCATGTCGAGATGGAGGCCTGAGGGGCCGACGGTGGTCGTGCGGAGTGCCTCGTAGGAGTCGTACGAGACGTTCGCCCAGACGAGGGCGGCGACGGTGGCGAGCAGCATGATGACGCCGCCGATGGTCTCCGCGCGCAACGCTTCGGCGAGTGTGCGGGCGTAGCGGACGGTCGGTCGGAGCGGCCACACTTCGGCGGCTCGGCGCACGGTCTTCCCCCTTGGTGTTCGGGTGCGAACAGGTCGTGTTCCCCGCCGACCAGACTTCCCGGCACACCTGGGCATGATCCTACCCAGACCCATCACCTTGGCCCTCCACGGGGAAGGCCGGCCCGCCCCTCGACCTCCGGCCCGCTGGTGAGGAAGGCCCGCCCGCCTCTCGAGTCCCGCTCGGCTGGAAGCTCGGTCTCGCCATCAGAGCAGAGCTGCCGGAAACTCGGCCTCGCGGGGCCGGTGGAACAGAAAAGACCCCGGCCCCGCGCCCAGGACGGGCCGGTGACCGGGGTCTCTCAGAGGTCCCCGAGCGAAGGGGCGCGCTCAGTCCTCCGACTTCGCGCTGGGCAGCTTGTCGGAGATCAGGTTCATGACCGTGCTGTCCGCCAGCGTCGTGACGTCCCCGATGCTCCTGTTCTCCGCCACGTCACGCAGCAGGCGCCGCATGATCTTCCCCGACCGCGTCTTCGGCAGCTCGGGCACCACCAGGATCTGCCGCGGCTTGGCGATGGGCCCGAGCGTCTTCGCCACGTGGGCCCGCAGTTCGGCCGCGATGTCGTCGCTCTCCTCCGCGCTTCCGCGCAGGATGACGAACGACACGATCGCCTGTCCCGTGACCGGGTCGGTCGCGCCCACGACCGCCGCCTCCGCGACCTTGGGGTGCGACACCAGTGCCGACTCCACCTCGGTCGTCGAGATGTTGTGCCCCGACACGAGCATGACGTCGTCGACCCGGCCGAGTAGCCACAGGTCGCCGTCCTCGTCCCTCTTCGCGCCGTCGCCGGGGAAGTACATGCCCTCGAACCGCGACCAGTACGTGTCGATGTACCGCTGGTCGTCGCCCCAGATCGTCCGGAGCATCGAGGGCCACGGCTCGCGCACGACGAGGAAGCCGCCGCCGCCGTTCGGGACGCTGTGGCCCTGGTCGTCGACGACGTCCGCGCTGATGCCGGGCAGCGGGCGCATCGCGGCGCCCGGCTTGCCTGCGGTCAGCCCGGGCAGCGGGCTGATCATTATGGCGCCGGTCTCGGTCTGCCACCAGGTGTCGACGACGGGGCAGCGCTCGCCGCCGATGTGCTCGCGGTACCAGACGTACGCCTCGGGGTTGATCGGCTCGCCGACCGAGCCCAGGATGCGCAGGGACGACATGTCGAACTTGGCGGGGATGTCGTCGCCCCACTTCATGAACGTCCGGATCGCCGTGGGCGCGGTGTAGAGAATCGTGATCTTGTACTTCTGGATGATCTCCCAGAAGCGGCCGCGGTGCGGGGTGTCGGGCGTGCCCTCGTACATGACGCTGGTCGCGCCGTTGGCGAGCGGGCCGTACACGATGTAGGAGTGTCCGGTCACCCACCCGATGTCGGCGGTGCACCAGTAGATGTCGGTGTCGGGCTTGAGGTCGAAGACGGCGTGGTGGGTCCACGCGGTCTGCGTCAGGTAGCCGCCCGTGGTGTGCAGGATGCCCTTCGGCTTCCCCGTGGTGCCGCTGGTGTAGAGGATGTACAGCGGGTCCTCGGCGTCGTGCGGCTGCGCCTCGTGCTGGTCGCTCTGCCGCTCGACCAGGTCGTGCCACCAGATGTCGCGCTCCTGCGCGGCGACCTCCTGGCCGGTGCGGCGGACCACGAGGACGTGCTCGACGCCGGGGGTCTGCGCGACGGCCTCGTCGACGGTCGGCTTGAGCGCGGAGGGAGCGCCGCGGCGGTATCCGCCGTCGGCGGTGATGACGAGCTTGGCGTCGGCGTCCTCGATGCGGCTCTGCAACGCGCTGGCGGAGAAGCCGCCGAACACCACCGAGTGGATCGCGCCGACGCGGGCGCACGCCAGCATCGCGACCGGCAGTTCGGGGATCATGGGCATGTAGATCGCCACACGGTCACCCTTGGTCACGCCCAGCTCGGTGAGGGCGTTGGCGGCCTTGTTGACCTCGCGCTGAAGGTCGGCGTACGTGATGGTACGGCTGTCGCCCTCCGGCTCGCCCTCCCAGTAGTAGGCGACCTTGTCGCCGTTGCCCGCCTCGACGTGCCTGTCGACGCAGTTGTAGGCGATGTTGAGCTCGCCGCCGACGAACCACTTGGCGAACGGCGGGTTCCATTCGAGGGTGGAGTCCCATCGTTTGGCCCAGGTCAACCGTTCGGCTGCACTCTCCCAAAACGCCAGCCGGTCCGCCTCGGCCTCCGTGTAGGCGGCGGCGGTGACGTTGGCGGCCGCGGCCAGGTCCGCTGGTGGTGCGAACCGGCGGTTCTCCTGCAGCAGGTTGGACAGCGCCTGAGGCTCGGTGCCAGGGGTCTCCGGGGCCACTTCATGCTCCTTCATATGGCCAGATTGAGTGTTGCTGTCCCACTTCACCAGGCCGCCTGGGGGCACCACAAGAGGTCTAGACAGGTCTGTACCGAGAGCTTGCCGCTGACCAGGGCCGCTGACAAGTGCTATTAAACCGTTGTAATCCTGAAATCTGAGAATTACGGAATGGGTCGCGGCGAATTGCTAGCTACTGGCGGGTAAGGTCGGATCCTGTGAGTGACCCATTGGCAGTCATTGCCGACCTTCCCGGAGTTCCCGAAGCCGTTGAAGAGGCGCGCGAGGCCGTCGACCGGTTGTACCGGCACCGCGTTCTGCGCCGCCGCAGCCCCGAGGTGTCGGCCGAGGCGGCGCTGCGCGGCGCGCGGGCGTCGGCCGCGCTGGCGGGCCACGACGTGCCGCTGGACGTGCTGCGCAGGGGAGAGGCGTCCTCGCCCGTCGTGCAGGGCGCGCTGAGGGCGTCGGCGGAGCTGGGAAGGCTGGGCTCCACCTGGAGAAGCGCTCCGCGGCAGGTCCTCGCCAGGCTGCACACGCTGGCCGCCGTCGGCTTGGCCGCGCAGGAGGACCTCGGCCGTCCCCGCCACGGCTCCGGCGACTTCGCGCCCGACCCGCTGGGTCTCGGTCCTGTCCCCGGCGCTGAGGAGACCGCCGTCAGGATGGACGCGCTCGCCTCGCTCGTCGGCAGCCCGTCCAAGGCGCCCGCACTCGTCCTGGCCGCGATCGTGCACGCGGAACTGGCCGTACTGCGCCCCTTCGGGGTGGCCGACGGCGTGGTCGCGCGCGCGGCCGAGCGGCTGACGCTCGTGGAGTTCGGCCTGGACCCCAAGTCGCTGGTCCCCGCGGAGGTCGGCCACCTGGAACTGCCCTACGCGGAGGGACTTCGCTCCTACCTGTCGGGCACGGCCGAGGGCGTCGCGGCATGGGTACGGCAGGCCGCCGCCGCGGTCACCTGGGGCGTCAAGGAGACCACGGCGATCTGCGAGGCGATGCAGCGCGCATAGCCGAGGGCTGCGAGGGTGGTGGCCTGGTGGTGTGGCGCGCGCGCCGGCGGCTGTGAGGGTGGTGGCCTGGTGATGCGGCTCGCGCGCCGGCGGCTGTGGGGTGGGTGGTGGGTCGGTGCCCGCATAGCTGACGGCGCCCCATGAAGAGACGCCGTCCGCCGGCGCGTCACACCGGGTTACCAAGCGTGCAACTTTCATTCGTCGGAGCGGGTCAAGCCCGTCTCGACGCGCCTCCCGCGGCTGGTCGCGCGTGGGTACCCGGCAGACGCACCCGGACATGTCGTCCGTGTCACCTTTCTACGTCGAATCGGGGTCGATGGGAACCCCTTGGACCAAGACCTTTACTCGGGTCCATGGATCACGGAGCGTGATCTAGCGGTCTGTAGTCGTTCAACTACGCCCCAAAAAAACTAGCGAAAATTGGAGATTGCTCCTCGACGAAACTCGAGTCGATCGGGCAGCATACGGGGGTATCTCCCGAAACTGGAGCGACTGTGCATGGGATAGCTTTGCAAGTCCCTTGCCATGCTCTGGTTAAGTGTTGAAAGCTTTCTTCTGAAACGGGACCGGCTCTACCCCCCCGGAGCCGGACCGGTCAGGCGACCCCCGCTCTCCCCCCCGGCGGGGGTCGCCGCTTTTTATCCACAGAACCTCGTTCTGTCCCGCGCGCCGACCCGTCCCTCACACATGCTGTGCCTCCGCTCGTCAGGAGGCACCACGGCCCGACCCTTCGTCCTGTGCCTCCGCTCGTCAGGAGGCACCCATGACCCGACCCCTCGTCATCACCGAGGACCGCGATCTGCTCGACGACCTGGTGCGCGTCGCCGCCGCGGCAGGCGCCCAGCTCGACGTCGCCCACGCCGCCGCGCTCGCCCGCCCCTTCTGGGCGCACGCGCCGATCGTGGTGGTCGGCGACGACCTGGCCGACCCGGTCGCAGAGACGGGCCCGCCCCGAAGGTCCAGGGTGTTCCTGGCCACGCGGAAGCCCGGCGAACCCGAAAGCTGGCGCAGATGCGTCGCCGTGGGCGCCCAGGCGGTGGTCGAACTGCCCGAGGGCGAGCTGCGACTGGTGGAGGAGTTCGCCGACGCGCTCGATCCTTCACCGAGGGCCGGGGTCGTCGTGTGCGTCGTGGGCGGCAGCGGCGGCTCGGGCGCCAGCCTGCTGTCGGCCTGCCTCGCGCTCGCGGCCGCGCGCCGCAAGCTCCGCACGCTGCTCGTCGACGCCGACCCCCTCGGCGGCGGCATCGACGTCCTGCTCGGCCAGGAGGAGGCGCAGGGCGCGCGGTGGGCCGACTTCGTCTCCCGCGAGGGCCGCGTGAGCTCCGCGGCGCTGCGAGCCGCCCTGCCCGCCTTCGGCGACCTGACCGTGCTCGCCTTCCACAGGGGCGAGGTCGCCGCCATCCCCGCCGAGGCGATGCGATCGGTGCTGGAGGCGGGCGGGCGCGGCTTCGACCTCGTGGTCGTCGACCTGCCACGCCACCTCGATCCCGCCTCGGCCGAGGCGCTCAGCAGGGCCTCGGCCACCCTGCTGCTGGTCACGGCCGACGTCAGAGGGGTGCTCGCGGCCGCCCAGGTGCTCGGCGAGGTCAGGCGCCACACCGGAGAGGTGAGCATGGTGCTGCGACCGGGAGTGCTCGAGGAGGCGGTCGTGGCCACCTCACTCGGCCTGCCGTGCGCGGGTCACCTCGCCGACCAGCCGCGCCTGGCGGGCGCGCTCAACAAGGGCGACCTGAGCCTCATCGACGGCCGCTCGGTGCTCGGGCACTTCTGCGCCACCCTCCTGACCGACCTCATGGCCGCATGAACGGCGTCTCCAAAGAACTGGTCGAGGCGGTCAGAGTCCGCCTCGCCCGCGCGGGAGTCGAGCCGAGCGCCGCGCAGGTCGCCGTCGCCCTGCGTGCCGAGAAGTCCGTGTACGGCGACGCCGAGATCCTGGCCGTGGCCCGCGCGCTGTGCGCCGACCTCATCGGCGCCGGGCCGCTGGAGCCGCTGCTGGCCGCGCCGGACGTCACAGACGTGCTGGTCAACGGGCCGCGCGAGGTGTGGATCGACGACGGCCGCGGGCTGCGGCGCACCGCCGTCACCTTCCCCGACGACGGCGCGGTCCGCCGCCTCGCCCAACGACTGGCCGCCGCGGCAGGACGCCGCCTCGACGACGCGTCGCCGCACGTCGACGCCCGTCTCGCGGGAGGTGTTCGCCTCCACGCGATCCTGCCGCCGATCGCCTCCGAGGGCACGTGCGTGTCGCTTCGCCTGCCGCCCCGCCGTACCTTCACGCTCACCGACCTGGTCGCTGCCGGAACCATCCCGCCCGAGGCGGTCGCCGTCCTGACGGCCGTCGTCGAGGCCCGGCTCGCCTTCCTCGTCACAGGCGGCACGGGCACCGGCAAGACCACCCTGCTCAGCGCCCTGCTCTCCCTGGCCGACCCCGGAGAACGCCTGCTCCTCGTCGAGGACTCCGCCGAACTCCGCCCCCTCCACCCCCACGTGGTCCGCCTCGAGACCCGTCCCGCCAATCTGGAGGGAGCCGGTGGCGTCGGCCTGCGCGATCTCGTACGGCAGGCGCTGCGCATGCGACCCGACCGGCTGGTGGTCGGTGAGGTACGCGGCTCCGAGGTCGTGGACCTGTTGGCCGCCCTCAACACCGGCCACGAGGGCGGCTGCGGCACCCTCCATGCGAACACGGCGGCCGACGTGCCGCCCCGGCTGGAGGCGCTGGCCTGCGCGGCGGGGCTCAGCCGGGAGGCGGTGCACAGCCAGCTCGCCGCGGCGCTCGACGTGGTGATCCACCTGTCCAGGCGGCGGTCCGACGGACGGCGGCGGGTCTCGGAGATCTGCCTGCTGTCGCGCAGGACGTCAGGGTTCGTCGAGGCGGATCCTGCCTTGACGTTCGACGAACAGGGACGCCCACGCATCGGCCCCGCCTACACGGCGCTGACCACCAGAGCCCCCTGCGCCGCCTCCCCCTGACCCCGCCACCTCACGAGCAGTCACCGAACCCCGCCACCGCCTCACCCCTCGAACGTGTCGCGTCTCGGATGCATCGCGCCTTAGGGAGCGCGCGCCTCGGAGAGGCCGTCGTGCCTTGGGCGGGCCGCGACAGGGAGAGGTCACGTCTTGGACGCGCCGCGTCTTGGAGGGGTCGTGCACTGGACGCGCCGCGCCTTGGAGAGGTCTCGCCCTTGGACACGTCGCGCTTGGAGAGATCGCGCCTTGGACGCGCCACGCCTCGGACAGCAGGTCGTCGAGCTCGTCGCCCATCGATTCACAGGAGCACCCATGACCGTCATCGCCGCGCTCTGCGGAGCGCTCGCCCTCTGGCTGTGGACCGGACCCACCCACGCTCGCCTCCGCCTCGACCGCCTCTTCGGCGCCCCACCACCACTCCCGTGGTCGTCGTCTCTCTGGGACACGCTGACACGCCCGTCCGCCGCGCGCCGAGCCGAGTCCTGGCACGTCGCCTCGATCGAGCTGTGCCAGGCGCTCTCGGCCGAGCTGGCCGCCGGCCGTACCCCAGGAGAGGCGCTCACCAGGGCCCTGGCCGCCGTCGACCTCCCCGGCCCGCTGGACTCCTTGGCGGCAGCCGCCAGGGACGGCGGCGACGTGGCGGCGGCCCTGCGTGAGGCCGCCCCCGCGCAGGGCGGCGAAGGGCTGCGACGGCTCGCGGCCTGCTGGGAGGTCAGCGTGTCCGTGGGCGCGGGTCTCGCGGTGCTGGTCGATCGGGTCGGCAACTCCCTGCGCGTCGCCCAGTCCCATCGAGGCGAGGTGTCCGCCCAGCTCGCGGGCCCCAGAGCCACGGCCAGAATGCTCGCCGCCCTGCCCGCTCTCGGCCTGCTCATGGCCGCAGGCCTCGGCATGAACCCGCTGGGGTTCCTGTTCGGCAGCCTGCCAGGGTTGGGCTGTCTCGTCGTGGGGGTGGCCCTCGACGCCTGCGGCCTGTGGTGGACCCACCGGATGTCGTCCCGAGCGGAGTCCGCATGATCATCGCGATCGGCTGCGCGTTCCTTGCCGTCTGGCTCTGGTTTCCCTCGCGGAGCCCCACGGACCGCCTCCGCGCCCTGCGCCCCACCGTCCCGCCCGACGACGGGGAACGGCCCTCGCCCGCCGACTGGTTCCCTCATCCCGTCGCCGTCAGTGGACCGCGTCCCGCCGCTGCCAACGGACCGCGTCCCGTCGGCACCGGTGGCCATCGTTCCGTCGGTACCGATGGCTCTCCTCCCGCCGCCGCCGGTGGCTCTCGTCATGTCGGTGCCGGGGGACCTCGTCATGTCGCGGGTATGGGACGAGGCCCGGACCGTCGTGCGGTCATGTCCGGCTGCGGGATCGCCGTCATCGTCGCGCTCCTCCTCGGCGGTCTCTCAGGCGTCATGGCAGGCCTGGTCGTGGGGAGCGCGGCCACCGTACTCGTCCACAGGAAAGCCGCCCATCAGTCACGCGGGGACCGCGAGCGCATCGCCGCCGACCTGCCGTTCGCGACGGACCTGATGGTCGCCTGCCTCCAGGCGGGCCAGCCCGTCAGCGCCGCCACCGAGATCGCCGCAGCGGCCGTCGGCGGCCCTCTAGGACAGCGCCTCGCCTGGGTGAGCGGTCAGCTCCGCCTCGGCGCCGACCCTGAACCTGCCTGGATGGTTCTCGCGCGGGAGCCCTCCATGGGTCCGCTCGCCCGCGCCATGTCCCGTGCGGCCCAGAGCGGCGCGCCCATCGCCGACGTGCTCACCCGCCTCGCGGACGACGCCCGCCAAGCCTCTCGTACGGCCTGCCTCGCTGCCGCCCGCAAGGTCGGCGTGCAGGCCGTCGCCCCCTTGGGCCTGTGCTTCCTTCCCGCCTTCGTCCTGCTGGGCATCATCCCCGTCGTCGCAGGTCTCGCCACCGGCGTCCTCATCCCTTGAAGCGCCGAGGACCCGTTGTCCCTGCGCCGAGACCACGGTGTCCCTTGAAGCGCCGAGACCACGGTTGTAGGACCGAGACCACGTTCTCCCTTGAAGGATCGAGACCACGTTCTCTCCTGAAGGATCGAGACCACGTTTTCCACAACCTCTCTGAAGTGCGAGAACGCGTTGTCCACAACCCCTCCGCCCGTCCCCCGCTCATCCACAGAACCGCACTCGGCTCCTCCTCACCTCCCGCCGCCCAGCGAACCTGGACCCCGAGCGCCGGACACCGCCCGGCCCACCCCTGGGAGGCAACGATGCGACACCCCCGCACCATCACCCCGATCACCCTGCGCGTCCGTGCCACCGTCCACAGGCTGTGGACCACCCGGACCGCCCAGGCCGCCCGCCTCGGCCTCGACCGGGGCATGTCGACCGCCGAGTACGCCGTCGGCACCATCGCCGCATGCGGCTTCGCGGCCCTGCTCTTCAAGGTCGTCACCAGCACCGAAGTCCAGGAGATGCTCACCACCTTGGTCAACCGCGCCCTCAACACCGCCGGCTGAACCTCGCAGACCCTCACCTGACACGTTCCGACCTCACGCCTGCCACCTCGGGGGCCACGGCCCGTACCCGGCCCCCGAGACCCCCTCCCCATCCACCGCGGAGCCCCCGATGCCTCGCTTCCCGGCCAATGGCCACGCCAGCCACGATCGATCCCCAGGCCCCGTCCCCTCGCCCAACCCGGCCACCCCATGACCAACGACCCAAGCCTTCGGCCGCTGCACCCTCCCCCCGATCCGCCGGGTCGGCCGGCGACGGTTCGCCTCGACCCGCCAGGTCGGCCGACGACCGTTCGCCTCGACCCGCTGGGTCGGCCGACGACCGTTCGCTTTGGCCTGTCAGGTGGGTCGACACCCCTACCGGCGTGCCGATCGAGGGGCTCCGTGACAGCGGAGACCGCCGCCGTACTCCCGGCCCTCATGGTCGTCCTGGCCGCGGCCCTGTGGGCGGTCACCGTGGTCAACACCCACCTGCGCTGCGTCGACGCCGCACGCACGGGCGCCCGAGCAGCCGCCCGCGGAGAACCCCTCGCCCAGGTACGCGAACGAACCAAGGCCATCGCTCCCCGCGGCGCCCGGGTGGACATCACGAGAGGGGCCGACGTCACCCGCGTCGACATCACCACCCAGGCTCGACCGCCCTGGGCCTCCGCCCTTCCTCCCGTGGAAGTCAGAGCCTCGGCCACCACGGCCACGGAACCCGGCGCCGCCCAACCCTGACCCTGCCGACGCCCGCCAACCGCCGTACCCCTCACCAGCTCAGGAGTCGCCATGAAAGGCCCCCAGCCACCCGTCGCCAGCACTGCGGAAGCCAGACGAAGGACGTCATGCGACGCTCGCCGGACAACCGTGCGATGTGACCTCGAACGGCCGCCCACGCCGCGCGATCCACGGCATCCTCCACTGTCGAGAGATCTTCAACGGCCAGTCGCACCGCGTGGTGGCCAGAAAGTCGCTGTGTCACGTGAGAGAGGCTCGGCGACGTTGTGGTGTGTGGCCCTGTCGGCCGTGCTGTTCACGGTCGCGATGGCCTTCGCGTTGGTCGGAATGGTCAGAGTCGCCCACCATCGCGCCCAGAGCGCTGCGGACCTGAGCGCCTTGGCGGCTGCAAGATGGGCGCTCGCGTCCCCGGAGAAGGCCTGCGCGCAGGCGTCCCGCCTGGCGGCCCGGAACGGCGCCGAGCTGGTTCGGTGTGCGCTTACAGAGGCCACGGTCGACGTGACGGTCTCCGTCGGCCTCTCCCTCCCCGGCGTCGGCGAACGCACCGTTCATGCCCGCGCTCGCGCCGGTCCGGCCATCGCCACCCCGGGTCTCCCGACGTCCTCAAGTCCGTGAATCGACCCGTCCACACTGTCGAGTCCACGGCTGTTGCACTGAGGCCGCGACCATGGCCGAGCCGACCCTGCCTCGTGTGGGATGGAGCCAACCGCAGGGCGGACTGGGATGTCAGCGGCCGGGTCGGGACGCCACAGCTGGGCGGGCCGGATTCCGATGGTCGGTCCAGGACGTCAGCGGTCGGGTGAGCCGGCTGTCGGGTGGTCGGTGTCGGAGTCTGGGCGGGGCGGACGCTGGAGGGCGGGCCGGGATTCAGCGGCGGTGCGCGCTACATGCTGGTGGGGTGGCTGGGATCAGTCGCGGGGCGAATCGGGATGTCAGGAAGCGGGGTGGGCCGGGATGTCAGGAAGCCGGGTGGGCCGGGATCTCAGGGAGAAGGCGGTTGCGGAACTCAGCGGAAGAACAGGTACACCGCGGCATCGCGAGCCAGGAGGAAGCCGACGATGGCGAGCGCCCAACTGACGGCCGATGCCGAGTGCTTGGCCATCCAGGCGCGTAACCGCTCAAGCTTGGGCTCCAGCCAGCCTCGTGCGACGCCACGAAGCCCGATGAGCACCAGAGGCGGCAAGATCATGATGAGGACATATGCCACGAGCAACGGCACCCACTGCGTCGCGGTCAGCTTCGACGTCGTCATGATCCCGATGGCGGCGAGGTACGGCACCATGGTCGCCACCTCGAGCAGCCCCGCGGTGAGGCCCAGCGTCACCATCGCCCGGGGCCCGCCCACGCGTGGTTCGAAGCGGTGCTCGGGCTTGCCGAGCTTCTTGCGCCGTTTGGGGTCGAACCGGAAGCTCAGCGCGAACAGGCCGACGCCGAGGGCGAGCTGGACCATGTAGGCGCCACGGCTGTGCAGCACGTCACCGAAGCTCTCCAGCAGCGTGGACAGGCCCAGCATGAGCGCTACGCCGACCAGGAAGTAGAAGATCGCGACCGTGGCGAGATAGATCATCAGGCGCGAGACCTGCGACCGCTGCGAGGACAACAGCAGGAAGACGGGGATCCCCAGAGTGCCGAAGCTCGTGCTGTCGACGATCGCCAGTGCGGCGAGGGTCAGCAACAGGGCGATTGTCATGATTCGATTCTTCCGGCCGGCAGCTCGGATCACCTCCTCCCGCGGACCCAGCGCGGCATACATCTTTGTGCTCACCCGGGCGCCCGTGCCGAAGGGGCCGTGGATTCAGAACGCCGGGCTACCGGAGGGTTGAAGGGCACGGCGTGGCGGAAATGCGGATGCGGTGCCGATGCGTGGCTCAGCAGGATGGCGGGGTGGGGTCAAGCACAGGGATCGGTGGTGGCGGGAGGGGCGGCCACCGCAGGGCGCGTGGGTCGGCGCGTTCGACATGACGGCGGGTGCCGCTGTGCATGGTGGGTCGGAAGGATGGCGGGGTGGGATGGGCCACTGGCGCAGGGTGGGTCGGCCGCCGCGATCGACAGGAGGCTGGCATGGTGCTCGTTCTACCGCCCCGTTCGGTCCTCGATGGCTTCGGGTAGGGGGCGATCCTGTCCCGCTTCCGGGGGGTGAAGGGCGGAGCGTGCGGGTCGGGGATGCCGTCCTCAAGCCTGTGGACGACCGTGAGGAGGCCGAGTGGTCCGCGAATGTTCTCGCGCGGTTGGCCGGGGACGGGTTCAGGGTGCCGCGTCCGCTCGCCTCCCCCTCAGGAGATCACGTGGTCGACGGCTGGTCGGCCGCCGAGTTCCTGTGCGGGCGAGCCGGTCCGATAGGCCGATGGCCCGAGTTGCTCGCGGCGGGCAGAGCCCTGCACGAGGCGCTGCGCGGGACGCCCAGGCCGGCGTTCCTCGATCGGCGTTCGCATCCGTGGGCCGTGGCCGATCGGGTGGCGTGGGAGGAGGTGACGGTTGAGCCGCTCGCCGTACTGAGAGAGCCGTTGGCGAGGTTGGCGGCGATGAGGCGGCCGGTTGACGCGCCACATCAGATCATTCACGGGGATTTAGCCGGCAACGTGCTTTTCGCTGACGGGTCAGATCCCGCGGTCATCGATTTCTCGCCATATTGGCGACCCGCCGCGTACGGCGAGGCCATCGCGGTGGCCGACGGGTTGTTGTGGTGGGAGGCAGGGCCGGAGCTGATCGGCTTGGCCGACGGAGGCGACGACTTCCGCCAGTTGCTGGTACGGGCCCTCATCTTCCGGCTGGTCGCGCTGGACGGTTTGTGCAAGGAATCCGGGAGGGAGGTACCTGAGCGCGAGGTCGAGGGGTTCGTCTCCGCGACGGACCGCCTCGGCTGACGTTATGGGATGGAAGGGGCTTGAGAGGGCAATGTCGCAATCGAATCACGACTTCTTAGACGACATGTCCAAGAGCGGGAATTCTCACATAAGGTCGCGCTTACTTCGGTCCATGCCGTCTGGTGTCGAGGTCTGTAATCTCGCGGACCTTTGTCGCTAGGCTGCACGACACCGTCGAGGCTGACGGTTGCGGATTCGAGGAACTGGCACTTCCGGTCGCCGTTTGGTCGCTCGTCGGGGGCGAGGGGTCGGGCGGTGCGAGGCTCTCGATGAAGGGGAAGCGTCGTGACGGCAGTTCGCAGGCTGATGGCCGCAGGCGTGGTGATGCCGATCGTGATCGGCGTCGCGGTGTTCGGCGTGGCGACGCCGGCGCAGGCGCGAGCGGATATCGACATGCCGTCACGGGTGACGACGAACGCGCCGGTCACCATTCAGGGCACCGTCGACCTGGCCTTCGACGCCGTCCTGTACGTCGACGGCACCGAGGTCGCCAAGGGCAACCAGCGCGTCACCTACACGTGGAACCCCGCCGAGCACGCCAACGGCAGCTTTCAGATCCGGCTGGTCCAGAAGGGCAAGCTGCTCGGCGGCAAGTGGGACGAGAACACCTCGACGTTACGGCAGGCGATCCCCGCGGAGCCCCCGTCGGGCGTGGCCGCCGCACTGTCCGGCGATGGCAAGATCGTCGTGACGTGGAGCAAGGGGTCCGAGCCCGACCTCCAGTCCTACGAGATCTCCACCAGCCAGTCGGGCTCGGTGGGCAAGGTGTCGGCCGACAGCGCGTGTTCGGGCGGCTCGTGCAAGGCGACGCTCGCCGTACCGGGCAAGGCCGCAGGCCAGCAGGTGGGCTTCACGGTCAAGGCCTTCAGGAGCGACGGCGAAGGCGGGATGCTCGGCTCGGCCAACTCGAGCGCGGCGTACGTGACGATCCCCGCGCCGGCGCCGCCCGCGCAGCCGAAGGCGGCGCAGACCAAGCAGGCACAGAGCGACCAGCAGGCCAAGAACACGCGGAAGAGCGTGGCGTCGTTGCCGTCGATCCCGCCGAAGAAGCGGGTGACGCCGACGGTCAAACCGCAGCAGACCGTCCCGAAGAGCGTGAGCAAGATGCCGGCGTTGCCCGCCACGGAGACGGACAAGAAGGGCGAGTACCGGCTCCCCACCGCCAAGCCCAAGACGTCCGACGACGAGACCCTGGTGCCGGCCGGCGAGGACGAGGCGGCGAAGAAGCCCGAGGCGGAGGCCGTCGACACCAGTGTCAGGGCACAGTCGTCGCAGTCGCCGATCGGGAACATCGGACAGTACGGCATCTATGTGGCGGGCGGGCTTCTCCTCCTGCTGCTGGCCGCGCACGGCGGCGCGTGGGCTCGCAGGCGGGCGCTCGCCTCCGCCGGTGGCGGGCCCGCCGCCGCGCCCGCGCCGCCGACGGCCGACACGTCGCAGCCCGGCGACAGCATCCCGCCCACCGCGACCGCGCCGCGCCGTCCCGCCGTCGTGCTGGCGGTGGCCAAGACCCGCAAGCCGCAGCCGCACGTTCCCGAGCAGCCGGGACCTGAGAGTGCGGGGCTGCGCCTGCCGCTGTACATGAGCGCGGAGGAGGCCAAGACGTCCGAGCCCGCGGTACGGCCCGAGCCGATCAGGCTCGCGCTGCCCAGTTCGGCGGTGACGACCGTGGCGCCCGAGCCCGAGATCCCTCCGGTACTGCCGGCGGCGGTGCGGATCGAGGACCGCTGGGACGACTACCTGCCGCCGGCGCCTCGCTCGATGGAGGACAGCGGGTTCTGGGAGCGTCCGCAGCCTGGCGCGGGCGACTTCTGGGCGGCGGACGATGACGAGGCCGCGTACATCGGACGCCGGCACCTGGGCGGCGAGAGCTGACTTCCTTCCGGTTCGGGCCGCCGTCCGGTTAGCCCGCCTTCCGGGTTAGGCTCGCCTCCGGTTAGCCCGCCTACCGGTTCGGCCCGCCTTCCGGTTCAGCCTGCCTTCCGGTTCAGCCTGCCTTCCGGGTTCGGGCCGCCGTCCAGTTAGCCCGCCTTCCGGGTTCGGCCCGCCTCCGGTTAGCCCGCCTTCCGGTTCAGCCTGCCTTCCGGTTCGGCCCGCTTTCCGGGTTCGGCCCGCCTCCGGTTAGCCCGCCTACTGGTTCGGCCCGCCTTCCGGTACGGCCCGCGTCCCCAGAGTGGGACGCGGGCCGTACCGCGTTGAGGGGGTGCGCGGTGGGCGGAACGGCGTTGGGAGGAGACCTGGGCCGGCTGGGATGGTCAGGCCGGTGTTGTGGTGTCTCCGCCAGGGTGGGAGCGGGGGAATGCGCTAGTGGGGTGGGGGAGTCGAGTCCGAGGGGTCCGGCGTGGAGCTGGGTGCGCTGGGGGAGACGGAGCCGGATGTGGAGCGGGGGGCGGGTGCGGCGGAGGGCGCGGCGGTGGGCGCAGGGGCGGGCGCGGAGGCGGGGGGCGGCGGGGTGGTGAGGAGGGTGTCGAGGAGGCGGATGGCGCCGGCCTTGTCGAGGGGCTCGTTGCCGTTGCCGCACTTGGGCGACTGGATGCATGAGGGGCAGCCCCGCTCGCACTCACACGACGCGATCGCTTCGCGGGTGGCGGTGAGCCAGTCGGTGGCGCGGGCGTAGCCGCGTTCGGCGAACCCCGCTCCACCCTCGTGCCCGTCGTACACGAACACCGTCAGCAGTCCCGTGTCGGCGTGCAGTTCGGTGGAGACGCCGCCGATGTCCCAGCGGTCGCAGGTGGCGAACAGCGGGAGGAGCCCGATGGAGGCGTGCTCGGCCGCGTGTGCCGCGCCGCCGAGGTCGATGCCCTCCTCGGCCAGGGGGGCCACCTGGGAGGCCGGAAGCGTCCACCAGACGGCGCGGGTGCGCAGCGTGCGCGGGGGCAGGTCGAGCGGTTCGTCGCCGAGCATCTCACCGCTCTGGAGACGGCGTTTGAGGTAGGAGACGACCTGCCGGGTGACCTCGACCTCGCCGAAGTTCAGGCGGGCCGTACCGAGGTCGTGGGAGCGGAGGGTGGACAGCACGGAGATGTCCGTGACGTCGCGGGCGAACGTGCTGTATTCGGGCTCGGCGGACGACACCAGGGCGACGCCCGCCTCCAGGTCGAGGAGTTCGACGAGGAAGGTCTCGCCCTGGTGCAGGTACACGGCGCCGGTGTGGACGGTGGCGTGCGCGGAGGGTTCGTCGACGGTGCCGAGCAGGCGGCCGGTGGACGACTCGACGACCTGGACCGGCGCGCCGCCCGAGCCGCGGATGTCGGCGAGGTCGGTGGCGCGTTCGCGGCGGGTCCAGAAATATCCGGCGGGGCGCCGGCGGAGCATGCCCTGCTCCACGAGGTCGGCCGCCAGGCCATCGGCGGTCGGGCCGAAGAGCGGGAGGTCGTCGTCGGTGAGGGGGATCTCGGCGGCGGCGGCGCACAGGTGCGGGCCCAAGACGTAGGGGTTGTCGGGGTCGAGCACGATCGCCTCCACCGGGCGGCCGAACAGCGCCTCGGGGTGGTGGACGAGATAGGTGTCGAGCGGGTCGTCGCGTGCGATGAGGACGGCGAGCGCGTCCTGGCCCGCGCGTCCCGCCCTGCCGGCCTGCTGCCAGAGGGAGGCCCTGGTGCCGGGCCAGCCCGCGATGAGGACGGCGTCGAGGCCGGAGACGTCGACGCCGAGTTCGAGAGCGTTGGTGGTGGCCAGGCCGAGGAGCTCGCCACTGCGGAGGGCCTTCTCCAGGATCCTGCGATCCTCCGAGAGGTACCCGGCCCGGTAGGCGGCGATCCGGTTGGCGAGATCCGTGAGACCGGTCTTCAGCTCGGCCGACTCCTCCGCCGGCTCGGGTGCGGGGACGGCGGGCTCGTGCGGTGCGGGCGGTGGGACATCGGGCCCCTGTGAGGCGGGTCCGGGAACATCGGGCCCCTGTGAGGCGGGTCCGGGAACATCGGGCCCCTGTGAGGCGGGTCCGGGAACATCGGGCCCCTGTGAGGCGGGTCCGGGAACATCGGGCCCCTGTGGGGCGGGCCCGGGAACATCGGGCCCCTCCGGGGCGGGTGCGGGGACGGCGGGCCCCTGCGAGGCGGGCCCGATGACATCGGGCTCCTCCGGGGCGGGCGCGGGGACGGTGGGCTCGTGCAAGACGGGCGCGGGTGCGGCGGGCCCCAGCGAGGCGGCCGCGGCCGCGGGTGCGGGTGGCGCGGGTTCGGGTGACCTGGGCGAGGACACGGGGGGCGAGGCGGGTGCGGCGGGGTCTTGTGACGGGGGTGCGAGGGAGGAAGTCGGCACGGGGAAGGTGTGGGCGAAGTGGCGGGGGGTGCTGAAGGCGACGTCCTCCAGCCGGGACCGCGCCGTCAGCGCCACCGTCTCCGCGCCCCGGCGTGACCGGACGAAGGCGAGCGTCCGGACCTCGGCGAGCACCAGATCCGCCAGCAGGTCGGCCGTCTCGGCGGTGGCGGTCCGCCGTACCGGCGCCCCTCTCTCGCCCCGCAGGTCGGTCAGGGGCGGTTCCCAGAGCGCGAAGGTGGTCGCACCCTTCGGTGAGGCGTCGGACGTCACCTCGTCCATCTCAAGCCCCGTCAGCCGCATCCCGAACGCCGCGGGCTCGCTCGCCGTGGCCGACGCCAGCACGAACACCGGGGCCGTGCCGTACCGGGAGCACACTCTGCGCAGCCTGCGCAGGATCTGTGCCACGTGGGAGCCGAAGACCCCGCGGTACCCGTGGCACTCGTCCACGACGACCATCCGCAGCCGCCGCAGGAACGACGACCAGCGTGAATGCTGAGGTAGCAGGGCGCGGTGCAACATGTCGGGATTGGTCAGGACGTAGTTGGCGTGCTGGCGCACCCAGGCGCGCTCCTCGAACGGCGTGTCGCCGTCGAAGGTCGCCGCGCGGAGCTGGGCGATCCGCAGTTCCCTCAGCCCGCGCAGCTGGTCGGCCGCCAGCGCCTTGGTGGGGGTGAGGTAGAGGATCGTGCCGCCTTCGAGGGCGGCCGTGACCGCGGGAGTGAGGTAGGCGAGCGACTTGCCCGACGCCGTGCCTGTGGAAATGATCACGTTTCGGCCACGCCGGGCCAGGTCCGCAGCCTCATATTGGTGCGACCAAAGTCCCGCGATCCCCTGGTTCGCCAAGCGCGTAATCAGAAGGTCATGGACCCACTCCGGCCAGCGAACATTACCCGCTTGACGTGCGGGAACGTGCTCCACGTGGGTGACGCGCTCGCGGCGCGCGGGAACGCCGAGCAGGTGATGGAGGAGTGGACCGACTCGGTGTGGGGAGGAAGCGGAGGAACTCACTGGTTTCCAGTCTGACATCCATGGGCAAAGTGGCCGGGAATCGTGATTTCGTATAGACACAAGCAGCGACCGTGGTTGAATGCCGCGCGTCGGGGTCGGGCAGTTCCACACTGCCAGGCCCGCAAGGGTACTTTCGCAGGCGAGGCGCTGGAGGATCTGTGGATCTGAAGTTGGATCACCACCAGGACGACCGACTCACCATCGTTGAGGTCGAGGGTGAGATCGATGTCTACACCGCGCCAAGGCTGCGTGAGCTTCTGATCGACCTGGTGAACAAGGGGAGCTACCACCTTCTCGTGAACATGGAGAAGGTCGACTTCCTGGACTCGACGGGGCTGGGCGTCCTGGTCGGCGGGCTCAAGCGGGTTCGGGCGCACGATGGCTCCCTCGAGCTGGTGTGCACGCAGGAGCGCATCCTGAAGATCTTCAGGATCACGGGCCTGACCAAGGTCTTCGGCATCTACGCTTCGGTCGACGAGGCCAAGGAAGCTCACGGCCGAGACAAGTAGTCATGGCTACCGTCGAGCTGACGTTCAGCGCTCTTCCCGCGCACGTGCGGACCGCGCGGTTGGTCGCCACGGCGATCGCCCGTCGCACCGGCGTGGAGGAGTCGCTCCTTGACGAGGTCAGGCTCGCCGTCGGAGAGGCTTGTTCCCGGGCCGTGGAGGCGCATCGCGCCCACTGCCCGGGGGAGCCGATCCGGATCGAGCTCAAGGACGACTCGGGGCGCTTCGAGGTCACAGTCAGCGACCAGGCTCCGAGTGACGAGATCAAGCAGGAGCAGCCCCTCGACCTCGGGGCACTGTCCGATTCCTTCATGTCCGGCTTCGGCATCGCGGTGATCGCGGGCCTGGCCGACGACGTGGAGGTGTTTCCCAGCCCCAAGGGCATGCGCATCCGCATGAGCTGGCCCGCCCCCACCAACGCGCGCCTGGTCTAGCCGCCCGTCCCGCCCGCCGATGGCGGGCGTCGCGGGAGGATCGCGCCGCAGGTCACCGCCGTGTGGGCGGTGTTCGTCGTGGGCTGGCGCGGCGGATCGGCACCGCGCCGCGCCCGCCATCCCGTACGGCAAGCCGGTCCGGCCCCACCCGCCGCGCGGGGCCGGCGTCCCTCCAGGGAGACGCCGCTCCAGCGCACGGGGCCGGGCTTCGTGACGCGCCGCGCACCGACATTTCGGTCTGACCTTAATTAGCACCCTGCGGCAGCCGTAACGCGCGGGAAATTCTTCCCTGTCAATACCAAATCGGCCCACTGTCAGGGACTTAGTCGACGCGCCGATAATTGGCGACCCCAAGAGCCTTCATATCCGCGGAACCCCTGCGTAGACTCCCGGCACCGGCCAAGGTGATCCGGCACAACAGCGGGACTCAACCGGAAGCGGCAGCCCATAACCCGGACGCCGCTGGAACCGCCCGCCGCATATCACAGCGCCGTCCGGGCAGGACGTACCCGTCTTGCCGAGGAGAACGGATGTCTAGCCTCTATCTGGCCGCCGAGCCAGCCTCAGCGCTGTCCCTGAGCGGAAACAATCTCACCATCGTCGTCGTGGTCGCCGCGGTGGCCTTGATCGCGCTGGCCGTGGCCGGCGGCCTCGTGCGCGAGGTCCTGGCCGCCGACCAGGGCACCGAACGAATGCAGAACATCGCACGCGCCGTACAAGAAGGCGCGGCGGCGTATCTGACCCGTCAGTTCAGGACCCTCGCGATCTTCGTGATCCTGATTCCGATCGTGCTGTGGTTCCTTCCCGGAGCGACCGATGTGAAGATCGGGCGCTCCATTTTCTTCGTGGTCGGCGCGGGCTTCTCCGCGTTGACCGGCTTCATGGGCATGTGGCTGGCCGTACGTGGAAACGTCCGCGTCGCCGCCGCCGCCCGCACGTCGGGTGAGAAGAGGGCGATGCGCATCGCCTTCCGCACCGGCGGCGTGGCGGGCATGTTCACCGTCGGCCTGGGCCTGCTCGGCGCCGCCGTCGTCGTCCTGATCTACCAGGGTGACGCCCCCGGCGTGCTCGAGGGCTTCGGCTTCGGCGCGGCGCTGCTGGCGATGTTCATGCGTGTCGGCGGCGGCATCTTCACCAAGGCCGCCGACGTCGGCGCCGACCTGGTCGGCAAGGTCGAGCAGGGCATCCCCGAGGACGACCCGCGCAACGCGGCGACGATCGCCGACAACGTGGGCGACAACGTCGGCGACTGCGCGGGCATGGCGGCCGACCTGTTCGAGTCCTACGCGGTCATGCTGGTGGCCAGCCTCATCCTGGGCAAGGTCGCCTTCGGCGAGCAGGGCCTGATCTTCCCGCTCATCGTCCCGATGATCGGTGTCGTCACCGCCATCATCGGCATCTTCGTCACCGGCCTGCGCGACAAGGACCGCAACGGCATGGCGGCCATCAACCGGAGCTTCTTCATCTCCGCGGCGATCTCCGCGGTGCTGGTGGCGGCCGCGGCGTACTGGTACCTGCCGGCCAGCTTCAGCGAGCTGTCGGGCGCGTCCGTGCAGTCCACCGCCGACCCGCGGATCATCGCCATCGGCGCCGTGCTGATCGGTCTCGTGCTGGCCAGCGCCATCCAGATCCTCACCGGCTACTTCACCGAGACCAACAGGCGCCCGGTGAAGGAGATCGGCGAGAGCTCACTGACCGGCCCCGCCACCGTCATCCTGTCGGGCATCAGCGTCGGCCTCGAGTCGGCGGTCTACTCGGCGTTGATCATCGGCGGCGCGGTCTACGGCGCGTTCCTGCTCGGCTTCGGGAACGTGACGATCGCGCTGTTCGCGGTCGCCCTCGCGGGCACCGGCCTGCTGACCACGGTCGGCGTCATCGTCTCCATGGACACCTTCGGCCCCGTCTCCGACAACGCGCAGGGCATCGCCGAGATGTCCGGCGACGTGGACGGCGAGGGTGCCCGCGTCCTGACCAGCCTCGACGCGGTCGGCAACACCACCAAGGCGATCACCAAGGGCATCGCGATCGCCACGGCCGTGCTGGCGGCGACAGCGCTGTTCGGCGCGTTCCGCACCGCCGTCGAGGGCGAGCTGGCGTCGGCCGGCGCGTCGGTCAAGAGCGCGCTCGGCGCGTTCCAGACCTTCAACCTCGGCATCGACCAGCCGAACGTTCTCGTCGGCCTGGTCATCGGCGCCGCGGTCGTGTTCCTGTTCGCCGGCCTGGCGATCATGGCCGTGGGCAGGGCGGCGATGCGCGTGGTGTTCGAGGTGCGCGACCAGTTCCGCAGCAACCCGGGCATCATGGACGGCACGGTCAAGCCCGAGTACGGCCGCGTCGTCGACATCTGCACCCGCGACTCGCTGCGTGAGCTGGCCACGCCAGGCCTGCTCGCCGTGATGACGCCGATCGCGGTCGGCTTCGCCTTCGGATACGCGCCGCTGGGCGCGTTCCTGGCGGGCGCGATCGCGTGCGGCACGCTGATGGCCGTCTTCCTCGCGAACTCCGGTGGCGCGTGGGACAACGCGAAGAAGCTGGTCGAGGACGGGCACCACGGCGGCAAGGGCTCCGAGGCGCACGCGGCGACCGTCATCGGCGACACCGTCGGCGACCCGTTCAAGGACACGGCCGGTCCCGCGATCAACCCGCTGATCAAGGTGATGAACCTGGTGGCGCTGCTGATCGCACCTGCCGTGGTCGTCTACGCGGACAACGCCGTCCTCCGGGTGGGCGTCACCGCGGTCGCCGTGATCGTCGTGGTCGCGGCGATCATCGTCTCCAAGCGTCGCTCGGTCAGCGTCGCGCCCACGGAGAAGAGCGACAGGGCGCCCGAGTCCGTCACCTCCTCCTGACCTGCTTTCCCGTACGGCCCGCGCCACCCGTTGGCGCGGGCCGTCCGCATGTCCGGGCGCCGTCGCATGCGCTCCCTGCACCCCGCGTGGAGGGACGTGCGGGCGGGGGTTGAGTCATTGGGAGGGCATCGAGTGGGGATGGTGGGGTTTGGTGCGAGTCGCGAACGTCGGGTGGATGCGCGAGGGAGAGGCCGGAAAACGGGCCCATGAGGGGGAAGGGCGTTTACCGGGGCGGCGCTGCCAGGTGGAAGACTGTGGGGCATGGGAGAGCCTGCCAATTCCGGCGCGAAGACGCTGGTGATCATCCTTTTCGCCATGCTGGCGATCCTCGCGGTCATCGCCGGTCTGGCCGTGTGGGCGTCGAGCGGGGGCTGAGCGCGTGCGCACGCTGATCGTGCTGCGGCACGCCAAAGCCGCCCACGTCCCCGGGCTGGCCGACCGGGAGCGTCCCCTCACCGACAGGGGTGAGCGCGACGCCGTCAGAGCGGGCGAGGCGGTCAAGGCGCTCGGCCTGGCTCCCGAGCTGGTCCTGTGCTCGCCGTCCCGCCGTACCAGCAGGACGGCCGAGCTGGCCTTCCCCACGGTCGAGACCAGCTTCGAGCAGGACATCTACGAGGCCTACCCCGAGGACCTCTACGAGCTGATTCGTCGCCTCGACCCCGACGTCGAGACGCTGGTCCTGTGCGGGCACAATCCCTCCGTGCACGAGATGGCGATGAGCCTGACCGGCGGCGACTTCACCTTCAAGCCGGGCGCGTTCGCCGTGGTCGAGGTCGATGCCCCGTGGGTAGACCTGTGGCCAGGGGAGGGACGCCTGGTCACACACTGGGATCCCAAGGAGCACTGAACCGGGGGATCGGATGCGGGGGGCGATCGCCACGCTGCGCGACGGGTTCCTGTCGCTGCCCGCGAAGCCCCCTTGGCGGTACGGCCTGCTGTGCGGCGTGGCGGTGGCGCTTCCGCTGGCGGTGGGCGCGCTGGCCGGGCGGCCACGCGAGGGCGCGGTCGTCGCGCTCGGCGCCTATTTCACCGCCTTCGGCGACTCGTACGGCCAGCCGTACGGGGAACGGGCCAAGACCCTGTTCCGCACGGTGCCGCTGCTGATGGTGGGCTTCTGGCTCGGTTGCTTCTTGGCGCTGAACGAGTGGTACGCCGTGCTGGGCGTGGGTCTGGCCGCGGCGGCGGGCGCGCAGTGGAAGATGATCGGGTTGCCGCCGGTGCTGGCGGTGGTGGCAGGGTTCTTCAGCGGCCTGGCCCCGGGTGCCGTCCCTCCGTTGCTGATGGGGCTCGGCGGGATCCTGTACTGCGCGATCACCCTGGCGCTGTGGCCGGTGCGCAGGCTCGACCCGCTGAAGCAGGCGCTGGCGACGGCGAGTACGGCGATGGCCGACCTGCTGGACGGGTTCGACGAGCCGGAGGAGGAGTGGGCGCAGCTCCGCCGGCGGGCGGCGGACGCGCTGGCGGAGGCGGAGACCGCCGCGGCCGCCTTCCACAGTCCTGAGGACAGCGACCACTCGCCCGACGCGTTCGTGTCGTCGCTGACCAGGATCTTCCACGAGAGCGTCGCGCTGCGGTCGTTGCGCGCCCAGGCACTGGAGGCGGAGGCGACCCCGCCGGAGCTGGACGAGGCGGTCGTCGCGCTCTCCAAGGCGCTGCGGGTAGTGGCCCTTCCCGGAGGCAGGCCCGACATCAAGGCGGCGCTGGCGTCGGTGGCGCACTTCGCGGAGCGGGTGGCGGACGCGCGCGATCGGCTGACCCCCGTCCAGCGGGCGATCCTCGCCCAGATCCGCAAGTGCCTGGACCGTGTCGGGCTGGCGGTCAGGGCCGTGTCGGTGCAGGCCACCGAGGGCCTGCGGGCGCCGACGACGCTGCCGCACCTGACCCTGCAGGCGCCCTCGCTCAGCAACGACGCCACCGCTCATGCGATCAGGTCGGGCATCGCCGTCGCGATCTCGGTGGCGCTCGTGGTCGGCCTGCACGAGCACTACGGCAGGTGGCTGGTGTTCACGGTGCTGGTGGCGCTGCGCCCCAGCTACGGTGACACGATCGACAGGGTGGCCCTGCGGGTGGCGGGCACGGTGATCGGCTCCTCGATGGCCGCGCTGCTGCTGGCGGCCGTTCCCGGGCACGCGACGCTGGTGGTGGTCGTGTGGGCGTTCGCGACGGTGGGGTTCGCGCTGCGCGAGGTCAGCTACGCCTACTGGTCGGTGGTCGCGACGCCGCTCACGCTCATGCTGTCCGACTTCTCCATCACGCTCGACTGGGGCGCGGCGGGGGCGAGGGTGCTGCTCACGATCGGCGGTGGCGTGCTCGCCCTGCTGGCGGCCAGGCTGCTGTGGCCGAGGGGCGAGCAGAGCAGGCTCAGGGGCCGCGTGGTCGACCTGCTGAGGGAGCACGCGCGCATGGTGCGCACGCTGGCCGGGCGCGGCCTGGACGAGCTGCAGCAGCGAACGGAGGCGGCAGGCCAGGCGGCCGACCGGCTGGACGAGTCGCTCGACAAGGTGGACAAGGAGCCAGGCGGCCGGGCGTCCGAGCGGCTACGGCAGGCGGTGACCGACGCCCGCAAGCTGCGGGACGACGCGATCCTGCTGGGGGCGGTCATGAGGGGCGCCCCCGACGGTACGGACGCGACCGTCGCCGTGCTCGACGCCGTGGCCGACAGGATGGAGGCGGTGGCTCATGCCGTACGGCACGAGAAGGCGCCCCCGGAGACGGACGAGCTGGACGCCAGCCTCGCCGAGATGGCCGAGCGGGTGGACGCGCTCATCGAGGAGGCGTCCGCCACGGACGACATGGCGGTCAGGCGGCAGCTGCGCCACGCGGCCACGGCGCATCCGGCGCTGCGGACGCTGACGGCCGACGCGCTGCGCCTGACCGCCGACGTCACCGGGTGATCGCCTGCTCGCGGTGGCCGCGGCGCCCCGACAGGGCCGCGATGGACGACTCCGCGTCAGCGTCCGAGGGTCAGGCCGGGGTCTGGTCCTCGGCGTCGGCGGCCTCGATCTCGTCGCGGGAGATGCCGAGCAGGTAGAGGATCGAGTCGAGGTAGGGCGTGTTGACCGCGGTGTCGGCGGCCTGCCGTACGACGGGTTTGGCGTTGAAGGCGACGCCGAGACCAGCGGCGGCGATCATGTCGAGGTCGTTGGCGCCGTCGCCGATGGCGACGGTCTGGCTGATCGGCACCATCGCCTCGCGGGCGAACCGCTCCAGGGCGCGCGCCTTGCCGGGACGGTCGACGATCTCGCCGACGACCCCGCCGGTCAGCTTGCCGTCGACGACCTCGAGCGTGTTGGCCGCCGAGTAGTCGATGCCGAGGTCGTGCACCAGGGCGTCGGTGATCTGGGTGAAGCCGCCGCTGACGATGGCGAACTTGTAGTCGAGCCGCTTCAGCGTCCGTACCAGCGTGCGCGCGCCTGGGGTGAGCACGACCTCGTCGCGGACCTTGCGGAAGGTCTCCTCCGGCAGGCCCGCCAGGAGCTTGACCCTGCGGCGCAGCGACTCGGCGAAGTCGAGCTCGCCGCGCATCGCCTCCTCGGTCACCTTGGCGACCTCGTCGAGGCAGCCCGCGTGGGCGGCGAGCAGCTCGATGACCTCGCCCTGGATGAGCGTGGAGTCGACGTCCATGACGATCAGGCGCTTGGCCCTGCGGGACAGTCCTGAGCGCTGCACGGCCACGTCGACCTGCTGGGCGGCGGCCTCGGCGGCCAGCTCCACCCGCAGGGCGTCGGGGTCGGCGCCGGAGACCGACAGCTCGATGCAGGTAACCGGCCACTGGGCGAGGCGCTCGATACGGTCGATGTTCGCGCCCGCGGCGGCGATCCGTCCGGCGATGCCGCCGATCGCGGCCGGCGGCAGGGCGGCGCCGAGCACGCTCACCGACAGGCGGCCACGGCGGCGCTTTTCCTTGGTCATGGAGCCGGTGGCGAGGTCGATCTCCATGCCGAGGTCTTCGGCGACCCGCTCGGCCGCGGTCCAGAGGGCGCCGATCGTGCCGCCCGTGCCCGTCGATGGGCCTCCGGAGTAGGCGACGAGGACGCCGAGGGTGAGGCGGCCGCGGATGACGACCTGCTCGATGTCGGCCACGGTCACGGGGAAGCCCGAGAGAACCGAGAAGAGCCGCGAGGTGACACCGGGCCGGTCGGGCCCGGTGAGAGTGATCAGGAGCGTGCGCTGGTCCACATCAGGCCACGCTACTGGCACCGGCAGGATGCTCGGCATCGAGGTTCACCATTCGGACGGCTGACCTTGGGCGTGTGGCCATCATGGGCTGCCTTCATAGGTACATGCACCGCTACACCGTGGGACTGGCCCGCACGCCCGCTGATCTCCAGGCCGCCCAGCGCCTGCGCTATCGCGTGTTCGCCGAGGAGCTCGGCGCGCGGCTCGACTCGCCTGTCACGGGGTTGGACACCGACCCCTTCGACACCTACTGCGACCATCTGCTCGTCCGCTCCGGCGACGAGGTGGTCGGCACCTACCGGCTGCTGCCTCCGAAGCGGAAGGACCGCCTCTACTCGGACACCGAGTTCGATCTGGCGGCCCTGTCTCATCTGCGCGACGACCTGGTCGAGGTCGGGCGCTCCTGCGTGCATCCCGATCATCGCGCGGGATCGGTCATCGGGCTGATGTGGGCGGGGATCGCCCGCTACATGACCGAAGGCGGGTACGGCTGGCTCGTCGGCTGTTGCTCGGTGCCGCTGGAGGACGCCGCCGCCATCATGGACAGGGCGCCGCTCGCTCCCGAGGAGTACCGGGTCAAGCCGCTGCTGCCGTGGACGGATCTCGGCGAGGGCTCGCCGACGTTCGTGATGCCGCCGCTGCTGCGCGGCTACCTCAGGCTCGGCGCGTGGATCTGCGGAGAACCCGCCTACGACCCGGCGTTCGGGTGCGCGGACTTCCTCGTGCTGCTGTCGATGGACCGGGTGGACCAGCGCTACCTGCGGCACTTCCTCAAGGACCCGTCATGAGCCCGTGGTTCCCGACCTCGCCCTGCACGACCACCAGATGCGTGGACGTGCCGATGCGGGCCGCGGGCGTGCTGCGCAAGGTGCTGCGCGGGCTCGCCGCCGTCCTGGTGGTGCTCGCAGGCGTGCCGCTGGCTCGCCTGGTCAGGGGTACGGCACGGCGACGCGTGACGCTGGCGTGGTCGCGCGCGCTGCTCAGGGCGCTGGGCGTCAAGGTGGAGGTGCGACAGGGGTTCGCGTTCTTCGCGGGCGCCGTGCCGTCCGCGGAGGAGACGCCGTCGGAGGAGACGGATCCCGCGCAGGGGGCACGGCTGGTCGTGGCCAACCACATCTCGTGGCTCGACCCGCTGGTGGTCGCCGCCGCGCTGCCGTGCAGGCTGGTCGCCAAGAGCGAGGTGTCCACGTGGCCGGTGGTCGGCGGCCTGGCCACCGGGTCAGGCGCGCTGCCCATCGCCCGCGACTCGCTGCTCGAACTGCCGGGCGCGGTGGCCAGGATCGCGGACGCGCTGCGGTCCGGCGAGACGGTCGCCGCCTTCCCTGAGGGGACGACCTGGTGCGGCAGGGGGAGTGGGACGTTCAGGCCCGCGGTCTTCCAGGCGGCGGTGGACGCGGGCGTGAGCGTCACGCCCGTCGCCATCGCCTACAGGGAGGCCGAAGGGCCGAGGACCACCGCTCCCGCGTACGTCGGGGACGACACGCTGGCCGCCTCCCTGCTGCGGGTGATCGCGGTGCGGAACCTCGTCGTCGAGGTCACCATCCTGCCGCCGGTGAACGCCGCGGACAGGAAGGAGCTCGCGGGCCTGGCCGAGGCGGCCGTCGCCTCCGCCACGGGCCGCCTGCCTCTGCCCCGCCACACCCCTGCTCCCGCCCTCACCTGAGCCCGACGGGTCCGGCGGTGCCGGGAACGCCCGACCCCGGATACGAGAACGCCCGCTCTCGACGAGGCGAGAGCGGGCGTCGGTTGAAAGGTCAGCGAACGACCTTCGTCGTGGCGCTCTTGACGTAACCGAATCCGGGAACGCCCAGGCGGTCGAGCTCCTCCTTGCTGAGGTTCTCCATGCCGGTCTCGACGTTGTAGGAAACGACGCCGAGAACGGCCTTCTGCGAACCCGCTGCCTTCTTCGTCAGTTTGGCGTCGAAGACCATGGCGATCGACTCGCCCTTCTTCACCGTGGCGGGAAGGACGCAGAACAGCTCACGCTTGATCAGCTCGCAGGCCGTGTCGTCCACGCTGGTCCGGTAGCTGATCTTGCGCAGGTCGACGCCCTTGGGGAACAGACCGCCCACGAACCAGGTGCCAGCGGTCGCCTCGTGCGGTCCGGTGTTGACGGCGGTGATCGTGTAGCGGATCTTGCCGCCCGCCTTCGCCTTCTTGGTCGCGGTGAGCTTGACGTCGAAGACGGAGAACGGGTCGGCGGCCGACTTCGCGGCCGCGACAGCGGCGACAGGTGCCGTGGGTGCGGCCGAAACGGGCGCGGCGGTGAAGGCAAGAGCGCCCGCCAGCGGGGCGGCGAGCATGAAAGAAGCGATGCGGCGCATTCACGTCTCCGATGAGGAAGAGGACGAGGATGCCCAGGTTTATGAGCCCCCGTTAAGACCGCAGATTTTTATCACGTTTGGCCAGGAAAGATCTACCTTTTATGGGAGAGGAGTAGGTGCGAATCCCCGAATTCATGCCACAAGTAGCCCTCTTGCAGGGCCGCCGCGTAGGAACGTGCCAACGTCTCCTCTCCCGCGATCGCCGTCAGCATCATGAGATGCGTCGAGCGCGGCTCGTGCAGACCGGTGATGAGGCCGCTGACCGACGTGACGCCCTTCGCGGGTGTGACGATGTGGTCGGTCCAGCCTGAGGCCGCGTGCACCAGCCCGTCGGAGCACACCGCGGTCTCCAGGGCGCGCACGACCGTGGTGCCAGCCGCGATGATCCTGCCGCCCTCCGAACGGGTCAGGTTCACCAGGTGCGCGGTCGTCTCGGGTACGGCGAAGCGCTCGGCATAGGGGGGTTCGTTCTTCTCCACGGAGGCGACGCCGGTGTGCAGGGTGACGGGCGCGACCCTGACGCCGCGCGCCACCAGCTCGGTCACCAGCGAGGTCGTGAACGGCCGTGCCGCGCTCGGCATCTCGGCGCTGCCCGGCACCGTCGCGAACACCGTCTGGTAGTCGGCGAGGGGCCAGTCCTTGTCGACGTACGAGTACCGGATCGGCACGCCGTACGACATCAGGTACTTCTCGACGTCGCGGTCGAGGGTGGCCCGCCAGAGGCGGGGCGTCTCCCGCGCGACCAGACGCAGCGTCGCGCCACCGGGCAGCGGCAGCCACTCACCTGGCGCGCCTCCCGCGTAGGGCTCGAAGGACAGGCGGCGCAGCTCCACCAGCCACGTGCCGTCCTCGCGCGCGGTGGAGAAGTGCACGGCCAGCCGGTCGAGCCTGACGGCCGCGGGCAGGGTGGCGGAGTTGTTGACCACCACCAGGTCGCCGGGCGCCAGGAGGGAGGGCAGATCCGCGAAGGTGCGGTGGGAGTCGCCCTCCGCGTCGGACACCATCAGCCGTACGGCGTCGCGCGCCACCCCCCTCGCCTCCGGCGGCTCGTGTGCGGACAGCGCCTCGGGGAGCGCGAAGTCAGTGCTCATGGCGTTCCGCTCCTCGACGGCTCCGGCGCTGCGGGTCGACGGTCATGGGAGGCTCACCCTGCCGCTCGCGGGACGGCCCTTGATCAGGTCGTGCAGGGCGGCGGCGACGGCCGCGGGGTCGCCCGCGTTCGCGGCCTCCTCGGCGCCCACGGCGTCGGCGAGCATGCGGGTGTTCATCTCGCCCGGGTCCACCCACCAGACCGCCACGTCGGGCTCCTCGGCGGCCAGCACGTTCGAGAGCTGGTCGAGCGCGGCCTTCGTCGCGCCGTACCCGCCCCATCCCTCGTAGGCGCCGGTGGCGGCGTCGGAGGAGATGTTCACCACCGACCCGCGGCGGCGGCGCAGCGCGGGCAGCGTCGCCTGCGTCAGCCCGAGCGGCGCGACCACGTTGGTCGTCAACAGCTCGTCGAAGACGTCGAGGGGATAGTCGGCCAGGTGGGGCAGCGGGGTGGCGCCGAGCCCGCCGGCGTTGTTGACCAGCAGGTCGAGCTCGGGTACGGCCTGCGCGAGCCGCGCCCGGTGGGTGGGATCGGCCACGTCGCCCGCGATGGCCGTCGCGCCCAGCTCGGCGGCGGCCTTCTCCAGTTCCTCGGCACCCCTGGCGGTGAGGACGAGCCGCCATCCGGCGGCCGCCAGCGATCGAGCGAGCGCGAGTCCGAGCCCGCGGGAAGCGCCGGTGATGAGTGCGGTGTTCGTCATGGAGACGACGGTAGGAAGCGCGCACCCGCACGACATCGGGCGCGCGGCCGAGCCCGTGCTGAGCACTTCGACCTAGGACCGTAGGCTGAGGCCCGTGAGCCCCGAATCCGACATCCTGCGAGCGGTGAGCTCGGCCGTCCTGGCCGTCACCCGGCACCTGTCGGTGCGCGAGGTCCTGCAGGTCATCGTCCGCTCGGCGCAGCAGCTGCTCAACGCCAGATACGCGGCGCTCGGCGTGCCCGACGAGGACGGCTCCTTCGCCGAGTTCGTCGCCGAGGGGATCACCGACAAGCAGTGGGAGGCCATCGGGCCGCTGCCCCGCCAGCATGGCATGCTCGGCGCGATGCTCCGCGAGGGGGTCCCCGTCCGCCTGCCCGACCTGACGAAGGACTCCAGGTTCGAGTACTGGCCCAAGGCCCACCCCGTCATGCGTGACTTCCTCGGCGTGCCGATCCTCGACGGCGGCGAGGTGCTCGGCATCATCTTCCTGGCCAACAAGAAGGTGCAGGGCGGGTTCACCGAGGACGACGAGAAGCTGCTGACGATGTTCGCGGCGCACGCCGCGCTCGCGCTGACCAACGCCCGCCTCTACGAGCGGGGGCGCGAGCTGGCCATGCTCGAGGAACGCAACAGGATGGCCCGCGAGCTGCACGACGCGGTCACCCAGAAGCTGTTCTCGCTCCGGCTGACCGCGCAGGCCGCCAACGCCCTGCTGCCCGTCGACCCGGCCCGCGCCGCCGTCGAGCTCGACCGCGTCCAGCGCCTGGCCGGAGAGGCGCTGGCCGAGCTGCGCGCCGTCATCGTGGAGCTGCGGCCCGCCGAGCTCGACAGGCACGGCCTCGCCGAGACGCTGCGCAAGCACGTACGGCTGCTCGACAGGCTCCAGCCGTGCCAGGTGACCTTCGTGGGCGACGAGCTGCCTCCGCTGCCCGCCGAGGTCGAGGTGGCCGTCCTGCGCGTGGCCCAGGAGGCGCTCCACAACGCGCTGCGCCACTCCTACGCCGAACGGGTCGAGGTCAGGCTCACGTACGCGTCAGGCAAGCTGGCGCTCCTGGTGCGCGACGAGGGCGTAGGGTTCGACGACTCCGAGCAGCTGCGGGGGCTCGGGCTGGTGTCGATGGGCGACCGCGCCGAATCCGTCGGCGGCAAGGTGACCGTGACGTCCGTGCCGGGACAGGGCACGGTGGTGCGCATGGAGGTGGGCGTGTGATCCAGGTGCTGATCGCTGACGATCATCCGGTCGTACGGCAGGGCCTGCGCACCTTCCTCGACCTGCAGGACGACATCACCGTCGTCGGCGAGGCGGGGGACGGGGAGGAGGCGGTCTCCCTGGTGGAGGCGCTCCGTCCCGACGTGCTGCTGCTGGACCTCAAGATGCCCGTCCTCGACGGCCTCGGCACGCTCGAACGGCTCGGCGGCTCCCCGACCAGGATCCTCGTGCTGACCTCGGTGAGCGACCGGTCCGACGTGGGGCCCGCGATGCGGGCGGGGGCGGCCGGGTTCCTCTACAAGGACGTCGACCCGAACGCGCTCGTCCAGGCGGTGCGGGCGGTACACGGCGGGCAGGTGCTGCTGGCTCCCGAGGCGGCCTCGGCGATGATGGCGGCCGAGGCCGCGCCGGTCCCGCTGACGGAACGGGAGCGGGAGGTGCTCCGGCTGATCGCCGCAGGCCGGTCGAACAAGGAGATCGCCCGGGATCTGGCGGTGGCGGAGAAGACGGTCAAGACGCATGTGTCGAACGTGCTGATGAAGCTCGGCGTCCAGGACCGCACCCAAGCCGCCCTCTACGCCGTCCGCCACGGCCTGGCCTGAACCGTCACCCTCCGATCCTGGTATCCCCGGATGGGCGGCGGCCCCCGGGCGGTGTGTCCCCGAAAAGACCTGGGCCCCCGGACAGGTGTGCTTGTCCGGGGGCCGGTGCCGTCGGGGGTCTTCGACCGGGTTTCACAACCGCGCGAAGCCCCCGAAAGGCGTCAGGTGTCCTTCTTCTCGTTCCGCTCCACCCGCGTCGGGGACGGCGGGTTCCACTTCGGCGGCGGAGGCGGCGGGGGAGGCGTGTAGGTCCCGCTACCCGTGCGCCGCTTCTTCTGCGGCCAGACGATCTTCGTCCTGGTGTTCTTCATGTACAGGTGGCCCTTGAGGCCCATCCGGGCGAGTTCCTCCTGGTCGAGGTCCTCCGCGCCGGTGGGCAGGTCGTAGGCCACCACGCCGAGCTTGGCGTTGGCCGACCCCTTGGTGTCCTTCTTCAGGGTCAGCTGGAAGTTGAGCCAGGTCGTGCCGCCCACCGGTACCTGGTACCGCGGCATGCACAGGAAGACCTGACCTTCCCAGACGCACTGGGTGCCCTTCGGGCCGCCCCACTTCAGCGTCGGCACGACGCCCTTGGGCACGAAGCCGCCGATGCCGAAGTAGTCGGCGTCGTAGGGCCCGAGGTTCTTGGCCTTGATGTAGTACGTGATCTTGCCGCCGCGCTTCGTCGCCTTGTTGTACGAGACGCTCACGCTGAACTTGGAGAATGGATCCTTCTTGGCCGCCGCCACCACAGGGCCGGCCAAGGGCGCGACCGCCGCCGCCGCGGGTGCCGCCGCGGCAAGTGGGGCCAGTGGCGCGATCAGGCCAAGCCCTAAGAACATGCCGACTGCTCGGCGCATCGTGCAGCTCCCCCCTAACGGAACTGGAAATCCCCCATTCTCTAGGCGATTATTGCCCAGAGCAAAGATTTCGCAAAGAGTGATGATCTATCGTGATATGACGTTGCTTGCACACTGTGCAGTGAGCCGGTCACTCTTGCGACTGGGGGGAATCGCACGAGGGGGAGGGCTCAGGTGCCTGACAAGCACCCGTTACAGCCAGGAGACCCAGCCGAGCTGGGCCAGTACCGGTTGCTCGGGCGGCTGGGCAAGGGCGCGCAGGGGATCGTCTACAAGGCCGAGGGTCCTGACGGCGAACTGGTCGCGATCAAGCTCCTCAACACCAGGCTCGACGCCCCCGGCATCGACGCCGAACGGTTCATGCGCGAGGTCGCGGCCGCCAGGCGGGTGGCGCAGTTCTGCACCGCACAGGTGCTCGGCGCGAACATGGACGGCGAGCTGCCGTACATCGTCAGCGAGCTGGTAGAGGGCGTCTCTCTCCAGCGCGTCGTGCAGATGGACGGCCCTCGCTCGGGCGGCGCCCTCTACCGCCTGGCCGTCGGTACGGTCACCGCGCTCGCGGCCATCCACCGCGCCGGAATCGTCCATCGTGACTTCAAGCCGAGCAACGTGCTGCTGGGCCCCGACGGCCCACGAGTGATCGACTTCGGCATCGCCAGGGCGCTCGACTCGTCGATGACGCTCAGCAGCGGGGTCGTGGGCACGCCCGCCTACATGTCCCCCGAGCAGATCTCGGGTGAGCGGGTCGGGCCCGCGAGCGACCTGTTCAGCTGGGCCCTGACGATGACGTACGCGGCCACCGGCGCGCCGGCGTTCGGCCAGGACAGCCTGCCCGCGGTCATCTACCGCGTGATGAACGACGAGCCCGACCTGTCGGCGTTCCCCGACAGCCTGCGGCCGCTGGTGCAGGCGTGCCTGAGCAAGCGGGCGGAGGAGCGGCCCTCCGCGGCCGAAGCGCTGTTCTCGCTGCTGGAGAACCAGGGCGCGGCTGCCGAGCGGGACGCCGAGGTGGCGATGACCACGGGGTCGCAGGTGGCGGCCGAGGAGGTGACGCCTCAGGGGCTGTTCGACTCCCTGCCCGACGGCTGGGCGAAGCCGCAGGAACCCGCCGCCGACGCGCCTGCCGCGGGCCTGCCGCAGGCGGGTCAGGGCCGGCACCCGATCGAGGGTCCGCCTCATCCGGCTCCCCCGAGCCCGGGCGGGGCGCAGGAAGGCCCGTACGGCCGGCCCCCGGTCAACCCGATCCCCGCGCAGTCCACCCCCGGCGGGTGGGTGAGCCCGTCGGACTCCTACCCCGGCGGGTGGGCCAACCCCTCGGGTACGCCGTACGTTCCGCCGCAGCCGCCCGCCCCGCCGTACGGCCAGCCGTATGGACCGCCGCCACAGGCCTTCGTACCGCCCCAGCCGGGCCCCTCCCACCAGGACCACCCGCCACACCAAGGCCCCTCCTATCAGGGCGGCGTTCCCCCGAGGCCGCTGCACCAGGGGCCGCCTCGCGAGGGCCTCCCGCAGCAGGGAGGCCCCCAGCAGGGAGGCCCGCAGCAGGGAAGCCGGCCGCAGGGGCTTCAGAGCCAGGAGCCGCCGCGCCAGGGCCCGCCGTATGCCGGTGGGTCCGGGCCTGGCTCGCCGTACCCGGCCCCGGCGCCAGGCGGTACCCCTCCGCACGGCGGTACCCCTCCGCACGGGGGCGGTGGCCTCCCCGGCGCGGGCTCGCCCGACGCCGGCTCCCAGCGAGCGGGGGCCGGCGGGAGAGCGGGAGCGCAGGGTAAGGCCTCGCCCGCGCGCGACAACGACAACGACGCGTTCTTCAGGGAGACCAGGCCCGAGGAGCAGCGCGCGGAGGACTCGTCGCGCCGCCGCAGAGCGGTGATGGTCGGCGGCGCGCTGGTCGTGGCGCTCGCGCTGGCGGCGGGCGTCCTGCTGTTCGTGCCGCGCGCGTTCGAGGGTCCGGTGGATCCGTCGCCGAGCCCGCTCGCCAACGGGACACCCACGGCGCAGGCCTCTCCTTCCGCCTCCCCTTCGGCGTCGGTGTCCGTCTCGCCGACGGGTTCCGCTCCGCCGACCCCTGCCCCGACGGTCGCGCCCACCGGGCCGCCCGTGGCGCTTCCCGCGCTCGGCAAGCAGGACGGCAAGTCGCTGTCCGGCCACAGCGAAGCCGTCCAGTCGCTGTCGGCGATCAAGATCGGGGACGGTCTGCGGTTCGTGTCCGGCGGGCAGGACGGCGTGCTGCGCGTCTGGGATCCCGTCAAGCGCACCACCGTCAACAAGCTGCGCGGCCACGACAACGACATCTACGCGGTCGCCTGCGTGACCGTCGGCTCCACGCCGATGGCCGTGACCGGGGGCTACGACCACACGGTCCGCCTGTGGAACCTCAAGACCCGCAAGGGCACGGTCCTCGGCAGGCATCCGATCGCGGTGTTCGCGGTCGCGGTGGGCAAGGTGGGCGGCAAGTACGTCGCGGTCACCGGCGACGGCGACGGCATGCTGCGGTTCTGGGACGTGAAGAAGCGCAAGCAGATCGGCTCGGTCAAGGCGCACGCCAAGGACGTCAACTGGCTGAGCGTCGGCCGCGTGGGCGACCGCCCCGTGGTCGTCTCGGCGAGCGAGGACAAGACGCTGCGGGTGTGGGACCTGGCCAAGCGCAAGGCGTACGGCAAGACGTACAAGGGCCACAGCAAGGCGGTGTTCTCCGTCGCGGTGGGCCAGGTGGACGGCAAGGCCGTGGTGGCCTCGGGCGGAAAGGATGAGAAGATCCGCCTCTGGGACCCGAAGACGGGCCGCTCGATCGGCAAGCCCATGTCGGGGCACTCGAGCAACGTGTACTCGCTGTCGTTCGGCTCGGTTGACGGCAAGGCGGTGCTGGCGTCGGGCAGCACCGACGGGACGATCCGCCTGTGGGACCCCGAGAGCCAGAAGGCCCTGGGCCGCTCGGTGAAGGCGCACGGGGGCGGGGTGTACTCGGTCGCGGTCGCCACGGTGGAGGGCGCTCCCGCGGTGGTGTCGGCGGGCAAGGACAAGCGCATCAAGATCTGGCGCTTCGGTTCGGCCCCGTAACGCCCGACGCCGCCCGCGGAATCCCCGGGGCGGGTGCCTGCCGTACGGCTGAGCTCTAGGACCGGGGCTCGAAGACGGCGTGGTGGGCGGAGACGAGCGCGCGGCGGACGGCCGCGTCGAGCGAGCGGAGCGCCACCGCTCGGGCGGCGATCTGCGCGGACGTCAGCCCCCGCTCGTCGGCCATGCGCAGCGCCGTCGACAGGCGGGCGGCCAGCGCCGACACCCGGTGGGCGCGCGGCGGGTACCCGGGCGCCAGCTCGCCCCCGCCGGGCAGCTGACCTGGATGTCCCTGCAGCGGACCCTGCACGCCCGCCAGCGCCTCGGTGGCCTCCCGCATGGCGCCGGTCAGCTCCCGCTCGGCCTCCGCCAGCGACGGCAGGTCGGCCCGCGGCGGCCCCGACTCGTGGACGGCGAGCCGCACCCCCACGTAGGACGAGCCGCGCAGGTCCTGCGCGGGCACGAGCCCGACGACCCGATCCTTCAGCACGGCGATCGCCGCCTCTCCCGCCTCCACCGCGGCCGCGTTGAAGGCCGTTGGCCCGGAAAGTCCCAGCGGATCACCGGGAGCGGGCAGCGCGAGACGGAGTTCGGTGAGACCGTCGACTCGTAGCTCGGCAAGATAGCGGCGCAGCGGCAGCGAACCGACGACGACCGGTCCTGACAACTTCTCGACCTGGTCGGCGGCCTCGTCGAGGCCGACATGTCCGGTCAGCCAGGCGTTGCCCCACGCGACGAGCGACGGTGAGATAGGCGTTTGAGGGCGCACCGGTCCACGATATGCGCTCGCCCTGCAATAGGTTGGTCCCCGAGCGGTCCATAGGGAGGTATCAGCGATGGGTGGTCAGGTGCTGCGGCTCCAGGACGTGGGTGTCCGGCGGGACGGGGCGGCCCTGATACGCGGCATCGACTGGGCGGTCAACGAGGACGAGCGCTGGGTCGTCATCGGACCGAACGGCGCGGGCAAGACGACGCTGCTGCAGGTCGCCGCCACGTTGCTGTTCCCCAGCGAGGGCGCGGTCGAGGTGCTGGGCGAGCGCATCGGGCAGACCGACGTGTTCGACCTTCGTCCGCGCATCGGTCTGGCCAGTTCGGCGCTGGCGGAGAAGGTGCCGGCCGAGGAGAAGGTCATCGACCTGGTGCTGACCGCGTCCTACGCGATCCTGGGCCGCTGGACGGAGGAGTACGACTCCCACGACGTCACCCGTGCGGTCGAGCTGATCGACATGATGGGCGTCGCGCACCTGATCAGGCGGCGTTTCGGCACGCTGTCGGAGGGTGAGCGCAAGCGCGTCCAGATCGCCCGCGCCCTCATGCCGGACCCCGAACTGCTGCTGCTCGACGAGCCCGCCGCGGGGCTCGACCTGGGCGGGCGCGAGGATCTCGTACGGCGGCTCGGGACCCTGGCCGGCGACTACCGTTCGCCCACGATGGTGCTGGTCACGCACCACGTGGAGGAGATTCCCTCCGGGTTCACCCACGCGATGCTGCTGCGCCACGGCTCGGTCGTCACCCAGGGGCCGATCGAGCATGTGATGACCGCCGACAACCTCTCGCGGACGTTCGGGGTGCCGCTGGTCCTGGAGCGCAACTCCCACGGCCGCTGGTACGCCAGGCCTCAATAGCATTTGTACGGATAACGGCTGCTACAAGGGAAAACCAAATATCATCTTCGGGAGCCGGACCTACGACTCTCGGAGTGTGGCCATGGGCACCGAGCAGCTGATCGTCGCGCTTGTCGTGGTCGCGGTGGTGGGGTTCGCGCTGGCGAGGACGGTCCGGATCATCCCGCAGGCCACTGCGGCGATCATCGAACGGCTCGGCCGCTACCATCGCACGCTCGCCCCTGGGCTCAACCTCGTCGTGCCGTTCATCGACAGGATCAAGGAGATGATCGACCTGCGGGAGCAGGTCGTGTCGTTCCCTCCGCAGCCGGTCATCACCTCCGACAACCTCGTGGTCTCCATCGACACGGTCATCTACTTCCAGGTGACCAACCCGAAGGCGGCCACCTACGAGATCGCGAACTTCCTCGTCGGCGTCGAGCAGCTGACGGTCACGACGCTGCGCAACGTCGTCGGCGGGATGGACCTGGAGCGGACGCTCACCTCCCGCGAGGAGATCAACACCGAGCTGCGCGGGGTGCTCGACGAGGCGACGGGCAAGTGGGGGATCAGGGTCAACCGCGTCGAGCTGAAGGCGATCGACCCGCCCGCGTCGATCCAGGACTCGATGGAGAAGCAGATGCGGGCCGACCGGGACAAGCGGGCCGCGGTGCTGACGGCGGAGGGGCAGAAGCAGGCGGCGATCCTGACGGCCGAGGGCGAGAAGCAGGCGGCGGTGCTCAGGGCCAGGGGCGAGGCGGAGGCGGCGGTCCTGCGGGCTCAGGCCGAGGCGGAGGCCGCGGCGATGCGAGCCAAGGGCCAGGCGGACGCGATCGGGATGGTGTTCAGGGCGATCCACGAGGGCAAGCCTGACGAGCGGCTGCTGGCCTACCAGTACCTGCAGATGCTGCCGGAGATCGCCAAGGGCGACGCCAACAAGCTGTGGATCGTGCCTTCCGAGATGGGGAAGGCCCTGGAGAATCTCGGCGGCCTGTTCGGCGGCACGAAGGACACCAAGGACACGCAGGAGTAATCCACCCCCCGCGAGCCGCCGCGCCAGGGTGCCCGGTACGCCCCTTCCGACGGCCGCCCGCCTCGCCACGTGCCGATGAGTGCCGACCCCGGAGCAGGGCAGATGAGGGCCTACGTCTAGGCTCTGGCGGCAGTGCATACGGAATACGAAAGGGGCGGGACGTGACGCCGTGGGAAGCGGTCGCGATCTGCGCGGCCGGAGTCGCAGCCGGAGCCATCAACGCCGTCGTCGGATCGGGGTCGCTGATCACCTTTCCCACGCTGGTGGCCGTAGGCGTCGACCCCGTCACGGCCAACGTGTCGAACAATATCGGCCTCGTTCCCGGCTCCTTCACCGGCGCGTACGGCTACCGCGCCGAGCTCAAGGGCCAGCGTGACCGTCTGGTCAAGCTGGGCATGGGCTCGGCGCTCGGTTCCCTGGTCGGCGGCCTGCTCCTGCTGGTCCTCGACCCTGACGTCTTCAAGGTCGTCGTCCCCGTCCTGATCGCGATCGCCTGCGTGCTGGTCGTCCTGCAGCCCAAGTTGAACGGCTGGCTGGCCGCGCGCCGGGAGCACGCCCACCCCGACGGCGGCCCGATGCTGTGGCTGGGGGTGTTCGGCGCGGGGGTCTACGGCGGCTACTTCGGCGCCGCCCAGGGCGTGCTGCTCATCGGTCTGCTCGGCGCCTTCCTGACCGAGGACCTGCAGCGGGTCAACGCCGCGAAGAACGTCCTGTCGCTGATCGTCAACGCCACGGCGGCCGTGCTGTTCACGATCATCGCGCCGGTGGACTGGTGGGCGGTGCTGATGGTGGCGCTCGGCGCGACGCTGGGCGGTTTCCTGGGCGCGAAGGTGGGTCGCCGGTTGCCCGCTCCGGTGCTGCGCGGGTTCATCGTGTGCGTGGGAATCGTCGCCATCATCAAACTGGTGTACGGATAAATCCCAGCTAAACGGGTATAAATCAGGGCATGAAGGGTGATCGGGTCGAGATCGTGATCGACGCGGGAGGCACCCCGCGCACCTACGAAGTGATCGCCACCAAAGCGGGCAGGCGCGTCGAAGTCGCCACCAGACGGGGCCTGGTCGAGGTCAGCGAGGTGACAAGAAGCGGCACGGCCGTACGCACCGCGCGCTTCATGTCCAGCAGGATCCTCGCCCTCGTCGAGCACCCCGCCGACGCACCCCGTCCAGCGGGTCAGCGGAAGTCGGCCGCGTGATCGGCGGCCCACTCCGCGAATGACCTCGCGGGGCGGCCCGTCAGCCGCTCCACCGTGTCCGTGACCTCCTCGGGAGCGGTGACGAAACTCCCCCAGGCGGAGACGGCCTCCCGTGCCAGCACGGGATCGCCCCACGCGGCCGCCATCTGCGCCACCGCCTCCTCGGGCGGCAACTCCTCCCACCGCACCTCGCGTCCCACGGCCGAGCCGATGATCCGCACCTGCTCGGCCTGGGTGATCGTGGCGGGCCCGCTCAGCACGGGAGCCTGCCCGACGAGATCGTCCGACAGCAACGCCTTCACCGCGACGGCGGCGATGTCGGCCTCGTGGATCAGCGAGCGGGCCGCCGCGCCGTGCACCCACCTGACCGTGCCCTCGCGGACCTGCTCGGCCCAGCCGAGCGTGTTGGACGCGAAACCGCCGGGCCGCAGGAACGTCCACTCCAGCGGTGACGCCTGGATGAGGCGCTCGACGTCCTTGTGGAACATCGTGGAGTCCTCGGGAAGGTTCGCCGACAGGTAGACGACGCCGCGCGCGTGCTCGGCGACGAGGTCGACCACCTTGGCCGCCGTCTCGGCGGCGAAGCCGGGCCAGATGAGCAGGACCCTGTCGACCCCTTCGAGGGCTGCGGCCAGTGAAGAGGGGTCGGTGAGGTCACCCTTGACGACCTCCACCCCCTCGGGGAAGGAGGCCTTGGCCGGGTTCCTGACGAATGCCCTGACCTGGGCGCCTTCGGCGACGAGCAGGTTGACTGCGTGGCGGCCGACGTTGCCGGTCGCTCCGGTGACGAGAATCATGAGAACGACCGTAAAAGTTGAACGAAGGTTTAAGTCAAGGGGCGCACCTGGATGGTGCCGTCCTGCCGTACGCGGGTCTCGAAGGTGGGCGCGGGCGCGGTGGCGGGGCCGTGCTTGACCGAGCCGTCGGTCAACCGGAAGGTGCTGCCGTGCCAGGGGCAGACGACGCACGGCACGCCGTTCTTCATCACGATCCTGCCCTGGTGAAGCGGGCCCGCCAGATGCGAGCACTGGTCGGCGAGCACGGTCACACCGTCGCCGTGACGCATGACGAACAGCTGGATGTAACCGAGCCTGCGGGCCACGGGCCTGCCCTGGGGCAGGTCGTCGAGCTGGCACAGGTCGTGCCAGCCGAGCGGGACCAGGTGCGCGACCTGCTCGGCGTGGTTGGCGCCCGCCGCCTGCCGGTAGGCCAGGTGGCCGCCGAGGTAGCCGCCGACGGCGGCCGCGCCGAGCCCCACGAGCGACAGCGCCTTGCCGCCGCCCTCCCGCCCCGCCAGCCTGAGCAGCAGCGATCCGGAGAACAGGCTCACCGCGGTCAGGTTCACCAGCATGTGGACGAACCCCACCCGCTGCTGCTCGAGGTGCAGCGAGGACCAGTCGGTGATCCCGGCGGCGGCCGTCGGCAGCGCCCCTCCGATCCCCGCGGCGATCAGGGTCCGCGCGGCGCGCGGGTCGGTCTTCGCGAAGTCGAGCAGGGTCGCCGACACCCAGCAGCCGAGTGTCACGGTCGCCAGCGGCGGATGGAGCGGCTTGCCCGTGGGCACGCCGTGCAACCAGTCGCGGAACGTCCCCGGCCTGATCTTCTCGCGTACGGCTTTCGCCAGCATCCTGATCGGCCGGTCCATCGACCTGCTCTTCTCGAGCCTGTCGGCGAGATCGACCGGTCCCGCCAGCCTGACTTTCTCCTTCACGACCGAACCCCTACCCCAGCGGTAAGGGGGTCACTCGGACAGATGACCTCTGCGGACCGAGAGGTCGACCAGTTCGTACGCGTAGGCGCCCAGCGAGGCCGATCCCTCCTCGATGATCTTCACTTTCTCGCGCACCTGGTCGGCCCGCACCTTGAACAGCGGCCACGTGCCACCCTCGGTGTGATGGTTGGCCAGGATCGGGGCGAACCTGTCGAGCGCCTTGGCGAATCGCGCCTCCACCGTCTCGCGCGCCTCGAACTCCTCCCACAGCTCCCTGAAGAGGGTCGCCTGGTCCGGGGGGAGCAGCGCGAAGATGCGGTCGGCGGCGGCGCGCTCGGCCTCCAGCTGCGCCGCCACCGCCGCCGCGTCGTAGATGAACGTGTCGCCCGCGTCGATCTCCACCAGGTCGTGCACGAGCAGCATGGCGACCACGCGCTGGACGTCCGTGCCGGGCGGCGCGTGCTCGCCCAGGATCATCGCCAGCATGCCGACGTACCAGGAGTGCTCGGCGTCGTTCTCCCGCCGCGAGCCGTCCATGAGGCTGTTGCGGCGGATCACCCTCTTCAGTTTGTCGATCTCCAGGGCGAAGGCGATCTGGGTGTTCAGTCGGTCCTCTTCCGGGGCGCTAGTCACGCGCGACACCCTATGCATGACCAACGCGTCCGTCGACCGCAATGATCACGGAGGCCCGTTCTTCGTCACACCGCCTCGACGGTGACGGGGACCCCGTTGAACACGGCGTTGCCGGAAGGGACGTCGATCGCGGCGTCGTCGGTCAGCGTGTTCGCGCTGACCCCCGGATGCTCGGCGGCCACCGCCTGTGCGCTTCCCGCGTGGCCCCAGCCGTGCGGGAGGCTCACCACACCCTGCATGATCGTGTCCGTGGGCTCCAGCGTCACCGTGAGCCGTCCCGTGGCCGAGGTGACCACCGCCTCGCCGTCGAGCCCGAGCCGTGCCACGTCCGCGGGGTTGATCTGCAACGTGCACCTGTTGCTGCCGCCCACCAGCGTGCTGACGTTGTGCATCCAGCTGTTGTTCGAGCGCAGATGCCGGCGGCCGATCAGCACCATCTCGGGAGGAGCGTGCTCCAGCCGTTCCCTCAGTCGCTCCACGTCCTCCAGGAGCTGCGCAGGCGCCAGCTCGACCCGCCCGGAGGCCGTGTGGAGGGCGCCGGGCAGCCGGGGCTCCAGCGGGCCGAGGTCGAGTCCGTGGGGGTTCTCGCGCAGCTTGGCCAGGGAAAGCTCGTAGGGGCCGAGTCGCAGCATCATGTCGAGCCTGCGCTCGGCGCCCGTCTCGCCGTCGAACTGGAGCTCCACACCGGCCTTCTGGAGCGTCTGGTCGATGATGAACTCGTCCAGGTCGCCCTCGAGTCCCGAGGCGATCATCGTGAGCCTGGCCATGATCTCCGACTCCGACGGCCGACCGTCCAGCGGCAGGATGGGCGGCGAGTAGCGCGCGTAGTTGCGCACCGCGAAGCCCAGCAGCGCGAAGTCGTAGTGCCCCGACTGCAGGACCCGCGGCGGCGGCAGGATGACGGTCGCGTGCCTGGTCGTCTCGTTCAGGTACGGGTCCACGCTGACCATGAAGTCGAGCTGCTCGAACGCCTCGTCCAGCCGGGCCCCGTTGGGCGCCGACAGCACGGGGTTGCCCGCCACCGTCACCAGGAAGCGGACCTGACCCTCGCCAGGCGTCTCGATCTCGTCGGCGAGCGTCGCCACGGGCAGCTCGCCGTTGGCCTCGGGCAGCCCGCGCACCCTGCTCTTCCACCTGCCTGTGGTGTACGGCCTGCGGGACCTCGGCGTCTCGGTCGCCGGCATGGGGAACATCGCCCCTCCCGGCCTGTCGAGGTTGCCCGTCAGCGTGTTCAGCACGTCGACCAGCCACTGGGCGAGCGTGCCGAACTCCTGGGTGCAGGTGCCGATCCGCGCGTAGACGGCGGCGGAAGGGGCGGCGGCCAGCTCGCGGGCCAGCCGGACGATCGTCTCCTCGGGCACGCCGGTACGGCGGGCGACGACCTCGGGGGTGAAGTGCCTGGCCGCCTGCCTGACCTCCTCCAGGCCGTTGACCTCGCACGACACCGCGGTCAGGCCTTCGGCGAACAGCGTGTGGACCAGGCCGAACAGCAGGTAGGCGTCGGCGCCGGGCCGTACGAACACGTGCTCGTCGGCCAGCGCCGCGGTCCTGGTGCGCCGCGGGTCCACCACGACCACCTTGCCGCCTCGCCGCCTGATCGCCTTCAGCCTGCCGGGGAAGTCGGGCGCCGTGCACAGCGAGCCGTTCGACTCGAGCGGGTTGGCACCGAGCATCAGCAGGTAGCCGGTGCGGTCCAGGTCGGGGACGGGGATGCGCAGCGGGTGGCCGAACATCAGCCCGCATGCCACGTGCTTGGGCATCTGGTCGGCCGTGCTGGCGGAGTAGACGTTCCTGGTGCCGAGCGCCCTGATGAGCGGCGCGCCGTAGAGCGCGCCCGCCATGGTGTGCGCGCTGGGGTTGCCGAGGTAGACGGCGATCGACTGGCGGTCCTTCACAGCCGCGATGGCGCGGGCCACGGTGTCGAAGGCCTCCTCCCACGTCACCTCGCGCCACTGGTCGCCTTCGCGGACCAGCGGCTTGCTGAGGCGGTCGGGGTCCTCGTCGAGGCGGCCGAGGCTGGCGCCCTTGGGGCAGATGAATCCCTTGCTGAACGGGTCGTCCTTGTCGCCCTTCACGCTGGTGACGTTGCCACCCTCGTCGAGGGTGAGCGTCAGGCCGCAGACGGCCTCGCAGAGGGGGCAGGTGCGGTGCACGGTCGTCATCGCTGCTCCTGAGTTCGTCATCTGAACTCATCTTGTCCCGTACGGCAGGCCGTGGGAAGGCCCGGGAGCCGGGGTCTTCGGGAGCATCTCGTCCCCCGAAGACCCCGGCCCCCCTCCTGGATGGATCAGGCGGGAACGAGCAGTCTGGCGGTATCGGGCGGCTCCTCGATGTCGGCGCGGGTGGATCGCAACGCGACCCATCCGCTCCTGCCGTACAGCCGCTCGAGGCCTGGACTCACCGCACCGGCGGTCGCCTCGCGCCGGATGATCTCGACGATCACCAGATGAGCCCACCTGCGGTGCTTGTGGATCCTGACGTCCCGCGCGAAGCAGGCCGCCTCGATCTCTCCCGCGAAGGCCTCGAAGTCCTCCGCGCAGATGCCGGCCCTGGTGAGCACCAGCGCCTTCTCTCCCATGGCCGTGGGCGTGATCCACAGGACGAGCGGGATCCTGCCCGACCGGGTGTGCATGGTCGTCTCCAGGCAGACCCGCTGCAGCCGGTGACGGGAGGCGACGCACCACACGTGCGCGACGAGCCAGTTACGGCCCGCGCGGGTGGCGGCGGGCATCGAGATCGCGCTGGTGAGCGCGATGAACGGGACCCATCGGCCGCCCCCGAAAGCGCCCGCGACGACCACGACGAGCCCTACGGCGAGCAGCAGTTCGGTGCGGATCCGCCAGAGCCTGGCCAGCGCGCTGGAGCGCTCCGCCGCCGGCAGGTCCGCCACGGCGGGGTGAACCTGGTGCCGAGGATTGCGCGACATCTCACGACACCTCCTCGGGGACCAGCGAGGTGCGCGGCACCTTGAGCTGGTCGAACCTCGGGTCGCGGTACAGGCGGGAGCCGAATCCCGTGCGGCTGACGGTCCAACCGCGCCGGTGGGCGAACTCGTCGGGCTCCATGCAGATGTCCCTGTCGGCCCGTGCGATCCACCCTGCGACCATGTCCCGGATCCGGGACTTGATTCGGCTGAGTCCCTTGGTACCTTGTGAGTACATAGAAGACCCCTTTCGCGGCATTCTTGAGGTGGACTTCTGGCCGGGCCGGGCGCTGAGTGCTCGACCGTCACCCGGGTGGCAGCCCGTCAGTGTGACGATTCGGGATCGGCGTCGGTCCGGCTTCGTGCTGAATACCTGTGTCGCCTTTATCTGAACGGCGCCGTTGCCGGAAGGGGCGGCCTCGTGGGCCGCGCTTGGAGCGTCTGCGGAAGGCTCCGTGTGCGTATCGTCATCTCGCCTTCCTGGCCTGATCGTCCTCCCGTGACCTGGCCGCGGCAATAGCTCCAGCGGAAGAAAATTCAAATTTCTTCGCAATTCCCGCCGGGAGATGCGGCGCATAAGCTGATGCAACTTGCATGCGACGTTGCAGTGACGCCTGAGACGGGAGCGAAGGTGTCCGCCCGCGTTCGCGGGCTTCTCTCTTGCTCCCACCGTCCTCCCGTGGAAGCCTTATGGCAAGTCTTCGTGCGAGTCCCCGTGCAACTTGCACGGTCTCCATCACACTTTCGTTCCCGATGAGGAGAGCGGACGGTGCCACCAGAGCAGAGCAGCCCGACGGTGCGCAGGCTCAAGCTCGGCCAGGAGCTGCGCCAACTGCGCGAGCGCAGGAGCATGACGGGCGCCAGGGCGGCGAGTGAGCTGGGCTGGTCGCCGAGCAAGGTGAGCAGGATCGAGGCCGCCAAGACCAAGCCGAGCACCGACGACGTCAGGGCACTGGCCAAGCTCTACAAGGTCGACGATCCGAAACTGGACGAGCTGCTCGGATTGTTGGCTGATGCGTATCAGCGGGGCTGGTGGGAAGATTACGAAGGAACCCTGCCCGGGGCGTACACCAGATTCCTCGGGTTGGAGGCGGAGGCCAGGTTCCAACAAGGCTGGGAACCCCAGGTTGTGCCGGGCCTTCTGCAAACCGAGGACTACGCGCGGGAGGTCATCCTGGCCACTCGCGGCATCGTGCGCATCACGCACAGCGGTGTCCGAAGCCGGGTCGAGGCCCGGCTCGCCAGGCAACAGCGCGTTCTGCACAGACCTGATCCGTGCACGCTGCACGTCGTCCTGGACGAGTCGGCCCTGATGCGGCGTTTCGGTGAGCCCTCGGTGATGCGGGCGCAGATGGAACACCTGATAGAGGTGTCCGTCCTGCCTCATGTGTGCGTCCAGGTGCTGCCGCTGGAGTCGCTCCATCCGGTCAACACCGGCGCCTTCATCCATCTGCGGTTCGCGGCTTTCGACGATGTTGTATATCTGGAGCAGCTCTACAACGCACGCTTCGTCGAAGACCTCGAGCTGGTGGCTGGATACGAAACAGCCTTCAACCACATCAGGTCGGAGGCCCTGGACGAGAACGAATCACGCGTCCTCATCCAGCGCAAAGCCATGATGTGGAGAAGGTGACGACGAAGTGTTAACAGGGGCAATGGCGCCCCTTTTACCCATTTGGGGAGAAAATGCACATCGATACCTCCAGGGCGGCCTGGCAGAAGAGCAGCTTCTGCAACGGCGCTTCCACCTGCGTCGAGGTCGCCAGCCTGGCCGACGGCAGCGTCGCGCTCAGGGACGGCAAGGAGCAGGACGGTCCCGTCCTGGTCTTCACCCCGAGCGAGTGGGACGCTTTCACGGCCGGAGTTCGCGACGGCGAATTCGACCTGGCCGCGCTTGCGGCGAGCGCATAAAGAACGGCCCTGGCAGGTTGCTGGCACAACCCTCAGGGCCGCTCACTTCAGCCCGCCCGCAAGACGAGTGCAGAAGATCTTCACATCATGACACACGCCGGCCGCGGCCCCTCCTGACCCACACCAGCACCCCGACCAGCGCCGCTGCCGCCGTGCGCGGCGTCGGCGCAGGCGTGGCCTTCCACACGCCGTCGAGGATTCCGGCGAACCGCGCGTGACGGCGATTCTTCGCAACCGTCATCCTGTGCTCACGCGTTCGCTCCCAGAAACGCCTGCCCGCCTCCGTCGCGAACACATCGTGCCGCGCGTACTCCACCAAAAGGCCTGCGCCCGAGGAGGGCTGACCGGCGAGCCGGGCCTGGTCACCCGAAGTCCGGCAGCGCGAAGCCTTGTGGTGTCCTCCACGCGAGATCACGCGGTTTTATGCCTGGGAGACCTTCGGGCGGATGAGGAAGACCGAGCTCAACCCGGCAAGGGCGGCGAGAGCCGCCAGGGCGATGGCCGTCCCGATGGAGGCCTGTCCTGTGTGTCCCTGCATCAGCGAGATGAACAGCGTGCCGACCGTGGCCACGCCGATCACCTGACCCAGCTGCATGACCGTGAGCAGGGCGCCGCTGGCGTCGGCCGCGTAGGCGGCGTCGACCTGCTGGGTGGCCATGTTGGTCACCGCGATCTGCACACCGAGCCCCGCGCCGATGAGCGCGCTGAGGATCGCGTACGGCAGGCCGCCCCCCGAGGCGGCGGCCAGCCCGAGGTAGGCGGGCGCCGCGATGACGTACCCGAACGGCACGAGCGTACGCTGCAGCCGCTGCGGCAGCCTGGGCCAGGCCAGCCCGACGGCGGCGAAGGCCAGCGCGCACGGCACCAGCATCAGGCCGGACATCAGCGGCGTCAGGTGCAGTTCGCCCTGGAGGTGCAGCGCCGAGGTGAACAGGAACGCCCCCCAGGTGGCGGGGCCGAACAGCAGCACCGCGAGTCCGGGCCGCATGCCGGGCGCGCGCAGGACCCTGGCGTCCACCAGGGGACGGCCGCCGCGGGCGGTCACCCAGCGCTCCACGCGGATGAACAGCGCGAAGACCGCGAGACCCGCCGCCATCGACACCCATCCCCACAGTGGCCAGCCGAGGTCGCGGCCGAGCACCAGCGGCACGATGACCAGCAGGACCGCCGAGGAGAGCGTGACCAGGCCGAGCGGGTCCAGTCCCGCCCTGCCGCCGCCCTGGTCGGCGGGGAGCACCCGAAGCCCCGCGACGAGCAGCAGCGCGCCGATCGGCACGAGCACGAGGAAAACGATCCGCCAGCCGACGCCGAATCCCAGCAGGATGCCGCCGAGCGCCTGGCCGACGACGATGCCCCCGCTCACCACCGCCGACCAGAGGCCGAGCGCCCTGCCGCGCGCCTCGCCCTGGTAGTTGCGCTGGATCAGCGTCAGCACCTGCGGCATCATGAGCGCCGCTCCCGCGCCCTGCGCGAAGCGGAAGGCGACCAGCGCTCCTGTGGACGGCGCCAGCCCGCAGCCGAGTGTGGTCAAGGTGAACAGGGCCAAGCCGGTCAGGAAGGTGTTGCGGTAGCCGAACAGGTCGCCGACCCTGGCACCGGTGATCAACAGGACGGCATAGGTGATGGTGTAGCCCGCGACGATCATCTGCAGCCCCGCGCCCGACGAGTGCAGGTCGGCCTCGATCGTGGGGGTGGCGACGTTGACGATGTTGACGTTCAAGATGGCGAGGAACTGGCCGAGCAGGACGATGGCCAGGAGGAGGCCACTGCTCCTTGTCGTGGTCGTCGCTGCGGCCGTGGCCGTGGCCGAGGTTTGGGTCATGCTACTACGGTGCTGGACGGTGGATACTAGTAAAAAGAGTCCATTTATCCCGGTATTGGTGGCACCCGGATGAGTAAGCGACGCGATGACCTGTCGGCCTTCCTGCGCTCCCGCCGCGAACGGGTGTCGCCCGAGATGGCGGGGCTGCCGCCCGGCACCCGCAGGCGTACTCCCGGCCTGCGCAGGGAAGAGGTCGCCCAGCTCGCAGGCGTGGGCGTCACCTGGTACACGTGGCTGGAGCAGGGCCGGCCCATCAACGTCAGCCTGCAGGTCCTCGACTCCATCGCGCGCACACTGATGCTCGACACCGCCGAGCGCCAGCAGCTCTACCTGCTGGCGGGACACGCCGTCGCCGCCCCCGTGCACGACTCCACCCGCGTCACGCCCGCCATGCAGGAGATCATCGACAGGCTCAGCCCGTTGCCCGCGTCGTTCAGCACGAGCCGCCATGACGTCCTGGCCTGGAACCCGGCCTACGCCGCGCTCTTCCCCGAACTGGTCGGCGCCCCCGAGGAGGAGCGCAACACGCTGTGGCAGTGCTTCGTCAACGCCGAGTGGCGGACCGCGCTCGTCGACAGGGAGCAGGAACTGCACGGCAGCGTCGCCGTCTTCCGCGGGGCCTACACCCGCCACGCCGACGACCCCATGTGGCGCGACTTCGTGAAGCGGCTGTCGGCAGCCAGCCCCGAGTTCGCCAGGCTGTGGGCCACCCACGACGTGGCCGACCCCCGTTCGAGGGAGAAGACGTTCGACAACGACATGGTGGGGCGGCTGCGGTTCACGAGCACCATGTTCAACTGCACGGGCGCCCCCGAGACCCGAATGATCGTTTACACTCCGGTCGACGAGGCCACACATTCGGCCGTGGTGTGGCTCACCGCGCACAGCGAGCGCGCGCATGGCATGCTCGGTGCCTGAAACCGGGAGGGTGAATGAGAGCGAGCCGCGCTGTGGCCGTTGCTGGCGTCGCGATCGCGCTGACCGCCTGTTCGGCGGCGAAAGGCGATCCCGTCACGGATGTGGCGGAGAAGCCGACGATTTCCCCGAGCCTGCCGCAGGAGCCGGAGCGCACGCCGTACACGATCTCCTTCGGTGGTGACGTGCACTTCGAGGGCGTGCTGAGGGGCAGACTCAACAACCCGCGCACCGCGCTCGGCCCGATCGCCAAGGTGCTCAAGTCGTCGGATCTGGCGATGGTCAACCTGGAGACGGCGATCACCACCGCCGGCACCCCCGCGCCGGGCAAGCAGTACACCTTCCGCGCGCCCGCCTCTGCCTTCACGGCGCTCAAGGCCGCGGGCGTGGACGTGGTCTCGATGGCCAACAACCACGGCATGGACTACATGGAGAGCGGCCTGACCGACTCGCTCGCCGCGATCAAAAGGTCCAAGTTCCCCGTCGTGGGCATCGGCAGGAACGAGACCGAGGCCTACCGGCCCTACCGCGTCACGGTCAACGGCAACCGCGTGGCGATCATCGGCGCCACCCAGGTGCTCGACGCCGAGTTCATCCAGTCGTGGACCGCCTCGGGCGACAAGGGCGGGCTGGCCTCGGCGAAGAACGAGGCCCGCCTGATCCGTGCGGTACGGCAGGCCCGCAAGAGCGCCGACACGGTGATCGTGCACCTCCACTGGGGCACCGAGATGCAGAAGTGTCCCAACCCCGCCCAGCGTCTGCTGGCCCCCAAGCTGGTCAAGGCCGGAGCGGACGTCATCGTCGGCGGCCACGCGCACATCCTGCTCGGCAGCGGCTTCATCGGCAACTCCTACGTCAACTACGGCCTGGGCAACTTCGTCTTCTACAACTGGGGCCCCGAGACCGGCAGGACAGGCGTGCTCACGCTCACGATCGACGGGCGCAAGGTGATCAAGGACAGGTGGACACCCGCGACCATCCAGGGCGGCGTGCCGATCCCGCTGACCGGGGCGGCCAGGATCCAGGCCGTCTCCGGCTGGAAGGACCTGCGTTCGTGCACGGGTCTGGCCGGGAGCCCGGCCGACAGTTAACTTTGGACCGTGCGTCTAATAGATTCCGGTGAGGTGCGATTAGCCGTCTACGAGCAGGGCGACCCCGCCGGCCCGACGATCCTGTTCCTGCACGGCTACCCCGACGACCATCGCGTGTGGGACCAGGTCGTCCGGCGGCTGGAAGGCGGCCACCACATCGTCCGCTACGACGTGCGGGGAAGCGGTGGGTCCTCCGCGCCCCGTTCCGTCAGCGGCTACCGGCTCGAACGGCTCGCCGCCGACATGGACGCCGTGCTCGACGCCGTCGGCAAGCCCCAGGTGCACCTCGTCGCCCACGACTGGGGCTCCATCCAGGGCTGGTACGTGGCCGGCAGGAGCGACAGGCTCGCCTCCTTCACCACGATCGGCGGTCCCGGGCTCGACCAGACCGCCGCGTTCTTCCGCCAGGCAGGCCGTACCCGGGTGCTCGGGCAGCTGCTGCGGTCCTGGTACATCGCAGGGTTCCAGCTCCCGGTGATCCCCGAGCTGGTCATGGGCGCGCTCGCCCCCGCGCTCGGCGCCACCGCCGCAGACGCCCGCAACGGGCTCGACCTCTACCGCGCCAACATGCTCAACCGCCTGCGACGGCCCGGCGACCCGCGCGTGAACACGCCCGTGCAGCTCATCGAATGCACCCGCGACCCCTTCGTCTCGCCCTGGCTGCTCGCCTCGCTACGGCAGTGGGCGCCGGTGTTCAGGCGCGAACGGATCGCCGCCGACCACTGGGCGCAGCGCACGCAGCCCGAAGCGGTGGCCAAGCTGGTCGCCGAGTTCGTCGACTCGCGGAACAAAACGTGAGCGGCATTCCACGCGGTTCTACAATCCCGGTTTTCCCGGCGACGCCCGGCGCATTGGGGGCAAGATGAAGTCCGTGTCATCTCTGCCGGTAGACGAGGACGGCACCGAGCTCGCTCCGCTCCGCCGTCAGCCCACGCAGCGCCGTAGCGCTCGCAGGGTCGAGCGGATGCTCGACGCCTGCGCCCACCTGCTCGACGACGTCGGCTACGAAGCCCTCTCGACGACCCGCATCGCCGAACGCGCAGGAGTCGCGATCGGGTCCGTCTACCAGTTCTTCCCCGACAAGCGGGCCATCACCCAGGAGCTGACCCGGCGCAACGTCGAGCTGTTCGTCTCCAGGGTCGGGGCCCGCTTCCTCGACGAGGACTACAGGGGGTGGTGGGACGCCGTCGACGCGATCATCGACGAGTACGTCGCCATGCACAGGAGCGTTCCCGGCTTCAAGAGCCTCCACTTCGGCGACGTCGTCGACCTCAACCTGCTCGACTCCGACTCCGAGAACAACATGGTGATCGCGGGCCGGCTGCGCGGGCTGCTGCTCCAGGAGTACGGCCTGGCCGACAGCGAGGAGCTCGACGTCGCCATCCTGGTGGCCGTCGAGGCGGGCGACGCCGTGCTCAAGCTGGCCTTCCGCCGCGACCCTGCGGGCGCGCCCGACATCATCGAGGCCGCCAAGCAGCTCGTCAGGTCGTTCCTGTCGCGCAGGCTCAGTCCCCGCCGGCCACGCCAGGCGTGATCGGCTCCGACTGATCCTGGCGGGCATGCCGCTCGCCGCCCGTCCCCGGCGCGGGCACGAACGCCCGCGACGGGGGACGTTTCACCTTCAGACGGGTGGCGGGACCGGGGGAACAGGGACGGGGAAGCGACACCATCTCGATCTTGTTCGCGAGTCGCGCCTCCATCATCGCCACTCTTCGCTCGGCCGACTCCACGGCCTCCATCCGGGCGGAGAAATATCCGGCGGCGCCCGGGATGACGGTCGACAACACGGCTGCACAGGCGATCATGAAGGTGAAATGCTTGGCCATGCCCAGCCCCTTCCGCCCCTGATGACGTGAGCCTTATATGCCCTTGGTCCTGTAGGGACACGCGGTGTGTAGTGGGGTTTGCACGAATCGTTGCCGAAGCTGTGCACTGGCGGTGATGTGCATTGTCCAGGCAAACCGGGGACCACCTCGGTAGTCTCGCGGTGTGGCGCATGTGACCCGTGAGCACCTTGATCGAATGCTCGAGCAGGCCCTTCTGGCGGACGACCATAGTTCGCTGGCCAGGCAGCTCGGCGAGCTCGCCCTCACCTACTCCTCGGGCGACATCTCGCGCGCGGCCATCTTCGCGCTGGCCGCCGAGGAGTGGAAGCAGGCGGGGCAGCCGGACCGGGCGCTCGAATGCTTCCAGCGGGCGGTCGAGGACGGCGGCGAGTCGATGATCGATCCGCGGGCGGGCATCGCCGACACGCTTTTCGAGCTCGACAGGCCAGGGGAGGCGCGCGAGGTCATCGAGGCGCTCAGGGCGGAGGGCACCACGACGCCCGCCACGGCGCACAACATCGCCGAGACGCTCGTGGCGTACGGGGACCTGCAGGGCGGCCTCGAGTGGGCGACCCAGGCGGTGCTCGTGTGCGCCGAGGACGACCCCGAGCACGTCGCCCTGCTCCGCACCCGCTACCGCATCAGGCTCGACCTGGGCCTGCCGGAGGACGAACTCGACTCGCTCGTCTCCTGACCCGCCCGCCGTACTCCGCCCCAGCCTCGTCACGCCGGACTTCCTCGGTCAGGCGCACGTTTGAAGCCGCCCGGCCTCAGGTGAGGGTTTCGCCTTCCCGTCATCCCCGAGGACCTCGGCCGTCGGCGACGGTGCGGGCTCTCAGGCTCCAATGGCAAGGGTTCCCGTCTCCAGGGCCTCCCGAAGGGTCAGGGCGCCGGAGACGGGGAAGGGCCGTGCCCGGGAAAGGGGGCACGGCCCTGATCTATGTGGACCCGCGGACAGGAGGGCGCGCTCCTGTCCGGCAGGCGGAAACGGGCGCTCAGCCCTGGTCGAGGATCGGGCTCAGCTCCGGCACGCGCACGGTGCCTGTCACCCTCGACACGTCGTCCAGCGGCAGCGACCCCTCGGGCACGAGCTCCTTGACCTCCCCGACGACCGCGTCGAGCGGTACGGACGTGTCGGCCGGTGCCTTCACGGAAGTCTTCCCGATCGCCTCGGGCAGCAAGGGCTTGGACACCGGCGGCAGGGCCGGCAGCATCGGGAGGACGGGGAGCTTGTCGGCGTTGGGCAGCGAAGGCAGCCCTCCCAGATCGGGCGAGGCGGCCAGATGCGAGGTCTCAGGCAGGCCCGCCTCGCTGGGCAGCCCTGCGGGGAGCGAGGGATGTCCCGCACCCGCGGCCACGCCGGCCATGTCGGCGACGCTGAAGACCGCGGTCGAGCGGGCCATGCCGGGCAGGCCCAGCTTCTTGGCGAGCTGCTCGGCCGCGATCGCCGCCTCGGAGTTCGCGGGAACGGTCATCGAGGTGTGCGTGGCCTGGGCCCTGAACTCCGCCGCTTCGTCGCAGAACGAGGCCAACGTCGTCCCGTCGTTGATCGCGAGCCGCTGCCCGCAGACTCCCGCCGACGCGGGCCCCGAGACCATGCCCATGCCGGTCGCCAGGACGGCCACCGCAAGGACGCTCCGAATTCTCCGTGATGCGTTCGACATGCACGTTCCCCCGATCGTGTTCGGTGATCCGACGAAAGACGAAGCTAGTGACGACGACACGGCGGGCGGCGCGGCTTGGGCCAACGGTGGTGAAGCCCTTAATGATCGAGACGCGTGCCGCGAACATCTCGTAACACTGGCGCGCGGCGAGGGCGATTACGTATAGCTTCAGCAAAGAGTGGATGGTCCGTGAATGAGGGGATTCCGCAGTGCCGCCGGTCGTCCTCACGCACGCCGCGACCGCCCCGCACCGGGTGGGCGACCTGGTGGCGGCGGTGCTGCGCGACATGGAGGACCTCGCCGTGCGCCGCTTCCCGCAGTGGTTACCGGGTGCCGAGGACATCGCGGGCCCCGGTGGCGCAGGGGTGCGGGCGGTGCGCGTGCTCGCCGTACGGCTGGCGGCAGGGGACGGGCACTTCGGGCCGTTCCTCGCCGACCTGGCCGAGGCGGCGCTGAGAGGCCGCCCCTGTACGGCACGCTTCTCCGCTGAGGTGCGCGCGGCGGGCCTCGGCAGGGTCATCGGGACCGGTTCGACGATCGCGGTCGCGTCGTGCGGCGAGCTGAGCCAGGGCGAGGCGGACGTGCTGTCGGCGGCCTGCCAGTGGCTCGAACGCTGGACGGGCTTGCGCGTCCTGCGCGCCCCCTCGGCCCCGGCCGTGACGGCCGCTGCTCTCCCGGCTCCCGCCCCTCCATCCGCCCCGCCGCGCGCCTCCGACGGACCCGTGCCGCAGGACCGGCTCGCGCCGCCCGATCGAGGCGGGCCGTGGGAGCCGAGGAAGGGGCGGCCACATCACGCGAGCCCCGCCGAGCAGCGCATGGAGAGCGTGCTCAGGCGGTGCGAATGGGCGGCCGGCAGGGAGTGGAACCAGGTCTACGCCTCGCACCCGCTCAGCAACCCGATCAGGGTCGACCTCCTCTGGAGGGAGGCGCGGCTGATCGTCGAGATCGACGACGACAGCCACCTGAGGCAGGAGACGTTCGAGTCGGACCGGCGGCGTGACGTGCGCCTGGCGCGGGACGGCTTTGTGGTGCTGCGCTTCACCAGTCGCGCCGTTCTGACGGACGCGCAGGCAGTGGCCCGCGAGATCGCGGCGTTCGTCAACGAAGGGGTAGGAAATGGCACTGTCGGTTCCGCAGATCTCCGTGATGATCGTCCTCATGGCCGAGGCCGATGAGGTGACCAACCCGGAGCTGAAGGAGCGGTACAACATCACCCTCGACGGCAAGGACCGCCGTCACCTGAACGACCTCAAGCTGGTCGAGAGCCACAAACGGGGCCGGTCGTTCGCGCACGTGCTGACCGACGACGGGTGGGCGCGGCTGGCCGAGGAGATCCGTGCGGGCGTGAAGGTCACCTCCGGCTCGAACGGCGCCGCGCTGAGAGCGGTGCTGGCCGGGCTCGTGCGTTTCCTGTCTCGCACGGACCAGCGCTTCGGCGACGTCTTCCAGCCCGCGCAGGCGGCCGCGGAGGACGGGGTGCAGGACGTCGAGGCGAGGGTGCGCGCCGTCTACGCCGAGCTGACCCGCGAGCCGGGCGGCTGGGTGAGCCTGACCGACGTGCGCGTTCGGCTGGCCGACGTGCCCCAGAACGTGATGGACGAGGCGCTGCGCAGCCTCAACAGGCAGCCCGACGTCGTCATGGTGCCCGAGGACAACCAGAAGGCGCTCAGGCCGGAGGACCGCAGGGCGGCGCTGGCCGTGGGCGACCAGGACAAGCACTACCTGTCGATCGGCGCGCGATGACGGCGGAATGGGAGGCGCTGGGCGCGCTGCGGCTCAACGCCGTCCACGCTCCTGACGACGTGTGGCGGCCCTCGCCGTACCACGTGGAGAGCCTGCACCCGATGGCCGCGCTCGACCTGCGCCGAGGGGTGACGGAGGCGAAGGAGAGCGCCGACGCCAGCCCGGTCGGGGTGGTGATCCAGGGGCAGCGGGGCACCGGCAAGACCCACCTGCTGGGCTGGGCGCGCGAGCACGCGCAGCGGGAGGGCGGCTACTTCTTCCTGGTCGGCCTGCTGGACGCCAGGAGCTTCTGGGACAGCATCGTGATCGCGATGCTCGACAGCCTCTGGCGTCCGGCCGAGGACGGCCAGTCGCAGCTGCGGCTGCTGCTGAACCGGCTGGCCCAGCTCGCCGACGTGCCCAGGATGGTACGGCGGGCCGTCGACGGCAGGGGCCACCTGGACAGGAGGGCGCTCGATCTGTTCGTGGAGGCGCTGCGCCGCAAGGGCGGCACCGTCCTCAGGGACGCGCACGACACGGCGAGGGCGCTGGTGCTGCTGGCCTCCGACGACCTGGCGGCGCAGGACGCGGGCCAGGCCTACCTGTCGTCCGTCCCCGACGAGGGGCTGGGCAAGGACTGGGGGCTGACCAGCGTCTACCGGTCGCCGCAGGAGGTGGTACGCGACCTGTCGCGGCTCCTGGCGCTGACGGGCCCATCAGTGATCGCCGTCGACCAGGTCGACGCGCTCGTCGCGCAGTCGAGCGCCCGCCTGGTGGACGACGGGCAGGGCGCCGTCGTCGAGCAGGTGGCCGGAGGGCTGATGGCCCTGCGTGACGTCACCAGGCGCACGCTGACCGTGCTGTCGTGCCTGCCGCACACCTGGATGCTGATCCGCGACCAGGCGACCGCCACGGTCCGCGACAGGTTCAGGGAACCGGCCACGCTCAGGGTGCTGAAGGACGCGCAGACCGCGAGGGCCATCGTCGAGCGGCGTTTCGCGGCGGGGTTCGGGCGGGCGGGGTTCGTCCCGCCGTACCCGACGTGGCCGGTGAGGGAAGAGGCCTTCGACAGCGCAGTCGGCCTGACTCCGCGCCAGATCCTCATCAAGATCGACAAGCATGTCCAGAGCTGCCTCGCCGAGGGCGAGATCAGGGAGCTCGACCGGCTGGACGAGCCTGGGGACGGCGGAGGCGGCGGGGCCAGCCCTCCGTCCGACGTCGGCCCCTCGGGGCTGGCCGCGCTCGACGCCCACTTCGCCATGCTGAGGGAGAGCGCCGAAGTCGAGCCCGCGCTGGATCCCAGGACCGAGGACGCCGTCATGCCGGGGCTGCTGTCGGCCGGGCTGACGGCCTGGATGGCGGGCAGGGGCGCGGCGGCCCACAGGTACGCCCAGGACCCTCCGCCGAGCAGGAAGCCGCCGCTGCACGCCCGCCTGCGCCTGACGCTCGACGAGGCGACGGAGGACGAGGTGCACTGGTGCTTCAGGGGCATCGCCAGCACGAGTCCCGTCGCGGCCCTGCACCGGCTGAGGGCGGCGTGCGTCTCGGCGGGGCTGCGTGAGGGGGTGCCCAGGCGGCAGCTGTTCGTGCTGCGCAACGAGGACTGGTCGGGCGGCCCCAAGACGAAGGAGGCGCTTGCGTCGTTCGAGGCGGCGGGCGGCAGGGTGCTGCGGGTCGACGAGGCGGATCTGCGGACGCTGTCGGCGCTGCGGGCGCTGCTCGACGAGGAGCCTGCGCACCTGCAGGAATGGCTGGCGGCCCGGCGGCCCGCCGATGACGTGAAGCTGCTGGTCGAGGCCCTCACCAGGCCGGCCACGGAGCCGCAGCCGCCTGCCCCGGCGGACGACCTCGACACGACCCGCCCGATCGCCACAGGCCCGTCCGCCACGTCCCTGTCCTCCCCACCTCCTCCTGCCACACCCCCGTCCTCCGCGCCCCCGCGTGCCACTGCCCCGTCCGTCACGGCCCCGCCGGTCGTGGACTTGACCGGCGCGCCCCCGTCCGTCACGGGCCCGTCCGTCGTGGCTCCCGACCAGCCCGCGCCCGTGGAGGAGCCCGCACAGGAACCGGGGAAGGAACGGTCGTCGACCGTCGGCAGGCGGACGGAGGACGACGGGTCGTTGACCCTCGGCAGGGAGACGGGCGCGGGCGCGCCCGTGCGCCTCGAACTGGCCGCCCTCAGGAAGCACACGGTCATCTTCGCGGGCTCGGGATCGGGCAAGACCGTGCTGATCCGCAGGCTCATCGAGGAGTGCGCGCTGCAGGGCGTCTCCGCCATCGTGCTGGATCCGAACAACGACCTGTCCCGCCTCGGTACGGCATGGCCGTCGCCCCCGCCCACCTGGGAGGACGGCGACCAGCGCAAGGCCGCCGCCTACCTGGCGAACACCGACGTCGTCGTCTGGACCCCCGGCAGGCAGACCGGCCGCCCCCTCACCTTCCAGCCGCTGCCCGACCTGAGCGGCCTGGCCGACGACCCCGACGAGTTCCGCCTGGCGCTGGACGCCTCGGTCGCCGCCCTCGCCCCCAAGGCCAGGATCGACGGGCCGACGGCCAAGGCGCAGCGCTCCCAGGCCGTGCTGAGGGAGGCGATGGCCTACCACGCGAGGGCGGGCTCGCACGGGCTCGAAGGGCTGATCGCGCTGCTGTCCGAGCTGCCCGAGGCGGTCAGCGACCTGGACGGCGCGGCGAAGCTGGCCGCGGAGACGGCGCAGAACCTGCGCGCGGCGGTCATCAACGACCCGATGTTCGGCGGCGAGGGCACCGCGGTCGACCCCGGGGTGCTGCTGACGCCCGAGCGGGGGCGCCGGGCGCGGGTCTCGGTGATCAACCTGGCCGGGCTGCAGGAAGACGGTCAGCGGCAGAGCTTCGTCAACCGGCTGCAGCTCGGGCTGTTCGCCTGGTTCAGGCGGCGGCCGGCGGGCGACAGGCCGCTGGGCGGGCTGCTGGTCATGGACGAGGCGCAGACGTTCGCCCCGCAGGGGAGGACCACCCCCGCCACCGGCAGCACGTTGATGCTCGCCTCGCAGGCCCGCAAGTACGGGCTGGGCCTGGTCTTCGCCACCCAGGCGCCGAAAGGCCTGCACAACCACATCCCCGGTAACGCCGCCACGCAGTTCTTCGGCTTCCTGAACGCGCCGATCCAGATCGCGGCCGCGCAGGAGATGGCCAGGTTGAAGGGCGGAGGGGCGCAGGAGATCGGGCGGCTGAGGGCCGGCCAGTTCTACGTGGCGGCCGAAGGGGCGGGGTTCCACCGGATCAGGGTGCCGATGTGCCTCAGCCACCATCCGGCGTCCCCGCCCACCTCCGAGGAGGTCCTGTCCCTGGCCCGGGCCGACGGCGCCTGACGTCACGAAAAGGCCCCGGACGAGAGCATCCGGGGCCGGGTCGTCGAACAGATCAGGCGCGGGCGATCGTCAGCTCGTCGTCGCCCAGGTCGACCTGGACCGTGTCGCCGTCGATCACCTCACCCGACAGCACCGCCTTCGCGAGCTTGTCCCCGATCGCCGACTGCACCAGCCGCCGCAGCGGCCGCGCGCCGTACATCGGGTCGTAGCCGGTGATCGCCAGCCAGTCGCGGGCCGCGGGCGTGACGTTCAGGGCGAGCCGCCGCTCGGCGAGCCGCCGCGCGAGGCGCTCCACCTGCAGGTCGACGATCTTCGTCAGCTCCTCCGAGCCGAGCGAGTCGAACAGGATGACGTCGTCGAGCCTGTTGAGGAACTCCGGCTTGAACGACGCCCGCACCGCGCCCATCACGGCGTCGCGCTTGGCGCCGTTCTCCAGCTTCGGGTCGACGAGGTACTGCGAGCCGATGTTGGAGGTCAGGATGAGGATCGTGTTGCGGAAGTCGACCGTGCGGCCCTGCCCGTCGGTCAGCCGCCCGTCGTCGAGCACCTGCAGCAGGATGTCGAAGACCTCGGGGTGCGCCTTCTCAACCTCGTCCAGCAGCACGACGGTGTAGGGACGCCGCCGCACGGCCTCGGTGAGCTGTCCGCCCTCCTCGTAGCCGACGTAGCCGGGAGGCGCGCCGACCAGGCGGGCGACGCTGTGCTTCTCGGAGTACTCGGACATGTCGATGCGGGTCATCGCCCGTTCGTCGTCGAACAGGAACTCCGCCAGCGCCTTGGCCAGCTCCGTCTTGCCCACGCCCGTCGGGCCGAGGAACAGGAACGACCCTGTCGGCCTGTCGGGGTCGGCGATGCCCGCGCGGGTGCGCCGTACGGCGTCGGAGACGGCCTGGACGGCCTCGCGCTGGCCGATGAGCCGCCTGCCGAGCTCGTCCTCCATCCGCAGCAGCTTGGCCGTCTCCGCCTCCAGCAGGCGGCCCGCAGGGATGCCGGTCCACGAGGAGATGACCTCGGCGATGTCGTCGGGGCCGACCTCCTCCTTGACCATCTGCTGGTCGGGGGTCTCCTGGGTGGCGGTCGACAGTTCCTTCTCCAGGCGCGGCACCTCGTCGTACAGCAGCCTGGACGCCTCGGCGTAGTTGCCGTCGCGCTGGAAGCGCTCGGCGGCGCCGCGCACCTCGTCGAGCTGCTTCTTCAGGTCGCCGACCCTGTTGAGGCCGTCCTTCTCCCGCTGCCACCTGGCGACGAGGGCGTTGAGCTCCTCCTGCCGGTCGGCCAGCTCGGCGCGCAGTCGTTCGAGGCGCTGGATGGAGGCCTCGTCGGTCTCCTTCGCCAGCGCCAGCTCCTCCATCTTCATCCTGTCGACGTTGCGCTGGAGCTGGTCGATCTCGACGGGACGCGAGTCGATCTCCATGCGCAGCCGCGAGGCGGCCTCGTCGACCAGGTCGATGGCCTTGTCGGGCAGGAAGCGGCTGGTGATGTAGCGGTCGGACAGCGCCGCGGCGGCCACGAGCGCGCTGTCGGCGATCTGCACCTGGTGGTGGGCCTCGTAGCGGCCCTTCAGCCCACGCAGGATCGCGATCGTGTCCTCGACCGACGGCTCACCGACGAACACCTGCTGGAAGCGCCGCTCGAGCGCGGGGTCCTTCTCGATGCGCTCGCGGTACTCGTCGAGCGTGGTCGCGCCGATCATGCGCAGCTCGCCGCGCGCCAGCATCGGCTTGAGCATGTTGCCCGCGTCCATGGCGCCCTCGGCCGCGCCCGCGCCGACCACGGTGTGCAGTTCGTCGATGAAGGTGACGATCTGCCCGTTGCTCTCCTTGATCTCCGAGAGCACGGCCTTGAGGCGCTCCTCGAACTCGCCGCGGTACTTCGCGCCCGCGACCATCGCGCCCAGGTCGAGCGAGATCAGCTTCTTGTTGCGCAGCGACTCGGGCACGTCACCCGCGACGATCCGCTGGGCCAGGCCCTCGACGACCGCGGTCTTGCCGACACCGGGCTCGCCGATCAGCACAGGGTTGTTCTTGGTACGGCGAGACAGCACCTGCACCACACGCCTGATCTCGGAGTCGCGCCCGATCACCGGGTCGAGCTTGCCGCTCCTGGCCCGCTCTGTCAGGTCGACGCCGTACTTCTCCAGCGCCTGGTAGGTGTCCTCGGGCGTCTCGCTGGTGACCCTCGCGTGCCCGCGCACCTTCTCGAACGCGTCGAGCAGCGCCTGCGGCGTGGCCCCGGTCCCCTGCAGGAGCGTGGCCATCTCGCCGCCGTCGGTCGCGAGACCGACCAGCAGGTGCTCGGTCGAGACGTACTCGTCCTCCAGTCGCTTGGCCCGCTGCGCAGCGGTGTTGATCACCGTGAGCAGCTGCCGTGAGCTGGAGGGCGCGCTCACCGTGGCGCCCTGCGCCTTCGGCAGGGCCGCCAGCGCGGTCTCCACCTTCGCGCGCAACGTCTTCCAATCGACGCCGACCGCTTCGAGCAGGGGTACGGCGGTGCCGCCCGTCTGGGAGAGCAGGGCGGAGAGCAGATGCGCCGGTGCGATCTCGGGATTTCCCTCGGCGGCCGCCCGCCGCATCGCGACCGACAGCGCTTCCTGGCTCTTCTGGGTGAGCTTGTAGTCCATGTATTCAGGCCCCCGGTGGCAGCTCGTATCGGATCAGGGCTTTGACCATGGACACCTCGGCTCTGAGTCGGTGGACCTCCTCACGCAGCCTCAGCGCCTCGTTCTCCAGCTCAAGGATCCGTTTGATGCCGGCGAGGTTGATGCCTTCCTCCTGGGACAGGCGCTGCACCTCGCGCAGCTGGATGATGTCTCGCATCGAGTAGAGGCGGCCGCGCCCCGCCGTACGCCCGGGGCAGACCAGTCCCAGGCGGTCGTACTGCCGGAGGGTCTGCGGGTGCAGACCCGACAGCTGCGCGGCCACCGAGATGACATAGACGGGTGTCTCGTCCGACAGGTTGAAGTAGTTGGCGTCCATCGGCCTACTCGCTCCTGGCACGTTGGATGAGGTCGGCCCTCGGGTCCTCGCTCGCGGTGGCCGTACGGAACTCGTTCAGCAGCTCGCGCGACTTGTCGTCGAGCTCCTGCGGCACGAGCACCTCGACCGAGGCGAGCAGGTCGCCCTTGGTGCCGTCCTTACGGGTGGCCCCCCTGCCGCGAACCCTGAAGGTGCGGCCGTTGGGCGTGCCCGCCGGAATGCGCAGAGTGACAGGCATGCCCTTGAGGACGGGCACCTTGATCTCCGCGCCGAGTGCCGCCTCGGTGAAGGTGACGGGCACGGTGATGGTCAGGTTGTCGCCCGACCGCCCGAACACCGCGTGCGGCTTGACGTGGGTCTGGATGTAGAGGTCGCCCGCCGGCCCGCCGTTCTCGCCCGGCGCGCCCTTGCCCTTGAGCTTGACCCGCTGTCCGTCGGCCACCCCCGCGGGGATGCGCGCCTGGATGGTGCGGGTGCTCTTGGCCCTGCCGCTGCCGTCGCACACGGGGCACGGGTCGTCGACGAGGAGACCCCGGCCCTTACAGTCGCGGCACGGCTCGGAGAAGGCGAAGTTGCCCAGGTTACGGCTGGCCGCGCCGGTGCCCTCGCAGGTCGGGCAGACCCGCGGGGTGGTGCCGGCCTTGGCTCCCGTGCCGCTGCACGCCTTGCACGCCGACGACGTGGTCAGCCTGAGCGAGACGGTGTGGCCCTCCACCGCCTCGGTGAAGGTGAGCGTGACCTCGGACTCGATGTCCTGGCCGCGGCGCGGCCTGGTCGTCGTGCCCGTGGTGCGGGAGCCGCCCGCGCCGCCCCTGTTGAACAGTCCCCCGAAAAGGTCGCCGATGCGCTCGCTCGTGCTTCCGCTCTGCTGTCCCGTGCCGCCGAACAGGTCGCCGAAGTCGAACGGGAAACCACCGCCACCGCCGCCTGGCCGCGGCCCGCCCACGCCCGACCCGAACAGCGTGCGCGCCTCGTCGTACTCCTTGCGGCGCTTGCTGTCGGAGAGCACGTCGTTGGCCTCGGAGATCTCCTTGAACCTGGCCTCCTTGGCGGCGTCACCCTGGTTGGCGTCAGGGTGGTACTGCCTGGCCAGCTTCCTGTAGGCCTTCTTGATCTCGTCGGCGGTGGCGGTCTTGGGCACACCAAGGACGGCGTAGTAATCCTTCTCCAGGTAGTCCTTGGTGCTCATCTATGGCGTCCTTTCGGGGGTTTCTTAGTTTTCGTCGGACGCGGCCGGGGCGTCCTCGGGCTCGGCGACCGCGACCCTAGCGGGACGCAGCACCCGGTCGCCGATGCGGTAGCCGAGCTGCAGGACCTCGATGGCGGTCGGCTCGGTCACCTCCGAGGAGTAGCTGTGCATCAGCGCCTCGTGGACGGTCGGGTCGAAGGGCTCGCCCTTCTGACCGAACGAGGTCAGCCCCAGCTTGGTGACGACAGCTTCCAGAGACTCGGCGACCTTGGCGAAACCGCCGGTCAGCTCGCCGTGGTCGCGGGCTCTGCCGATGTCGTCGAGGACCGGCAGCAGCTCGGAGAGTGCCCCGGCGACCGCCTGCTCGCGCACCGCGACCCTGTCGCGCTCGACCCGCCTGCGGTAGTTGGTGTACTCCGCCTGCAGACGCTGCAGGTCGGCGGTGCGCTCGGCCAGGAGACCGGCGTCACCGCCGGCGGCCGGCGCGGCGTCCGCCGGAGGAGCGGCCTGGACCTGCTCCTCCGATACGGTCCTCGCCTTGCCTGTCTTGGGGTCGATCTTGCGGTTGTCGCGGATCACCGGCTCTGTCTCGGGCCCGTTATCGCGCGGGTCAGACATCGTCACTGGTCCTTCTTGGGCTGGTCTTCGTCCACGATCTCGGCCTCGACGACGTCGTCGTCGGCGTTGGCCTCGGCCTTGGCCTGCGCGGTGTCACCCTCGGGGGCGCCACCCGCCTGCTGGTTCTGAGCGTAGATCGCCGAACCCATCTTCTGGCTGACCGTGGCGAGCTTCTCGGCCGAGTTGCGGATCACGTCGGTGTCGGTGCCCTCGAGAGCCTTCTTCAGCTCCGCGAGCGCGTCGTTCACCTCGGTCTTGATCTCGCCGGGAACCTTGTCGTCGTTCTCGCGGAGGAACTTCTCCGTCTGGTAGGCGAGGCCGTCGGCGTTGTTGCGGACCTCGGCCTCCTCGCGACGCTTCTTGTCCTCTTCGGCGTAGGACTCGGCCTCGCGCATCATGCGCTCGATGTCGTCCTTCGGCAGCGCGGAGCCGCCGGTGATCGTCATCGTCTGCTCCTTGCCGGTACCGAGGTCCTTGGCGGAGACGTTGACGATGCCGTTGGCGTCGATGTCGAAGGTGACCTCGATCTGCGGGATGCCGCGCGGAGCCGGCGCGATGCCGGTCAGCTCGAACGTGGCCAGCTTCTTGTTGTACGAGGCGATCTCGCGCTCGCCCTGGTAGACCTGGATCTGCACCGACGGCTGGTTGTCCTCGGCCGTGGTGAAGACCTCGGAGCGCTTGGTCGGGATCGTCGTGTTGCGCTCGATGATCTTCGTGAAGATGCCGCCCTTGGTCTCGATGCCGAGGGACAGCGGGGTCACGTCGAGCAGCAGGACGTCCTTGACCTCACCCTTGAGCACACCCGCCTGCAGCGCGGCGCCGATGGCGACGACCTCGTCGGGGTTGACGCCCTTGTTGGGCTCCTTGCCGCCGGTGAGCTCCTTGACCAGCTCGGACACGGCGGGCATACGGGTCGAGCCACCGACGAGCACCACGTGGGCGATGTCGGCGACCTTGATGCCGGCGTCCTTGATGACCTGGTGGAACGGGCCCTTGGTCCGCTCGAGCAGGTCCGCGGTCAGGCGCTGGAACTCCGAGCGGGTCAGCTTCTCGTCCAGGTGGAGAGGACCCTCGGAGGAGGCGGTGATGTAGGGCAGGTTGATGTTGGTCTCAGCCTGGCTGGACAGCTCGATCTTGGCCTTCTCCGCGGCCTCGCGGAGGCGCTGGAGGGCCATCTTGTCCTTGGCCAGGTCGACGCCGTGCGCGTTCTGGAAGCGCTTGACCAGCTCGTCGACGACACGCTGGTCCCAGTCGTCGCCACCGAGGTGGTTGTCACCGGAGGTGGCCTTCACCTCGACGAAGCCGTGGCCGTCCTCCTGGCCGACGTCGAGCAGGGACACGTCGAACGTGCCGCCGCCGAGGTCGAAGACCAGGATGGTCTGGTCCTTGTCCTTGTCGAGGCCGTAGGCGAGGGCCGCGGCGGTCGGCTCGTTGATGATGCGGAGCACGTTGAGGCCCGCGATCGTGCCGGCCTCCTTGGTGGCCTGGCGCTGGGAGTCGTTGAAGTACGCCGGAACGGTGATCACGGCGTCCGTGATCTTCTCGCCCAGGTAGGCCTCGGCGTCCTGCTTGAGCTTCTGCAGGACGAAGGCGCTGATCTGCTGAGGGGAGAACTTCTTGCCGTCGATCTCCTGGGACCAGTTGGTGCCCATCTCGCGCTTGACCGAGCGAATCGTCCGGTCCACGTTGGTGACGGCCTGGCGCTTGGCCACCTCACCGACGAGGACCTCGCCGTTCTTCGCGAAGGCGACCACGGACGGCGTGGTCCGAGAGCCCTGCGCGTTGGCGATGACGGTGGGCTCACCGCCCTCGAGGATCGAGACGACGGAGTTGGTCGTCCCCAGGTCGATACCTACCGCACGTGCCATGAGTACGTCCTTGTAGTCAAAGTTGAGCTTGGTAGGCTCAACGTACGAACCGCCGGGTGGTTTGTCAAACGAGTTGAGCCTATCCGACTCAACCTGGGTGCGTGCGTCGGCATTCCCGACTTTCGGGAAAACGGATGACTCACGATGCCGAACGAGACGCGCTGCCACGACAGTTCCCCACGCCTCAGACCAGGACGGTCAACCCGTCCCCTGGGGACGGCGTCCGCCGGCTGGTCCGGACCCCGGCAGTACCTCCCGCCGATCCAGGCCCCGGCAGTATCTCCGCCGATCCCCGCCGGAACCTCTACCGGCGACCGTCACCCCGACGGAGGTTGTGCGGTGGGGTGTGTTGAGGTCGGCAATCCTGATCCGCCGGCCCGTCAGCCCGCCGACCGGTCGGCCCGCCGGGCTGGTGGGCCAGGCCGTGCAGGCGGCGGCCGACGTTCCCTCGCCTGGGTCACGCTCTTCCGCGCCGAGCCCAGGCGCTGGGTCCGCTGGGTGAGTGTCCGGGTTGTGTGGGCGGCGGCTGAAGGTCGGTTGCCCGCCTGGGTCATGGTTCTCCGGGCGTCCTGTCCCGGCATCGGGTGCGCTGGGCGAGCGTCCGGGTCGTGCGAGCCTCGGGCGAAGGTCCCTTGTCTGGGACACGGTTTTCCCACACGGCGTCGCGTCCCGGCATCGGGTGCGCGTGGCGAGCAGGTCGGGTCGTGCGGGCGGAGCCGAGGGTCGCGTCATGGTCATTCTCGCCGGCCTGTCCCCGCGCGGGCGCGCCCGGCAGCGGCGTTGGGACACGCCGACCCGCCCGACGACGCCGTCGAGCGGGTGGACCGGCCGGTGGTACACACGGGACGTCGCCCGCCTACCACTCCAGCTCGCATGAGCTCCGCGGAAATGCGATGCGGCTCCCACGTCTCCTGGCCGCCGCCGCGGGGACGCAGTGCCGCTCCGGCTCGGGTGAGCTTCGCGGGAACGCGGTGCCGTTCCGGCTCGGGTGAGCTTCGCGGGAACGCGGTGCCGCTCCGGCTCGGATGAGCTCCACTGAAACGTCCACTGCTCCGGCTCGGGAGAGACCGGCAGGATCGTGCTACCGCTCGAGCTCGGATCGGCGGAATCGGGCTAGCGCTGCTTGCCGCCGTCGACGATCTTGCGCTTGCCGATCGGGGCCTTCAGCTTGACCGTCGTGGTCTTCTCGATGGCCAGCATGATGCAGGCGACGTTCTTGGCCTTGGCCGCCGTGCCCTCGTAGAGGGTGATGGTCACCCGCTTGGACGTCTCCTTCACCTTCACGCTGTCGAGCACCGTGCACGGCTCGACGCCCGACCACCACACGAGCTTGACCTGACGGCCCTTGGCCTTGGCGTCGGTGAAGGCGACCTTCCGGGTGTTCACGGTGTCGCCGACCGGCTTGACCTGCTTCGGCGGCCGGGTGGGCGACTGGGAAGGCGTGGTGATCACCGGCTGGGCGGTGACGGGTTGGTGGGGGTTGGCGCGGTCTGCCGTATCGGTGGCGGCCGCGCCGCAGCTCACGGTCAGCATCAGGCACCCGGCCACAAGGGCTGTTGTCCGCATATCCGTATGACGGATCTCGCCACGACCCGGTTCACTCTCCGGTCATCGCCGCTATGGGCCCGCCTCCCGCAGGCCGCCTGACCGTCGCAGGGACCGCGCCCTGCGTCGCCCACGGACAGCCTGATCGCGGGGCGGCCCGCCCGGGGCGCTGCCTCACTTTCGGGCGGCTGGACCGTCGCCCGGAACCCGAGGCTTCGGCGAGGTCAGCCCGGAACCCGGGGCCTCGGTGAGGTCGCCTGGAACTCGGGGCTTCGGCGGGATTACCCGGAATCCGGGGCCTCGGCGAGGTCGACCGGGTGGCGCGGGCGAAGGTCGGTGATCGGGGACGGTGCGGGGTCTACGCTGGACACGTGCTGCGTCACGTCCTCCTCACCGCCTCGCGAAGTGAGCGCGCCGAGCGTCTCGTCTCCTCGTCCCCGCTCACCAGGGGAGTGGTCAGCCGCTATGTCGCCGACGACGTCGGAGCCGTCGTCCACGACCTGTCCGACCAGGGCCTGCTGGTCACGGTCGACCACCTCGGCGAGGACGTCACCGACAGGACGCAGGCCGAGCACGAGGTCCGCGCCTACCTGACCCTCCTGGAGCGCCTCCCCGTGGGAGCCGACGTCTCCGTCAAGCTGACAGCCCTCGGCCTGCGCCTGTCGGAGCAGCTCGCCCTCGACAACGCCGCGTCGGTCTGCGAGGCGGCGGCGGCGAAGGGGCTGACGGTCACCCTCGACGCCGAGGAGCACGACACGATCGAGGCCCAGCACTCGATCCACTCGACGCTCCGCAAGGAACACCCCGACGTCGGCGTGGTCGTCCAGTCCTACCTGCGCGACGCGCAGGAGCGCTGCGCAAGGGTCGACAGCGCGAGGGTCCGGCTGTGCAAGGGCGCGTACGTCGCGCCCGAGGCGTTGGCCTTCACCTCGCCCAGGGACATCGACCGCAGCTACGTCCGCTGCCTCAGGACGCTCATGGCCGGCACCGGCTACCCGATGGTCGCCACCCACGACCCGCGCCTGATCGAGATCGCCGCCGCGCTGGCGATACTGCACGAGCGCGACACGACCGGGTTCGAGTATCAGATGCTGTACGGCGTCCGCCCCGCCGAGCAGCTCCGCCTGGCGGGGATCGGCTCGCAGGTCAGGGTGTACGTGCCGTACGGCGACGACTGGTACGCCTACCTCATGCGCCGCCTCGCGGAACGGCCCGCCAACCTCGCCTTCTTCGCCAGGTCCCTGCTGTCCAAGGCCTGAGCCCGAATCGGCTGTCCAAGGCCTGAGCCCGAATCGCGGGGCCGGACGTCTCGCAGGCACGCGCCCATGCGCCTGCCGCACCTGAGGAGGGCCCTGGCGCGACGAGCCGTCGGCGGGAGGTCGTCGGCGTTGGGATGCCGCCACCTGGGCGCGGGCTTTCGCCGCATAGGTAGGCTGCCCGCATGATTGCGATTCTGGGAACCGGCAAGATGGGCGAGGCCCTGCTGTCGGGGCTGCTGCGGGCCGGGTTCAAGCCGGGCGACGTCCTGGCGACCGCGCGCAGGGAGGAGCGGGCCCAGGCGCTTCGGGAGACGTACGGCGTGCGGACCGTGTCGAACACCGAGGCGGCCAAGGTCGCCGACACGCTGATCCTCGCGGTCAAGCCGCAGGACATGGCCGCCCTGCTGTCCGAGATCGCCCCCTACGTGCCGGCCGACAGGCTCGTCATCTCGGCGGCGGCCGGCATCACGACCGGCTTCGTCGAGCAGCGGCTCGGTGTGGACGTGCCGGTGGTCAGGGTCATGTCGAACACGCCGATCAGGTTCGACGAGGCGATGAGCGTGATCTCGGCGGGGGCCTACGCGGGCGAGGAGCACCTGCAGCGCACCGAGAGCCTGCTCAAGCCGGTGGGCAAGGTGCTGCGGATCCCGGAGTCGCAGCAGGACGCGGCGACGGCGCTGTCGGGCAGCGGGCCCGCGTACTTCTTCTACCTCGTCGAGGCGATGGTGGACGCGGGGATCCTGCTGGGGATGCCGCGCGCCGCGGCGCTGGACATGGTCACGCAGTCGATCGTGGGTGCGGCGATCATGCTGCGCGACTCGGGGGAGCACCCGGTGATCCTCCGCGAGGCGGTGACCTCGCCAGGCGGGACGACGATCGCCGCGATCGCCGAGCTGGAACGGCACAGCGTCCGCGCGGCCTTCCTCGCCGCCATCGAGGCCGCCCGCGACCGAGGCCGCCAGCTCGCCTCCGGCTGACCGTCCCGCTCCACGCCCGCAGGGGAGCGGCCGGGCGATGCCCTCAACAGGCCATACCGGCTGTGAGAGGGGTACGGCGGGCGGTCGACTGACCCTCCCTCTACGCTAGGCGGCGTGACGGTTCGTCGCGGTATCCCCCCGCTGCTCGTCCTGTTAGCGGTTACCGGCTGCACAGCCGATGAACCGCCTGCCTACCAGCTCGCCCAGGTGCAGCGAGCCCCGGTCACCGAGGTCGTCGAGGCGCCCGCCACCATCGGCGCCAGGGCCGCCGCCACGCTGCGCGCGCCCGCGCAGGGCACGGTGAGCAAGCTGTACGTGCGCGACGGCGAGAAGGTCGCCAAGGGCCAGATCCTCGCCAGGATCCGCTCGCCGCAGGCGACCGACCAGCTCGACCAGGCGCGCAAGGCGGCGCGACCCGTGGCTGCTCCCTCGACGCCCCGCATGGCGAGCATCGACACCAGCGCCTTCGACCGCAAGGTGGCCAGGCACTTCGCCAGGGCGAGGGCGGAGGCGCGCAAGGTGGACGACGCGGCCGCGCGCAGGCAGCTGCTGTCGGCCATCGACATGGCCGAGACCCAGCACAAGGCGAACAAGCAGGCGCTGTCGCAGATCACCGCCTCGCTCAGCCGTACCGTCAGCGGCTTCACCAGCGGGCTGACCGCCTCGATGTCGTCGCTGCAGGCCGCCTCGCGCACGCAGGCTAAGGCCGCGGTCAAGGCGGCCGAGTCCACGGTGAAGGCGCTGACGATCAAGGCGCCCTTCGGCGGCGTCGTCACGCTCGGACGTCCTTCGGGTGGGGGCGGGTCCAGCGCGTTGAGCGGGCTGCTGGGGCAGATCCCCGGCGGCGCGGCGCAGCAGCTTCCTGCCGTGCCGTCCGGCGGGTCCTCGGGTGGTGGCGCGGCGGTCGCTGTCGGCGTGCCCGTCTCGGCGGGCGACCCGATCGTGACGGTCACCGACGTGTCCAAGCTGACGCTGTCGGCCGACATCGACGAGACCGACGTGCTGCTGGTGAAGCCGGAGACCCGCGCGGAGGTGGAGCTCGACGCGGTGCCCGGCGCGACCTACACCGCCACGGTGACCGGCGTCGGCATCCAGCCCATGGAGGCAACGACGGGCGGTGTCAGCTATCCCGTGCAGCTGTCCCTCGGCGCCGGTGCCTTCGACGACGGCTCTGCGGCGCCGACGCCCAAGCCCGGCATGAGCGCGGTCGCCAGGCTCACCGTCCGCGAGTCGCCGTCCGCCGTGGCCGTGCCCGCCTCGGCGATCGTCTCCAGCGGGCGTGAGAGCGTGGTCTGGGTCTCGGCCGGCGGTACGGCCCAGCGGCGCGTGGTCAAGCTCGGCGCCCAGGGCGATGCCATGGTGGAAGTGGCGAGCGGGCTGGCCGTCGGCGAACGCGTGGTGGTCAAGGGCGCCGACGCCGTACGGCAGGGCCAGCCGCTGTCATGACCCCCGCACTGGAGGCCGTCGACCTCGCGCGCTCCTACCAGCTCGAAGGCGTCTCCGTCGACGCGCTGCGAGGGGTGAGCCTGCGGATCGACCAGGGCGAGTTCGTGGCGATCATCGGGCCGTCCGGCTCGGGGAAGTCCACCCTGATGCACCTGCTCGGCTGCCTCGACCGGCCGACGTCCGGCGCGCTGCGGGTGAACGGGACGGAGATCTCCGCTCTGACTGACACCGCGCTCGCCTCGCTGCGGAACAGGACGATCGGGTTCGTCTTCCAGTCGTTCCACCTGCTGGGACGGACGTCGGCGCTCGACAACGTGGCGCTGCCGCTGGTGTATCGCGGGGTGGGGAAGGTCGAGCGGCGGGCGCGCGCCCGACGGGCGCTGGAGGCGGTGGGGCTGGGGCACCGGCTCGACCACCGGCCGTCGCAGATGTCGGGCGGGGAGCAGCAGCGGGTGGCGATCGCGCGGGCGCTGGTGGGGGAGCCTTCGGTGCTGTTGGCCGACGAGCCGACGGGGAACCTGGACACCCGCAACGGGGACGAGGTGATGGCCATCCTCGACCGGTTGAACGCCGACAGCGGGGTGGCGATCGTCCTGGTCACCCACGAACCCGAGGTCGCGGCCCATGCGCGCCGCCAGATCCACGTGCGCGACGGCCTCATCGAACTCGACACCGCCAACCGCCAGGGGGCCTCCGCAGGCGGCGTCGCCCCCGAAGACCACCGTGAGGAGGGAGACGGGTGAGGGGCGCGGAGGCGTTCTTCATGGCGCTGGAGGCCCTCAGGGTCAACCGGCTGCGCAGCACGCTCACCATGCTCGGCGTGATCATCGGCGTCCTGGCCGTCGTCATCCTCGTCGCGATCGGCTCGGGCGCCAAGAACGCGATCGAGCGCGAGATCTCCGGCCTGGGCAGCAACATCATCCTCGTCGTCCCCGGCCAGCTCAGCGTGGGCGCGGCCCCGACGCAGAGCAGGATGAACCTGTCCGACGCCGCCTACGTCCGCAGGGTCGTCGGTGATCCCGGCAAGGTCACCGTCTCCGTCCAGTCCGGTGAGACCGTTCGCGTCGGCAGGACGGATGCGTTCGTCACCATCGTCGGCACGGACGAGAACCTCCCCAACATCTTCCAGCGCCCCCTCGACCGCGGCCGCTACCTGACCGAGACCGACGTCGACACCCGTCGCAGGGTCGCGGTGCTCGGCGCGGAGGTGGCCGACGAGCTGTTCGGCGACATCGACCCCGTGGGCCGCCAGATCACCGTCTCGGGTGCCCGCTTCCGCGTCGTCGGCGTCTACGCCACGGTGGGCGCGACGTTCGGGGTGGCCCGCGACAAGGAGGTGCACGTTCCCGTCACCACCGCGCAGCGGCTGATCGGCGCCGACAAGATCAACGGCATCGCGGTCGGCGCCTCGGGCCCCGACGAGATCGAGCCGCTCCAGCAGAAGGTCGTCGACGCCCTGAGCCGGCGCTATCCGGGCGAGCGCTTCTCCGCCGTCACCCAGACGCAGCTGCTCGGCACCATCGGCAGCGTCCTCGGCATGCTCACCGGCGTGCTCGCCGCCATCGCGGGCATCTCGCTGCTCGTGGGCGGCGTGGGCGTCTCCAACATCATGCTCGTCAGCGTCCGCGAACGCACCCGCGAGATCGGCCTGCGCAAGGCGCTGGGCGCCCGCCAGCGCGACGTCCTGGCCCAGTTCCTCATCGAGGCCGTGCTGCTGACCACCATCGGCGGCGTGCTCGGCATCCTGCTCGGCGTGGGCGGCGCGCTGGCCATCCAGGCGTTCACGCCCGTCCCCGCGGCGATCACCTGGTGGTCGGTCGCGCTGGCGTTCGGGGTGTCCGCCGCCGTCGGCGTCTTCTTCGGAGTGGCCCCCGCCCGCCGGGCGGGCCGCCTGGACCCGGTGATCGCCCTGCGCGCGGAGTGACCCTCCGCGGGGAGAGCCCAGCGGAGGGTCCATGCCGAGTCAGGCGTCGCGCTTCTTCAGCAGGACGGCGGCGAGGACCAGGGTGACGGCGATCCAGCCCAGGTAGACGGCGAACCCCGTCCACGGCGCCAGCCCGCCCACGGGGTTCACCTCGGTGATCCGTATCCCCGCGTTGGAGGTGAAGTGGTCCCGCACGACCCGTCCCCACTCGTCCGGCAGCATCACCGTCATGGTGGGCAGCACCATGATCAGCGCGATGGCGGTGACGATCGCGCCGGGGGTGTGCCTGATCAGCGCGCCGAGGGCCAGCCCGAACAGCCCGCTCGCGGTCAGGTACAACCCCGCGCCGACGACCGCGCGGAAGACGCCGGGCTCGGTCAGGGCCACCGACAGCCCCTCCCTGGCGAAGATCACCTGACTCGCGAAGAACGCGCCGAACGAGGCCGCCGTGCTGACCACGAAGGCCACGGCCGCGAAGACCACGACCTTGCCGGTCAGCAGCCCGAGCCGCCAGGGGACGGCTGTCAGCGTGGTGCGGATGGCTCCCGTCCGGTACTCGCCGCTGATCACCAGCACGCCCAGCGCCGCCAGCGCCAGCGAGGCGAACGACAGGCCGCTCAGGCTCGTGCCGACGAGCTCCAGGCCCTCCTTGGCGCCACTCTGTCCTGTCACCGCCACCGCTCCCAGGACGCCGAGCGCGAGCATGAGCACGCCTGCCGTCCCCAGCGTCCACATGGTGGAGCGGACGGACCGGATCTTGGTCCACTCCGAGCGCAGCACGTCGATCATGAGGTGTACTCCAGACTGTCTTTGGTGAGCTCCATGTAGGCGGCCTCCAGCGTCGGCTGCACGAACGTCAGCTCCTCCAGCGCCAGCCCCCGCTGCGCGGCGAGCGTGCCGATCTCCAGCGGGGACGTTCCCGCCACCCGCAGGTGGTCGTGGTGCCGTTCGGCGTGCGGCAGCAGGGCCGCCACCTCAGCCAGGTACGGCGAGCGCACCTTCACGTATCCCTGGGAGCTGCGCCCGATGAACTCCTCGACGCTGGTGTCGGCGATCAGCGTGCCCCTGCCGATCACGATCAGGTGGTCGGCGGTCTGCGCCATCTCGCTCATCAGATGGCTGGAGACGAAGACGGTGCGTCCTTCGGCGGCCAGCTTCCTCATCAGCGTGCGGATCCACAGGATGCCGTCCGGGTCGAGCCCGTTGACCGGCTCGTCGAACAGCAGGATCTCCGGGTCGCCGAGCAGCGCGGCCGCGATGCCGAGCCGCTGCGACATGCCGAGAGAGAACCCGCCCACCCGTCGCCTGGCCACCCCGGTGAGCCCGACCAGCTCCAGGCACTCCGCCACCCGCGAGGCGGGGATCCCGTTGCTCTGGGCGATGGCCAGCAGGTGGTTGCGGGCGCTGCGCCCGCCGTGGACGGCCTTCGCGTCCAGCAGCGCGCCGATCCTGCGCAGAGGGTGCTTGAGTTTCGCGTACGGCACGCCGTGGACGGTGACGGCCCCGTCCGTCGGATGGTCGAGCCCGAGGATCATCCGCATGGTGGTCGACTTGCCGGCTCCGTTGGGCCCGAGGAACCCGGTCACCCGTCCGGGAGCGACGTCGAAGGACAGTCCCGCCACGGCCGTGGTCTGGCCGTACCGTTTGGTCAGATTGGTCGCCCGTATCGCTGTCATGCCTTCTAGGCTCGCGGCGGGAAACGCCGGTTCCTTCCTGCTGCGGGACGGTTTCGCGGGCGAAGGAGTGGGAGGACGGTCCTACTCCCCAGGGCTGACGAGCCCCCGCTCGTAGGCGACGATCACCGCCTGCGCCCTGTCCCGCACGCCGATCTTGGCGAACAGCGCGGTCACGTGGTTCTTCACGGTGCTCGGCGAGACGTCGAGCCGCTGGGCGATCTCGCCGTTGGACAGGCCCTTGGCGATGAGCACGAGCACGTCCCGCTCCCTCGCGGTGAGCCCCTCGATCTCGGCGCGGGGGCGGCCGCCCCTGACGTAGGTGTGGATCAGCCCGGTGAGCAGGCGCGGGGCGACGACCGCCTCGCCGCCGTGGACGACCCTGACGGCGTCGACGAGCTCTTCGGGCGAGACGTCCTTCGGCAGGAAGCCGTCGGCTCCCGCCCTGAGCGCGGTCACGACGTTCTCGTCCAGGTCGAACGTGCTGAGCATGAGGACCTTGGTCCGCGCGAACTCGGCGACGATGGCCGCCGTCGCCTCGATGCCGTCCATCCCCGGCATGTGCAGGTCCATGACCACGACCTCGGGGCGCAGATCGCGGCAGCGCTCCAGCGCCTGCGCGCCGTCGTTCGCCTCGCCGACGACGGAGATGTCGGGCTGCGCGTTCAGCATGAGCCGGTACCCGGTCCTGACGAGGGCGTGGTCGTCCACGAGCAGCACGGTGATCACAGTGGCAGCCTCGCATGGACCTCGAAGCCGCCCGCCTCGCGGGGACCCGTGCGCAGCCGCCCGCCGCAGAGCGCCACCCGCTCGGCCATCCCCGCCAGCCCGAAGCCGCCAGGGGAGGAGCCTGGAGAGGAGGCGCTCACCGCGGTCCCGTCGTCCAGGACCTCGACCTCGACCGCCCGCTCCTCGTAGCTGATCCGTACGGTGGCCCGCGCCCCGCTCGCGTGCTTGCGCGTGTTGGTGAGTGCCTCCTGAACGATCCGGAAGACCGCCAGATCGATCGCCGCGGGCAGCGGCACCGGCGAGCCTTCCACGGCCAGGCTCGCGGGCAGCCCTGCCGCGCCGGCCTGCTCGACCAGGGTCGGCAGTCCCGCCGCGCCCGCTCCCGTCGCCTCGCCGCCCCCTGGACCGTCGGCTCTGAGGACGTCGAGCAGGTGCCGCATCTCGGTCAGCGCCTGCCTGGCGGTCTGCTCGGCCGACAGCAGCGCCTCGCGGGCCTCGGGCGGCTCGGGGGGCATGACCGCCCTCGCCCCGCCGACCAGCGCGTTGATCACGCTCAGATGGTGGGCCACGACGTCGTGCAACTCGCGGGCGATGCGGCGGCGCTCGGCGCGGACCGCCTCGTCGGCGCGCTCCCTGTTCGCGCGCTCGCGCAGCTCCGCCCTCGCTCTCACGAGCTGGCCGACGCCGACTGCCACCGGGTAGACCGTGATGGCCAGGCTCTGCGTCGGCGCCTGGAGGACGAGGGCGACGCCGTAGGCGGCGGTGAGGGCGGCCGTGGTGACCAGCGTCCTCCTGCCCGCGGTGTAGCGGCCGAGGCTGTAGAGGGCGATCATCGCGCTGGTGACGGTCGGGTTCGCGGAGAAGGTGAGCGTGTCCACGATGTCGAGCGCGACGACGGCCACGGCGACGGGGACGGGGTGGCGGCGCCGTACGAGGAGGGGGAAGACGGACACCAGCAACATCGCCGTGCTTGCCGCGACGGGCGGGGCGTCGGCGACGGTGGTGACGATCCCGAGCACGGCGATGGCGCCGAGCACGGCGACCAGCGTCGCGTCGAACACCTCGGGGCGGCCGAAGAACCGCCATATCGCCCGCCCTACGCGCATGGCCTGAACCCTAAGCCAGCTCGTGGCGCTCCGGGCTGCTCCGGCCCCGTTCTCCCCAGGCGGACCCGGCGCGGCCGACTGCGGTAACGTCGGCGCATGAGCGAGTCGGTGCGAGTCGTCTGGGACGACGCCCTCACTGCCTATGATTTCGGCCCGGGTCACCCCCTCGCTCCCGTCAGGGTCGAGCTGACCATGGCGCTGGCCCGCGAGCTGGGCGTCCTCGACAGGACCGAGGTCGTCGGCTGCGTGCCCGCCACCGACGACGAGCTGGCCCTCGTCCACAAGCGCGACTACATCGAGGCCGTCAAGCGCGTCTCGGCGCACGGCGGCCCTGACCTGACCGCAGGGCTGGGCACTCCGGACAATCCCGCCTTCAAGGGCGTCCACGAGGCCTCCGCGCTCATCGCCGGCGCCTCGCTGGCCGCCGCCCGGTCGGTCTGGGAGGGTGCGGCCGAGCACGCCGTCAACATCGCGGGCGGTCTGCACCACGCCATGGCCAACGTCGCCAGCGGCTTCTGCGTCTACAACGACCCGGCCGTGGCGATCGCCTGGCTGCTCGCCCAGGGCGCGTCGAAGGTCGCCTACGTGGACGTCGACGTCCACCACGGCGACGGCGTCCAGGCGCTCTTCTACGACGACCCGCGCGTGCTGACCATCAGCCTGCACGAGAGCCCCCGCACGCTCTTCCCCGGCACGGGATGGCCGGAGGAGACCGGCGTGGACGGCAGCGCGGCCAACGTGGCGCTGCCCGCCGGCTGCGGCGACGAGGGCTGGTTGCGCGCCTTCCACGCCGTCGTGCCGCCGCTGCTGAGGGAGTTCGCCCCCGAGATCCTGGTGACGCAGCACGGCTGCGACAGCCACGCGCTCGACCCGCTCGCGCACCTGATGCTGAGTCTCGACGGCCAGCGCACCGCCTACGAGGCGCTGCACCGCCTGGCGCACGAGACCGCGGGTGGGCGCTGGATCGCCACGGGTGGCGGCGGCTACGAGCTGGTCCAGGTGGTGCCGAGGGCGTGGACGCACCTCATCGCCGAGGTGTCGGGCCATCCGATCGACCCGTCGACCAGGACGGGCGAGGCCTGGCAGGCGCTGGTCCGCGAGCGGACGAGGGAGACGCCGCCCCTCACGATGACCGACGGCAGGCATCCGGTGGTCAGGGAGCTGTTCGGCGTCTACGACCCCGACGACGCCGTCGACCGGGCGATCATGGCGACGAGGCACGCCGTGTTCCCCTTCCACGGCCTCGACCCCATGCCCTGACGCGCGCGGCACGTCGCGGGAGGCGCTCACGGCGTCTCTCCGGCCCTCCCCGTGCCCGGCGCGCGCTCGTGGACGTCGGCCTCGAACTCCTCCAGCAGGCTCTCGCACGTGGCCAGCCACTGCTCGCACTCGCCGCGGCCGTGGCCGCCGAACCAGTCGCGCTCCACCACCCTGGCGAACCAGCGATGGATCTTCTCGAGGTCCTGCCTGATCTCCTCGGCCTTCTCGAAGGAGTAGTTCTCGCGGAAACGCTCGAACTCGATCTCCTTCACGAACGTCGTCCTGCACTCCTCGGCGATCTCGCCGTACTCCTTGGCCGCCATCTCCCTGAAGCTCTCCACCAGCGCGGCGTCCTGCTCGTGGTCGCCCGACGGGACCCTGAAGAAGTAGGAGGTGCCGTCCAGGCTCCGGATCCGCTGCCTGATCTGGTCGAGGTCTCCGGCGACCTCGCCCGTGTCGGGCAGGACGCAGACCGCCTGCTGCAGGTAGAGCGCGCCCAGGCGCTTGAGCTCGCGCCAGACCGAGACCCGCGCGCGTGAGGGCTCGCTCGGCACCTTGTAGGTGAGCAGCAGCCAGAAGGCCGGCGCCACCGGCCGTCCTGACGCGGCGGCCTCGGGGCGGGGCCGGGTCCTCCCTCTCCTCCGTGTGGTGGAGGCAGAAGCAGGCGACGTCATCGGCACTCCTCCTGAAGGAAGTGTCCAACACTACCGGCGAGCCGACAGGAATTTCGTGACCTAAGCGGTGGTTCAGACCATTTGTCGAGGCGTTAGGCTCCGACAGGTGGGAGGGAGAGTCCATTGCTGACCCGCGACGAGCTCCGCGAGCACCTGATCAGGACGCGCATCGCCGGAGATGTGGCCACCAGCAGGGAGAACAACCTCGACCACTACAGGTCCGTCGCGAACCGCGACCCCTACTTCCTCTTCGGTCTGACCGGCCTCGAGAACTGGTCCTACCGTGACGTCCTCGCCCAGATGGCCAAGTCGGCCGGCGTCGTCGCCGACCCGGGCCACCGTGAGGGCCAGGACACCATCGACCCCGAGCGCACGATCGACGCGCTCGACCTCATGGCCGAGCGGATCGCCGCCGTGCTGAGCAGGCCCTCGCCGCGGGTGCTGTTCGCGACGGGACACCCGACCGGGTTGCTGGCCATCCACCTGCCGCTGGCGGCCGCCGTGGCGGCCAGGGGGGCGACCCTGCTGACCCCCGCCGAAGGATGGACCTACTGGGGAGCGGGCTTCGGCAGGAAGCGTAAGATCCGTTACCTGGGCGATGTGGCGATGCTCGACGACAGGGGCGGCTTCGTCCACACGCACGATTCGGCGCCGATGGAGGCCATGCTGGCCGAGCTCGGCGACGCGCGTCCCGACCTCGTGGTCGCCGACCACGGCTGGGCGGGCGCGGCGGGGCAGGCGGGCGTGCCGACCGTCGGCTTCGCCGACAGCAACGATCCCGCCCTCTTCCTCGGCGAGGCGGAGGGGAAGATCGACGTGGTGGTCCCACTTGATGACAATGTGCTACCACGCTATTACGCGCCGTTGACCGATCGTCTCGTCACACGAGTCTCACACGCCCTTTGAGTTTAATTCGGTCCTCCCTATACCGTCTTTTCGCGCCTGCATTCCAAGAGGCTCGTCGTCCCTTTGCCAACTTTTGAGGGGGGCTGGGCGACTCTTATGTGTACGAACATGGACAGTTCCAACGTCCAGGCGAGGGGCACGGCCCGGCTGCTGGCCAGCGATTTTGCTGGTTCCGCTGACAGGTGGCTCCGATAACTGGGAAAGTAGGGGGTTTGCGCACTCGGAGTCCCGACTTACGCTGACGGCAGTACACGTGCGTGAGCAATGGCACCAGTGGGGATAACCCGGAAACACGTGCGGAAGAGGCGTCCGATGGGTGCAGGCGAAAGACCTCTCAGCGAGGTGAAGTTCCTGACCGTTGCTGAAGTGGCCACGGTCATGCGGGTGTCCAAGATGACGGTGTACCGGTTGGTGCACTCCGGCGAGCTCCCGGCCATCAGGGTCGGCCGCTCGTTCCGAGTTCCCGAGCAGGCGGTCCACGACTACCTCAGGGAGGCTTACATCGAGGCTGGCTAAGCCTGAGAGGTAGCGGTGTGATCGGTGGTCACATCGCGAGTGTTGTCACACGGTTACCCCCAGGGGGCGATCTACCGTGGATCGCCGGTAGTCTGTTGACCGGTGTGCGCTCGCACACCGAGTCAGCCTTGCTATCAGTTACCTGGGGGTCCCGTGGGCTCTGTGATCAAAAAGCGCCGCAAGCGGATGGCCAAGAAGAAGCACCGCAAGCTGCTGAAGAAGACGCGCATCCAGCGTCGTAACAAGAAGTAGACGCAGTCTGTGAGGCGCCGATGACCCACACCGTGCTTGTCACCGGGGTCTCGCGCCACATCGGCGCCCGGGTGGCGAGCGTTCTCGCGGCGGACCCGGACATCAGTCGCGTCATCGGAGTGGACACCGTGCCGCCCCCCTCGCTGACCCGAGATGGCGGCATCTCCCTCGGCCGGACGGAGTTCGTCCGGGTGGATCTTCGCAGCCCCGACATCGCTCAGGTGATCGCGGCTGCGGACATCGACATCGTTGTGCACATGAGCCTCGTCAGCGCTCCTTCGGGGAGCGCGGGCCGAGCGTCCATGAAGGAGCACAACGTCATCGGCACCATGCAACTGCTCGGTGCCTGCCAGCGGTCGTCGAGCGTGCGCCGCGTGGTGGTCCGTTCCACCACCGCGGTCTACGGCTCGTCGCCGATGGATCCGGCGGTGTTCACCGAGGACGTCGAACCTCACGACAGCCCGTCCCACGGCTATGCCAAGGACGCGGCCGAGGTCGAAGGCTATGTCCGGGGCTTCGCGCGCCGCCGTCCCGACCTCACGGTCTCGACGCTGCGCTTCGCCAACTTCATGGGTCCAGGCGTCGACTCGCCCCTGACGCGCTACTTCAGCCAGGCCGTCATGCCGACCGTGTTCGGCTTCGACCCCAGGCTGCAGTTCGTCCACGAGGACGACGCGGTCGAGGTGCTGCGAAGGATGGCCCTGGAAGATCACCCCGGCACGTACAACGTGACCGGGGAAGGCGTGCTTCTGCTGTCGCAGTGCGTCCGCCGGGCTGGAGCCTTCGCCCTTCCGCTCCTCGCCCCCGCCTTCCGCATGCTGGGCGAGGCCGCCCGCGGTACCGGCCTGGTCGACTTCTCACCCGAGCAGCTGCGCCTGCTGTGCCATGGCAGGGTCGTCGACGGCGCCAAGCTCGCGGCCGAGCTCGGTTGGAAGCCCAAGTTCACCACCGCCGCGGCGTTCGAGGACTTCCTGCGGTCGAGGAAAGGTGTCAGGCGTTGAGCGCCTCTCCCGAAGAGCGCCGGGTGATTCCCATCACCGAGGCGCCCTCCTACGCCGGCGGGGACGACGACGCCGTCGCCCGCCTGCTGGCCTTCGTGCGCCGCCGCCTCACCGGCGAGTACGAGGTGGACGAGTTCGGCTACGACGCCGAGCTCACCGACAAGGTACTGCTGGAGCTGATCAGGCCGCTCTACCACCGGTGGTTCCGCGTCGAGACCTCTGGCCTGGACAACATCCCCTCCGACAGCGGCGCGCTGATGGTCGCCAACCACTCGGGCACACTCCCCGTCGACGCGCTGATGATGCAGGTGGCGATCCACGACGAGGCGGGGCGCGCGCTGCGGCTGCTCGGCGCCGACCTCGTCTACCAACTGCCCGTGCTCGGCCAGCTGTCCCGCAAGACCGGCCACACCCTGGCCTGCCGCGAGGACGCCGACCGCCTGCTGCGCAAGGGCGAGCTCGTCGGGGTGTTCCCCGAGGGCTTCAAGGGCGTCGGCAAGCCCTTCTCCGAGCGGTACAAGCTGCAGCGCTTCGGCAGGGGCGGCTTCGTCGCGTCCGCCATCCGCGCGGGCGTGCCCATCGTGCCCACGGCGATCGTCGGGGCGGAGGAGATCTATCCCAAGATCGGCGATCTCAGGTTCCTCGCTCGGCTGCTCGGCCTGCCGTACCTTCCGATCACTCCGCTCTTCCCGTGGTTCGGGCTGCTCGGGCTGATCCCGCTGCCGTCGAAGTGGATGATCGAGTTCGGCGAGCCGATCAGGACCGACACCCTCGAGCCCGCCGCGGCCGACGACCCGATGCTCGTCTTCGAGCTCACCGACCACGTCCGCGAGGTCGTCCAGCAGATGCTCACGGCCCTGCGGCTGCGTCGCGGCCACGCCTTCTTCTGACCTCCTTCTCACCTGGGTACGGCCCGCCGTACCGCAGCGCGTGAACCCGGATGGCGCCGGACGGAGAGATACCGGGGACCGCGCTGATTCCACGAAGGGGGCGGCCTGTTGACCGCGCCATCTCCCGTCAGGCTCAGGGACGACGAACTGATCCGAGGCTCCCTGGCCGACCCTGAACAGTTCGCCGAGCTGTTCGACCGCTATTCGGGAATGCTGTATCGCTACGTCTCCCGGCGTCTGGGCCCTGAGCCCGCCGAGGACCTCGTCGGAGAGACGTTCCTCGTCGCGTTCTCGAAGCGGAACAAGTACGACCAGTCCTACGTGGACGCCAGGCCGTGGCTGTTCGGCATCCTCACCAAACTGCTCTCACGCCACCACAGGAGCGAGGCGGCCCGATACCGGGCGCTGCTGCGCCTGCCACAGGACGGCGTGGCCGAGTCGCCCGCCGAGCGGGTCGTGACCGGCGTGACGGCGCAGGCGACCAGGCCGTTGCTGGCCAGCGCCCTGGCCGCGCTGCCCGCGAGGGACAGGGACGTGCTGCTGCTGGTGGCCTGGGGCGACCTGGCCTACGAGGAGGTGGCGCAGGCGCTGTCCATTCCGGTCGGAACCGTGCGCTCCCGGCTCAACCGAGCGCGCAGGAAGGTCCGCGCGGCGCTCGGCGACACCAATCCGATGCTGGAGGAGGCGTGACCATGGACGATCTGAGGATGCTTCGCGACTTCGGCGACGAGCTGGAGCACGAGCCGCCCGCCTCGCTGGTCCGCCAGCGTGCGCGCTTCACCGAGCGGCCGCGCCGCAGGTTCAGGCTCGGCGGCTGGCCCATGCTCGGCCTCGCGGCCGTCGCGACGGCGGCGGCCGTGGCCGTGCCCATGGTGATGCTGCAGGGCGGCGGCCGGCTGACGGCGGGAACGGTGGCCCCTCCGGCGGGCGCGCGCCCGGCCAAGGCAGGCCAGGCGATCAACGTGCTGCTCGTCGGCTCCGACACCCGCCAGGGCGAGGGCAACGCGAAGTACGGCCGGATCGCGTCCACGATGGATTCGGGCCGCAGGGCCGACACGATGATCCTGCTGCACCTGTCGGCCGACGGGCGGCGAGCGGTCGCGGTCAACCTGCCCCGCGACTCGATGGTGCAGCTGCCGAGCTGCGACGGACGGCCGGGCGGGCTGAACATGCTCAACGCCTCGCTCGACATCGGCGGCCTGCGGTGCGTGTGGACCAGCGTCGAGAAGCTCACGAAGGTCAGGGTCGACCACGCCGTCGAGATCGACTTCGCCGGGTTCAAGAAGATGGTCGACGCCATCGGCACCGTCAGCGTGAAGGTGCCCAGCCCCATCGACGACAGGAAGGCGAAGCTGAAGCTGCCCGCGGGCGATCACAGGCTCAACGGGGAGCAGGCGCTGGGCTACTTCAGGCTCCGGTCCTACGACGATGGCAGCGATCTGTCGCGTATCAAGCGGCAGCACCGGTTCCTGGCCGCGATGGCGAACGAGGTGAGGAGCAGCCCGACCAAGCTCGCCGCGTTCATCCAGGCGGCGGGTGAGGCGCTCACCACCGACGAGGGGCTCGGGGTCAGGGAGATGACCGACATCGCGCGGGGCATGTCGGAGGCCGACCTTTCCTTCACCACCGTTCCAGTCGAGCCCCACCCCGACGATCGCAACCGCCTCAGGTGGAAGCAGCCCGAGGCGGGCCGGCTGTTCCAGGAGATCGCCCACGACCAGCCTATTGGACGATAAGTCCAGTAGAGGTTATCGTCTGCGGCATGAGAGCGTGGGCGGCGGCGGCAGGGGTGCTGACAGGTGTGGCCATCGGGGCGGTCGTGCGCGCGCGGCGCGCCCCTCACCTGGCGACGGCGCGCGGACGCGTCCTCGCCGTCACCACCTCTGACGGCGTACGGCTGGCCGTCGACGTCGACGAGCCCGCGGCCCCGTCGTACGCCGTGGTGTTCGCCCACGGCTGGGTCCTCAACAGGCACTCCTGGCACTTCCAGCGGGAGGCGCTGGCAGGGCGCGCCATGCTCGTCTTCTACGACCAGCGAGGGCACGGCGACTCCAGCGCGGGCGCCGCGGACCGCTGCACGATCGAGCAGCTCGGCGAGGACCTGCACGCGGTCATCAAGGCCGTGGTGCCTGCCGGGCTGCCCGTGGTGGTCGTCGGCCACTCCATGGGCGGGATGACGGTGATGGGGCTGGCCGCGGCCCGCCCCTCGCTGTTCGGGTCGCGCATCGTCGGCGCGGCGCTCGTGAGCACGTCGCCTGGCCGGTTGGGGGAGAGCACGTTCGGGCTGCCCGGACCGATCGGCAGGCTCGCGCCGCGCGTCACCCCGCTGCTCATGAAGCGGCTGCGGGACCCGCTGATCAACCCGGTCACGACGCTGCCTCTCACCCGCCACATGGCCTTCGGGCCGCGCAGGGAGCACCTGCGATTCGTCAACAGGATGATCGCGGCGACGCCGGCGACGGTGATGGCGGGCTTCTTCCACGGCATGGTCGCCCACGACAAGCTCGCGGCGTTACAGGCGCTCGCGTCGGTGGAGACCCTGGTGCTGGTCGGCGCCCTCGACCGGCTCACGCCTCCCGTCCACAGCCGCAGGATCGCCGGCGCCCTGCCCTCCGCCAGGCTGGTCGTGGTCCCGGGCGCGGGGCACATGGTCGGGCTGGAGAACCCGACGGCGGTCGGCGTCGAACTCGCCGCCCTCCTGGAACGCTGCTCCTTGCGCCTCGAGAAACCGGCCTCCCTGGGCTAGCCGGCGCTCAGAGGGAGCGAGGGCCGCGGGGAGCGAGGGCTCGGGGAAGCCAGGACCTCGAGAGGAGGGAGAGCTTCGGGAGGGGCGCGCCTGAGCGGCGGGGGCGGGCCCGGTCAGCTGGAGCGGTAGTGGCGGCGCAGCGCGATGCCCGCGGCGATGCCGCCCGCGAGCGCGCCCACGCCCGCCGCGATCGGCAGTGCGGTCAGCGTCGCCTTGCGCCCGGTGCGGAAGTCGCGGATCGGCCAACTGTGCTTCTTGGCGTGCTCGCGCAGCTCCGAGTCGGGGTTGATGGCCACCGCCCTCCCCACGAGCGAGAGCATCGGCAGGTCGTTGGCGGAATCGCTGTAGGCGGTGCAGCGGGTCAGGTCGAGCCCCTCGCGGCGGGCCAGCGCCCGCACCGCCTCGGCCTTGGCGGGGCCGTGGAGCAGGTCGCCGACCAGCCGGCCCGTGTAGACGCCGTTCTGCGACTCGGCGACCGTGCCGAGCGCGCCGGTCAGGCCGAGCCGCTGGGCGATGACCCTGGCCAGCTCGACGGGCGTCGCGGTGACCAGCCAGACGCGTTGCCCCGCGTCGAGGTGCGACTGGGCCAGCGCCCTGGTGCCCGCCCAGATCCTGTCCGACATCTCCTCGTCGTAGATCTCCTCGCCGAGCCGTACGACGTCGTCGACCTTGCTGCCCGCGACGAAGGCCAGCGCGGTCTCGCGGGCCACCGCGATGTGCTCGGGGTTCTCGTTGCCGCGCAGCCGGAAGACCGCCTGGCCGACCGCGAACTTCAGCAGGTCGGAGGTGGTGAACATGCCGCGCGTGGCCAGGCCGCGGGCGAAGTGGTAGATCGAGGCGCCGCGCATCATCGTGTTGTCGACGTCGAAGAAGGCCGCCGCCTGCAGGTCGGGCTCGGCGGGAACCGTGGCCACCGCGGCGGCCGCCGCCACCTCGCCGGCAATCTCCGCCTCAGCCGCCCGATGCCGTCGTAGTAGCCGCCTCATAGCCCCTCAGCTTAACCGGGAAGTGTTAACTATCCGCTCGGCAGACGCAGCCCGTCGATGTAGTCCAGGTAACCGTTGGCCTGTTCCTGGTCGACGTCGTTGAGCCGCTCCAGCATGGGGTCGACCTTCTCGTGCTGCTCCTCGACGAACTTGTCGATCTTCGACTGGTCGCGCGGCACCGCCCTGTCCATCCGCTCGATCGCCGAGCGGGTGCTCTCCTCCATCTCCTGGAGGGTGGCGCCGACGTGCGGCCCGCCCCCGCCCGCGTCGAGCAGCGCCTCGAGTTCCTCGGCCCGCTTGCCGGCGGCGTCGAGTGCGCTGCCCGCCTTGTCGGGGTTCAGCTCGGTGATCGCGCCCTCCGCCGCCCGCTTGAGCGGATAGAGCATGTCGCCGGGCACCGCGCGGTAGGTCACGATCACCGACAGCACCATGGCCGTCGCCAGGCCTGCCGCCAGGAGCGGCGACAGCCAGCGCAGCGGCCTGCGCTCCCGCCTGTGAGTCGCGGCGGGCAGCGTCTCGGACATGAGCGTCTCGCGCAGCCTCGCCCTGAACGCCGGGTCGGGGCCGCCGCCCAGCGGGAGGTTCTCGCCGAGGTCGTTCAGCTGGCCTAGGAGGGCATCATGAGCGGACAGCCGACGTTGGAATGGCGACCTACCCATGAACGCTCCCTGCCGCCCCCGAATGATGATCTACCAGTGATACTTGCCTAACGACCTGCCGAGGGGTGAGGTTACGCCAGATCGGGCTTGAGGGCCCTGGCCAGCGATCGGATCGCTCGGAACTGCAGCGCTTTGATCGCTCCACTCTTCTTCCCCATGATCAGTGCGGTCTCCGCGAGTGACAGGCCGTGCAAGAACCTCAGGACCACGCATTCCTGCTGCTCGGGATTGAGATCCCGGACGGCGCGCAGCACGCGGTCATTGATGATCGCCGTGACGACGGCGTTCTCAGGGATGTGCGCCCCGTCCAGGGGGACGTCGAGCACCTCGGCGGTCGTGACCTCCAGGCGGTAGCGGCTCGACTTGAAGTGATCGGTGACGAGGTTTCGCGCGATGGTCACGAGCCAGGCGCCGAAGTCACGGCCCTGCCAGGTGAAGTCGGTGATTCGGCGAAGCGCGCGAAGGAAGGTCTCGCTGGTGAGATCCTCGGCGAGGGGGTGGGAGCCGACCCTGAAGTAGATGTAGCGGTAGACCAGGTCGAGATAGCGGTCGTAGAGCGTTCCGAAAGCGTCGTTGTCGCCGGCTTTCGCCTGTAAGACCAGGGCGCGCAGCTCACAGTGCTCCGTGTCCGGGACGTCTTCGCGCACGGCAAGTTCGCTCGTCCGTGCTCCTCCGATGGCGGAGGGAGGAAGTAGCCCGGCGAACGACCACGAGTCAGGCATCCGGTATCCCTAGGGGTAAGGGGTGCGGCGTGCTCGAACACTCTAGAAATCAACTGGAAATTCCACAATCCGCACAGGGCGCGGCATGACTACCAATAACCGGCGGATACCGTGTGGACCGACCCGCTTCCCTCTTCGACTACCGGTTGGGAGGTAATGTCCGGCAGCATTGGGGGCACCATGGAACTTGTCGTCGCAGTGATCGCGTTCGCCGGCGCCTTGCTCGCCGGGATCGCCGCGTTCGCCCTGGTGCGCCGCCTTCAGGAAGACCGTGACGGCTGGCTGATCGCCTGGATCGTGGCGGCGATCGCCCTCTGCCTCTCCCTCGCCGTGGTCGGTCTGGGCGGCCTGCAGACGTTCGGGCCCCTCACCTTCAGGCTCTACCAGTTGTTCGGAGCGCTCCTGGCGCCGCTGTGGCTGGCCATCGGCCTGGTCCAGCTGCTCGCGGAGAAGGGCCGCGCCAGCTTCGCCGCCTGGCTGCTCGGCGCCGCCGTCACCATCGTCTCCACCTACATCCTGATCCTCGATCCCGTGATCGAGGAGGCCAAGCTCAAGAACGAGACCCTGCCGTCCGGCAGCCTCCACTGGGACCTGGTCGCGGGATCGGTCCTGACCGGCGTCCACGCGCTCGTCGTCCTCGTCATGCTCGGCTGCCTCGTGGTGGCGGGACTGCGCTGGCGCAACGGCGACGACTACGACACCGACAACCTGCACGCCAGCCTGGTCATCGCGCCCAGCGCGATCGCGCTGGTCGGCTCCGTGCGCTTCAGCGTGCCCGCCCTCTTCACCGTCGCGCTGCTCGTCGTCGCCGCGGCCGCCATCTGGTACTGCGTGCTGCGCCCGCTCGCGCCGTACGACGAGGAGGAGGACGACATCGCCGAGGAGCACTGGGACTCCCGCCCGGCCGGCCGCAGGGCCGCGTCCGCGCCGCAGCCCGCCGCGCCGCAGCCCCAGCCCGTCCAGCAGCCGGCCGCGCAGCCCCGCAGGTCGGGGCTCGGCGACCTGGTCGCCGAGTACCGCGCGGGCGAGCAGGAGATCGACTACGCGGCCCGCATGGATCCCTTCGCCTCGGGGCCCGCCACCGGCTCGTTCATGGCCAACGGCGAGGACCGCGGCTACGGCTCGATCCCGCCGAGCGGCCCCCAGCCCGGCCACATGAACCCGAACGCGAGCCCCCACACGGGGCCGCACAGCATGCCGGGCGCCCACTCCCAGGCGCCGCCGGAGACCGGCATGTTCGGCGTGCCCGAGGGCCTGTCCGCGGGCTCCCACGGCTACGGCTCACGCGCCCGCGAGCCCGAGTACGGCATGCCCGCCACCGGCGCCGTCTACCCGGGCGCCGAGATCCCCGGCTTCACCACCGGCTCCACCACGGTCCCCGCCGGCGGCACCTCGCGCCCCTCGCCGAGCATCTACGGCCTGCTGACCGTCTTCACGATCATGGACGGCTCCGGCGACGCGTTCGACCGGCTGGCCGAGCAGACCGTCGACGCCGTACGGCGCGGCGAGCCCGACACGCTGGTCTACGCCTGCCACGCGGTGAAGTCGGCCCCGCTGCAGCGGATCGTCTACGAGCTCTACCGCGACGAGGTCGCCTACGCCGAGCACCAGCGCCAGCCGCACATGGAGCGCTTCCTCACCGAACGCCAGTCGATGGTGCTCGCCACCAACGTCATCGAGCTCAACGTCAACGCCGCCAAGGTCGTGCCGTTGCCGACGGCCTTCCAGCTCTGACGCCGTGCCGTACGGAACGGTCAGCCGGACAGGGCGGCGCGCAGGCGTGACTCGGAGACCCGCCAGAAGTCGTGCTGCACCCCGTCGATGAGAGTGACGGGAATCATCTCCCAGTACTTCTCCGTCAGCTCGGGCGAGGAGTTGATGTCGACCTCGTCCCACGGCACGCCCATGTCCTGCGCCACTCTGGCGATGATCGCGCGGGCGTCGTCACACAGATGGCAGCCTGGCTTGCCCAGCAATGTGATGCGGTGCATCCCCTCAGCCTAGCCACGACTTTGTGCGTCGGTTCACAAAGGGATTACTCTGAAAGGCGGCCAGATTACTGTTCGCGCAGCCCCAAGGAGCCTCGGCACGTGATGCGTCAGTCCCAACCGCGTGACCGCGGCATCCCCGAGGCGACGGTGGCCAGACTCCCGTTGTACCTGCGGGCGCTCAACGGGATGGCAGAACGCGGCATCGCCACGGTGAGCTCGGAGGACCTGGCCACCGCTGCGGGGGTCAACTCGGCCAAGCTCCGCAAGGACCTGTCACACCTCGGCTCGTACGGCACCCGCGGCGTAGGCTACGACGTGGAGTACCTCGTCTACCAGATCTCCAGGGAGCTCGGCCTCACCCAGGACTGGGCCGTCGCGATCGTCGGAGTCGGAAACCTCGGCCGCGCGCTCGCCAACTACGGGGGTTTCGTCTCCAGGGGCTTCCGCGTCGCGGCGCTGCTCGACGCCGACCCCGAAATCGTGGGCGACGACATAGCGGGGTTGAATGTTGAGCACATCGACGAACTGGAAGCCGTCATCAAGAGGCGAGGGGTCTCGATCGTCGTGCTGGCCACGCCGGCGGCGGCGGCGCAGGAGTTGTGCGACCGCGTGGTCGCCACAGGAGTGACCAGCATCCTGAACTTCGCCCCAGTCGTGCTTTCTGTGCCTGACACTGTCGATGTCCGTAAGGTCGACCTGTCGATCGAGCTGCAGATCCTTGCGTTCCACGAGCAACGCAAAGCGGATCGGATGAGTGGGGGGCCGTTGATGGCCGTGGACAGCCAGTGAGCGTTCTCGCGATCGGACTCAGTCACCGGACCGCTCCGGTGTCCTTGCTGGAGCGTGTGTCGGTGTCCGGCGACGCGCTGGTGAAACTGCTGCAGGACGTTCACAGGGAGGTGAACGTCGCAGAGGTCATGGTCATCTCGACCTGCAACAGGGTCGAGGTCTACACCGCGGTGGACAGGTTCCACGCGGCCGTCACCGCGATCACGAACCTGCTGGGCACGCACTCCGGCGTCCCGGTGGAGGAGCTGACGCCGCACCTGTACGTGCACTACGAGGACCGTGCGGTCGAGCACCTGTTCTCCGTCGCCTCCGGCCTGGAGTCGATGGTGGTCGGCGAGGGGCAGATCCTCGGCCAGACCCGCCAGGCGCTGAAGCTCGGCCAGGAGCAGGGCACGGTCGGCGCCACCCTGAACGAGCTGGCCCAGCAGGCCCTGCGCGTCGGCAAGCGTGCCCATGCCGAGACCGGGATCGACCGCGCGGGCGCCTCGCTCGTCACCGCGGGGCTGTCCTTCGCCGGTGACCTGACCGGCAGGCGCGCCCTGGTCGTCGGCGCGGGCGCGATGAGCGGCCTGGCCGTGGCCACGCTGGCGCGGGTCGGCGTCACCGACGTCGTGGTCGCCAACCGCACCTACGACAAGGCCGTACGGCTGGCCGATTCGGTCGGCGGCAGGGCCGTCGAGCTGTCCGAGGTCACCCGCGAGCTCAGGGACGCCGACCTCGTCATCTCCTGCACGGGCGCGGGCCACCATGTCATCACGCCCGACATGCTCGAAGGCCCCGCCTTCCTGCTGGACCTGGCGCTGCCGCACGACGTCGACCCCGCCGTCCGCGCCATCGACGGCGTCACGCTCGTCGACCTGGAGACGATCCAGGACTCGGGCGTCGGCGCGGGCGAGCAGGACGCGGTCGAGGCGGTCCGCCGGCTGGTCGCGCAGGAGCTCGACGCGTTCCTGTCGGCCGAGCGGGCCGCCCGCGTCACCCCCACCGTGGTGGCGCTGCGCAGCAAGGCGGCCGACGTCGTCGAGGCCGAGCTCGGCAGGCTGATGATGCGCCTGCCCGACCTCGAGGGCCGGGCCCGCGACGAGGTGGCGCAGACCGTCAGGCGGGTGGTCGACAAGCTGCTGCACGAGCCGACCGTGCGTGTCAAGCGGCTCGCGACCTCCCCCGCGGGCGATCATTATGCGGAGGCTCTGCGCGAGCTGTTCGATCTCGATCCCTCGATGCCCGAGGCCGTGAGAGGGGTGGACCTGTGAAGCTCGGCACCCGTAGGAGCCTCATGGCGACGACCCAGTCGCAGATGGTCGCCGACCTCTACACGGCGAAGACCGGCCGGACGATCGAGCTGGTCGGCATCACCACGTTCGGCGACGTGTCCAAGGCCCAGCTGTCGCAGCTGGGCGGCACCGGCGTGTTCGTCAGCGCGCTGCGCGACAAGCTGGTCGAGGGCGACATCGACTTCGCCGTCCACTCGCTGAAGGACCTGCCTACCAAGCAGGACCCGCGCTTCGTGCTGGCCGCCCTGCCCGAGCGCCACGACGTCAGAGACGCTCTGGTTGGCAGGACGAAGTTCGCCGACCTGGCGCCGGGAGCGAGGGTCGGCACCGGCTCGCCGCGGCGCATCGCGATGCTGCGCGCCCTGCGCGACGACCTCGACTACGTGCCGATCCGCGGCAACGCCGACACGCGCATCGGCAAGGTCACCTCGGGCGAGCTCGACGCGGTCGTTCTGGCCTCGGCGGGCCTGACCCGCATCGGCAGGCAGGCGGAGATCTCCCAGATCTTCGAGATCGAGGAGATGCTCCCTGCTCCCGGTCAGGGCGCTTTGGCCGTAGAGTGCCTCTCGACCAGGTCTGACCTGGTCGACTTCCTCAGCGTGCTCGACGACCCCCGGACCAGGTCCGCGGTGACGGCCGAGCGCGCGGTGCTGTCCGCTCTCGAGGCGGGATGCTCGGCCCCGGTCGGCGCGTTCGCCCTCGACGACGGGCACACGCTGAACCTGACCGCAGCGGTCGTCGCCCTCGACGGCCGGGAAGCGGTGCGCAAGTCCGCCGCCGGTTCTCCTTCGGAGGCCATGGAGCTGGGCCGCGAGCTAGCGGCCGCCATGATCGCCGAGGGGGCCGACAGATTGATGGGGGAGCAGTCCCATTGAGCTCCGATAGTCCAACCTCCGCTTTCGTCGCCTTCGTGGGCGCGGGTCCAGGCGACGCAGGCCTGCTCACGCTCCGTGGCGCCGAACTCCTGAGCAAGGCCGACGCCGTCGTGCTCGACCAGGAGACCTTCGGGCCCCTTCTCAAGCACTGCAAGGAAGGCGTCGAGGTCGTCCAAGGCGACTTCGTGAAGCGCGCGAAGGCAGGCAAGCTCGTCGTACGACTGTGCGAGGGCGACCCCATGCTGTTCTCCTCGATCACCGAGGAGGTCGCGGCCTGCGCCGCGGCGGAGGTGGACTTCGAGATCGTGCCCGGCGTCCCTCCCGCCACGGCCGTGCTCACCTACGCGGGCATCCCGCCCGCCTCCGACGTTCCGGAGTTCAGGATCGTCGACGCCTCGCAGGAGCAGGACTGGGCCGTCCACGCCGCCTGCGCGGGCACGCTGGTCATCTACAACGGCATCGAGCAGGCCGTCGCGATCGGCAAGGCGCTGATCGCCAACGGCAAGTCCGACGCCACGCCCGTCGCCGTCAGCAGCGCGGGCACCACCACCGAGCAGTACACGGTGGCCACCACGCTCGGCAGGCTTCAGCCCGACCTCAAGCACGCGGGGTTCACCGAGCCCGCGCTGATCGTGGTCGGCGAGGCGGTCGGCCTGCGCGACAGGCTGTCGTGGTTCGAGACCAAGCCGCTGTTCGGCTGGCGCGTGCTGGTGCCGCGCACCAAGGAGCAGGCCGCCGGCCTGTCGGAGCAGCTGCGCTCCTACGGCGCGGTGCCCGAGGAGGTGCCGACCATCTCGGTCGAGCCGCCGCGCACCCCGCAGCAGATGGATCGCGCCATCAAGGGCCTGGTGACGGGCCGCTACGAGTGGGTCGCCTTCACCAGCGCGAACGCCGTCAAGGCCGTGCGCGAGAAGTTCGAGGAGTACGGCCTCGACGCCCGCGCCTTCGCCGGACTCAAGGTCGCGGCCGTCGGCGAGGCCACGTCGAGGGCGCTGGTGGACTTCGGCGTGAAGCCGGACCTGCTCCCCTCGGGCGAGCAGTCCTCCGAAGGCCTGGTCGCCGAGTGGCCGCCGTACGACTCGATGCTCGACCCGATCAACAGGGTCCTGCTCCCGCGCGCCGACATCTCCACCGACACGCTGGTGGCGGGCCTGACGGAGCTGGGCTGGGAGTGCGACGACGTCACGGCCTACAGGACCGTCCGCGCCGCCCCTCCGCCCGCGCCGATCAGGGAGGCGATCAAGGGCGGCGGCTTCGACGCGGTCCTGTTCACCTCGTCGTCGACCGTGCGGAACCTCGTCGGCATCGCGGGCAAGCCGCACAACGTCACCGTGATCGCGGTGATCGGGCCGCAGACCGCCAAGACGGCCGAGGAGTTCGGGCTGCGCGTCGACGTCATGGCCGACAAACCATCGGCTTCCGCCCTCGCCGCCGCCCTGGCGGAGTACGGTCGTAAGCAGAGGCAGGCGGCGCTGGAGGCGGGCGAGATCCCGCGCAGGCCGTCACAGAACCGCAGGGGCGCGCGCAGGCGCACCAAGTAACCCCCGCGCTTCGGGGGAAGTGTAGGAGAGTCATGACCGCCGAGTTCCCGACCGCCCGTCCGCGGCGGCTGCGCCGTACGCCCGCCCTGCGGAGGCTGGTGACCGGCACGCGGCTGCATCCCTCCGAGCTGATCCTGCCCGTGTTCGTCAAGGAGGGCATCATCGAGCCGCAGCCCGTCGGCTCGATGCCGGGCGTGGTCCAGCACACCCGCGACTCGCTGCGCAAGGCCGTCCACGAGGCGGCCGAGGTGGGTCTGGGCGGCGTGATGCTGTTCGGCGTCCCGGCGGTCAAGGACTCCTACGGCACGGCCGCCGACGACCCCGACGGCATCACCCAGCAGGCGCTGCGCGACGTCGTGTCCGAGGTGGGCGACGCGCTGGTCGTCATGGCCGACACCTGCCTCGACGAGGTCACCGACCACGGTCACTGTGGCATCCTGACGCCCGAGGGCGAGGTCGACAACGACGCCACGCTCGACCGCTACGTCTCCATGGCCGTCGCCCAGGCGCGCGCGGGCTCCCAGATGATCTCGCCGAGCGGCATGATGGACGGCCAGGTGGGCGCGATCAGGGCGGGCCTCGACGCGGCCGGCTTCTCGCACATCCCGATCATGGCCTATTCGGCGAAGTACGCCTCCGCCTTCTACGGGCCCTTCCGCGACGCCGTCGAGATGCCGAAGAACTTCGGTGACCGCAAGGCCTACCAGCAGGACCCCGCGGGTCCCGTGGGCGAGGCGCTGCGCGAGATACGGCTCGACGTCGCCGAGGGCGCCGACATCGTCATGGTCAAGCCCGCCCTCGCCTACCTCGACATCCTGCGCGAGGTCCGCGACACGACCGAGGTGCCCGTCGCGGCCTACCAGGTCAGCGGCGAGTACGCGATGATCGAGGCGGCGGCGGCCAACGGCTGGATCGATCGCGACCGGGCGATCACCGAGTCGCTCGTCGCCATCCGACGCGCCGGGGCGGACCTGATTCTCACGTACTGGGCGACGGAAATGGCCCGACGCGTCTGACGGAGGGGTTTCCCGTCGGGTCATGGGACCTATGCGTTAGAGTGCGAGGACAAGTGCTGGTGTGTCCCTTGTGAAGCCTTCTCGAGTGCCCGGGGACCCTTCTCAGGCACGGGACTCGAACGGGGAGACACCATGGTGGGGGTACCACTCGCTCGGCGTACCAAAAAGCGGACGCGCATGACCCGCGTCGACTCGGTCCTGCAGTACGCCGCTCTCGGCTGGCCCAGCGTGCCGGGCGCCCACCCGCTGCGCCGCGGGGCCCGCGCCTGTTCGTGTGACCGCATCGGCTGTCCCGACCCCGGCGCCCATCCGCTCTCGCCCGCCTGGTCCCTGCAGGCCACGACGGACACCGCGCTGCTGACCCGCTGGTGGCAGCGCGAGCCCGAAGCCAACGTGGTCCTGCCCACAGGGCGGGTGTTCGACGTCTTCGACGTACCGCTCACGGCGGGCCTCACCGCCCTGTCCCGCATGGACGCCGCCGACTTCCCCTCCGGCCCGGTCGCCTCTCATGGCGACCGGGTGCTGTTTTATGTGGCCACGCGCGGCAACCCTGAGGACGAGGACGAGTGGTGGTCGTGCAGCCTCGACGTCGCCCCCACCACGATCGACGAGACGCCGGGGCTGCGGTGGCACTGCCGCGACAGCTACGTCCTCGCCCCGCCGTCCACTCTCGCCACCGGGCAACCGGTCTCCTGGCTGCGACCGCCTGACGGCCGTCCCCTGCCCGATCCGCTCCGGGTCCTCGACTGGCTCGTCTGACGTCCGGCTCCCCTGGTCGAGCCGGCCGGTGAGGTCCGTGCCCGTCGAGGTGGGCGAGTGCGGGGGATCGTAGGCTGGAACGCGTGAGCCGTACACAGAACTCAGAGGACCTCTTCGAGCGAGCCCGCGCCATCATCCCCGGGGGCGTCAACTCCCCTGTGAGGGCGTTCGGCGCCGTAGGGGGAACGCCCCGCTTCATGGCGTCGGGCCAGGGCCCCTACATCACCGACGTCGACGGCAACCGCTACGTCGACCTGGTCTGCTCGTGGGGCCCGATGATCCTCGGTCACCGCCATCCGTCCGTGGTCGAGGCCGTCTCCGACGCGTTGCGGCACGGCATGTCGTACGGCACGGCCACCCCTGGCGAGGTCGAGCTGGCCGAGGAGATCGTGGCCAGGGTGGCGCCCGTGGAGAAGGTGCGCCTGGTCAGCTCGGGCACCGAGGCGACCATGAGCGCCGTACGGCTGGCCCGCGGCTTCACCGGCCGCTCCAAGATCATCAAGTTCGCGGGCTGCTACCACGGCCACGTCGACGCGCTGCTCGCCTCGGCGGGCTCGGGCGTGGTCACCTTCGGTCTGCCCGACACGCCGGGCGTCACGGGCGCCGCGGCGGCCGACACGATCGTCCTGCCGTACAACGACCTGGCGGCTGTCGAGGAGGCCTTCCGCACCGCCGAGATCGCGTGTGTGATCACCGAGGCCTGCCCCGCCAACATGGGCGTGGTCCCGCCGCTGCCGGGCTTCAACCAGCGGCTGAAGGAGCTGTGTGCGGCCAACGGCGCGCTGCTCATCCTCGACGAGGTGCTGACGGGCTTCAGGGTGTCCAGGGCCGGCTGGTACGGCCTCGATCCTGTCGACGCGGACCTCATGACGTTCGGCAAGGTCATGGGCGGGGGCATGCCCACGGCGGCCTTCGGCGGCAGGGCCGACGTCATGGCGAACCTGGCGCCCGAGGGGCCCGTCTACCAGGCGGGCACGCTGTCGGGGAACCCGCTCGCGTGCGCGGCGGGCCTAGCCACCCTGCGCGGCCTCGACGACGACGCCTACGCCAGGGTGGACGCGGCGGCCTCGGCGGTATCGCTCGCGGCTGCGAAGGCGCTGGAGGCCGCGGGCGTCCCGCACCGCCTCCAGAGCGCGGGGAGCCTCTTCTCGATCTTCTTCACCGATCGGGAGGTCACCGACTTCGCCGCGGCCCAGACACAGAACACCAAGGCGTACACCGCGTTCTTCCACTCGATGCTCGACCAGGGCGTCTACATGCCGCCGTCGGCGTACGAGGCGTGGTTCCTGTCGGCGGCGCACGACGAGGAGGCGATCGGCGCGATCGTCGAGGCCCTCCCCGCGGCCGCCGACGCCGCCGCGGCGGCGGGCTAGCAGCCGTGCGGCGGCCCGCGCGGGCCGCCGCGTGACCCGCCGGACGGGCGGGCCGAAGGTCAGGGGCGGCCGGCCGTGACGGCCGGGACGAGGGATTCCTCGCGCCGGCCGCGGGCGGCCCTCGGCCTGGTGCCCGCGTACAGCGCGCCGGAGACGATGAGGACGCCCGCCACCAGCTTGAGCCACGAGATGCTCTCCCCGGTCACCAGCGCCGCCGACGACAGGCCGAAGACCGGGATGAGCAGCGTGTACGGCGCGACCGTCGAGGCGTCGTAGCGCCGCAGCAGCCATCCCCACACCCCGAACCCGCCGAGTGTCGACACGAACGCCACGTAGACGAGCGACCACACGCCCTCCCACGCGAACGTCAGATGCGGGACTCCCTCGACGGCCAGCGACAGCAGCAGGAGCGGCGGCGCCGACAGCGCGCTGACCCACACCATGAAGCGCAGCGAGTCGGGCGGGGCGGCCTTGCGTTGGATGACGGTGCCCAGGCCCCAGGCGGCGGCCGCGCCCACGCACAGCACGAACGCGCCGACGGGCCCGCCCGAGCCGAAGTCGTACGCCACGAGGGCCAGCCCGGCGAAGGCGACGGCGAGCCCGGTGATCCTGCGCACGCCGGGCCGCTCGCCGAGCAGGACGGCCGCGAACACCACGACGAACAGCGCCTGCGTCTGCAGCACGAGCGAGGAGAGCCCGGGCGGCATGCCAGCCCGCATGCCGACGAGCAGCAGGCCGAACTGCCCGACCCCGACCGCGGCGGCCACGCCGACGATCCACTTCCATGCCACGCCGGGCCTGCCCACGAACAGCAGCGCGGGGAAGGCCGCGAGCGTGAACCGCAGCCCCGCGTAGAGCAGGGGAGGGAAGTGCCTGAGGCCGACCTCCATGACCACGAAGTTGAATCCCCACACGGCGGCGAGACCGACAGCTAGCAACAAATGCCGCAAACGCATGCGTCTATGCTCACAAGCCACGACTATTGAGCACAAGCGACATCTTCTAAGGTGAAAGGTTTAGAATAGCTACATGCTCGACCTCAACCGGCTGAAGGCGCTGCATGCCGTCCACGTCTACGGGTCGGTGGGCGCCGCCGCCGACGCGCTGATGGTCACCCCGTCCGCCGTCTCCCAGCAGCTGGCCAAGCTGGAGCGGGAGACGGGCGCGACGCTGCTCGAACGCAACGGCAGAGGGGTGAAGCTCACCGACGCCGCGGGCCTGCTCGCCGAGCACGCCGAACGCATCCTCGCCCTCGTGGAGACCGCCGAGGCCGACTTCGAGGCGTTGCGCGGCGCGGTCGTCGGCAAGCTCGCCGTCGGCGCGTTCCCGACGGCGGCCAGGGGCCTGATGCCGCAGGCGCTGAACCTGCTCAGGCTGCGCCACCCCGACCTGGCGGTACACCTGAGCGAGCGCGAGCCCGAGCGGCAGCTCAGGGAGGTCGCGCGGGGCGAGCTCGACCTGGTGGTCGTGCAGGACTGGCTGAACAGGCCGCTCGCCGTACCGGAGGGGCTGTCGAGGGCGACGCTGCTCGACGACATCGCCGACGTCGCGATGCCCGCCGCCCACCCGCTGGCCGAGCGTAAGGAGGTGGAGCTGGCCGAGCTGTCCGGCGACAGGTGGATCAGCTCCTCGTCCGGCACGATCTGCCATGACTGGCTGGTGTTCACGCTCCGCAGCGCCGAGCTCGAGCCCGAGGTTGCCTGCACGGCCGACGAGTACCCCACCCAGCTCGCGCTCGTGGAGGCCGGCCTGGGCTGCGCCATCGTCCCCAGGCTCGGCAGGGTCCACGTCCCCGCCGGGGTGCGGATGGTCCCGATCAGGCCCAGACAGACCCGGCGCATCTACGCGCTGTGGCGCACGGACGCGGCCAGGCGGCCCGCCATCCGCGCGGCCGTCGAGGCGCTCGTGGAGGCCAGCAAGGAGCTGGAGCTCGGCTGGATCAGCTGATCACGGGCGGCCCGGCCGGGATGGGCGGGCCTGTCCCTCAGCTGATCGCGATCGCGACCATGCCGCCGAGGATGACCCCGGCGGCGACCAGCCGGCGTCGCAGGTCGCCCTCGGCCAGCAGCCGCCCGCCCATGACGACCGCGATCAGCACGCTCACCTCCCGCATCGGGGCCACCACGCTGACCGGCGCCAGCTGGAAGGCGAACAGGGCCAGCAGGTACGACAGCGGCACCAGCACGGCCGCGCCCAGCACCCTCTTCCAGTGTTCGCGCCACACCTCGGCGATCAGCCGCCGCCTGCCCCCGATCACGAACGGCGTGATCGCCAGCATCCTGAACATCTCGCCGAGATAGATCAGCACCATCGGCAGGACCGCGAGCTCCTTCACCATCTGGGCGTCCCAGACCGTGTAGGCGGCGATGAACATTCCCGTCATCAGCCCGAACAGCAGCCCCTTGACGTCACCGGCGCCGCCCCCGCTGAGCAGGAACACCCCGACGCCCACCAGCAGAATCCCCGCGATGCCCAGATGCGTCGGGTGCTCGCCGAGGAACACCACGGCGACGGTGCTGGCCAGCATCGGCCCCGTGCCCCTCGCCACCGGGTACACCACCGACAGGTCGCCGTAGCGGTAGCCGCGCTGGAGCAGCACGAAGTAGGCCAGGTGCAGGGACGTGCTCACGCAGATCAGCGGCACCACCCGCCACGACGGCACGGCGCCGGAGACGATCGCGGCGGGCGTCCACAGCACGGTCGACGCGGCGGCGACCAACCAGAGGAAGACCACGGCGTCGGTTTTCGCGGCCTGCTTGCTCAGCAGGTTCCATCCGGCGTGGGAGACGGCTGCGACCAGGACGAGAGCGAGTGCGAGGGGGTTCACACGTCCACTTTCGCAGGCGGTCCGATCCGAGCGGATAGGGTGGGGCCACCATGGCTGAGACCACCGTCGTTCACCTGCTGCGGCACGGTGAGGTGCACAATCCCCAAGGCATCCTGTACGGCAGGCTGCCCGGCTACCACCTGTCGGAGACCGGCCACCTCATGGCCGAGACGGTCGCCAAGGCTCTGGCCGACCGCGACATCGTCCGCGTCTACAGCTCCCCGCTCGAACGCGCCCAGGAGACGGCCGCCCCCGTGGCCGGCAAGCTCGGGCTGGAGATCGCGCTCGACGACCGGCTGATCGAGGCGGGCAACGTGCTCGAAGGCCGGAAGATCGCGAACCTGGTCAGGAGCCCGCGCAACTTCCGCCACTTCTGGCATCCGGGACGCCCCTCGTGGGGCGAGCCGTACGTGCAGGTCGTGGCGCGGATGCGGGCCATGGTCGACAGCGCGCGCGTCGAGTCCCGCGGCCACGAGGCGGTGCTGGTCAGCCACCAGCTGCCGATCTGGATGATCAGGATGGCCGCGGAGGGGCGCAGGCTGTGGCACGATCCGCGCCGCAGGCAGTGCGCGCTCGCCAGCCTGACCACGTTCTCGTTCGAGGGCGACAGGCTCGTCAGCGTCGGCTACAGCGAACCCGCCGCCGCGCTCGTCAAGAGCGGCCCCACCGTCCCGGGCGCGTGACTCCGCCGGTAGAGTGGCAAGCTCTACCGGCTGTAGTACAAGGAGATCATTCTCCCGTGCGCGCGAAACCCCATGCCCTCGCCCTCGTGGCCGTGCTCGCCGTCTCCGGCTGCGCCGGCAGCGCGGGCGGTCAGCCCCAGGCGGGCGACACCAGGTTCGTCGCGGGCGACGGCAAGGTGACCGTGTTCCCCGCGGCCGACCGGAAGCAGGCGCCCGCCGTCGAAGGGACGACTCTCGACGGCGCCAAGGCCTCGATCGCCGCGCACAAGGGCAAGGTCGTCGTGCTCAACTTCTGGGCCTCGTGGTGCGGGCCCTGCAGGGCCGAGGCGCCGGTGCTCAAGGACATCTACGCCAAGACCAAGTCGACGGGCGTGGAGTTCGTCGGCATCGACTTCAAGGACCGCCAGGCCGACGCGCTCGCCTTCGAGCGCACCGAGCAGCCCGGCTACCCCAGCATCTTCGACCAGCCCGGCAAGGTGGCGCTGTCGTTCCAGGGCACCGTGCCGCCCGCCGCGATCCCCTCCACGCTCATCATCGACGAGCAGGGCAGGGTGGCGGCCAGGGCCCTCGGCGCGGTCAAGTACAACGACCTGCTCAAGGCCGTGACCCAGGTGCGCGATGAGTGACGTCGTCGCCTCGGGCTCCTTGCTGCTCGCCGTGCCCATCGCGGTGCTGGCGGGCCTGGTGTCGTTCCTGTCGCCGTGCGTGCTCCCGCTGGTGCCCGGCTACCTGTCGTACGTGACGGGCATGAGCGCCGATCCCAAGCGCGGCCGGCTGGTCCTCGGCACCGGCCTGTTCGTGGCGGGCTTCGCGCTGGTGTTCGTCGCGGGCGGCGCCCTGTTCGGCGGCCTCGGCTCCGCCCTGTACGGCAGCGCCGACGTCATCACGAGGATCGTCGGCGTGCTGACGATCGTGCTCGGCCTCGCCTTCCTCGGCGTCATCCCCGGGCTCATGCGCGACGTGCGCATCCACCGCGTGCCCAACGCGGGACTGGCCGGCGCGCCGCTGCTCGGCGTGGTGTTCGGCCTCGGCTGGACCCCGTGCATCGGCCCCACACTCGCCGTCGTGCTCTCCCTCGGCTACAACGAGGGCAGCGCGGCCAGGGGCGCCTTCCTCGCCGTCGCCTACGCCCTCGGGCTCGGCCTGCCGTTCGTGGTCGCCGCCCTGGCCTACAGCAAGGCGCTGCGCACCTTCCGCGCCATCCGCAAGCACTCGCGGCTCATCACCAGGATCGGCGGCGGCATGCTCGTGACGGTCGGCCTCCTGCTCGTCACCGGGCTCTGGGGGCAGATCATCGCGGGCATGCAGACGTGGATCGGCGGATTCGAGCCGGTGATCTGATGACGGTCGACGAGCTCCAGAAGGAGACGCCCAAACCCGCCAGGCTCGGCGCGGTCGGCTGGCTGCGCTGGTTCTGGCGCACGCTGACCTCGATGAAGACGGCGCTCATCCTGCTGTTCCTGTTCGCGCTGGCCTCCATCCCAGGTTCGCTGGTCCCGCAGCGCTCGGTCGAGCCCGACAAGGTCGCGCTGATCTACCAGAACGACCCGGCGCTGGCCGAATGGTACGAGCGGTTCCACCTGTTCGACGTCTTCAGCGCGCCCTGGTTCGCGGCCATCTACCTGCTGCTGTTCACCTCGCTGATCGGCTGCGTCGTGCCGCGCACCACGACGTACCTGAAGGAGCTGCGCCGCAAGCCGCCCACGGCCCCGAAGAACCTGTCGCGCCTGCCGCACCACGCCGCGGTCGAGGGTCCGCTCGACGTCGAGGAGGCGGCCCGCAGGCTGCGGAAGCTGCGCTTCAGGGTGACCACGGGCCCTGGCTGGGTGTCGGCGGAGAAGGGCTACCTGCGCGAGACCGGCAACCTGCTCTTCCACGTCGCGCTGCTCGGCCTGCTGGTCTCCGTCGGGATCGGCTCCCTGTACGGCTACCGCGGCAATGTGCTGGTCGTCGAGGACGACGGCTTCGCCAACACCGTGGCCGCCTACGACCGCTACATGCCGGGCAACCGGGTCTCCGCCGAGTCGCTGGAGCCGTTCTCCTTCACGCTGAAGGACTTCCAGGCCTCCTACCAGGTCTCGGGCGCGAAACGCGGGCAGGAGCTCGACTACACCGCCAAGCTGTCGGTGCAGGACTCCCCCGCGGCCGCCGCCCGCGACTACGACCTCAAGGTCAACGAACCGCTCGACGTCGCGGGCACGCTCACCTACCTGATCGGCCATGGTTACGCGCCCGTCTTCAAGGTGACCGACGGCAAGGGGCAGGTGGCCTTCAACGGGCCCGTGCCGTGCCTCATCGAGCAGAAGGCGACGCTGACCTCCGGCTGCGTCGTCAAGGTGCCCGACGCCCAGCCCGCCCAGCTGGGCTTCCTGCTCACGTTCCTGCCCACCAGCGTCCAGCTGGGCGACGGCAGCTTCGTCTCCGCCTTCCCCGGCGCGGCCAAGCCCGAGGTGAAGATCCTCGGTGCCTTCTCCGGCGACCTGGGCGTGCGGTCGGGCAAGCCGCAGTCGGTGTACGAGCTGGCGCCGCCGGAGGTCATGAAGAAGCTGAACCCCCTCGTCATGGGGTCGAAGGCGCCCCCGCCGCTCGCGGTCGGCCAGTCCTTCGACCTGCCCGGCGGCGTGGGGAAGATCGAGTTCACCGGCGTGAAGGAGTGGATGACGCTCCAGATCGCGCACGACCCTGGACGCATGCCCGCGCTGCTGTCCTCCGCGCTCGCGACCGTCGCCCTGGTCCTGTCGCTCATGATCCGCCGCCGCCGCGTCTTCGTCCGCGTCAAGGACGGCGCCGCGGACGTGGGCGGGCTGACGCGCACCGAGGGCTCGGGCGCGGGCTTCGCCGAGGAGTTCGCCGACATCGTCAAGGTCCTATCCGCAGGAGTGAAGGATGCCCGCTGACCAACTGGCAGGACTGAGCGACGACCTCATCCTCGCCACGGTGCTGCTGTACCTGGCCGCGATGATCGGGTTCGCGCTGGAGTTGGCGTTCGGCAGGGCCCGGACCAACTCGGGCGCGACCTCGATCACCGTCACCGAGGCGGAGGTCACCGAAGGCGTGCCCGCCGTCGCCGTCGCCGCGAAGGCCGCGGTCGCCGCGGGCTCCGCCAAGGGCGGCCCGGCCGAAACGGGGGCGGGCGCCGTGGTCGTCAGCCCGCCAGAGCCGCCCGCGTGGGCGCCCATGGCAGGACGGATCGCCGTCGTGCTCGGCTGGCTCGGCTGGGCGGCCAACCTGGGCTCCATCGTCACCCGCGGGCTGTCCGTCGGCCGCTGGCCGTGGGGCAACATGTACGAGTTCGTGGTGGCCATCTGCTTCGCCGCGGTGACCGCCTTCCTCGTGACCCAGCTTCGGGCCAACGTCCGCTTCCTCGGCGCGTTCGTCATGGTGACGTCGGCGCTCGGGCTCGGGTTCGCGGTCATCTGGCTGCACGTCCAGGCCGGGCCCGTGGTCCCGGCGCTGAACTCCTACTGGATCGCCATCCACGTCTCCGCCGCGGTCATCGCCGGCGGCCTGTTCATCGTGGCGGGCGTCTCAGGCATCCTCTACCTGCTGCGCGGCGAGGGCTTCTCCCGCCTGCCCACCCGCGACGACCTGGAGCGGGTCGCCCACCGGGCGATCGTGCTCGCGTTCCCGATCTGGACGTTCGCCGTCATCGCCGGCGCGCTGTGGGCCGACAAGGCGTGGGGCCGCTACTGGGGCTGGGACCCGAAGGAGATCTGGGCGTTCATCACGTGGATCGCCTACGCCGCCTACCTGCACGCGCGTGCCACCGCGGGCTGGCGCGGGCGCGCCGCCACGATCGTGCAGCTGATCGCGTTCGCGTGCCTGCTGTTCAACCTGGTGGGCGTCAACATCTTCCTCGGCGGCCTGCACAGCTACGCCGACGTCGGCGGCTGACCCGCCGTCCCCTTCATCACGTACGGCAGGCGACTGACCGGGGCCACCCCGGTCAGTCGTCGTCGCGCATGCGGCGGTCGAGGTCGCGCAGGAAGTCGGGGTCGTCGTCGGGGCCGCGGGGCGCCTCGCCCTTGTCCATGATCGAGCGGCCGGGAAGGTGGAACGGTCGCGAACGCGTAGGGCGGCCGAGCAGCAGCCAGAACACGCTGCCGACCAGCGGGACGAGGACGACGATGAGCACCCAGAGGATCTTCGGCAGGTTCCTGGCCTCCTCGTCCGGAGTCGTGATGACGTCGAACAACGAGTAGAGCCAGAAGGCCAGTACAGCCAGTCCGAGAAGCACGCCAGGCATGTCCGTACTGTAGGCCATCCATCACGTGATCGTGCCGGTGCGCTGCCCCATATCGGATGACTCGGGAAGATCAGCGTCGTACCGTGGTACCTGTTTCACGGCAGTCCGACCACGTTTCTCGACAGTTCGACCAAGGAGGCACCACCGGGCACGGCCCGGACGGCTGCACGTCTCGAAGTTCCCGCGCAGGGATGACGCGGGAGAGCGGGCACCGCGGCGCGGGGCCGCGGGGCGAGGGCATGGAGCCAGTGGCTCCAACGTCGTGGAGAGGTGCGATGGCCTTTTCTGACGATCGGCGGACCGGCGACAAGGGCCGTCATCGAAGGGGCAGTCGTTGGTGGCGGCGAGGTTCGTACCTGTTATCGCGCCGTTCGGACACGCCACGCGAGTCGTTCTGGGGCGGTGACAGGGCCGAGCGTACGGAGGAGCCCGAGGACCGCCCCGAGCACGGCGGGCCCGTGCGGCCCGCTGAGCGCCCGACGGCGCCGCCCGCGGGTCAGATGTACGGCAGGCCCCACGAGAGCCCGTACCGCCAGGACGGAAGGGCCGGCGGGCACCCCTACGCCGGACGCCTGGAGAGGGAACGCGGCGACAGGCCGGGGGCCGAGCGCTACGCCGCCTCCGTGCTCGACCGGCCGCAGTACACCTGGCAGGACTTCGAGCGCGTGGACGAGCGGCCGCGAGCCCAGCCCAACCGCCCCGACGTCCCCTCCCAGGGCGACGGCCTGACCCACTGCGGGCGCCTCGAAGGCATCCTGCACCGCCAATGGGACGCCAGAAACGGCCCGCCCTCGGCCGACGCCGTCAGGGCCGTGGAGAGCCTGGCCAGACTGCCGGAACGGCTCAAGGAACTGCTGGCCGAAGGGCTCGAGGGCATCTACGTCGGCGAGGGCGGCGTTCCCGACCTCGACGACATGGGCTACCTGCGCGGAGCGCCGCTCCCGTCGGGACGGGCGACATGGGACATCTGCGCGGGCGCGTACGGCGACCGCAAGATCGTCGTGGGCGACCGCCCCTCACCCACGCCGGACGTGATGATGCACGAGGTCGGCCACGCCATCGACGACGTCGACGCCCCGTACGGCGATTGGGTGTCGGACTCGCCGGAGTTCGTGGCACTCTACGAGCAGGCCGAACCCCTTCTGGCCTCTTCCTTCCACCGCCAGGGCGGCGGGCTCGGGCGCAAGGAGTTCTTCGCGGACGCCTTCGCGGCCATCGCCTCGCGCCAGCGTCCCGCTCTGGTCGACATGTTGGGCGGTGACACGCGGATGGCGCTCAATGTCATGTTGTTCTTCAACCGGCGCTACGGAATCTAGGTGATCAGCCATGTACGTCATCCGGCTCGCTGACGGGACTCTGCGCGTGCCGGAGAGCCTGACCAGCGAAGACGGGCGTCTCATCGGCAACGCGTACGTCGAGGTGGGGCCCGGCGACCCGGACTACGAGCGGTGGCTGGCCGAGGCGCTGACCGAGGAGGAACTCGCCGAACGGCGCAGGCGGTGGGAGGAGGAGAACGACGAGCTGGAGCGCGCGTTCCTCGCCTTCAAGTCCGAGCAGGAGGACGACTGACCCGTCGACGACGGGTGAGGGGCGGGGGAGCGCATCACGACTCGACCCTTGGCGCGTGCGACGTGACGGCGGCCGGCCGGAGTCCGCTGGAGTGGCGTGGAGGACGGGCCTCGGCCACGTGCCCGCGGTGGGCTCGGCTGTGCGTGCCGTACGGCTGACGGGGCTGTCGGGTGACCCTGCGTGTTCCGGGTTGCACGCGCAGGATCACCGATGACGGACGTCAGACGCGCGGGGACTCACCTGCGGGCCGATCGGCCGTAAGGACGTCCTCGCCACGAAGAAGGGCGTGTACTTCCGACTCGCGGAAGCGACGGTGCCCTCCGGGGGTACGGATGCTACTGATGCGGCCTGCCGCGGCCCAGCGCGTCACCGTCTTTGGGTCTACCCGGAAGAGGGCGGCGACCTCTCCCGGCGTCAGCAGACGCTCGCTGCTACTCTCCACCAATCTCTCCCCCTCGCATCCCGCTTCCTGCCAGCGGGCGGACAGGTACCCAGTGTGTCGAGCGAAGCCTGATATATCCGCGCTTTTCAACAAAGATCACGGGTTGTTATCGGCCGACTGCCCGATTGTTATATGATAGAGCCTCTTTGGGGCTCTCGTGGGTGTTTCTTTACGAAAGCGCCTTACTGGGAACAGTAGCAGCGCTCGCGCCTGGTGCGTAGAGCGACCGCCCCCAGCGCCGAGTAACCTCGAGCTGTGCATCCCGTTCTCGTTTACACCGCGTCGCGGATCGGCCTGTTTGTCGTGACCCTGGGTGTGCTGTACCTGCTGAACATCAGGAACCCGCTGGCCTTGATCGCCTTCGCGTTCGTGATCAGTGGGATCGCCAGCTACGTCCTGCTGTCCAAGCAGCGTGACGCCATGAGCGCACGCATCAGCGACAAGGTCGACCGGCCGAAGCCGGAGGACGACTAGGGCAGGGGGAACATGCCAATCCGGGCATGGTACTCCCGTCCGAGTCGCGTTGTGTCACTACCAACGAGTAGTCCGTCCTTGTGCGCCAGAAATGCCTTGACTCCGATCCCACGCTCCCTGCCCGGATTCCAGCGGAGCGCCTTTCCCGAGACGGGGTGAATGGCCGCGATCCCCTCGCGCGGCACCGCCCCCGGCCCTGCCGAGTCTCGGCCTTGTGGATTGTCCATCCAGCGCTGATGCCCGCCCACGTAGACGGCGGCACCCGTCACGGCCACCGAATAGAGCGAATCCCCGCCCGTGTGGTTGACCCAGGTCGGCTTGACCCCGGCCCCCGCGGCGTGGGTCTCGAACCTGGCGGCGCTGTCGCACGGCTTCCGCCCGCCGCCGGGGCCGCCCGTCGTGACGACGACGAAGTAGCTCCCGTCGGGGGCGACGTCGAGACCCCTCACGTAGGAGGGGAAGGCCTTCATGCACGCCGCGGCGTAGGCGTCGGTGCGCCAGTCGGCGACCTTCGCCCGCACGGGGGTGATGTCGATCAGCCCGAGCTGGTTCCTCGGCAGGCCGTCCAGAGTGGTGAAGCTGCCGTCGACGATCAGCCGGTCACGTGACAGGGCCAGCGCGTGCACCTTCACCTTCGGGGTGCGCGGTGCGCCCGGTCTGATCGTGAAGCCGGAGTCGGGCACGCCCGTCGTCGCGTTGAGCCTGGCCAGCGCCACGCGCGGGCTGGTGAAGTCGCCGCCGACGTACAGCTTCGAGCCGCTCCTGGCCAGCGTCGTGACCAGGCCGCCGCTCACCCGGGGGTTGAAGCTCTCCATGACCGAGCCGTCGGCCATGCGCAGCCGTACGAGGCCGCTGCCGCCGACGTAGACGGTGTCTCCGGCGCCGGGGGCCAGCGCGTACACGGGCTCGGTGAACGAGGGGGCGAAGGTCGGCAGGATCTCGCCCGTCCGCAGGTCGTAGGCAAAGAGATTGTCACGTTCCACGGTGAATGACTGGCTTGCGTCGCTCACCTCGGTGAAGGCGCCGCCGACGACGACCGTGTCACCGACCACGGTGATGGCGTTGACGATGCCGTCGAGGACATGGGGCGTGGAGTCGACGGGATTCGTCGCCACCACGCGCGCGTGCGCGATGGGCGTGACGGCGACGAGCGCCGCGAGGGTGGTTCGGGCAAGCATTCGCAAAGTCTTAGCAGACTCTGGGTAATCGAGTTGCTACTTTCGGTTTATTGTCGCCTAAGCCCTAGGCTTGACCCCATGACCCGCGCTCAGTTGGACAAGCAGCCGCATGAGGTCGCCGCGATGTTCGATCGCACGGCCAAGCGATACGACCTCGTGAACGACGTCATCTCGCTCGGACAGGTGCGGTTGTGGCGCAAGGCCGTCGCCCAGGCCGTCGATGCGGGGCCCGGCGAGATCGTCCTCGACCTCGGGGCCGGTACGGGCACCTCCACCGACTCCTTCACCAGCCTCGGCGCCCGCGCGATCGCCTCCGACTTCTCCCTCGGCATGCTCGCCACCGGCGTCAGGCGCAGGGGCGGCAACTCCCTCACGGGCCAGGGCGTGCCGTTCATCGCGGGCGACGCGCTGAACCTGCCGTTCGCCGACGACGCCTTCGACGCCGTGACGATCTCGGTGGCGCTGCGCAACGTGCACGACACCGAGCAGGCGCTGCGCGAGATGCTGCGCGTCACCAAGCCGGGCGGCAAGCTGGTGATCCTCGAGTTCTCCCACGTGACGGTCAAGTCGTTCGACCTGGTCTACCGGGAGTACCTGATGAAGCTGCTGCCCAAGGTGGCCAAGGTCTTCGGCTCGAACGACGACTCCTACGAGTACCTCGCCGAGTCCATCAGGGACTGGCACGACCAGCCGGCCCTGGCCAAGATCATCCAGCGGGCCGGCTGGGAGCGGGTCGCCTGGCGCAACCTCAACCTTGGCATCGTCGCCATTCACCGGGGCTACAAGCCCCAGGGCTGAACCACTTCCATGGTCACCAGGCCGCCGTTGGCCGGGTGCCGGTAGAAGACGACCGCCTGGGCCAGGCAGGCGGTCCTGATCTCGGCCGCGTAGTCCTCCAGCAGTTCGAGGCTCAGCCCCGACCGCAACCCGAGGAGCAGCAGCACGCTCGCGCCTTCCACGCTCATCCTGAGCACGAGCGGCAGGCGGCCCTTCTCCGTGCGCATGGACGTCCTCTTCGCCAGCCCCTGGAAGCGGTGCCGCACGATCACCGCCACCGCCTGACCCACGATCTCCCGCCTGACGTACGGCGTGCCCATGCAGGCGAGCGCGACGCCGACCACGGCCATGGCCGCCGTGAGACCGTTCGTCCACGCCGCCACCTGGACGGTGGCCGTCGAGAGCAGGCCGGCCACCGTCGCCTCGGTCCGCCATCTGAACACCGCCCCGAGGCGCGCGGGCAGGTCCCGCGCCTGCGGGATGCGCGGGTGGTCGCGAGGATGCCCTCCGCCGTCCCGCACCACGTCACGTACTGCTTCGCGTAAGCGGAGGTCGTTCTTCGTCGTGCCGATGTTCGCTGAGCTCCAGAGGAGGAAGCTCCCCTTGCGCGATCCACGCCTGGGGGTGACTCTGGTCATGTCTCACGGCTCCGATGCCCTGTCGTAGGTACGCGGTGCTGAGGGACTTCCGGGCGGATGGAGGCTGTGACCATCCGCCCGTGTCGTCTGCGTGGACATCCGGCTCGAACGTCCGTGGGGAGGTGCGCGCTTCTTCACGTCGATTTACCGTTCCTCGCGCTGCCAAGAGCTACGATGGAGCTTTCCCTCCGGGAAGTGTCGTGCAATTCCCGCTGGGATTATTGGAGAGATGCCCGCCTTCGGAGGGGTTCAACCCTTCCGAGCGGTGGGTAGTACTTCGACACGCTTGTGAGGAGAGCTGAGTGGCGCGGGAGCCGAGCCCCACCGTCAGCCGACGCCGTCTCGCCGCAGAGCTGCGTCGACTCCGCGAGGATGCCCAGGTAACGGGCACCCAGGTCGCCCAGGTCCTGGACGGATCTTCATCCAAGGTGTCCCGCATGGAGAAGGCCCAGGTGGCCGCCCACCGTGAGGATGTCGCCAGGCTGGCCGACTTCTACCAGGTACGGCCCGCCGTCCGTGAAGCGCTGCTCGCCTTGGCGGCGGAGGCGGAGGGCAAGGGTTGGTGGGAGGCGCACGGCGAATCGCTGTCCGAGTCCTACACCACCTTCATCGGCCTCGAGGCCGGTGCCGCGACGATGCTCACGTGGCAGAACGTCATCTTCCCCGGCCTGTTGCAGACCGCCGACTACGCCAAGGCGCTCATCAGCTTCGGCGACGCGTGGAACGCGCTACCGCCGATACAAATCGACCGCCTGGTCAGGGTTCGCGCGCGGCGGGGACGCATTCTCGAGGACCCCGATCCGCTGAATCTCACCGTTCTGCTCGACGAGTCGGTCCTGATGCGCAGGTTCGGCTCGCCCGAGGTCATGCGCAACCAGCTCAGGCACGTGCTGCAGGTGGCCGAACTGCCGAACGTCACCATTCGAGTGGTGCCGCTCGATCGGTCCTCGGCCTTTCACAGTTTCGTTCTGCTGAAGTTTCCCCAGCGTGAGGGCCTGGATCGGCTCCACGACGACCTCGTCTATATCGAGAACGCCACCGACGCGATTCTCGAGGAGAACGAACAGAAGACTTTCGCGTACGAGCGTGTGTTCCACCAGGTGTCGGCCGCCGCGCTGTCAGAAGAGGATTCGCTGAAACTCATCGGAGAACTGGCGCGGTGAATTGGCTCCTCACTGTCGGGGTATGCCCTCTTTGGCCCCCCGACAGTGAGGATATGCCCATGGAGTCAACGACCTCAGAAGAGATCGTGTGGCGCAAGAGCAGCCTGAGTAACCTCAGCGGCGAGTGCGTGGAGGTCGCGAGGGACGGTCAGGCGATACTCGTCAGACACTCCAAGCGGCCGGACGACGCCGTCCTGGAGTTCAGCATCGGGGAGTGGAAGGCGTTCATCGGAGGGGTGGCCCTGGGCGAGTTCTCCTACGAGTGACGGCGCGGTCGTCCTGGTGGTGTCGTCCGGTCAGCAGGCCCCAGTTGGGGGCGTTTGTGCTGGTGCGGGCGCCATGTCCATGGCCCTTAGGTGATAACTTCCTAACTTGCCAGCCTCGTTTTGATAACTCTCCAGTGTCGGTCGGTGATCTTGGGCTTCAATCCATGGAGGATGGGCCCGATGGTCACGCCCGCGCGCGGCTGCGACGACGCACCGTAGCGCCTACTTCTTCTTGGATGAGATGTGAACAGTGCGGTGTTCGGGACAGGTCTTCCCAGCGTCCCTTCTAGCGACCCGGACACCACCTGGCGCAAGAGCTCATTCAGCGGCCCGACAGGGGAGTGCGTCGAGTTCGCTCGGGGTGCCGACGGCGGGGTGATGATCCGGGACTCCAAGGACCCGTCGGGTGGGGTGCTGGCCTTCACTCCCGGTGAGTGGCGGGCGTTCGTCGCCGGGGTTCGCAACGCCGAGTTCGACGTCTGACCGCGAACGCGTGATCGAGTCAAGGCCCTCTGTCGTGGACGGAGGGCCTTCTTCATGGGTAAGCGCGTACCCGGCTGCCACCTGGTGCCGGAAAAGCGCTAGACTGCGTGCCGACAAAGTTTGTGAAGAGCTTCACAAAGGAACGAAGGCCAACACTCCGAGGCCGACCAGCGTGTAGGACAGGACAGGTCCGTGACCGTGCCAGCCGACATCAGGCAAGCGCAGGAGCCCGCCGTGACAGCGCGAGGAACGAGCCGGCCAGCGGCGAAGCGGGCGCGACAGTGAACGCGACCGACACCGACGCCGACGTCATCGTCGTCGGCGCGGGTCCCGCGGGTTCGGCGACGGCGTTCTATCTCGCCCAGGCCGGACTCGACGTCCTGCTTCTCGAAAAGACGCGCTTCCCCCGTGAGAAGGTCTGCGGCGACGGTCTGACCCCGCGGGCGGTCAAGCAGCTCATGAACATGGGCGTCGACATCGACGCCCCCGGCTGGGTCAGGAACAAGGGCCTGCGCGTCGTGGGCGGGGGCGGGCGCTACGACCTCGACTGGCCGCAGCTCGACAGCTTCCCCGACTTCGGCCTGGTGCGCACCAGGCAGGACTTCGACCAGATCGTCGCCGCCAACGCGGTGAAGGGCGGCGTCCGCCTGATGGAGGGCGTCAACGTCACCGGCCCGATCCTGGACGACCGCAGCGGTCACATCGTCGGCGTCACCACCAAGGACGGCGGCTCCTACCGCAGCCGCCTGGTCGTCGCCGCCGACGGCAACTCCACCAGGCTCGCGCTGGCGATGGGGCTCTACAAGCGGGAAGACCGCCCGATGGGCGTCGCCGTACGGACCTACTTCGAGTCTCCGCGCCACGACGACGACTACCTGGAGATCTGGCTGGAGCTCTGGGACGAGGAGACGCTGCTGCCCGGCTACGGCTGGGTGTTCGGCGTGGGCGACGGCACCTCCAACGTGGGTCTCGGCCTGCTCAACACCAGCGACGCGTTCCAGAACATCGACTACCGCGACCTGTTGAAGCGGTGGACGAGGAACATGCCCGCCGACTGGGGCTTCACCGAGGACAACATGACCACCCCCATCAGGGGGGCGGCGTTGCCGATGGCGTTCAACAGGCAGCCGCACTACACCAGGGGCCTGGTGCTCGTGGGTGACTCGGGCGGGGCGATCAACCCGTTCAACGGCGAGGGCATCGCCTACGCCATGGAGACGGGCGAGATCGCGGCCGAGGTGATCGTCAAGGCGCTGCGCGGCACCACACCCGCGCAGCAGGAGCGGATCCTGCGGGCGTACCCTCAAGTGCTTAAAGACGCATATGGCGGATATTTCACGCTTGGCAGGTGGTTTGTCGAAGCTATCGGGAAGCCTGGCGTGATGAGCTTCGGCACTCGCCATGGGTTGCACCACCCCAGGCTGATGCGCTTCGCACTCAAACTCCTTGGTAATCTCACCGACCGGCGAGGCGACGCGTCAGACCGGATCATCAACGCTCTCGCGAAGGTCGTCCCACCAGCATGAATCTGTCATCCGCTCGGCACACACACAGATCAGACTGCGCGCCCGCGCGCGTGGAGATGGGAGAGGAGGCGTAGCGATGGATCTCTATGTGCCCATCCTGGTGCTCGCCGTTCTCGCGGGAGGGTTCGCGCTCTTCTCGGTCGCGATCGCCCCGTTCACCGGTCCCAAGCGCTGGAACCGCGCCAAGCTTGACGCCTACGAATGCGGCATCGAGCCGACGCCCCAGCCCGTCGGTGGTGGGCGCTTCCCGCTGAAATACATGATCACCGCGATGCTGTTCATCGTGTTCGACATCGAGATCATCTTCCTTTACCCCTGGGCCGTGTCGTTCGACATGCTCGGGGTCTTCGGACTGGTCGAGATGGTGCTGTTCATCGTCACCGTGCTCGTGGCCTATGCCTACGTGTGGCGCCGCAAGGGTCTGGACTGGGACTAGATATGGGACTTGAAGAGAAACTCCCGAGCGGGTTCATCCTCAGCACGGTCGAAGCGGCCGCGGGGTGGGCCAGGAAGAACTCGGTGTGGCCGGCCACGTTCGGTCTCGCCTGTTGCGCGATCGAACTGATGGCAACCGGTGCATCGCACTACGACCTGGCGCGCTTCGGCATGGAGCGCGCTTCGGCGTCTCCCCGGCAGGCCGACCTGATGATCGTCGCGGGCCGTGTGTCGCAGAAGATGGCGCCGGTGCTCAGGCAGATCTACGACCAGATGGCCGAGCCCAAGTGGGTCATCGCCATGGGCGTGTGCGCCTCCAGCGGCGGCATGTTCAACAACTACGCCATCGTGCAGGGCGTCGACCACGTCGTTCCCGTCGACATCTACCTGCCGGGGTGCCCCCCGCGGCCCGAGATGCTGATCGACGCGATCGTGAAGCTGCACGACAAGATCCAGAACACGAAGTTCGGCGCGCACCGCGCCAAGCAGATCGACGAGCTCGAACTGCAGGCGCTCCGTACGCTCCCCCTGATCGACCAGGAGGCCGCCAAGTGAGCGAGAACCTCCCCCAGGTGCCGAGTGAGCGGCTGCCCGAGGAGCCCGTGGTCCGCCACGGCATGTTCGGCGCCGCCGACACCGGCGACACCTCGGGCTTCGGCGGCCTCGTCGTACGGCGGGCGCCCCGCCTGTCGACCCCCCGCCCCTACGGCGGCTACTTCGACGAGCTCGTCGACAAGCTGGAGTCGTGGGGGGACGACGCCATCGAGCGCGTCGTCGTCGACCGCAACGAGCTGACGCTCCATGTGAAGCGCGAGAAGCTGGTGGAGGTCTGCCGGCGCCTGCGCGACGAGCCCGAGCTGCGCTTCGAGCTCAGCCTGGGCGTGAGCGGCGTCCACTACCCCCACCTCGTGGGCGAGGAGCTGCACGCGGTCATCCACCTGTGCTCCATCACCCACAACAGGCGCGTCCGCGTCGAGGTGAGCGCGCCGGACTCCGACCCGCACATCCCCTCCACGGTGAGCGTCTACCCGACGCACAACTGGCACGAGCGCGAGACCTACGACTTCTTCGGGATCGTCTTCGACGGCCACCCCGCGCTGACCCGGATCATGATGCCGGACGACTGGGACGGTCACCCGCAGCGTAAGGACTACCCGCTCGGCGGCATCCCCGTCGAGTACCGCGGCGCCGAGATTCCCTCTCCGGACAACAGGAGGTCGTACGCATGAGCGAGCACTGCGAGCGGAGCGTCGACGAGCGCAGCGAGGAGCACGCATGAGTACCGGCTACGACGAGGCGACCGAGGGCAGGGTCTACTCGGTCAACGGTGCCGACTGGGACGACGTCGTCGGCGCGGTGCGCGACTCCGAGGACGAGCGCCTGGTCGTCAACATGGGCCCGCAGCACCCCTCGACCCACGGCGTGCTCAGGCTCATCCTGACCCTCGACGGCGAGACGGTCACCGAGGCCCGTACCGGCATCGGCTACCTGCACACCGGCATCGAGAAGAACATGGAGTTCAGGACGTGGACCCAGGGGACCACGTTCGTCACTCGCATGGACTACCTCGCGCCGCTGTTCAACGAGACGGCCTACTGCCTCGGGGTGGAGAGGCTCCTCGGCATCGAGGACCGCGTCCCCGAGCGGGCGCAGGCCATCCGCGTCATGATGATGGAGCTCAACAGGATCTCCTCGCACCTGGTCGCGATGGGCACGTTCGGCATGGAGTTGGGCGCGACCACGCCGTTCCTCTTCGGCTACCGCGACCGTGAAATGATCATGGACCTGTTCGAGTACATCACGGGTCTGCGGATGAACATGGCCTACGTCAGGCCCGGCGGCGTGAGCGTCGACCTGCCCGCGGGCACGGTCGACAAGGTCGGCGAGTTCCTCAAGGAGATGCCCAAGCGCATCAAGGACACCCGCAAGCTGCTCGACGAGAACCCGGTCTACACCCGCCGCACCAAGGACGTGGCCTACCTCGACCTGACCGGCTGCATGGCGCTCGGCGTCACGGGCCCGATGCTCAGGGCCGCGGGCCTGCCGTGGGACCTGCGCAAGTCGCAGCCGTACTGCGGGTACGAGACCTACGAGTTCGACATCGCCACCGAGCAGAGCTGCGACGTCTACGGCCGCTATCTCGTTCGCATGAAGGAGATGGAGGAGTCGCTCAAGATCATTGAGCAGGCTCTCGACCGCATCGCGGGACCGCTGAAGAACAAGCCGGTCATGATCGAGGACAAGAAGATCGGCTGGCCCGCCCAGCTGGCGCTCGGCCCCGACGGGTTCGGCAACTCGCCCGACCATATCGCGCACATCATGGGCAGCTCCATGGAAGCGCTGATCCACCACTTCAAGCTGGTCACCGAGGGCTTCAGGGTTCCGGCCGGCCAGGCCTACGCCTCGGTGGAGTCCCCCCGCGGCGAGCTCGGCGCGCACGTGGTGAGCGACGGCGGCACCCGCCCGTACCGCGTCCACTTCCGTGAGCCGTCCTTCACGAACCTGCAGGCCGTACCGGCAACCTGCGAGGGCGGCCAGGTCGCCGACGTGATCGCGGCCGTGGCATCCATTGACCCGGTCATGGGAGGTGTTGACAGGTGAGGGAGCGCAGCGACCGAACAATGGACACAGCAGTGCAGCTCATGGGTCCGACGAAGGAGGACGCATGAGTTATTCGCCGGAAGTTCGGGAGCGTCTGGAGAGGGACGCCAAGGAGATCATCGGGCGTTACCCGAAGACGCGGTCGGCCCTGCTGCCGCTGCTGCACCTGGTGCAGTCGGAGGACGGCTACGTCTCCGACGAGGGCCAGGAGTTCTGCGCGGAGATGCTCGGCGTGAGCAAGGCCGAGGTCGTGGGCGTGGCGACGTTCTACTCGATGTACAAGCGCAAGCCGATGGGCGACTACCACGTCGGCGTGTGCATCAACTCGCTGTGCGCCGTCATGGGCGGCGACCAGATCTGGGACGAGCTGTCCGAGCACGTCGGCGTCGGTCACGACGAGGCGACCTCCGACGGCAAGGTGTCGCTGGAGCGCATCGAGTGCAACGCGGCCTGCGACTTCGCCCCCGTCATGATGGTCAACTGGGAGTTCTTCGACAACCAGACTCCCGAGTCGGCCAAGCAACTCGTCGACGACCTGCGCGACGGCAAGAGCGTCTCGCCCACGCGCGGCCCGAAGCGGCTGTGCACCTTCAAGGAGGCCTCGCGGGTGCTCGCAGGGCTGCCCGACGACCTGGCCGGTGACGGCCCGTCGGCGGCCGGCCCCTCGCTGGAGGGTCTGAAGGTCGCCAAGGCCAACGGATGGAAGGCCCCCGAGGCATGAGCACCACTCTCACCCCGGTTCTGACCGCCAACTGGGACCAGGCCAACTCCTTCACGCTGGAGGGCTACGGGCCCTACGACGCGGCGAAGAAGGCGCTCGGCATGGACCCCGACGCCGTCATCCAGGCGGTCAAGGACTCCGGTCTGCGCGGCCGCGGCGGCGCGGGCTTCCCCACCGGTATGAAGTGGGGCTTCATCCCGCAGGGCGACGGCAAGCCGCACTACCTCGTCGTCAACGCCGACGAGTCGGAGCCGGGCACCTGCAAGGACATCCCGTTGATGATGGCCAACCCGCACTCGCTGATCGAGGGCGTCATCATCACCTCCTACGCCATCCGCGCCAACCACGCCTTCATCTACGTGCGCGGCGAGGTGCTGCACGTCATCCGCCGGCTGCACGCGGCCGTGCGCGAGGCGTACGAGAAGGGCTACCTCGGCAACGACATCTTCGGCTCGGGCTACGACCTGGAGCTCGTCGTCCACAGCGGCGCCGGCGCCTACATCTGCGGCGAGGAGACGGCTCTGCTCGACTCGCTGGAGGGTTTCAGGGGTCAACCGCGTCTCAAGCCTCCGTTCCCTGCCGTGGCGGGCCTGTACGCTTCGCCCACTGTTGTGAACAACGTGGAGTCTGTGGCCAGTGTTCCCAGCATCATCGCCAACGGCGCCGACTGGTTCGCCTCGATGGGCACGGAGAAGTCCAAGGGCTTCGGCATCTTCTCGCTGAGCGGCCACGTCACCCGCCCGGGCCAGTACGAGGCCCCGCTCGGCATCACGCTGCGCGAGCTGCTCGACATGGCGGGCGGCATCCGCGAGGGGCACCAGATCAAGTTCTGGACCCCCGGAGGCTCCTCCACGCCGATCTTCACCGACGAGCACCTCGACGTCCCTCTCGACTTCGAGGCGGTCGGCGCCAAGGGCTCGATGCTCGGCACCCGCGCGCTGCAGATCTTCGACGAGACCACCTGCGTGGTCCGTACGGTGCTGCGCTGGACGGAGTTCTACGCCCACGAGTCGTGCGGCAAGTGCACGCCGTGCCGCGAGGGCACCTACTGGCTCAAGCAGGTGCTCAAGCGCCTGGAGGCCGGCCAGGGAACCGAGGACGACCTCTCCCTGATCACCGACATCGCCGACAACATCCTGGGCCGCTCCTTCTGCGCCCTGGGCGACGGCGCGACCAGCCCGATCCACTCGTCGGTGAAGTACTTCCGCGACGAGTACCTCAAGCACTTCGAGGTCGGCGGCTGCCCGTTCGACCACAAGAAGTCCACCGTGTGGGGTGACTCGTGAGAAAGCGAAGCGAGCGAGCCAATATGCACAGCACCTGGGGCATCGGGCCGACGGAGGAGGTCCGATGACCGCCACTGCCGTAGAGACCACAGTCGTCACCCTCACGATTGACGGCTTCCAGGTCACCGTGCCCAAGGGCACGCTGATCATCAGGGCCGCGGAGCTGCTGGGGATCCAGATCCCCCGGTTCTGCGACCACCCGCTGCTCGACCCCGCGGCCAACTGCCGCCAGTGCCTGGTCGACATCCCCGACGCGGGCAACGGCCGCGGCTTCCCGAAGCCGCAGCCGTCGTGCGCGATCGAGGTCGCCGAGGGCATGGTCGTGCAGACCCAGCTCACCTCGCCGGTCGCCGAGAAGGCGCAGCGCGGCGCGATGGAGCTGCTGCTCATGAACCACCCGCTGGACTGCCCGGTCTGCGACAAGGGCGGCGAGTGCCCCCTGCAGAACCAGGCGATGTCCAACGGGCAGGGCGAGTCGCGCTTCCACGAGCACAAGCGCACCTTCCCCAAGCCGCTCCCGCTGTCGGCGCAGGTCCTGCTCGACAGGGAGCGCTGCGTGCAGTGCAAGCGCTGCATCCGCTTCTCCGACGAGATCGCGGGAGACCCGCTCATCGAGTTCTTCGAGCGCGGGGCCAAGGAGCAGGTGGGTGTCGCCGACGGCAAGCCGTTCGACTCCTACTTCTCCGGCAACACCATCCAGATCTGCCCGGTCGGCGCGCTGACCAGCGGTGCCTACCGCTTCCGCGCCAGGCCGTTCGACCTGGTCTCCTCCCCGAGCTCCTGCGAGCACTGCGCGAGCGGGTGCGCGCTGCGCACCGACCACCGCCGCGGCAAGGTCACCCGCCGTCTGGCCGGCATGGACATGCAGGTCAACGAGGAGTGGAACTGCGACAAGGGCCGCTTCGCGTTCACCTACGCGACGCAGCCCGACAGGCTGAGGACGCCGCTGATCCGCAACGAGGAGGGCCTGCTGGTCCCCGCCTCGTGGCCCGAGGCCCTCGCCGTCGCCGCCGCCGGTCTCGCCAAGGCGCGCGGCAAGGCCGGTGTCCTGGTCGGCGGTCGCGTGACCGTCGAGGACGCCTACGGCTACGCCAAGTTCGCCCGCGTGGCGCTCGGCACCAACGACATCGACTTCCGCGCGAGGCCGCACAGCGCCGAGGAAGCACAGTTCCTCGCGCACGCGGTCGCCGGCAAGGGCATCGAGATCTCCTACACCGACCTGGAGCAGGCCCCGGCCGTCCTCCTGGTCGGGTTCGAGCCCGACGAGGAGTCGCCGATCGTCTTCCTGCGCCTGCGCAAGGCATGGCGCAAGAAGGGCCTGAAGGTCACCTCGATCGCGCCGTTCGCCACCGAGGGCCTGGCCAAGATGGGCGGCACGCTCATCAGGACGCTGCCGGGCGGCGAGGCCGACGCTCTCAACGAGCTCGGCTCCGTGGCCGAGGGCACGATCATCCTGGCGGGCGAGCGGCTGGCCACCGTCCCCGGCGCGCTGTCGGCTCTGGTACGGCTCGGCGCCGCCTCCGGCGCCAGGCTGGCCTGGATTCCGCGCAGGGCCGGTGAGCGCGGCGCCCTCGAGGCGGGCGCGCTGCCGAACCTGCTGCCGATCGGCCGCCCGGTCGAGGACGAGAGTGCCAGGGCCGAGGTCGCCAGGGCGTGGAACGTCGGCTCCATCCCGGCCACGCCGGGCCGCGGCACCGACGCGATCCTCGCCGCCGCGCTGAACGAGGAGATCGACGCGCTGCTCGTCGCGGGCGTCGACCCGCACGACCTGGCCGACTCCGAGGCGGCGCTCGCCGCCCTGGAGAACACGCCGTTCATCGTCAGCCTCGAGATCCGCGCCAGCGCCGTCACCGACAGGGCCGACGTGGTCCTGCCGGTCGCCGCCGTCGCGGAGAAGGACGGCACGTTCGTGAACTGGGAGGGCCGCGGCCGCTCGTTCGAGCGGGCGCTGCGGGTCCCCGGCATCATGAGCGACCTGGGCGTGCTGTCGGCCATCGCCGACTACATGGACGTGCACCTGGGCCTGCCCGACGCCGCCGCCGCCCGCAAGGAGCTCAGTGGCCTCGGCGCGTGGCGCGGCACCCGCGTCGGCGCGCCGAACGCCACCCCGGCGGTCCAGCGGACGCCCCAGGCGGGCGAGGCGGTGCTGGCCACCTGGCACCAGCTGCTCGACGCCGGCCGCCTGCAGGACGGCGAGCCGTACCTCGCCGGTACCGCCCGCGCGGTCGAGGCGCTGGTGTCGGAGAGCACCGCGGCCGAGATCGGCGTGGTCGACGGCGGCAAGATCGTAGTCGGTGAGACGGTGTCGCTGCCGGTGCGCGTCGCGGACCTGCCCGACCGGGTGGTCTGGCTGCCGACGAACTCCGCCGGCAGCGCGGTCACGCGCGACCTGCGCGTGGTGGCCGGCGACATCGTCAGGATCGGGAGCGCCTCATGAGCTTGACAGTCCTCGCGACGGATCCGACCCTTGCCGACTTCGGCAAGGATCCGCTCTGGATCACCATCATCAAGGCGGTCGGCGTCTTCGCCTTCCTGATGCTGGGCATCCTGTTCGGCGTCTGGTACGAGCGTAAGCTGATCTCCCGCATGCAGAACCGCTACGGCCCCAACAGGGCCGGCAAGTTCGGTCTGCTGCAGTCGGTGGCCGACGGTATCAAGATGGGCCTGAAGGAAGACCTCTTCCCCAACACCGTGGACAAGGTGCTCTACCTGCTGGCCCCGGTCATCATGGTGGTCCCCGCGTTCCTGGCCTTCTCCATCACGCCGTTCGGTCCGATCGTGAACATGTTCGGTGTGCAGACGCCGCTGCAGCTGGTCGACCTGCCGGTCGCCGTGCTGTTCATGCTGGCGATGGGCGCGGTGTCGGTCTATGGCGTCATCCTGGCGGGCTGGTCGTCCCGCTCGCCGTACGCGCTGCTCGGCGGTCTGCGGTCGGCGGCCCAGGTGGTCTCCTACGAGATCGCGATGGGCCTGTCGTTCGTGGCGGTGTTCCTGTTCGCGGGCACGCTGTCCACCTCGGAGATCGTCAAGGCGCAGGCGTCCGGCGGTGAGGTCCTCGGGATCCCGATGCCGTCCTGGTACGTGATCCTGCTGCTGCCGTCGTTCCTGATCTACGTGGTCTGCGCCTTCGGCGAGGCCGCCCGCATCCCGTTCGACCTGCCCGAGGGCGAGGGCGAGCTGGTGGGCGGCTTCCAGACCGAGTACTCCTCGTCGCTGAAGTTCGCCCTGATCATGATGGGCGAGTACCTGCACACCTTCACCGCCTCGGCGATGGCGATCACGCTGTTCCTCGGCGGATGGCGGGCGCCGTGGCCGATCTCGCTGTGGGACGGCGCGAACACCGGCTACTGGCCGTTCCTGTGGTTCCTGATCAAGTTCATCCTGGTCTTCTCCGCTGTTGTCTGGGTCCGCGCCTCGCTGCCCCGCGTGCGCTACGACCAGCTGATGGCGCTGGGCTGGAAGGTGCTGATCCCGCTCAACCTGGCGTGGATCATGCTCGTCGCCACCGTCAAGCTGCTCAGGACCCCGGGCGTCGACCTGACGTTCGTGTACGTCATCGGCGCGATCGTGATCGTCGGAGCCTTCGCCATCTGGTGGCGCTTCGACACCGTGAACCAGCGCCGCAAGGACGAGGAGAAGGCCAAGGTCGCGGCCGAGTTCGAGCAGCTGGCCAACGAGCCGACCGCCGGCGGCTTCCCTGTGCCGCCGCTTGACCTGCCGCACTACCACGGGGTGGAGCGCAAGGAGGTTCCCAGTGGGAGCAACTGATTGGCTGAACCCCGTGAAGGGGTTCGGCGTGACCTTTCACACGATGTTCAAGAAGCCGGTCACGACGAACTACCCGGAGGAGAAGAAGCCGACGGCTCCTCGCTTCCACGGTCGTCACCAGCTGAACCGCTGGCCCGACGGGCTGGAGAAGTGCGTCGGCTGCGAGCTGTGCGCATGGGCGTGTCCCGCCGACGCGATCTACGTCGAGGGCGGCGACAACACCGAGAACGAGCGTTACTCGCCCGGCGAGCGCTACGGACGCACCTACCAGATCAACTATCTGCGGTGCATCCTGTGCGGTCTGTGCATCGAGGCGTGCCCGACCAGAGCACTGACGATGACCAACGAGTACGAGCTCGCCGACTCCAGCCGTGAGAGCCTCATCTACACCAAGGAGATGCTGCTCGCGCCGCTCACCCAGGGCATGGAGCAGCCTCCGCACCCCATGCGGCTCGGCGAGACCGAAGAGGACTACTACCGCTTGGGGCGCGAGAATGGGTGAGACCATCACGTTCTGGGTGCTGGCCGTCGTATCCGTCGGCGCGGCACTCGGAATGATCTTCAGCCGTAAGGCGGTCTACTCGGCGCTCCTCCTCGGCGGCGTGATGCTCTGCCTCGCGGTGCTCTACGCCGTGCAGGAGGCGCCCTTCCTGGCCACGGTGCAGGTCATCGTCTACACCGGCGCGATCATGATGCTCTTCCTGTTCGTGCTCATGCTGGTGGGCGTCGACTCCTCCGACTCGCTGGTCGAGACGCTCAAGGGACAGCGCTTCTGGGCCGGCCTCGCCGGCATCGGCTTCGCCGTTCTGGTGGTCCTCGCGATCGGGAACGCGCTGTTCGTCCCCGAGCCCGCTGGCATGGCGGCCGCCACCGAGCAGGCGGGCGGCAACGTGCAGGCGCTGGCCAGGCTGGTGTTCACCCGCTACGTCTTCGCCTTCGAGATCACCTCGGCGCTGCTGATCACCGCCGCACTCGGCGCGATGGTCCTGGCGCACCGCGAGAAGGCCGAGCCGAAGCCGTCGCAGAAGGACCTGGCGCGTGCCAGGTTCGCCGAGGGCGACCCCTCGCCGCTGCCCGCGCCCGGCACCTACGCCAGGAACAACGCCATCGACATGCCCGCGCTGCTGCCCGACGGCTCGGTCTCCGAGCTGTCGGTCAACCGGCACCTCGCGCGCTACGACGTCGAACAGGGCCACCTGCCCGACGACCCCAAGCTCGCCGAGGCCATCAGGCACGCGGTCGAGGAGGAACCCGTGACAGAGGCTTCGTCGAAGGAGTCCGACCACCTGGGCGAGGTGACCAAGTGACCACCGAGTACCTGGTCCTCTCGGCCCTGCTCTTCGCGATCGGCGCTATCGGCGTGCTGATCAGGCGCAACGCGATCGTGGTCTTCATGTGCGTCGAGCTCATGCTCAACGCCTGCAACCTCGCGTTCGTCACCTTCGCCCGCATGCACGGCAACCTCGACGGCCAGATCATCGCCTTCTTCGTGATGGTCGTGGCCGCCGCCGAGGTCGTGATCGGTCTGGCGATCATCGTGACGATCTTCCGAACCCGCAGGTCGGCATCCGTGGACGATGCCAACCTGCTGAAGTACTAAGAGGTGACAGTGGAACCGGCTGAGATCATCCCGCACTCCGGTGGAGTGATCGGGGCCTCATGGCTGATGATCGCACTGCCCCTCTTGGGCGCGGCGATCCTGTTGCTCGGCGGCCGCCGTACCAACGGATGGGGCCACTACCTCGGCGTCCTGATGTCGCTGGGTGCGTTCGTCGTCGCGGTGCTTGCCTTCCTCCAGCTCGATGGTGGTCGTTACAGCATTCACCTGTACGACTTCATTCCCGGCATCGCGGACATCAGCCTGCTGGTCGACCCTCTGTCGATCAGCTTCTGTCTGCTGATCACCGGTGTGGGCTCGCTGATCCACATCTACTCGATCGGCTACATGTCGCACGACCCGGACCGGCGCAGGTTCTTCTCCTACCTGAACCTGTTCGTCGCGGCCATGCTGCTGCTGGTGCTGTCGGCCAACTACGTCGGCCTGTTCATCGGCTGGGAGGGCGTCGGTCTCGCCTCCTACCTGCTGATCGGCTTCTGGCAGTTCAAGCCGTCCGCGGCGGTCGCGGCCAAGAAGGCCTTCATCGTCAACCGCGTCGGCGACTTCGGTCTGCTGATCGCGATGTTCATGATGTGGTCGACGTTCGGCTCGCTCGCCTTCGGCGACCTCTCCGCCAAGGTCGACCAGGCCTCGGAGGGCACGCTCACCGCGATCGGCCTGCTGCTCCTGCTCGGCGCCTGCGGCAAGTCCGCCCAGCTGCCGCTGCAGTCCTGGCTCCTGGACGCGATGGAGGGCCCGACCCCGGTCTCGGCCCTCATCCACGCCGCGACCATGGTCACCGCCGGTGTCTACCTGGTCGTCCGCTCCGGGTTCGTCTTCGAGGCCGCGCCCACCGCGCAGCTGGTCGTCACCATCGTCGGCGTGGCCACGCTGCTCGCCGGTGCGATCATCGGTTGCGCGAAGGACGACATCAAGAAGGGCCTGGCCGGTTCGACGATGTCGCAGATCGGCTACATGATGCTGGGCGCGGGCCTCGGCCCCGCCGGGTACGCGTTCGCGATCGGCCACCTGATCACGCACGGCTTCTTCAAGGCCGACCTGTTCCTCGGCGCCGGCTCGGTCATGCACGGCATGAACGACGAGGTCGACATGAGGAAGTACGGCGGCCTGCGCAAGTACATGCCTGTCACGTTCGTCACGTTCTTCATCGGCTACCTGGCGATCATCGGCTTCCCGCTGCTGTCCGGCTACTTCACCAAGGACGGCATCATCGAGACGGCGATGCACCACAGCGCCGTCCTCGGCTGGCTGGCCGTCCTCGGCGCCGGCATCACCGGCTTCTACATGTCGCGGATGGTCTTCATGACCTTCTTCGGCGAGAAGCGCTGGGCCGCCAACGCCCACCCGCACGAGTCGCCCGCCGTGATGACCTGGCCGCTGATCATCCTGTCGATCGGCTCGATCTTCCTGGGCGGCTACCTGATCCTGGGCGGCAGGCTGATGGAGTTCCTCGCCCCGGCGGTCGGCCGGCCCGAGGAGGTCCCGCACTTCGACCCCTTCACCACGCCCGGCCTGGCCACGCTGGCTCTCGTCGCCGTCGGCGCAGGCATCGCCTGGATGAAGTACGGCAGGGTGCCGGTTCCCGAGACCGCTCCCCGCGGCTCGTTCCTCACCACCTTCGCCAGGCGTGACCTGTACGGCGACGCCCTCAACGAGACACTGCTCATGCGTCCGGGCCAGTGGCTCACCCGCATCGCGGTGTTCTTCGACAACCGCGGAATCGACGGCCTGGTCAACGGGCTGGCGGCGGCCGTCGGCGGCACGTCGGGACGGCTGCGCCGGCTCCAGACGGGCTTCGCGCGGACGTACGCGCTGTCCATCCTCTTCGGCGCCGCACTCCTGGCCGGCGCTCTGCTCCTTGTAGGGAACCTGTGATGCCCTGGCTTACGATCCTGATGGCGGTGCCCGTGGTGGGCGCCGTCCTGGTGGCCCTCACGCCGAAGGGCAACGGCAAGCTGGCCAAGCAGCTCGCGCTGGGCGTCTCGGTCGTCGTGCTGGCGCTCACCATCGCGATGGCCGTGCAGTTCAGCCCGAAGGGGCCGCGCTTCCAGTTCGTCGAGACCTACGACTGGATCCCGCGTTTCGGCGTCCACTACGGCGTCGGCGTCGACGGCATCGCGCTGGTGCTGATCGCGCTGTCCGCGGTGCTGGTGCCGATCGTGGTGCTGGCCTCGTGGAACGACGCCGACGCCCCGCACGCCAAGTACTCGGTGAAGACCTACTTCGCGCTCCTGCTGGTGCTCGAGGCGATGATGATCGGCGTCTTCGCGGCGACCGACATCTTCCTGTTCTACGTCTTCTTCGAAGCCATGCTGATCCCGATGTACTTCATGATCGGGTCGTACGGCGGCGCGCAGCGGTCCTACGCGGCCGTCAAGTTCCTGCTCTACTCGCTGTTCGGCGGCCTGCTCATGCTGGTCGCGGTCATCGGCCTCTACGTCATCGCGGGCAAGAACACCTTCATGTTCCCCGAGCTGATCGGGGCCATCCAGGACCCGACGACGCAGAAGTGGCTGTTCGCCGGCTTCTTCTTCGCCTTCGCGGTGAAGGCGCCGCTGTGGCCGTTCCACACCTGGTTGCCCGACGCGGCGGCGCAGGCTCCGGCGGGCGCGGCCGTGCTCCTGGTGGGCGTGCTGGACAAGGTCGGCACGTACGGCATGCTCCGGTTCTGCCTGGAGCTGTTCCCCGACGCGTCGAAGTACTTCACCCCGCTGGTGATCGTGCTGTCGGTGGTCGGCATCATCTACGGCGCGATCGTGGCCATCGGCCAGACCGACATGAAGCGCCTGATCGCCTACACCTCGATCTCGCACTTCGGCTTCATCGCCCTCGGCGTGTTCGCGATGACGAACGACGCCGGCGCCGGCGCCACGCTGTACATGGTCAACCACGGCTTCTCGACCGGCGCGCTGTTCCTGATCGCCGGGTTCCTCATCGCGCGGCGCGGCTCGCCGTACATCGAGGACTACGGGGGCGTGCAGAAGGTCACGCCGAAGCTGGCCGGCGTGTTCCTCATCGCGGGTCTGTCCGGCCTGTCGCTGCCGGGCCTGTCGTCGTTCGTCAGCGAGTTCATGGTGCTGCTCGGCACCTACGAGCGCTACATGGTGCCGGCGATCATCTCGGCGACGGGCGTGATCCTGGCGGCCATCTACATCCTGTGGATGTACCAGCGGATCGCGGGCGGTCCGACGGCTGAGCCGGTCAAGGAGTTCAAGGACCTCAACCGCCGCGAGCTGTGGGTGGTCGCCCCGCTGATCGCCCTGATCATCGGGCTCGGCTTCTACCCCAAGCCGCTGCTTGACGTGATCAACCCGGCCGTGGACCACACCCTGGTCTCCGTCCAGGTGGAGAAGTTCACCCCGGCGATTGCCGAGAAGGGGGCCGGACAGTGAACGGCACCATCCAAGCGCCGACGATCGAGTACGGCCTGCTGGCGCCGATGCTCGTGATCTTCGGCGCCGCGATCATCGGCGTGCTGGTGGAGGCGTTCGCGCCCCGCTACCTGCGCAAGTCGATCCAAGTGCCGGTGACGCTGCTCAGCATGGCCGGCGCGTTCGTGCTCGTCATCTTCCAGGTGATCAGCGGGTTGCCGTCCTCCGCCGCGGCGATGGGCGCCGTCGCGGTCGACGGCCCCTCGCTGTTCTTCTGGGGCGTCATCCTCGTCCTGGCGTTCGTCAGCACGCTGCTGGTCCTCGACGACGACAACTTCGTCGCCTCCGCCGCCGCCGTACCCGGTAGCGCGGCCGAGGAGGAGGCGGAGATCACCGGTGGCGCGCACACCGAGATCTACCCGCTGATCCTGTTCGCCGTCGGCGGCATGCTGCTGTTCGCGTCGGCCAACGACCTGCTGGTGATGTTCGTCGGCCTCGAGGTCATGTCGCTGCCGCTGTACCTGCTGTGCGGGCTCGCCCGCCGTCGCCGCCTGCTGTCGCAGGAGGCGTCGATGAAGTACTTCCTGCTGGGCGCGTTCTCCTCGGCCTTCTTCCTGTACGGCATGGCCTTCGTCTACGGCTTCGCCGGCTCGGTCGACCTGGCCAAGATCAGCCAGGCGCTCGGCACCGTGGGCGGCATGGACACGATGCTCCTCATCGGTCTGGCGCTGCTCGGCGTCGGCCTGATGTTCAAGATCGGCGCCGCGCCGTTCCAGGCCTGGAAGCCTGACGTCTACCAGGGCGCCCCGACCCCCATCACCGCGCTCATGGCCTCGGGCACGCTCGTCGCGGCCTTTGGCGCGGTTCTGAGGGTCTTTTGGGTGGCACTGGGCAACCTCGACTGGGACTGGCGTCCGGTCATGTGGGGCGTCGCCATCCTGACGATGGTCGTCGGCGCGATCCTCGCGATCACCCAGACGGACATCAAGCGCATGCTGGCCTACTCCTCGATCGCGCACGCGGGCTTCCTGCTCATCGGCGTGATCGCGACCAGCACGCAGCCGGAGGGCAACTCCTCCACGCTGTCGGCGATCATGTTCTACCTGCTCGTCTACGGCATCTCCACGGTCGGCGCGTTCGCCGTCGTCACGATGGTGCGCGACGCGGGCGGCGAGGCCTCCCACCTGTCGCGCTGGGCGGGGCTCGGCAAGCGGTCGCCGATGCTGGCGGGCGTCTTCGCCTTCTTCCTGCTGGCCTTCGCCGGCATCCCGCTCACCAGTGGGTTCTTCGGCAAGTACGCGGTCTTCGTCGCCGCGGTGGCCAACGGCGCGACGCCGCTGGTCATCGTCGGTGTGATCACCTCCGCGATCGCCGCGTTCTTCTACGTTCGCGTGATCGTGCTGATGTTCTTCAGCGAGCCCGCGGCCGACGGCCCCACCATCGCGGTGCCCTCTGCGGCCACCGCGGCTGTTATCACTCTGGCGGCAGCGGTTACGGTAGTGCTGGGGGTTTTCCCGCAGCCTGTCCTGGATCTCGCCGACAAGGCTGCCTCTGCCTTGTTCATCCGCTAAGGGGTTTATATGTCTGCGCCACCGGTTGTTGATCTGCCCATCGACGATGAGCGGTTGGCGCAGGACCTGGCCAGTGGTCTCGCGTCCGTCGAGAAACTGCTGCGCACCTCGGTCGAGAGCGAGGACGCCTTCGTCACGGAGGCGTCCAAGCACCTCATCGAGGCGGGCGGCAAGCGCTTCCGCACCATGATGGTGCTCCTGGCCGCGCAGTTCGGCGATCCTTCCGCGCCGGGCGTCGTGCCCGCCGCGGTTGTGATCGAACTCACCCACCTGGCCACCCTCTACCACGACGACGTCATGGACGAGGCGCCCGTCCGCAGGGGATCCCCCTCGGCCAACGCCCGGTGGGACAACACCGTGGCCATCCTCACCGGCGACTACCTGTTCGCGCAGGCGTCGGAGATCCTCGCCGACCTCGGCGCCGAGGCCATCAAGATCCAGGCGCAGACCTTCTCCCGCCTGGTACGCGGGCAGATCCGCGAAACGATCGGCCCCGCCGAAGGCGTCGACCCGATCCACCACTACATCAGGGTGCTCGCCGACAAGACCGGCTCCCTCATCGCCACCTCGGGACGCTTCGGCGGCCTGCTGTCCGGCGCGCCCGCCGACGTCGTCGAACGGCTGTCGAGCGCGTGCGAGGCCATCGGAGTCGCCTGGCAACTCGGCGACGACCTGCTGGACGTCGCATCGGAATCCGCCGAGTCAGGCAAGACGCCCGGCACCGACCTGCGCGAAGGAATCAGGACACTGCCCGTCCTGTACGCGCTGGAGTCGTCGCCGTCCGCGCGGCTGCGGGAACTGCTGGCGGGCCCGGTGGCCGAGGACGACGTGGCGGAGACGCTCGAACTGCTGCGGGCCGACCAGGGGATGGTGCGAGGACGGCAGGAACTGGACGCCTGGGTGAACAGGGCCAGGGCCGACCTGGCCACCCTGCCTGACATCCCGGCCAGGGCGGCCTTCCTCGCGCTGTGCGACTACGTGGTGGAGCGCTCGGGCTGACCCCGGGTTTGCGCTGCGCCCTCCTCGCTGCGCCGCCCTCGGGCTGACACCAGGGTTTTGCGCTGCGCCCTCCTCGTTGTGGCGCGCTCGGGCTGACCCTGCCGTCCCCCTGTCGTCGCGCCGCCGCCGGGCTTGGCGGTGGGGCTGGGCGGGGCGCCGTGACGGCGGGGACCGGAGTCCTGCTGGGCGAGGCGCCCTCGCCGGACGGTCAGCGGTGACCGGCGGAGGCGCCGGGGTGGCTTGCCGTACCGGAGGAGACGGGTTGCGGGTCCGCGCGGCGGGCCCGGTGCGCCGCTCGGAGGCTGTCATAGGTGAACACCGCCAGCGCCAGCCACACGATCGCGAACCCCGCCCACCGGCTGGGCGGCATCGTCTCCTTCACGATCAGCACGCCCACCAGGAACTGCAGGATCGGCGCGATGTACTGCAGCAGCCCGATCGTGCTCAGCGGCACCCTGATCGCGCTGGCTGTGAAGAACAGCAGCGGCACCGCCGTCACCAGGCCGCCGCCCGCCAGCAGCAGCGCGTGCCACGGCCCGTGGTGGCCGAACGTCGAGCCGCCCGCCTGCTCCAGGTACACCAGGTAGGCCAGCGCGGGCGCCAGCAGCACCAGCGTCTCGACCGTGAGGCTCTCCGCCGCCCCGACGTTCGCCTTCTTCTTCACCAGGCCGTAGACGCCGAAGCTGATCGCCAGCGTGAGCGCGATCCACGGCAGCCGGCCGTAGTCGAGGGCCAGCACCACGACGGCCAGCGCGCCGAACCCGACCGCGACCCACTGCAGGACGCGCAGGCGCTCCTTCAGCAGGATCACCCCGAACAGGACGCTCACCAGCGGGTTGATGAAGTAGCCGAGCGCCGTCTCGACCACGTGGCCGGAGTTGACGCCGTAGATGTAGGTGCCCCAGTTGACGGTGATGAGCAGCGCCGCCAGCGCCAGCAGCCCGAACTGTCCCGCCCGGAGCTGCTTGAACCACGACCAGTGCCTGCGAACGGCGAGGATCGCCACCACGGCCACCAGCGACCACGCCATGCGGTGCGCGAGGATCTCGATCGGCCCCGAGGGCTTGAGCAGCGGCCAGTAGAGCGGGAAGAGTCCCCATAGCGCGTAGGCGGCGACACCATAGAGGACTCCACGACGTTGGTCAGGCATGTAACCAATTTTCGCCCCTTACTTCATTAAATACAAATGCGTATTGCTATCTGGGATGATGTAGGGACTCTTAAGTGTTGAGACGTAGGCTTGACGGAAGAGGAGGTGGATCATGGGCTGGCTGTTCGGCTCGCACAAGACATCGATGGTGAACGCCACGGACGCCCTTCCTGGACGCCCGACGCCGATACCCGTACCCGCGCGCCACGCGGTGCTCGACGCCCCACTCGTGGGAGCCGAGGGCGAGATCGCGGACTTCGGGCTCGGGTGCTTCTGGGGCGCCGAGCGGAAGTTCTGGGAGACGCCCGGCGTGGTGTCCACGGCGGTGGGCTACCAGGGCGGCTACACCTCGAACCCTACGTACGAAGAGGTATGTTCCGGGCTCACCGGACACGCCGAGGTCGTGAGGGTGGTGTTCGACCCCTCGAAGGTCTCGTACACGGACCTGCTCAAGGTGTTCTGGGAGGCGCACGACCCGACCCAGGGGCTGCGTCAGGGCAACGACGTAGGCTCGCAGTACCGGTCGGCGGTGTACGTCCACTCGCCCGAACAGGAGAAGGCGGCACTGGCCTCGCGCGACGCGTACCAGCAGGTGCTGACTTCGGCAGGGTACGGCGAGATCACCACGGAGATCGCTCCCGCAGGCGAGTTCTACTACGCCGAGGATTATCACCAGCAGTACCTCCAGAAAGTGCCGAACGGTTACTGCGGCATCGGCGGCACAGGCGTAGCCTGCCCGGTCGGCCTGACGTCCGGCGAGGCCTGAGCAGTGCCCTTACGTACGCCCCGGGAGCACCTGGAGGACATTCGCAGGCGGCTGGGGGCGTACGGCCTGGACGGCTCGTACCAGTTGTTCACGACGTACATCGCCGGATTCGATGCGGGCAGTGGCCACACCCTCCTGGAGGGTTTCAGGGAGTGGCTGATCGTTCAGGTGAATGGCGGTAACAATCTTGTCTGGGAGGCGCTGGTGCTCATGCTGGCGTTTCCCGGCGAGACTGGACCGTTCTCTTCCGAGCGGATGGATGAGGAGCGGAACGCGGTCGCTGTGGGCGTGCTCTTCGATGCGCTCGAACGCTTCCTGGCCGATCGTGATGGGCGGTCAGGTGGGCGGAACATGATCCAGCCTGCGTATGACCAGTGGCTCAGTCAGCAGCGCTGGACGCAGCCGTAGACGGACCATATCGATGAACACGCAGAGTGATCACGGCGACAATCTTCACTACAGGGTCAAGAGCAGACCGCCTACGGTGGCCCGACGCGCGTCGGGGCGGTCGCTGGCCGCGCTGCGGCTCTCCGGCCGGGTCGCGGCCAGCGCCGCCCACGCGCATGACCACCGCCACGAAGGACCCGAGACGGCGAAACTCAACAACGAAAGGGACATCAACGCGCGTATCGCATTTCCAGCTCGTCCATTGCGAGGTCCCAGAAGGACCTGTAACGCTCAGCGCCGGGTTTCCATGGCGCGAGATACCAGGCTTCCCACTCACCTTCAGCGGTGCGGACGTGGGGATTGAGGAGAGCCACTCCGTCATCCCAATACCCGGCCAGAAGGGTGTCGGGCACATACTCCCCTCTGTAGTGAATGGAGTCCTGCTCCAGTCCGTAGACGAAGTAGAGCTCGTCGGGCACGCTCCATGAGTTCTCCTGCTTGGGTGCTGACCAGCTCTCGGCGATCGAGGGATCGACATCACGGAGCCAGCCGACTTCTTCGACACGCAGCAGGCAGCAGTCATCGTCGCTGCCCCACCCATTGGCGAACAGGAGAAGCTGCCGGTAACTCGGCGGCAGCTCCACGCCCAGCCGCTCTTCAAGCTCGCGGACCTCTGCTTCGGTAGCCGGGGGATACAGATCGCCGAGCGGACTGACCGCCGGGTGATCAGAACCCTCGGTCACCGGATGCTTTGCAGGGAAACGTTCCGACCATGCGTACCGGGCACTCATCGCGAGAAGATATCCCGTTTCGAGTGGCTGCTGCACGTGCAGCACAAAGCTAGGGCTGCCCCTCCCGATAACCTCCACGTGTGGGACATACGCGAGATGATCAAGCTATGGCGTCTATCGATGCTTGGCATCCCGCAGGTCGCCCAGCACACCGGACCACAGGAGCGCCGCTCTCCATCGATCTGGCACGAGGAGATATGAGCCGCGACGTCGCAATCGGCCTGGAGTTCAAACACGACATCGATTTCGTGGACATCCTCGATCGGCTCGCCCGGGCGGGTTGGGAATTGCTCCGCGAAGAAGACGCCATCTGGTACATGACCGACTATGACTGGAAGCACTTGCCGCTGGACGGCCTGGCTGAGGCGAAGCGCGACATGCGCACCTCTTATGAGGCCGGGGCGGCGGTCGGCATAACCACCAGGCTGCCCGACGGGGAGACCTTCGCGAACGTACTGTTCCACGAGGCAAGGACGTCGGTCTCCCTGATCCCCCTGCTGGATTACCGCACCATCGCGCACATGCCGGAGTTCGTCGATCTCGGCTGGTATCTCGAGAGGTTCCTGGCGTCATGCAGAGATCTGCCCATCGTACGAACGAAAGCCAGCGACCAGCGGTGAAGAGTCGAACCGGCCGGTGACGTCCGGCGACGCGTAGGCATACGTAGCGGCTGGTGCTTGTGCAGAGCGAGGGCCAGCATTTTGCTACTTCGAGTAGTAAACTGAGCCTGTGAGTATGCCAGAGCGGGACTTCGGCCCGGGAGACGGTCCGGCCGCCAAGGTCAGTGTGTCTCTGAGAACGGGCAACATTCGCGCTGTCCGGGAGCGAGTCGGGGCCCGCGGGTTTTCCGCCTATGTTGATGCCGCTGTGGAGCGCCAGATCGAGCGGGATCTCTTGGAAGAGGCCCTGCAGGCGAACGAGGCCGCTTCCGCGCCGATCCCGCAGTCTTTGCGTGATGAGGCGGCGGAGTTGTTCCGCCGCGTCAAGTCCGCGCCCGAACTCCAAGGGGAGGACGGATGGCGCGCGCACGAAGCCGGTTGAGCGCGGGCACCGTCGTTCTCGATTGCGAGGGGCTCGTGAAGTGGTGCGAGGCCGACCAGCGGGTGACAGCGTTCGTACGGGAGGCGCAGGACAACGACTTTCGGGTCGTGGTCAGCGCCATGACACCGGTCGAGGCACAAGACGTCCGGGTCAAAAGCGATCGTCTCAGGTGGTATCTGTCCCGACTGAAGATCGAGCCGGTGACCGAGGACATCTCGTCTCGAGCGATCGAGCTTCTTCGAGATGCCCGCCTGCACGGTCACAAGTACGCCATCGACGCTGTGGTCGCGGCCACCGCACTGCGCTCCGTGCGCCCTGCCGTCGTTCTGACGTCTGACGAGGACGACATGAGCAAACTGTGCGGGAAGGCAGTGCAAGTGGTCCCTGTCTGAGACTGCTTGAGGGCCGAGTGGGAGTCTCCGGAACTACCGCGGGAGGCGAACCACTACCACCAGCAGGGCCTTCCGGCCCCAACACCCCGGCCTTGACCATGTACTCACGGCTTCGCGGTGGGGCGTTCCAGATCCACAAGCACGTCCAGGGGGACATGTGGCGTCCTAGACGAGTAAGTCCTAAGTCGTTTGGGCTGCGGGAACAGCGAAGGGTGTCGACGATCTGTT
>NZ_JBHUFV010000054.1:0-145033 GCF_042681425.1 Nonomuraea mangrovi | reverse complement strand
ACAAACTGAGAGTGGGCGCCCTCGCCCTATCTCCGCAGCTACGTCTTGGACTCATTCATCTAGTCGGTGTCGGTGGGGAGGGAGAGGCCGGCGTAGACCTGGTTGAGGACGGTGGGCAGCAAGGCCTGGGCCGTGGTCCTGCCGCCGGGCGACAAAGTCAGGTTCGTCCAGATCACCAGCGTGACCTCGTTGTCCATGTCCCGGCCGATGAAGGAATTGAAACCGGGCAGCTCACCGCCGTGGTAGTACATCGAGGCGTTCGGACCGAAGCGCTGGTAGGCGATGCCGTACCCGTACTTCTTCCCGTCGGGCGGCGCGGCCGGGTCCTCGGCTTGCGGGCTGTGGAGCCACTGCCGTTGGAACGCCGGGTTGAGGACCTTGCCCGTCACCAGTGCCTGGATCCAGGTGGCCAGGTCGTCCGCGGTGGAGATGACGCCTCCGGCGGCGGCGGCGTAGGAGGGGTTCTGATGGGTGTAGTCCACCGGCCGGAGCTTTCCGGACCGGGCCGCCGCCTGCATGTCGGCGGGGTAGGGCCGGTCGACCAGCGCGTAGGCCGTTCCGCCGTACATGTAGCCGTGCGAATAGGGCAGGGGGAGGGACAGGTCGTCGGCGGCGGGCAGCGAGGTGCCCGCCAGTGCGAGCGGGGCGAAAAGCCGGTCCCGGAACTGCTGGGCCAGCGGCCGGCCGCCCGCCTTCTCGGCTACGAGACCCAGCAGCACGTAGTTGGTGTTGCTGTACTCGTAGGACGTTCCGGGGGCGAAGGTCGGCGGACGCCGGAACGCGATGTCCAGCATTGCCTGCGGCGTCTGGGCCTTGCCCGGATCGGTGTCCATGGTCGCCGCCAGCTCGGGCGCGTCGGTGTAGTCGTAGAGTCCGCTGCGCATCTTCAGTAGCTCGGCGATGGTGATGTGTTCGCCGTCGGGCACTCCAGGAACGTAGGCGGACACCGGATCGCTCAGCCGGAGTTCGCCGTCCTGGGCCAGGAGGATGATCAGCGCCGAGGTCATGGTTTTGGTGTTGGAGGCGATCCGGAAGTGGTCGCGCGTGGTGGGCGGTCTGGCGGTGCCCAGCTCGGTCGTGCCGACGGTGGCCCGGAAGGTTCCCTGTGGGGTGCGGAGCAGGATCACCGCGCCGGGAACCATGAGTTTCTTCGCCGCACGTTCGACGGCGGACTGGAACGCGGCCGGATCGATCGGCTTCAGCGCCGAAGCGCTCGCCGTCACCGTAGGTGTGGGCGACGCGTTGGAGAAGGTCGTGAAACTCGCCTCTGGGGTGAAGACGTAGCCGGCGATCAGTAGGACAGCGCTCGGTGCCAGCAGAGCCATGTGGCGGGCGGTACGCGCTACACGGTGACCGGCTTCTCCATGACGCGTACGGTTCGGCGCGCCGCCGTCAGCTCGGGAGTCCCTCATGCCGGCATCACCGCCCCCACGCGTGGCGGTTCGGTGCCGCAGTCAAGGTGAGAAGAAAACAGATGCGGCACGACCGCGGAGGCCAAAAGGAAACAAGGAGCGTAATTTTATCATCTTTTCGGCACGCCTCATTGGCCATTGTCGTGCCGGCCAAAGCGCTACCACCGGAGAAGAATCCCGGCGGCTACTGCGGGACCGGCGCCCCCTGTATCAACGCAGGTGGCCCCTCGACCTGGTGCCCGACCGGTCACTCGGCCGATGGCCTGCTTGGGCCTTTAATCGAGATGCGCTCGCTGGGCGAAGGGGTCCCAGCGGACAGTGATGAGTCCGCCATAGTGCCTGGCCAGCTTGCGACGTAGATCCTGGTCGAATCCGTTCACTTCGAGAACGGCACGGTTGAGCTCCGGTTCGATCCCCATGCCCAGAGAAGACTCCGCTTCTTCCATCGGACCGTCCTGCGCCTCCATCAACGTCGTCAACTCGGCCTGGCTGTTCTCCGCCATTTGCGGCTGGGGGACGATGCTGAATCGGATGCTCTTCCCGTCGGACCAGTACGCCCCAGAGACGGGTGGGGCGGCCAGCTCCCGCCCCCGCGCGGTGACATACGGTGCGACGAGCCGGTATGGCTCGTGCAGGATGTACGGCGGAGCAAGATCGTGCGGGTAGGTCTCGGCCCGCCGCCGAGCGATCTCCAAAGCGCGATTGAACGGCTCGATGCCCTCGTAGGACCTGAGCAGCACAACGTCGACCGGCGTGAAGTAGACCTCAACCGCGTCATTCGTCGCAGGCTGCACGATCACCCGTCCGTCTCCCGGAAGGAACATGGGTGCCGCCGCGACGACGTAGACGGCGAGAATGGTGAAGATCAACCTTAATCGCATGCGCCATGAGTGTAGGTGCGTGTCGGAGAAGATCGTTGCCTGGCCGCAGCCTTCTTTGCGGTCGCACGGTGGCAATGAGGGCATGTGCAATCGTTCGTGTGGGCCGTCAGCCGCAGATCAGCGAGGTCGCGCTTGCCGGCGGGCTTGCGCACGGTGGTGGCGCCGCCTGTCACAGGCCCAGTCCGCCAGCCGTCCCGCGAAGCCCCGGCCGGCGAAGACGTGCCGGATCGGGGTGGCCAGGTAGGCCGACAACAGGCGCTCGTCACCCCGCCCCCTGGAGCCGGCGGATTCAGATGAGGCGTTCCAGGAAGACCGTGATGGTCATGATCGTGATCCCGACGACGATCAGGTCGACAGCCCATCGCAGATTGCGGTTCTTGGCGCTGGCCACCTGGACGAATTGGAGTGCGTCAGAGGCGATGATCAGGTCGTAGTCGCGGGTCTCGGCGTTCAGCTGCTCGATCAGCGCCTGCGGCGTGGGCGCACTGGCGTAGGAGAGGATTCTCGGTTCTCGCTTGGAGGAGAGCGGCCGGATGGTGACCAGGATCAGCATGACCGCCGCGGACAGCAGGATCAGCGCCACGATGACGCCGAAGCGACCGATGCCGGGAAAGCGGGCCGGGCCGGTGAGGATGAGGGTGACGACCGCACCGTAGGCGACGCCCGCCCAGGACAGCAGGAGGCCTGCTCTTTGCTGGCTGGTGCTTATCACTTCGGCGCGGGCCACGTTGGCGGCGGCGTCGAGCCGATCTCTGACGAGCGGGGGTATGTCCGGGCTGCGTGCACCACCGTCGTCTCCGGAGTGAGCACCGGGTGCGGCTTGGTCGTGGTTCATGGTGACGGAGCCTTTCCGCGAGGTCGTGAACCGGCGGGACCGGACGGTGCACGAGGTGGGCGAGATGTGGGTCCCCTTCGACGCCGCAGGCGGTGGACGCAGGGGATGTGCCCCTGCCTGCTACGGATCCTCATGCGGTGGTGGCGCGCGGCGACGGCTCAGCACCGCCGCGATGGGGATCGCGGCCGACAGGCCGCTCAGCAGTACGGCGGCGAGCGCTCCCAGGATGGGCGGCGCGTTGCCGAAGGCGAGGCCGACGGCGGCGAGCGCTGGTCCCGCGTTGCGCACCGCCGCGACCCCGCCCATGGTGGTACGGCGTGCCGGCGGTCCGGTGGCCAGGGCCGTACCGAGCGCGAAGGCGAGGGCGGAGAAGACGAAGCCCGCGAGCAGGCTGAGCGAGCCGATCAGCGCGACGACGTCGCGCCAGTTGCCCACGAGCATGCCTGCCAGCACGATGAGGAACGTCACGTTCGACGTCGTGGCGGCCACCGGATGCCATGCCAGCGCTGTGGCAGGAGCGTAGTGTCGCACGATCAGTCCGACGGCGAACGGCACGAGCTGGAGGACCACCACGGTCAGCATCAGCACCGGGACGTCGAGTGCGACTCCGCCGCCCACGTCGGCCGCCTGGAGGATGAGGTTCACGGTGGGCCCGAAGGTGATGCTGCCGATGGCGGCCAGCAGGACTTGCATCGCCGCCCCCGCGACCACGTCCCCGTTTTGCACCATGCCGAGTTTCGCGCCGAACGGTCCGCCAGGTGAGGAGGCGATCAGGAGCAGCGCGACGAACGCCGCCGAGGGCAGGCCGAACAGCGCGGCGACGCCCCAGCCGAGGAGCGGGATGGCGACCAGGTTGGCCACCAGTACCAGCACGAGCAGCAGGACGTTCGCGAAGACGGCGCGCAGGGCCGGCAGCGTCGCGCCGAGACCCGCGGCGAACATGGTGGCCGCGATGAAGACGACTGTGACGGCGTTGAACAGCAGCTGCAGCGTGTCCATGAGGGTTCCCGGTCGTCGTGCCGGAGCGGTGTCGCCCTGGTCAGCCGGTGAGGTCGCCCAGCCAGCGCAGTGCGGTCAGTCCTGGCATGAAGCAGTATTCGCCGCCGCGCGTGACGACGAATCGCGGCAGGGAGAGCAGGCGTCGCCGTACGGGACGCCGGGGGATGGTGTAGTCGCCGGAGCCGTCGGCTGAGCCGACGACGGGGTCCTTCGCGTCGCCCGCGCCGAAGAAGACGCCGTCGTTCATCCATTCCGACTGGACGAACTCGAACTGCCGCCCGAGATGGGCTCCGACGAAGGCGAACATCAGCCCCCTGTCGGCCCCGTCGTCTTCCAGGACTCCGTCGGGCAGTGGCGGGCCGTAGGCCGTGCCGCGCCTGATCATGCGGTGCAGCCTCGGCACGCCGGCGACCGAGGCATCACGGGGATTGCCGCGGCGGATGTGGCACCCGCCGGGGGTCGTGAAGCCGGCGGCATCGTCCTGCTCGAACAGGAACGTGTTGTTGCGCATGCGGTCGGCCCCGAGAGCGGGGTCGTCGTGCAGGGGGCTGAGCGCCAGCGGTGCGCCGCTGCGCCAGCGCCCCATGATCTTCGCTGCCAGCAGTTCCTCGTCCGCGGGGCCGGTGGAGTTGTCCTTCAGGTACCGCCGGAACAGGGCGACGCGCTGGTGAAGTTTACGGAAGACCACGTAGGTGCCGTTGCGCCCGAGCACGTCGGGCTGCGGGGTCTGGATGCCGCCGAGCTCGTCAGGGTAGCCGAGCACGAACTCGCCGGCCTTCAGCGGCGTCTCCAACGGGTTCGAGCCGGCTATGCCGCTGCCCTCGACGGCGGGATGGCTGATGCCGTCGCGGTAGCCGAAGGGCTCGGTCTCGGTGGGGAGTGCGTGGCAGTTCTGGCGCCAGATCGCCGTCACGCCTGGCAGGGCTTCGTAGGCCGGACGGGCGCGGTCGACGGCGGCCTCCAGCTGCGCGCTGTCGGGCGCGAGTGCCACCAGCACCACGTGGACGTCGGACGTGCCGAGCGGGGACTCCCAGTTCTCGGGGCTGCTCTCGCCGGTGTCGCCCAGCGCGCTGGCCCGTGCCGCCATGCCTTGCCGGAACTCCCAGGCGAAGGTGTCCAGCCATTCCTGCGGGACACCGAGCGCCTTGAGGCCGTGGTAGGTGAGCGCGACGCTGACCCAGCTCTCGCCGAGCGGGCTCACCGTGTCGGCGGCCGAGGTCACCACGGCGCCGGCGCGCCGCATCAGCTCACGCCCGTGGTCGCGGTCATCGATGCGGAAAAGGATGTAGGTCGCCGCGTACGGCGTCGGCCGCGGGCTGAGAACCCCGCGCTGGATGTCGTCGAGCTCGAGCTTGACGTGGGTGTCCTCGCTCACCTGGACCGGCCTCCCCGTGGCGCTACTTCGCCGAGACGATGTTGTTCCAGAAGGTGCGCAGGCTCTCGTCGACGCCGAACAGCGAGCTGAAGATCGTGGTGTCGGCGAAGATCACGTCACCGGCCCGGTCACCGCTGGGCGGCATCCACAGGAACATGTTGAACTCGGTGTTCCCTGCCTCGGTGAACGGGTGCGGCCTGGACATGTCGATCGGCTGCCTGCCCAGCACGTGGATGACGTTCGGGTCGTCGGTGGTCACGGCGTAGTGCGGCAGGTGCATGTGGAAGTTGAAGCTGGACACGCCTTCCAGCCACCGCTTGGTGTCCAGATCCCTGGTGATGGACAGCGGGGCGCTCTTGCCCCCATCCGTCACCGCGGGACGGAGCCCGTAGCGGTTCTCCACGGGCACCCCCAGGCCCGCCATCAGCGATCGGGTGTACCTGCCGAAGCGTTGCTGGCGGGGCACCAGCGCGTCGCCGTGGTGGTGGTACTCCATGTCGCGCACCGCCATGTCGTCGGAGGCGCCGACGTCGTGATGCGGTCCCAGAGCCAGGCAGGTTCCTTCGCGGGTGAGGAACTCGCGGAGGGCCTCGATCTCCGCAGGTGTGGCGTCCTGCCCGGTGATCATGTGGTCCAGCCCCCATACGAACAGGGTGTCGGTGTCCGCCAGCACCCGTTCGTCCAGCGGCGTATGGAACCCCGCCTGATCGACGCGTTGGTACACGGGCACGGGGTAGCCGGTGGTCTCCTCGACGAACTGCTGGAAGGGCAGCCAGCCCCAGAAGAAGAGCTCCAGTCCGCCTGCGATGCCCTGTTGGAAGCGCAGCGGATCCGACCATTTCGGGTCCTCGTAGGCCGGCCACGTCACGCGGCGCACTTCGGTCATCGTGGAGAACCGGTTGTCCAGCTCGGTCACATCCCTGCCTGCCTCGGCGGGATAGCTCCACGCCACATAGATGCTCAGCCGGCGCCGACCTGGGCTGTAAGGGCGCGGCACATGGTTCTGGTTGTAGGTGCGCGCGGTTCTGGACTCGCTCATCTCGTCTCCGGGAAGCGCTGGTGGATGTCACTGCAGCTGGTCGAGCATCTCCGACATCGCGCTCTTGATCCGCAGAGCTTTCTTGATCTCGTCGGCGGTGACGAACGGGTACTCGCCGTACTCGATGAAGCTCGGGCAGTGGTGCTCGCGAACGAATCTGACGAAGGCTTCAGGGTTGGTCTTCCAGTCCTCGGGGAAGCCCTCGAGGTTCTCGAAGGCCGTGTTCACTCCCGCCCGGGTGAACAAGACGATGGCGTCTTCGGTGTACTTGTCGAAGTCGGTGTCGAAGATCCCCTGGTACATGAAGCGGGTGTCGTCGTCGAAGAGCACCCAGCGCAGGTAGTGCAGCTTCAGAGGGGCGAGCAGGTCAGGGTCGTCCTCCAGCGCCTTGGCCAGCGTGTAGCCGTAGCCGCGGATCGTGTCGGCCCGGCCGGGTTTGACCTTCGCGATGATGGTGAACCCGTAACACGCCGGGGTCCGCGGGTAGACAGGGCCGTACTTGCCCTGCTCCAGGTGGTCGGTCTCCTTCGGGATGACGGCCGCCTGCGGCTTGATCTCCATGCCGGTCCCCTCCGTCGTTCGACTCCAAGGGGGGAAGGCTAAAACAGCCTGACTGCGGCAATTGTCCCATAATGCGGCTTTGTGGGGCAGTTCATGTTCGCGAACGTCCACGCTCGGCCTGGACCACCGCCACAGAGCCACGCGCCGGTGTCCGCGCGCCGCAGCCGGGATCTCCCGCCTCAGGAGGGCGACTCGTGCTGAGATCCGTCCGCGTCCAGGTCGAGGCCGCGGGCGGCGAGGTAGGCGGCGCGACCCACGATCGCGGCATAGGTCGGGAAGGAAAGCGGGATCCTGGCCAGTTCCTCGACCCGCATCCGCGCCGTCATCGCCACAGCGGCCACCTGGGCGGTCTCCACGGCGCGCTCGCCGACGACATGGCAGCCGAGGATCTGGTGCCCGGCCCGGTCGACGACGAGCTTGCAGAATCCGGTGGTCCGGCCGTCGATGATCGGGCGGGTGGCGGCATCGAGGCCGACGGTCGCCACGAGCACGTCGTGGTCCTGGCGGGCCTTCGTTTCGGTGAGACCCACCTGAGCGTACTCGGGGTCGGTGAAGCTGCCGATGGGGCTGACCTGGTCCCAGACGGGGATTCGCGGACCCCGTACCGCGTTCGTCGCCGCTATGAACCCGGACTGACTCGCCTGCGGAACCAGCATGAGCCGGCCGGTGACGTCACCTGCGGCGAAGATGTGGGGGACGGAGGTCCGCTGGTAGGCGTCGACGCGCACGAAGCCGCGTTCGTCGATCTCGACACCCGCCGCCGCGAGGTGGAGCCCCGTGGTGTCCGCCGTCCAGCCGATGGCCGAGACGACCAGTGACGCTTCGGCACTGCCTGGCGCGCCGTTCTGGGAGAAGTGCATGCGCACACCATCGGGCGTCCTGTCGAAGGAGGTGATGGCGTCGAGGTTCTCTCGCACCACCATGCCGCGCTCGCGGAAGGCGTCGGCTACGACCGCGGAGACGTCGTCGTCTTCCGAGGGGAGAATACGAGGCCCGGTCTCGAACAGCTGAACGCGGGACCCGAAGGCGGCGAAGATGGAGGCCACCTGTACACCGGTGGCGCCCGCGCCGATCACCAGCATGGACGGAGGGACCTCACGCAATCCCCAGGCGTCACTGTGGGTGTGGGTCAGTTCGGCGCCCGGGACGGTGAGCGGCCTGCTGACCCCGCCCGTGCACAAGATGATCCTGTCGCCGTGGAGTCGAAGCCCGTGGCTGGTCTCGACCGTGTGCGGATCGACGAAGGAGGCCGTGCCCGCGTGCTCGTGGACCGTCACCCCCAGACCATCGACGCTACTGCGCAGCGCCGAATGCGTCCGGACCTCGTGAACGACCTCGCGTACCCGGGCAAGCAGCCGCGGATAGTCGAGGCGGAGCTCGTCCGCGGCGATGCCGTACCAGTCGAGCTGACGGGCCTCCCGCACCAGCCGGGCCGCATGGGCGAGGGTGCGGACCGGTACGGGGCCGTCGTTGGCCGCCATCCCGCCGAACTCGTCGCGGGTCACCAGAGCGGTACGGGCGCCCAGGTCAGCGGCGCGATGAGCAGCGAAGGCGCCTGCCGGTCCTGCGCCGATGACGATGACATCGGTCATGTCCGGTCCTGTGGTCGAGGCCGACACCCTGGCCTTGCGGCTCAGCTGAATCGACTGTCTCTGCCCACTCTAGGTGGTCGAGTTCAGCCCGCACGCGACGGTGCCGCGAGGACAGACCCGCCGCCCCGCGACCCTTGCTCCGGTGCCCGCCGCCACGGCCGACCTACAGCATCGGTGCGGGGATGGCGGAGGTCAGCCCGCCGTCGATGCGGATGTCCTGTCCGTTGATGTACGACGCTTCGTCGGAGGCGAGGAAGGCGACCGCGGCGGCCACCTCGTCGGCGGTGCCGACACGGCCGGCGGCGACTGTGGTGGCGACGGCGGCCTGGGCCTCGGCGGAGGCCTCGGCACGGAACGCCGGGGTGTCGATGTAGCCCGGGCTCACGGAGTTGACGCGGATTCGCCTGGGCGCCAGTTCGGCCGCGAGGGTTCGCGTCAGGTTGTGCACCGCCGCCTTGGTCGCCGAGTAGAGGGCGGCGTCGGGCACACCACGGTGCAGTGCGAACGACGTGTTGATCACGATCGCTCCCCGTTCGGACAGCAGCGGAAGCGCCTTCTGGACGGTGAAGAACGCTGCTTTGAAGTTGATGTCCACGACGCGGTAGAACTCGGCCTCGGTGACGTCGTCGATGGGCTGGAACGCGCCGACGCCCGCGTTGGCGAACACCACGTCCAGCCGCCCGTACCGCTCGCGGATGGCCGCTGTCAGCGTTTCCAGATCGGCGAGACGTGTCGCGTCACCGGGTATCCCGAGCACCCGGTCGCCGAGGTCCTCGACCGCGGTGTCGAGCCGGGCCTTGTCGCGCCCGGTGATGATCACCTGCGCGCCTTCGGCGAGTAGCCTGTGCGCGGCGGCCAACCCCATGCCGCTGGTGCCTCCGGTGATCAGTGCGATCTTGCCGGCGAATCGGGAACTGTTGTGCGTCATGGTTTCAGCGTGCCGACCCGCGCGGCGAACATACAGTGCGCGGTTATCGTGGGTGTGGCACCACCACGTTCGGGAGGTCTGCGGTCCTCAGGCGGGGGCGGCGAGGCGGATGTGCCGCAGCCGTTCGAGCCGATCGCCGGTATCGGTGCCGGGCCGGGGGTTGTACAGCACGAGGCACCAGTCGGGGTGATCGGCGACCGTCAGGGTGGTCGCGTCGAAGAACAGCTCGCCGGCCTCGGGATGGCGGAGCGCATTCACGGCCTGGACCGGGACACCCACCTCATGGCGTTCCCACAGTTCGGCGAATTCGGGGCTCACGACGCTGAGATCGTCCACCACCCTTCGGAACTCGGGATCGTCTGGGAAGTGCGCCACATCGGCGCGATAGGCGGCCACGACGGCAGGCGCGGCGCAGGCCCACACCTCGTGCATCGCGCGGTACCGGGGATTGGTGAAGAACGTGATCAGGCAGTTGTGGGCGGTGCCGTCGAAGCCGAACACCGTCCGCGCCGTGTCGTTGAACGCCAGCACATGCCAGTACCGGTCCCGCAACACCGCGGGCCGTCGCTCCCATGCGTCGAGCAGTTGCCGCACTTCGGGAGTGAGCTCAGCCGCGGGCGCCACACCGGCGGGCGGCGGGTTGAGCCCGGCCAGCAGATACAGGTGCACCCGCTCCGGCTCGCTCAGGCGCAGGGCCCCGGCGATCGCGTCGAGTACCTCAGCCGAGACGGTGATGTCGCGCCCCTGCTCGAGCCAGGTGTACCAGGACACTCCGACCCCGGCCAACATCGCTACTTCCTCGCGCCGCAGCCCCGGGGTCCGTCGCCGGCCCGCCGACGGGATGCCGACGTCACCGGGTGTGAGCCGCGCCCGACGGATGCGCAGGAACTCACGGAGTTGCTCGTGGCGCCGCCGCGCGGATTCGCTGGTCATACGCCGACGGTAACCCCTGCGTGGGTCGCGGGGCATCCGGCGTCTCCGGCATCCCCCGGCGGCCCCGGCGGCTTCAGGGGGCGGAGGGGCTCAGGACCGACCGCAAGCCGCGGGGCAGAACGTGGCCTCGGGGTAGCGCGACGACGGCTTGTCCAGGAGGGGCTGCCGCTGCGACTTCAGGTGCTGGTCGAGGAAGGCCGCCACGTACGTGCGGGTGATCTCGGCGGAGCGTGCCGCGGGCAGAACGCCGGCGGGGGGCGTGATGCCGAGCGCGCTCGCCAGCAGCGGGCCGTCGGTGAAGGACTGGTGTTCCGCGCCCGACAGCACGAGCCAGCGCTTCCACCCGGTCAGCAGTCTCCAGTCGCGGTCCCACGAAGTATCGCGACCGCCCGGGCTGTGCTGCGGCGAACCCATGAACATGAACGGCCGGGAGAGCCCGCTCTTGGGGATCCGGGCGTAGGTGGTGCCGTCCATGTCGATTCCGGCGCGTACGCGGGCGTCCTTCAGCATGGCCGCCACGGCACTGGCCCCACCGATCGACTGGCCCACCATCGCGATCCTGGAGCGGTCGATCAGGTCAGCGCCGTCCCACTTCGACGGCAGCTGGTCGAGCACGAAGGAGACGTCGGCCGCCCGGCCCTCGACCACCCCCGTGCCGAAGCCCGGGTCCGTGTCGCTGTCGCAGGCGAGGCACTCGGCGACCCGCCCGTCGGGAAGGGTCGTGGCGTAGCTCTCGTAGGTGTGGTCGATCCCGGCCACGACGTAGCCTCGGCTGGCCAACTCCTCGGCCAGGGACGTGAGTGTGCTCATCGGCTTGGTGAAGCCGGGGGAGAGCACCACCAGCGGAAGCTTCCGCCCTGCGGGTTCGGCGTCCTTGACGGCGTTGGTTCGCGTTCTGCTCAGGATGTCGTACGGCACGCCCCCGATCCTCAAGCCCTTCAGGGTGAGCTCCGACTCCTTCGGCGTCATGTACGGCGCCCGCCGCCCGTCCCGCTGCTTGGTCGGATACCACAGGGTGACCTTGAGCTCCCTGGCGTCGACGTCGAGGTTCCAGGGATCGGGTCGGGAGGCGTCTTTCAGGTACAGGGCGGTGGTGCCGACCGGATGGGTGCCGGTGGGGGCGGGCAGAGTGGCGGGGCCGGTCGGCGTGGCCGACGGGTTGGCGGCGGACCGGGGCGGCACGGGTGCGGAGCAGGCGGACGCGGCGAGCACGACCAGTCCCGCGGCGACTGCCAGGATCTGTCTCATGGAGAGGTCCATTCACTTGTGCAGCAAGGTCAGGGCCTTGGCCAGCGCGGGGTCGCGCCCTTCGGCCGCGTCCTTCGGCGTCAGTGACACGTAGTGGTCGGGGGGCACGCCGATCCGGTCGATCACCTCGCGATCGGGCCCCAGATGGTGCTTGACGGGGAAGCTCAGCACAGTGTTGTTGCTGAGCAGGAACGGCTGCGCAGGGCCGGAGATGATCCCGGCGGTCCTGGTGCCGGCCAACTGGCCGATCCGCAGGTCCTTGACCGCGGAGCTGAAGTGCTCGCACGCCGAGGCGCAACCGCGGTCGGTGAGCACCACCAGCGGCAGGTTGACCAGCTCGACGGTGTCGTCGGTCCGCGAGGCCTCGCACGTGCCGTCCACGGTGCACAGGTAGGCGGTGACCTTGCCGTGGACGAACGCGCTGAGCAGCCGGGCCGCCTCGACGGGGCTGCCGCCGCCGTTGCCGCGCAGGTCCAGCACGACGCCGGTGAGCGTCCGGCCGGCGCGCAGCCTGGAGACGGCCTTGAGCACCCTGTTCGCGGAGTCGGGCGCGAACCCGCGCTGCCGTACATAGGCGATGTCGCCTTCCAGCAGCTTCGACGTCACCACCTGCAGGGCGGCCAGATCCCGCTGGAAGAGGCCGGGTTTGAGCGTCACGCTCCAGCGGCGGCCGGTGGCCTGCCGCAGGAGCCGCAGCAGGACCGGGCGCGCCTGCGGGTATCGCGGGTAGAGGGCGGCGATCGCGGGGGTGGCCTTCCCGTCGATGAACGGCGCCGATCCGTTGATCGATTCGATGATGTCGCCCGGGCGCAGCCCGGCGGCCTGCGCCGCGCCACCCTGCACGGTGGTGACGAACAGCGGAGGGAGGGCGACGCCGGGGTTGCTGTCCGCCTGCGCACCGGTGACGTTCGCCTGGAGACCCAGGCCGTAGCCGTCGCCGTCGTAGTAGTCGGGCGGCCGCTTGACGTCGTGCGCCCAGCCGGCGTGGTTGTCGCCGAGGCCGGCCACGATGGCCTCGAGGGTGACGACGGCCAGCTTGTCGCGCAGGTCGGGGACCTGCTCGGTGGTCTTCCGATAGACGGCCTCGAAAGCGGTCCAGTCGGCTTTCCTGTCACCGGTCAGCGCCGGCATGGTCGCCCCTGGAACGTCGCGCCCGTGGCGGTTGAGCTCCTGCGTCAGGGCGACGAAACCGGCGGTCAGCAGCGAGCGGGCGTCCAGCGTGGCGCCGCTGTAGTAGTTGCCGAGGATGCAGAAGTACGCCTGCTCGACCACGTCGATCGTGGTGGCCGTCTCCGCCCCTGGGGGTCCCTGGGGCTGCCCGCAGGCCGTACTGGCTGCCGTGCTCGCCTGGCTGCGCGGCGGCGTCGGTGCCGTGCAGGCCGCCGCCAGGAGGAGGGCGAGCCCGGCTGCCACGGTTCTGGCGGTCATGACAGGCGCCTCCGGATCCACCAGAAGCAGAACCAGGTGAGGCCGAGGGTGAGGAGGGCGTAGATCCCGGTCTCGATCCACTGGAAGGGCCAGAAGCGGTCGAGGGGCTGGTAGGTCGCCTGCTGCCGGTAGCCGAGCCGGTTGATCTCGGCCATGCACGCGTCCATGCCCTGCCCTCCCGCCCTCGATGGCGCGCAGGGTCCTGACGTCGTGGAGATCTGGATGGTGGCTTCGTCGCCGTCGCCGCCGATCGTGCGTCCGGACGGATCGACCAGGTCGCTGGACATGACCCAGGCGCCCGCCTGGCCGGGAACGGCCGACTTCAGGACCATGTGCGCAGGTCCCCCTCCATTCGGTGGTATGCCGAAGTTCTCCACGTTCGCCCTGCCGAGCTCGGAGGTCGTCGTGACCGGGGGCATCAGGTGGGGACGGACCAGCAGCGGCATGGCGAGCTGGATCGCTGCGAAGACGGCCAGGGTGAGGGCCATGGCGGGCAGCGTGCGGCGGACGAGCATGCCCACCGTCACGCCCAGGACGAAGGCGAAGGCCCCGTACCCCATCGGGGCGATGCCGCGCGCGCCGAACACCAGGGGCGCCATCAGGGCCAAGCTGTCCGGGGCCGACTTGTCCAGGGGCCCGGACCACAAGGTCACCGCGAGGCCGCACAGGCAGGCGGCGGTCATGGCGACCAGGCCGGTGAGCCCGAGCTTGACCGCCAGCCAACGGCCGCGGGTGATGCTCTGGTTCCACACCAGCAGGTGTGTGCCCGCCTCCAGTTCGCGGGTGATCATCGGTGCTCCCCAGAAGATCCCGACGAGAGCGGGCAGGAGCAGCACGACGAGGCTGACGGCCAGGAAGGGGAGCTGGTACGCCTCGAAGAAGCGGTCGAAGAACTGGTCGCAGGTGTTGTCCTGGGTGCAGTCGGCGATCCCGGCGGAGTAGCCGGAGGCCAGCCCAGGACCGGTCAGGGCCAGGGCGGCGGTGAGCATGACGAGTAAGGCGGCCGTCATCGCGACCGAGCCGCGGAACTGGCGCCAGGTCAGCCAGATCATCGCTGGACCTCCAGGGTGGGCCGCCGGTCGGCGGCGGTGGACTTGTCCATGTAGGCCAGGACGAGGTCTTCCAGCGTGAGCCGGCTGACCGTCCAGGCGGGATCGAGGATCGGGGCGCCGGTACGGATGATGTAGGTGCTCTGCCGATCGGTGTGCCGCGCGGAGACGATGTGCTGATCCGCTGGCAGCCTGCTTGGATCGCGACGCGGGCCGGTGAGCCGGTGATGGGTGGCCAGCAGGTGCTCGGTCTCCCCGGCGATCTGGACGCGCGAGTCGACGAGCACGATCAGGTAGTCGCACGTCCTTTCCAGGTCGGAGACCAGGTGGGAGGAGAGCACCACGCTGAACTCGTGCTCGACGGTGGCCTCCATCAGCCCCTGCAGGAACTCGCGGCGGGCCAGCGGGTCGAGCGAGGCGACCGGCTCATCCAAGATCAGCAGTTCGGGCCGCTTGGCCAGGCCCAGGGTGAGGGCGACCTGGGCGCGCTGGCCGCCGGACAGCTTGCCCGCCCGGTGGGCGGGATCCAGACCGAGCCGCGCGATCCGTTCCCGCGCTATCACGGCGTCCCAGCCGGGGTTGAGCCGTGCTCCCAGCCGCAGGTGATCGGCGATACTCAGCCCGGCGTAGACGGGGGTGTCCTGGGCGACGAAGCCGACCTTGGCCAGCTGTGCGGGGCCGCCGGCGGGGCGTCCGCTCAGCACGGTGATGCCGCCCGTCGTGGGCTCCAGCTGGCCGCTGGCCAGTTTCAGCAGCGTGGTCTTGCCCGCTCCGTTGGGGCCCACCAACCCGACGACGTGGCCGGCCGGGATGTCGATGGTGCACTCGCGCAGCGCCCAGCGCTTGCCGTACTTCTTGCCCAGTCCTTGGGCCGCTAGGACAGACGTCACGCTATGTCCTCCTGAGAGGTGGTCCGAAAGGTGGTCATGAAGAGGGCCTCGATGCTCTCGTCGTCGAGGCCGGCCCGGCGGGCCTTGGCCAGCCAGCGCTGCAGTTCCAGCCGCAGCGGGCCGTGCGCGGCCAGCGAGGCGCCGGTGAGCGTCGCCGTCACGAACGTCCCCACCCCCGGCCGGGCGGCGACCAGGCCCTCGTGCTCGAGTTCCCTGTAGGCCTTGAGAACGGTGTTGGCGTTGATCGCCAGTTGCGCCACGACCTCCTTGACGGTCGGCAGCTGGTCGCCCTCGCGCAACAGGCCGAGTCGCAGCGCATGCCGTACCTGCTGGACCAGCTGCAGGTACGGCGAGACACCGGACCGACCGTCCAGATAGAACTCGATCACTGCATCTCCATTTATCTAGGTTCCTAAGACTTTAGATCCCTAGATCTAAAGCGCTTGTAAGGAGAGCTGTATCGCCGGTCCCGGTTCCGCGTCCCGACCCGCTTCGGGCTCGGCCACCGGCATGCCCGGCCCCCTACGCTGATCGGGCCTACGCGGCGGTACCCCGGAGTGAATGCCGCCGATAGCGTTCTCCTGTGGACAGAATCTTCACGGTCGAGGAGGCGCGGAGTCTCATGCCGCAGGTGTGCGGGCTCGTGGCCGAGCTCGTCGCCATACGCGCCGACCTCGCCGAGCTCGGCCACGATCTCAGAGAAGGCGTGCGATCCCCGCTCGGCGGTCTGCCCGAGGCCAAGGCCATGGAAGCGCGCATCGGCGAGATCCTCGGCTGGTTCGACGAGCGGCAGATCGAGATCAAGGGCATCGCGCCGGTGCTCGTCGACTTTCCGGCGGTTCTCGATGGGGTGTCCGTGCGGCTGTGCTGGATCGAGGGTGAGGCCGAGCTCGGCTGGTACCACCGCAGCGAGCTCGGCTTTCCCGGCCGGCGCCGCCTTCCCTGAAGCCCGAGCCGAAGGCGGCCGACCGCGACCACGCTCGCCGCTCGTCCTCCCGTCCCGTCGAGCGACGAAGCCGGGGCGGTCAGAGATCCAGGTCGGAGCCGCCGAAGCGGTCTTCGAGGAACCTGCCCTGGTCGCGCAGAGCCTGCTCGTCACCCAGGTACACCGACTCGGCGACCTTGCGGAGCTGGGCGCCCAGCAGGTCGAGTTGGGCGAGCACCTCCTCGTGGGCGCTGCGCTGCCGCTCGCCGCGCCGCGTGAGCGCGTACGAGCGGGGCAGGTTGGCGTAGGCCTCCAGGCTTGACGGAAGGTAGTCCCTGATCGTCTGCGACACGATGTGCAGGTGGTCGGGGGAGGAGGTGAGCGCGTCCGCGCGGCGCAGGATGTCGCGCAGCACCTCGGCCAGCTCGCCGACCTTGGTTGCCACGTCGTCGGGGAAACGGTTCCGGCCGACCCTGGCCAGCAGCGTGTCCAGGTCGCCGAACAGTTGCCGGCTCTCCACCTCCGCGTGCGAGATCGTCAGCTTCACCCGGTCCGCCGGGGCGAGCAACGCCCCGACGCCGTACAGCCCGGCCACCACCACGGGCCAGTACGCCCCGGCGACCCCGAAGAACACCAGCACCACGCCGATCAGCGCCAGAGCGCATCCGGCGATGTTCTTCGTGGATCCGGCATAGGCGAGGACCCGGGCGGCCGGGCTACTGGTAGCCACGGATCTCCTTGAAGGCCGCCGTCAGCGATCCCGAGCGGGCGTCGAACGTCGCACCACCCGTGAGCTGCGCGACCTGATTCATTTCCGCCACGTCGCTGTCGCCGAAGAGCACCACGAAAGCCGGGAACCTCACCTGCAGAGAGCGGTAGTACGAGGCGAAGTCGTCGTAGGAGCTGCCGTCCGTGTTCTCGCCGTCCGTCATCAGCACGATCGAGGTGAAGTCCGCGGACGGCGAGGACCTCGCCTGCTCGTAGGCGGCACGCAGGCTGTCGAAGATCGCCGTACCGCCCCTGGTCCGCAGCGCCTCGCCGTACGAGCGGATCTGCCGGAGCACGGGATCGGCGTCCCGCTCGGGCAGCGTGAACGTGCGCGGCTCCTCGGGCGTCGAGTTGAACGGGATCATCGTGACCGTCTCGCGGTTGCGGAAACGTGAGAACGTCCCGCTCACGGAGGTGTCGGCTCCGGCCAGCGCGGTCAGTGCCCGCTTCAGCGCGTCGAGGCGATCACCCGCCATCGATCCGGAGGTGTCCAGCACGAAGAGGGTCCTTGAGGGCTTGCGCACCTGGTTGAGATAGACGCCGATGAGCTCGTCGGCGGCGCTGCGCCGGTTGGGGAACGGCAGCTCCACCAGGGACGCCGACCCGAAGCGCTGGTCGGGCCGCACCTCCGGCACGATCGGCCGCCGGTAGGTCGTCGCCATGATCTCGCGCTGGATCTCGGGCTTGCGCAGCCAGGCGGCGAGCTTCCCGTACAGCGCCTGCTTCTCCGCTCCGGCCGAGTTCAGCAGCGTGAGCGGGTAGTCGGCCGTCACGACGCCGTCGGTCGGATAGATCAGCGTGAGCGGCTCCCTGAGCTTGCCCGAGGCGTTGAGACCGAGAAGCACGGACTCGTAGTTCACCAGCCCGTCCACCGTGCCCTGTTTGATGTACGCGTCGGCGAGCCAGCCGGAGGAGCCCGCGGTGAGCGTCTGCGCCGAGAAGAACTCCGTCAGCTTCGGCGTCGCCGCGTCGATCTGGGCCTGGTCCAGGGCCTCCCCGGCATCCGAGAGTGCGGCGGTCACGCCGACCAGCGCGGAGAATCCGGAGTTGGAGGCGGCCGGGCTGGTCATGCCGAAGGTGAACTTGTGGGCGCGAGCGGCGGCGGCGATGTCGTTCCAGGTCACGGGTTTGCTGTCCCAGCCGAGCTCGCGGGCCTTCGACCGCTTCAGGCCGAGCAGTACCGGCGAGGCCATGACCTTGGTCTGGGTCGACAGCCGCGCGGTCGCCCCTTCGATGAGCGAGAGGTAGCGGTTGGAGGAGAACCAGGTCGCGTCGTACGTGCCGTCCGCTCCGCCGTTCCCCACCTGCTCCGCTCCGTCGAGCGTCCCGGAGTACGACAGCGCGACCCGCACGCCGACGGCCTCCTGCGCACGTTCGAGCAGCGGCTCGAGGTCCTTGATCTCGCTGCCTGCGAGCACGCGGAGCACGTCGGGGCCGTTCACGGGCTCCGAGGCGGAGCCGGAGCCGCCGCAGGCCGCCGACGCGACGAGCAGGGCGATCACGGCAAGCGCCCGCCCGGCCGGTCGCATGGTGAGCACTCGCCCCGTCACCGGGGAGGCGGTGGTACGCGTGGCGGCGTCGGCCGGCCTTCTCATCCCGGGAGCCCCTTGCTTCCTCATCGGGGGAGGGCCTGTTCGTCGCCGCGCTGGGAGCGCTCCAGGTATGTACGGGCGTGGTCGAGCTCGACGGTCAGGTTGTCGACCGTGATCGCCATGTTCTCCACGGCCTGGGCCTTGAACGTGTCGATCGTGTCCATGGTGGCGTAGATGTTGTCGAACGCCTTGCGCAGCGCGTCCATGCCGACCGTGGTGGAGGCCGCCTGCGTCTGGATGTCCGCGGCCTGGGTGCGCAGCATTTCGCTGGTCGCCACGATCAGATCCGACGTGGTCGTGTTGAGGGCGGCGATCTGGTCGAGCACCAGCTTCTGGTTGGCCAGCGCCTGCGCGACGGTCACCGCGGTGCGCAGCGCGGCGATCGTCGTCGTGGTCGCGCGGTCCACACCCTTGATCAGCTCGTGGTTGTTCTTGCGGATCAGGTCGAGGGCGAGGTAGCCCTGAGCGGAGACCGCGAGCTGGGTCAGCAGGTCCTGGTGCTTCTGCCGGATGCCGAAGAGCGCGTCCGAGCGCAGCGCGGTCGCCTTCTCCGGGTCGGTCGGCTCCACCCGCGTGATCCGCGCTTCGACCGCGGAGTCGAGCGCGGCGGCGAGCAGGGCGTACTCCTGGAGCTTGGTCATCGACTCCCAGAGGTTGGCCTTCTCGCCCTCGATGGCCGCGTTGTCCTTCAGAAGCTCGTCCTGCCCGGACTTCAGGGCACGGATGATGTCGTCGATGTGCTGCTGAGCCGACTGATATTTCGCGAAATAGTCGCGCAGCTTGTCGCCGAACGGGATCATGCCCAGCAGCTTCTTGCCGGGGCTCGACGCCTGCTTGGGGTCGAGGTCGACGATCGTGCGGCGCAGCGCGACCAGCTGGCCCGCCACCGCCACCTGCGCGTCCTTGCCCTCGCCCTTGGCCGACGCGAGCGCTGCCACGGGACGCCGCAGCATGCGGTTGGCGACCTGGGACGACGCCCGGATCTCCGAGTCGCCCATCGAGGTGATGTCGTGCACCTTGCGGGTGAACTCAGGGGAGCGGGGGTCCAGCCCGCTGAGCTCCTCGGCGAAGCCGTTGGCCTTCTCGGCCAGCTCGTCGCTGCGCCCCTCAGGTATGGGCAGCATGGTGGCCGCCTTCTCCACGGGCACCTTGGCCACGGGTTCGGGCGGGCTGAGGACGAGATCGCTCACGTGGTGTCTCCTGCGGGCAGTAGTGAAGGCGGGGTCACGGGGTGGGGGACGGAGCCGCGCCGGACCGGTACAGCTCCTCGACCTCGGCGATCATGCTCTCCAGCCGCTCGTAGGCGGGAGGCTCGACCACGTCGATCAGGCCGGGCGGCAGCGGGGCCCCGGTCTTCGCCACCATGTCGCCGAACGCCTTGGGGGCGGCGGTGCGGAAGCCGTAGGCCGCGGCGAGGCGCCCGAGTTCCTGGTCCTCCTGCAGCAGGCGGCCCACCTCGGTGCCCTGGGCGCTGAGCGGTACGAGAGTGTGCTTGCTCAGGACCGTCGGCGATGGGTACAGCAGTCGCATGTCAGGGCGGATCGAGCCGTCACCGGCGAAGAGACGGGAGGCGTACTGCGCTTCGTAGATCATGACCATGGGCGTCTTGCCGATGCCCTGGGACAGGTAGTCCTCGAACGGCGCCTCGCTGGAGGTCTCGGAGTAGCCCTGGTCGAGGAAGAGCGGCGCGACTTCCTCGGCCACCTTGGAGACCTGCGCGTTGGAGTTCACCACGTCGTCGCCGTTGGCCACGTAGCCGGCTATGGACAGATACATCGCCGCGGAGTTCGACGTGCGGATGTCGGTGGTGGTGAGCAGCACCCGCTTGCGCGCGGGGTAGGCGGTGTTGCCCGGGAGCCTGTCCCACCGGGTCCCCTTTGCCACCAGGTCCAGATATTTCTTGATATCGAGGATCTGGTATCCCTGACCGGAATCCCGGACGACTCCCGCCCTGGCGAGGACGTCCACGATCGGCTTGAAGGTGGCGACCGCCATCGGGGAGGAGAACGGCGCGAACGTGCGGGCGGCGCCGTGGTCGCGTTTGATCTTCTCGGCGGCCGGCACGCTCGACGGGAACGCGAAGCCGTACTTCTTCGGGTCCACCGAGGCCGCGATCTGGCGCGATCCGGCGGTGTCGACCTCGACCCGCAGGCCGTGCCCGGCGAAGACGGCCTGTACTCGCCGGTCGTCGAAGAAGGGCTTCTTCTCCGACCCGATCACCCCGCGGACAAGGATGAGGTCTTTCTTCTCGGCGCCGCCTCCGCTGCGGTCGCCCACCACGATCGCCACCACCACGGCGGCACCGAGGAGCAGCGCCAGCCCGACGCCGATCCATCGCTTCATTTGGTTCCCCAATAACTCACCCCGTATCGCCGCATACCGGCGCTCTCTATCGGATTATGTGAGATATCGGGGTGGCTGGGAGTGGCTCACGAATAACGTGTTAACAATTCAGCTTCTGTTCACTGAAAGGTCACTATGCGATGGGCTGAACAGTTCGCTAAACGGCCATATTGGCGCGGGCGGGGACTCGATCGGTCGCCATCGAAATGAGGGCGCTACCCCGAAAGCCCGCGCCGATGAATTCGCTGCTGCGCCGATTTCTTCGTGCGTGTCTGTCCCGCTTGTTCGTGGATGCGCTGCCAGATCGGTCAAATTATCCTATATCGGACATAAGGGACCAGTTATTTCCCTTGCGGGACATCCCGCTGGCGTTATGATCTTCCTTTTCCTCGGTCAGGCCGAACAGCCCGGCCGGGGTCCATGCTGACGGGGCCGTCACGAACGCCCCCATGAATGGGACTGGAGATCCGTTATGAGGCGTGCACTGATCACATTAGGTATCGGCTTGGGCCTGGTGGGCTCCACCGTCGTCTCCGCACCGGCTCTGGCCGCGAGCCCGGTGACGGTCCCTCTGGCCACCAGCGTGTCGGCTGCTCAGCAGGCCGCGACGTTCTGGCTCGCCGACGGGGCCGCCAACCTGAAGAGCGCCACACCCTACGCCGTGCAGACCGTGGTCCATGGGGAACGGACGTCCACCGCCGTCGTCCCGGACGGCAAGCCTGGCGTGGTCGCGCCGGTGCAGGGAGTGGCCTCGCCGGAGGGAAAGCTGCCCACGACCTCGGGCAAGGTGTTCTTCGTCGGCGCCGACGGTCAGCCGCACTGGTGTACGGGCACCGCCGTGCAGTCGAACTACCGCAACCTGGTCGCCACCGCCGGTCACTGCGTGTACGACACCCAGCGCGCGGGCGCCGCGCTCGACAAATGGGTCTTCGTTCCCGGCTACTCCGAAGGCACGACCCCGTCGGGCCTGTACGTCGGAAAGCAGGCCGTCGCCCACTACGACTTCGGCGTGTACGCGGACTACGACCGCGACTTCGCCTTCGTGAACGTGTACAACGGCGTCGTCTCGTCCTCCTCCGGCGTGCTGACCGATACCGGCAGGCTGGTCGACAGCGTCGGCGGGCTGGGCTTTCGCTACAACCAGCCGCCGAGTTCCTCGGTCGACGTCTTCGGCTACCCGGCCGGCCCCAACCCTGACGGAACCGGGCGGCCCTACACAGGCCAGACCCTCGAACAGTCCACCGGATCGACATTTCCCGTGAGGCTCTCCGACCTCGCCGCCGACCAGGCCATCGGCGTCGACTCCCCGTTCCCCGGTGAAGGCTCCCTCGGCTCCTCCTGGCTGTACCACTACAGCAAGGACAGCGGCACCGGCTACCTCAACGGCATCACGATCAGCGTCTCCGACACTGACGGCGACGGCCGCTACGACACCGGCGTCTCCCCGTACTTCGACGGCGAGGTGGCTGCGGTCTACTCCGCCGCCGGCAACTTCTGGACCGGCCCCATCGCGTAGAAGAACGCTGCACCCGCCCGCCGCCCGTCCACCCAGGCGAGCGGGCGGGTGCAGCGTCGCCCTCATCGCGCTGACACGGGCCGGACAGTCGTGCGCCTCTGGCCTGACGACATTGCAGGGGTCGGAGCCCGTGTGTTCGACGCGGGAGTCGAGGTGATGGCCGATGGCCGGAACGGCGGTTCAGCCGCACACCCCAGGCAGGGCGCACACCTTCTTCGCCATCTTCTTCGCCTGGGCGGCGATCTTCCTGCCGGCCTCCGGGCCGTTTGCCGATGTCCGTGTAGAGGAACAGAGCGGTGCCGCGGCGGGCGACGATCGCCCGTTCGCCGGGCTCACGCTCCCGTACAGCACGAGCTGTTCGCTGCTGCCGGAGGGGGCGCTGGTCGAGTAGGTGATGGTGCGTATCGCGAGCCGGTTGTCGCGGGGCTTCGCCTTGGCGCGGCAGGGATTGAGCTCGAGCTGCCGGGTCAGGCTGTCGCTGATCTCCCACCACTTCTCGTCCTCCATGACCGGCCCGGCGATCGCCGCGGGCTCGGTCACCAGGAATCCCTTGGGGATCTCGACGCTGTCCGCGTAGGCCACGCCGGTTCCGGCCGACACCGATCCGATCACCAGTGTCACTGCCATCGCTTGCTTGATCACAATGGTTGAGATGCGGGATCTTCTCGATAAGTTGGCGATGCTTAGACGGCTGATGTCGGATCGGCCCCGCTGAGCGTGGTCTCAGGACGCGATGACGACCTTGCCCGGAGCGTGCCCCTCTTCCTGATACCGGATGGCCGCCGGGATCTCATCGAACGGGTAGACCCGGTCGATGACCGGGGTGACCTTGCCGTCTTCGATGAGCTCGGTCAGCGTCAGCAGGTTCCGCTTGTTCTCCGTGCATCGGACCACGTCCGCCAGGGCCATGGTCTGGGACACGAACGGCGACACCGCGAACGTCGAGAACATGCGGCCGGCGGGTCGCACCCATCGGCCGGCGGGCCCGCCGACGACGACGTAGGTGCCCTTGGGGGTCAACGCCCGGCGGCATGCCGCTCCCGGGTAGCCGCCCGCGACGTCCAGCAGCAGGTCGTAGCGCTGCCCGTTCCGGGTGAAGTCCTCTCGCGTGTAGTCGATGACCTCGTCCGCGCCGATCGACCGGACCAGGTCCACGTTCCGCGTGCTGCAGACGCCGGTGACCTTCGCGCCGAACGCCTTGGCGATCTGCACGGCGAACGTGCCCACGCCTCCTGAGGCTCCGTTGACGAGCACACGCTGCCCCGGCTGTACGCGTCCCTGGTCGCGCAGGCCGAGCAGGGCGGTGCCGGCGGCCATCGGTACCGCGGCCGCCTGCTCGAACGACAGGTTCGCCGGTCGCGGTGCCAGCTCGTCTTCCCGGACGCAAACGTACTCGGCGAAGCCGCCCTGCTTGGGCATCGCGAACACCTCGTCGCCGGGGCGGAACTCTGTCACGTCCTTGCCGACCGCCTCGACCTGCCCCGCCACGTCGGCGCCCAGGACGTTGATTTTCGGCTTGCGCAGCCCGGGGCCGCCGCCCATCAGGCGCGCGATGTACGGCTCGCCTCTCATGAAGTGCCAGTCGTACGGCTGGACGGAGGTGGCGCGTACCCGGACCAGCACCTCGTCGTCGCCCGGCACGGGCGTCTCGATCTCGGTGAGATCCAGGACGTCGGGTGAGCCGTACGAGCGCAGGACGAACGCCTTCATCACATTCTCCTCATCCACGGCGAGTGCGGACATCCATCGGGGGCCGTCACGCTCCCGCATCGACGGCGTGTCGTGAAAATCAGCGTAGAAGGCGTGATCAGGGGGCTCATCAGCCGAAAGTACGCCCGTTTGGCGGACGATCGGCCAGGTCAGGCAGGGCCGTTCTGTCGATGACCCGCCGTCGCCTCAGCCGTCACGATCGAGGGCATGACCGACGAGAGCCCGGCGGGACGCCTGCCGTTCCCGCAGCCGCCGCGAGCCGGCCGGTTGAAGGACGGCCGGAGCGGGGCCACAGCCCCTTCCTCGAGGGCTGGGTGGCTCGTGCCGGCCGCGCTGATCGTGCTCGGCGCCGTTCCCGTGGTCGCCGGTGCCGTACGCCTGACGGAACTGGCCGGCGGTGCGGCGATCACGCCGGAGAACGGACGGTTCTTCGCGGCGCCCCTGCCCGTGGTGCTGCACATCATCGGCGCCTGTGTGTACAGCGTGCTGGGCGCCTTCCAGTTCGCGGCGGGGTTCCGCCGCCGGAGGCCGCGCTGGCACCGTGTCGCGGGGCGGCTGCTGGTTCCGTGTGGACTCCTCGCGGCGCTGGCGGGGCTGTGGATGTCCCTGTTCTATCCGCGCCCCGCGGGCGACGGCGAACTCCTCGCGGGGTTCCGGCTCGTGTTCGGCGCGGCCATGGTCCTGTCCCTTGCCCTGGGCTTCGCCGCGATCCGGCGGCGGGACGTCGCAGGGCACCGCGCCTGGATGGTCCGCGGTTACGCGATCGGCCTGGGCGCGGGCACGCAGGCGGTGGTGCTGGCGCTCTGGTTCCTGGCCATCGGCACGCCCGGCGAGATCGCCAGGGCGCTGCTCCTGGGCGGCGGATGGGTGATCAATCTCGCTGTGGCCGAGTGGATCATTCAGAGGCGGGGCGCCCGGCCATCCTTCTGACGCCTTTCTCAGGATCGCTCTAGACGCGGTTGGTCTCGTAGGCCCACATGGCGATCTCGACGCGGTTGCGAGCGCCGAGCTTGGCCATGAGGCTGGCGATGTGGGACTTGACGGTGCTGAGAGAGATGCGCAGCTCGTCGGCGATCTCGTTGTTGGTTCGCCCGCGTGCCACGGTGGCCAGGATCTGTTCTTCACGGTCCGTGAGCACCTCGATGGGGTGCGTCGGGGGTGAGGCGGGCCCGGTGCGGGCGAAGGCGCCGAGCAGCCGGGCGGTGATGCTCGGGGCGATGAGCGCGTCGCCGTTGGCGGCGGCGTGGACGGCCTGCGAGAGCAGGTGGGCGCCGGCGTTCTTGAGCAGGAACCCCCGGGCGCCGGCCCTCAGGGCGGCGTAGACGTACTCGTCGAGATCGAACGTGGTGATGACGACGACGGCGAGGGGGTCCTCGACGGACGGCCCGGCGAGGGAACGGGTCGCCTCGATGCCGTCGAGGCCGGGCATGCGGATGTCGAACAGGCACACGTCCGGGCGCAGGCGCCGCGCGAGCTCGACGGCTCGCCGCCCGTCGGCGGCCTCGCCGATGACCTCGATGTCCGGCTGGGCGTCGAGGATCATCGAGAGTCCGGTACGGACGATCTCCTGGTCGTCGGCGACGATCACCCGGATGCTCATGTCGCCGATCCGGTTCGAGGCAGCACCGCGGTCACCGTCCATCCCCGGTCGGGGTCGGGGCCGGCGACGCAGGTGCCGCCGAGCAGATCGGCGCGTTCGATCATGCCGATGAGCCCGTACCCGGGCGACCCGGTCTGGCGCAGGAGGCTGCTGTCGCCGTCGTCGCTCACGCGCAGGTGCACCGACGTGTCGTCGGCGGCGACGCGGACCTCGATGCGGGTGGCGTGGCGCGCATGCCGCCTGGCGTTGGTGACCGACTCCTGGGCCAGGCGGTACAGCGCGGCCCCGACCAGCGGGGGAAGGTCGTCGAGGTCGCCCGAGATCTCGACGTCGACGGCCGGGACGGAGGGGCCCTGGCTCGCCAGCCCTTCAAGATCGGCGACGCCCCGTCCGGGCGCCAGCTCCGCCTGCTGGTCCTGGCGAAGGACGCGGACCATGGTGCGCATCTCGGCGAGGGCGCGCGCCGCCTCCGCCTCGATCACGTGGAGCGCCTCGGTGGCGGCGTTCGGCCGCGACGCCGACGTCGCGAGGCCCGCCTGCGCTCGGATCGCCATCGCCGAGACGTGATGAGCGACGGTGTCGTGCAGGTCGCGGGCCAGCTGTTCGCGTTCGAGCAGCTTGACCTGGTCGAGCTCGCGCATCCTCTCCCTGGCCCGGTACCGGAACGCCACTCCCAGGGCGATGGCCGACGACATGACGGCGAACGCCGCCACCGCGTCGGCGAGGACGATGCGGTCGAAGCCGATCGAGAGGAGGACCGCGACGAGCATGATCGCCAACCCGGCCGCGGCCTCGCGTCCCGCTCCCCACCGGAACAACGCGTACACGAGGAGCAGCAGGTACACCATCGTGTACGTCTCCGGAGACTCGCCGCTCGTCAACAGCGGGGCCAGGCTCGTGGTTCCGAAGGCGATCGCGAGCATCGGCAGCGGTCTGGTCCTGCGCCACAACAACGTGGGCACCAGCCCGAGGGTGACCGTCACCGAGACGGCCCGCCACGGAAGGTCCGGCCGCAGGACTCCCTCGAGAACCGCGATCGGCACGAGGACGCCCACGAGCGCCCAGTCCCGCCACACCCGCAGCGGCGGGTCGGGGGGACGTGGCTCGTTCCACACGGAGCGAAGGAGGCCGTACACCAAATCATGGTAACGAGTGCCCCTGTTCAGCCCGAAGAGCAATTCTCACATTTCCAGCGGGATCGGACGGTGCGGCGGGAGCGGTGCGACGCCGCCGCGGCCAAGATCGGTGAGGTCGTGTTCGGTTCGGGGTCGGTCTCCCCGGTCACATCGGCCGGTTTTCGCGGGTCTACTGTTACGACACGCCGCGCGGAAGGACTGTGACACGGTGGACGAAAAGGTATGGCTGACCGAGCGTTTCGAGGAGCATCGGGCTCATCTGCAAGCGGTGGCCTACCGGATGCTCGGCTCGGTGAGCGAGGCCGACGACGCCGTGCAGGAAGCCTGGCTGCGACTCGATCGCGCCGACACCAGCGGCGTGGAGAACCTCGGCGCGTGGCTGACCACCGTGGTGGCACGCGTGTGCCTGAACGTGCTGCGCTCGCGCGAGCATCGGCGCGAGGAGTCGTTCGAGGTGCGCATGCCCGACCCGATCATCAGCCCCGAGTCCGGGATCGACCCCGAGCATGAAGCGTTGCTGGCCGACTCGGTCGGGCTGGCACTGCTGGTGGTGCTCGAGACGCTGTCACCGGCCGAGCGGCTGGCGTTCGTGCTGCACGACATGTTCGCCGTGCCGTTCGAGGAGATCGCCTCGATGACCGAGCGGTCTCCGGCCGCGGCGCGGCAGCTCGCGAGCCGCGCCCGCCGCCGGGTGCAGGGGCAGGCCCCGGCTCCCGACCCCGATCTCGCCCGCCAGCGCGATGTCGTCAACGCGTTCTTCGCCGCCGCCCGCGACGGCGACTTCGACGCGCTCGTCGCCGTGCTCGACCCGGACGTCGTGCTGCGGTCCGACGGCGGCGTCGTGCGTGCCCGTCAGACGGTCGTGCTCAACGGGGCGCGGACCGTGGCCGAGCAGGCCGTCGGCTTCGGACGGCTCTCGCCGTTCGCACGGCCGGCGCTCGTCAACGGTGCCGCCGGAGTCGTCGTCGCCGCCGATGGACGGCCGTTGTCCGTCATGGCCTTCACCGTCGCGGGCGGGAAGGTCGTCGCCATCGACGTGCTCGCCGATCCCGAACGCCTACGCGAGCTCGACCTGCCGGTCCTCTGACCAGCCCGCCGTCGTCGCGGCGATCCTTCGATCCGGGACCCGTTCCCTGCGGCCCTGGCGGTGGCGGCGCGCTCGCCGGCGAATGGCCGGGGACATTTCGGGTGGCGATCTGTCTCACGGGGAAGCATCTCAGGAACTCCCTCGTGTGGCGATCGTTGATCCGGCGTGACGGCCTTGGCTGCGGGGGTGTCCATGCAGTTCATCGAGACCAGCATCATCGGTGTCCGCTCCGCCGTTCTCACCTTCCGGCGGCCCGGCTCGCCGATGAGGTTCCTTCTCATCCCGATGGTGCACGTCGCCGAGCAGGCCTTCTACGACCAGGTGGCGGAGCGGCTGCGCGGCTGCGACCTCATCGTCGCCGAGGGGGAGCCGTATGCCGATCTCCTCCTGCACCGCAGGATCTCCAGGATCCGGGTCGATGGGCTCGTGCATCAGCTGGTCGGTCTCGACGCCGAGTCGTTGGGCGTTCCGCTGCTCTGGCCCGACAGGGACGACGATCGTGGGAGGTGGTTCAGCCTCGTCATGGACGCGCTCACCGCGGTGCCGGACTGGCTGACGACGATCAGGTTCCCGTCCGGCGGCATCGACGTCACGGACCTCACCGGACACGACGGGTGGGCGGGCGGCCGGGCCAAGCAGGTGTGGCGCAAGCTCATGCTCCACGAGCGGGACAAGCGCCTTCTGGACCTCCTCACACGGATCCACGAGGAGCGCGGCGAGGAGCCGATCACGGTGGGGGTGCCCTGGGGTGCGGCCCACATGATGGCCGTGGCGGGCTGCCTCTTCTCGGAGTTCGGATACCGGGTGGTGGCGGCGGAGTGGGTGACCGTTCGCAACGCTCGGTGAAGCGGTGGGATCATGGCGCCGCGCCGAACGCCACGAACTCACACGGTGATGACGATCTTGCCGGCCGCCTGTCCGCTTCTCAGGTACCGGATGGCTTCGGCGACCTCGTCCAGCGGATACGTCCTGGCGATGATGGGGGTGACCTGGCCGGACGCCAGAAGCTTCGTCAGGAGGCGAAGGTCCTCCTGGCGCGCTGTCGAGAACAGGGGACGCAGCTTCTGGCGGACGAAGGGCGAGAGCAGGAACATGCGGAGCTGGCGGTCCGTGCCCTGCAGCCAGCGTCCTTTCACCTCGCTGCCGATGACGACGAGCGTTCCTGTGGGGGTGAGCGCGCGCCGGAGGTGGGACAGCGTACGGTGGCCCGCGGTGTCGACGATGAGGTCGTAGTGGTGGGCGCCGTCGGCGAAGTCCTCGCGGGTGTAGTCGACGACGTCGGCGCCGAGCGAGCGGACCAGGTCCACTTTGGCGGTGCTGCACACACCCGTCACGTCCGCGCCGAACGCTGTGGCCAGTTGGACGGCGAACGTCCCGACGCCGCCGCCCGCGCCGATGACCAGGACCCTCTGCCCTGCCTGGACCGGGCGAACACCCTGGAGGGCGGGGAAGGCGGAGGTGGGGACCGCCGCCGCCTGTTCGAAGGTGAGGTTGGCCGGTTTGTGGTCGAGCCGGTCCTCGCTGGTGCGCGCGTACTCGGCGAAGGAGCCGTCGCAGGTGCCGTACACCTCGTCGCCGGGCCGGAAGCGGGTCACGTTCGCGCCGACGGCCTCGACGCGGCCGGCGACGTCCAGGCCGGGGACGCGGTGTCTCGGTCTGAACGGCCCTGAGGCGAGGCGGCTGAGGTACGGCAGGCCGGTGACGAGGTGCCAGACGCCCTGGTCGACGCCGGCCGCGACCACGCGTACGAGCACGTCGTCGTCCCCGGCCACCGGCCGGTCGATGTCGGCGAGCCGCAGCAGGTCGGGTGAGCAGTAGGTCTCTCGGACCATCGCTTTCATGCGATCACGTTCCTCTCGGTGCAGGGCTACGGCTCGGTGTCGGGGTACTGGAAGACCTCGTCGAGGGGGGCGTCGAACACCCGGGCGATCCGGAAGGCCATCTCCAGCGAAGGCGAGTAGCGGCCCTGCTCGATGGCGATGACGGTCTGGCGGGTCACGCCGATGCGTTCCGCCAGGTCCGCCTGTGTCATCTCGCCGTGCGCGAAGCGGAGGGCCCGGATCACGTTCGTGACCTTGGTGGGCTTGACCATCGTCAGAAGCCCCTGCGGTACGCGACGATCTTCACGATCGCCGAGGCGAGTGCCGACAGGACGAAGGCCAGGTAGAGCGCGTTGGCGATCCAGAAGTGCTCGAACTTCGCCAGGGTCAGCCCCAGTACCGCCACGGAGCCGACGGCGAGGACGTAGTACTCGGCGCGCTGGCCGTACCGGTGGATGTCGGTGTCCCGCTCGTCCTTGAGGTTCGCCTCCCTGGGCGCGGCGATCGCGGTCACGATGCTCGCGACGACGTTCACCGCCACCGCGACGCCGATGGCCGTGAGGAGGGGCCACACGTAGGCGATGTGTGCGACGTCCGTCGACGCGACCTGTCTGAGGATGGTGGCGAAGTAGACGACGGGCACGCCGACGGCGATCACGGCGTAGATCCATACACGTTTCTCTTCGGTTGACACGCGTGCTCCCGATGTCAAAGAAACCTGACATGGGGAATGTAAAACAACCCGTACATGACGTCAAGCATTCTTAACATCGCGCAGGTGAGGGGGTCAGTACCAGGCGACCAGGCCCGCCGCCCCGGCCCCTTCGGCGTGGGCGCGGCGGAGGATGGTCAGGGGCGCGTCGAGCAGCTCGCCCGCGTCGAAGTCCGGGCTGTCGCCGAAGTCGTTCATCCACTGCTTGATGCCGGTGATGACCGCGGCGCGCCGGATCCCCCGGACGTCCAGGGTGGTCTCGGGGATGAGGCTGACCGTCCATGTCCCGATGGTGCTCACCTTCGACTCCATGGGGTGCATTGACGGTACGCGCTGGGCGACCCTAGCCTAGAGGATCTACCTATCAGTTGGTAGGTTTTGGCATCGCCGAGGAGTGAGATGGACGACAAGCCCGGCCTGGGGGAGAAGCTCGCCTTCTTCTCGGGAGTGTTCGGTGGCGTGCTCATGAGCGCGGGCTCCGGCTTCCTGCTGCTGTACCTCACCGACGTCGTGGGCATGGGCGCGGCGGCCGTCGGCACGCTGATGCTGGTCGCCAGGGTCGCGGACGGCGCCAGCGACCCTGTCATGGGCTACCTCGTCGACCATCTCCCGCCGACCCGCTGGGGCAGGTTCCGCCCCTACGTGCTCGTCGGCGCGTTGTTATGCGTGTTCTGCGTCGTCGCGCTGTTCGTCGTGCCCGCCCTGCTGCCGAACGCGGTCGTCGCCGTATGGATCACTTACCTGCTGTGGGGCCTGCTGCTCGACCTCTTCCAGATCCCGATGACCTCGCTGGTGCCCGCGATGAGCGGGGACCCCGGAACGCGCGGGCAGCTGGCCGCGATCGTCGGCGTCACGGGGTTGTTCGCGGCCGCCATGGCCACGGGTCTGACGTTGCCGGTGGTGGGCGCGCTGGGCGGGGGGACGCGCGGATGGCTGACGTACGTGATCGGCTCCGCTGTCGCGGGGCTCTGCCTCGTGGCCGTCATGGTGCTGAAGGTGCGTGAGCGGGTGGTGCCGCTCTCGCCGGAGCGATACCGGCTCGCGGACGTGCGGCGGGTGTTCTTCTCCGGCAGGGCGGTGCCGATCCTGCTGCTGTCGAAGGTGTCGGTGCAGGCGGCCAGCGGGGCTCTCACGGCGGCGATGCCGTTCTTCTTCCTCTACTACATCGGCGACCAGCGGTATCTTTCGGCCGCGGCGTTCGTCATGGCGATCCCGATGGTGGGAGGCGCGATCGTGGTGCCCGTGCTGGGCAGGCGGGTGGGGGCGAAGCCGCTCTACCTGGCGAGCCTGGGCGTGTCGGTCACCGGGCTGGCGCTGCTGATGGTGGTGCCGTCCGATCCGGTTCCTGTGCTGGCCTGCTTCGCGCTCACGGGGGTCGGGTTCGGCGGGGCGGTGGCGCTCAGCCTGGTGCTCCTGGCTGAGCTGACCGACTACACCGAGTGGCGGCACGGCTTCAGGACCGAGGCGTCGCTGGCGGCGATGACCTCGTTCGCGTCCAAGGCGGGCGGCGGGATCGGCGGAGGGCTGCTGGCGTACACGCTCGCGCTGACCGGGTACCGCAGCGGGGGCGTGGCGCAGAGCGAGGAGACGTTGACCGGCATCCTCATGGCCCAGAGCCTCGTGCCCGCGGGCATCGGGCTGGTGGGCGCGCTGGCCTTCGCGGCCTACCCGATCAGCAGGGAGGTCGCGAGGGAGGCGGCCGAACGTCTGGCGGAACGGCGCACGGCCGTGGTGGAGCCGGCATGATCGTCAAGACGGCCCAAGGTGAGGTGCGGGGGAGCGTGGCGGGCGGGATCGCCAGGTTCCTGGGGGTGCCCTATGCCGCCGCGCCGTACGGCGACGACAGGTTCGCGCCGCCCCGCCCGCACGATCCCTGGTACGGCGTGCGTGAGGCGACCCGGATGGGCCCGACGCCGCCGCAGGTGCCGTACGCGGGAGGGCTGGAGAACATCCTGCCCAGCGTGATCATCGACGGTGAGGAGATCCTCAACCTCAACATCTGGGCACCCGCGGAGGGCACGGGTCACCCGGTCATGGTCTGGCTGCCCGGCGGCGCGCTCACCAGAGGAAGCAACGCGCTGGCCACCTACGACGGCCATGCCTTCGCCCGCGACGGTGTGGTGCTGGTGTCGGTGAACTACCGGCTGGGCGCCGAGGGCTTCTCGGTCCTCGACGACGCGCCGGCCAACCTGGGCGTGGCCGATCAGGTGGCGGCGCTGCGCTGGGTGCGTGACAACATCGCCGCCTTCGGCGGCGCCCCTGACCGGGTGACGGTCGCGGGCCAGTCGGCGGGCGGAGGGGCGGTCGCCTCGCTGCTCGCCCATCCGTCGGCGAAGGAGCTGTTCTCTCAGGCGGTCATCCAGAGCGGCCCGGTCGGCCCCGGTCCCGCGGGGCGGGCGAGGCGGATCACCGACCTGATGGCAAGGGACCTCGGCATACCCGCGACGCGCGAGGCGTTCGCGCGGGTGTCGCCCGAGGACCTGCTGGCCTGCCAGACGCGGATGGTCGGCAGGAGCCAGGGGTTCGGCGTCGTGCCGGGTGACGAGCCGGTGCCGTCCGATCCGGGAGCCGCGCTGCTCACGGGTGCAGGGGCGGACATCCCGGTCATGATGGGCCACACGTCCGAGGAGTACCGGCTGTGGCTCGCGCCCACGGGGAAGCTCGAAAAGATCACCTGGCTGCACCTGCTGGCCGCCCGGCTGAGGTTCAAGGTGCCGCGCAAGGAGGTGGCGGCTCTCCGCCGCGCCCGTCCGGGGGCGGGAAGCGGGGAGCTCCTCGGCGAGCTGACCACGGACCTGCTCCTGCGCAGGCCGATGCGCGCCCTGGCCGACGCCCGCGGCGCCCGGACCTGGATGTACGAGTTCGCGTGGCGCTCGCCTGTCCACGACCTCGGCGCGGCGCACGCGGTGGAGCTCAACTACGTCTTCGACACGCTCGGCACCCCGGAGGCGGAGGCGATCTGCGGGGCTGACCGCCCGCAGGAGCTCGCCGATCTGATGCACGGGGCGTGGGTGCGCTTCGTCAGGGAAGGCGAGCCAGGCTGGCCCGCCTGGGACGAGGGCCGCCCGGTGATGGTCTTCGACTCGCCGGGCGGCGGCGTGCTCAGGCCTTCAGACTCGCCCTGACGGAGTCGAGCAGCGTCTCCCGCCACTCGCGGGCGATGGGCAGGAGCGCGGTGAGCCCGTGCGAGCCGTGCACCTGCCCCTCGAACTCCCTGTACGTCACGGACACGCCGAAGGACCGGAGCCGTTCGGCGTAGCGGCCGCCGTCGTCGGCCAGCGGGTCGCACTCGGCCGTCAGGATGACCGCGGGCGGCAGCCCTGTGAGGTCGCCGGCGTGCAGCGGGGAGACGAGCGGGTCGGTGGGGTCGTGGTCGCCGAGATAGTTCTCGACGCACCAGCGGATCTCCTTACTGGTCAGCACGTATCCCTCGGCGTACGTGCCGATCGAAGGGGAGGACAGCGTGAGGTCGAGCGCGGGGATCTCCATGATCTGCAGGTCCAGTGCGGGGCCACCGCGCTCTCGCGCCAGCAGGGCGACGGCGGCGGCGAGGTTGCCGCCCGCGCTCTCGCCCGCGACACCCAGCCAGCCGGGGCCGAAGCCCTGCGCTGCCGCCCACTCCAGGGCGCGGTAGCAGTCGTCGACATGGGCGGGGAAGCGGTGCTCGGGCGCCAGCCGATAGTCGACGCTGACCACGGTGACGCCGGTGCCCGCGGCGATGGTCCTGCAGCGCGTGTCGGTGTCGTCGGGGTGCCCCGACCACCAGCCGCCGCCGTGGTAGAAGACCAGCGTGCCGGTGCTGTCCCGCGCCGGGCGGTAGATCCGAGCGCCGATGCCGTCCGGCGGGATGGTCACGTCGCGGACCTCCGCCACGGCGGGCGCGGGTTCGACGTAGCGGGTGTAGGGGCGTTCCTCGGCGGACCTCTCGCGCTGGGCGCGCCGCCGCTCGGCGACGGCGATCTCGCGGTCGGGCGCGGGCAGCGAGGCGTACATCTCGAGCAGGGGGGCGAGCAGTGGATCGAGTGCCATAACAAAAACCTACCAACTGATAGGTGGTTTTGTTAGCCTGGATTTCATGGCCGCACGAAAGCCCTCCACCGCGGGCGTCGCCCGCAGGGAGCAGATCCTCGCCTCAGCCCGCGAGCTGTTCAGCCGCAAGGGCTACAGAGGGGCCTCCCTGCGCGACGTGGCCGCCCAGGTGGGGCTGACGCTCGCGGGTGTCCTGCACTACTTCCCCTCCAAGGAGGACCTCCTGGCCGCCGTACTGCAGCAGCGCGACGACATCGACATTCCCTGGTTCGAGGCGAGATGGGAGGAGATGGGCAGCTTCCGCGAGGCGACCCGCGAGCTGATGATCCGCAACATGGAGACGGCGGGCGTCATGCGGCTGTTCGTGACCCTCTCCGCCGAGGCCGGCGACCCCGAGCACCCCGCCCACGACTTCTTCAAGCAGCGCTACCGCACCAGCCGTGAGCTGTTCTCCGCCAAGCTCGCCCAGGCCAAGAGCAGAGGCGAGGTCGACGCCAGGGCCACGGGGCCCGTGCTCATCGCCGTACTCGACGGGCTGCAGACCCAGTGGCTGCTCGAACCCGACTTCGACCTGCTCGCCTCTCTCGACGCCTACCTGGACACGATCGCGCCGTGAACGACCTGACCATCGCCGAAAAGGCGTCGCTGACCTCCGGCGCCTCCCTCTGGACCACCAAGACCGTCGACCGCGTCGGCCTCCCCTCGATCACGCTGAGCGACGGCCCCCACGGGGTGCGCCGCCAGATCGTCGGCGGAGACCATCTCGGCATCGGCCAGAGCATCCCCGCCACGTGCATGCCGCCCGCCGTCGCCCTCGGCTCCTCATGGGACGCCGATTTGCTGCGCGGGGTGGGCGCCGCCCTCGGGACCGAGGCCCGCTCGCTGGGCGTGCAGGTACTGCTCGGCCCCGGCATCAACATCAAGCGCTCCCCGCTGTGCGGCCGCAACTTCGAGTACCTGTCGGAGGACCCGCTGGTCAGCGGCGTGCTCGGGGCAGCGCTCGTCGACGGCCTGCAGTCGCGGGGCGTCGGCGCGGCGCTGAAGCACTTCGCCGCCAACAACCAGGAGACCAACAGGCTGCGGGTCAGCGCCGAGGTGGACGAGCGCACACTGCGCGAGATCTACCTCGCCGGATTCGAGCATGTGGTGAGGCACGCCAGGCCGTGGACCGTGATGTGCGCCTACAACAAGGTCAACGGCGAGTACGCCTCCCAGAACCACTGGCTGCTCACCGAGGTCCTGCGCGAGGAGTGGGGGTTCGACGGCCTGGTCATGTCCGACTGGGGCGCGGTCGACGACCGGGTCGCGGGGGTGCGGGCGGGGCTCGACCTCGAGATGCCCACCTCGGGAGGCATCACCGACGCGCAGCTCGTCGAGGCGGTGCGGGACGGGCGGCTCGATCCCGAACTGCTGGACCTCGCGGCCCGGCGGGTGATCGCCCTCGTCGAGCGGGCACGCGAAGCCCAGCCCGACGCGGTACGGCCGGCACCCGCGGGCGCCTCCCGGTTCCCGCACGCGGGCACGCCGGCCTTCACGAAGGCCTACGCTGACGCGCAGGCGGGAGGCGGCGTCGCGATCGCCGTCGAAGGCGCGGAGGAGCATCACCGGCTGGCGCGCGAGGTCGCGGGACAGTGCGCGGTCCTGCTGAAGAACGACGGCGTGCTGCCGCTCACCCCCTCCGCCTCCGTGGCGGTCGTCGGCGAGCTCGCCCGCACCCCCCGCTACCAGGGCGCGGGCAGCTCGCAGATCATCCCCACCAGGCTCGACGACGCGCTGACCGAGCTGCGCGCCCTCGCCCGGACCGACCTCCCCTTCGCCCCCGGCTACCGCCTCGACGGGGGCGAACCCGACCAGGCGCTCCTGGACGAGGCGCGTGCTGTGGCGGAGGCGGCCGACGTCACCGTGGTCTTCCTCGGCCTGCCCGAGGGCGAGGAGTCGGAAGGCTACGACCGCACCCACCTCGACCTGCCCGCGGGCCAGCGCGCGGTGCTCGACGCGGTGACCGCTACGGCCACCAGGACGGTCGTCGTGCTGTCCAACGGCGGCGTGGTGGCGGTGTCGGAGTGGGACGCGAACGTGGCCGCGATCCTGGAGGGCTGGCTGCTCGGCCAGGCGGGCGGCGGCGCCGTCGCCGACATCCTGTTCGGCGTCGTCAACCCGTCGGGACGGCTCGCCGAGACGATCCCGCTGCGCCTGGAGGACACTCCCAGCTATCTGAACTTCCCCGGCGACCCAGACGAGGTGAGGTACGGCGAAGGCGTCTTCGTCGGCTACCGCTACCACGACGCCGTCAACGGCGAGGTCAGCTACCCGTTCGGCCACGGCCTGTCCTACACGAGCTTCGCCTACTCCGATCTCGCGGTCTCGGTGCGGGGAACCGACGAGGAGATCGAGGTCGAGGTCGCGGCGCTCGTCACCAACACGGGCGGCAGGCATGGGCGCGAGGTGGCGCAGCTGTACGTGTCGGCGCCGAGCGCGACGGTGCGGCGACCGGTGCGCGAGCTGCGCGGGTTCACGAAGGTCGCCCTTGAGCCGGGGGAGAGCGCAGAGGTCCGCTTCACCCTGACGTACCGTGACTTCTCCTTCTTCGACGTCGTCGGGGGCCGGTGGGTGGCCGAGCCGGGCACGGCGCGCGTCCACGTGGGCGCCTCCTCCAGGGACCTGCGGCTGTCGGCCGAGGTCACGCTGGACGTGGCGGGCAGGCGCCCGGTGCTCACGCCCGACTCGCCCCTCGGCGACTGGTTCGCCGACGCGGCCGGCCGTACGGCGCTGCTGGGCTGGATGCGGGAGCCCTCGCGCTTCCTCACCGACGACTACGTCAAGACGATCGGCTCGATCCCGCTGAGCCGGCTGGCCAGGTTCCCCGGCTCGAAGATCGACCCCGACGGCCTCGACGAGCTGGCGGCGAGGGTGCGCGATGATCGACCGTGAACGCCTGGTGCGCGGACACAACGTCGTCGTGACCGCGTGGCACCCCTCGTCCACGCTCAGCGTGGGCAACGGCGACTTCGCCTTCAACGTGGACGTCACGGGGTTGCAGACCTTTCCCCGCGAGCACGAGCTGCTGCCGAGGCCGGCCATGGTGACCGACGAGCAGGGGGTCAGGCGGCTGCCGGTGCGGGAGTTCGATCTGGACGACTTCCCCGTTCCGCTGGGCACCCGGTCCACCTGGGGCTGGTACTCCACGGAGCCCGGCGGGCCGTACACGCTGGAGGAGGCTTCCACCGGCTACCGGACCAGGCGCGGCGAGGTGCGCTACCCCGATGGCCTCGGGCCGCGGCCGGAGGCGGCGGCCTGGCTGTACGCCAACCCGCGCAGGCTCGACCTCGGCAGGCTGGGCCTCGACTTCGCCGGCAGGCGAGTGGGGCTCGAGGATCTGGAGGCCACGCGGGTCGAGCTCGACCTGTGGACGGGGTGCGTGCACGCCCGCTTCGAGGTCTTCGGCAGCCCTGTCGAGGTGTGGACGGTCGTCCACCCCGGCCGTGACGTGGTGGCCACCAGGGTGGAGTCGCCGCTGCTGCGTGACGGGGGGCTACGGCTCAGGGTGTCCTTCCCCGAGCAGGGCGACCCGCTGGTGAAGGGCGAGCGGCTGGTCGAGAAGACCGTGTACGGCCGGGCGTCGGCCGAGCGGACGGTCGGCGACGCCCGCTACGTCGTGCGGGTGGCGACGGACGGCGAGGTCGGGCCCGAGCTCGTGATCGGCGCCCAGGGCCCCGCGCTCACCGCCACGGTCGCCTTCGGCACCACGCGCGCCGGCCGTCCGCCCGCCTTCGAGGAGGTCCGGGAGTCGGCCGCCGCGCACTGGCGCGACTTCTGGTCCCGCGGCGCCGCCGTCACCTTCGAGGGCAGCGCCGACCCACGCGCGCACGAGCTGGAGCGCAGGATCATCCTGTCGAGGTACCTCACCGCCGTCCACTGCGCGGGAGTGATGCCGCCGCAGGAGTCGGGACTGGTCCACAACTCGTGGGGCGGCAAGTTCCACCTGGAGATGCACTGGTGGCACGCCGCGCACTTCGCCGTGTGGGGCAGGCCCGACCTGCTCGAAAGGAGCCTCGGCTGGTACGGGGAGATCCTGGGCGCGGCCCGTGGGACCGCGCGGCGGCAGGGTTACGCGGGAGCCAGATGGCCCAAGCAGGTCGGTCCGGACGGCCGCGAGTCGCCGAGCGACATCGGCGCGTTCATCATCTGGCAGCAGCCGCACCCCATCTACTACGCCGAGCTGCTCAGGCTGAACGGCGACGACCCCGGCGTGCTCGAGCGGTACAAGGAGATCGTCTTCGAGACCGCCGCTTTCATGGCCGACTTCGCCGAGGAGGACGGCGGTGCCTACCATCTGGGCCCTCCGGTCGTGCCCGCGCAGGAGACCTACTACCCGGGCAGGGCCCGCACCGCCGACCCGACGTTCGAGCTGGCCTACTGGCACTGGGCGCTGGGCGTCGCGCAGCGCTGGAGGGAGCGGCTCGGCATGGACAGAAGCCCCGAGTGGGACGCCGTCATCAACGACCTGGCCAGGCCGACGGTGCGCGACGGGGTCTACGCGGCGGTGGCCGTCGAGCCGTACACGGTCACCGACGACCATCCCTCGATGCTGATGGCGCTCGGCTTCGTCCCGTGGACCCCGCTGATCGATCGGGAGACGATGGCCGCGACCTACGACGACGTGCTCGCGCGCTGGGACTTCTCCAGCACCTGGGGCTGGGACTACCCGGTGCTCGCCATGTGCGCCGCCAAGCTCGGACGGCCCGCGGCGGCGGTCGACGCCCTGCTCATGGACACCTACAAGAACCACACGCCGGCCGGCGGGCACGTGCCGCAGTTCCCCGGAGGGCTGAGCGTCTACCTGCCCGCCAACGGCGGCCTGCTCGCCGCCGTGGCGATGATGGTGAAGGAGGACGGCTTTCCACGCGACGGCACCTGGCGGGTGCTCCACGAGGGGTTCGGCGGCTTCCCCGCCGACGCGGCGCCCTGTGCCCCCGCACAGTAGCTCCCCGCCATGGCGTACCCGTTGATGGCACGGCTCGCCACCGAGCTGTTGCGGGACGTGCCTGGACTGACCGACAGGGTCTTCGCCGCCATCGTGGCCGAGGACGAGACCTACGCCGCCCTCGCGCCCGAACGGCTGGCCGAGGTCAAGGAGCACAACAGGCGCAACATCCTGGCGCAGCTCACGGACCTGATCGAGCAGCGCCCGCCGTGCACGGAGGCGTCGAGGGAGACCGCCCGGCTGCGCGCGGCGCAGGGCTTCCCGCTCGGCGCGCTGCTGCACGCCTACAGGATCGGGTTCAGGGTGCTCTGGGAGAGCCTGGTCGAGCGGGCCACGGCCGACCCCGGCTACCCGGTGGACACGCTGGCCACCTCGATGACCACGATCTGGACGCTCGTCGACGCCTACTCGGTGGCCGTGACCGAGAGCTACAGAGAGACCATGGTCGAGCTGACCAGGCACGACGAGAGGCAGCGGCTCGTCCTGCTCGACGTGCTCATCGAGGGAAGGGTGAACGACTGGACGGCGCTCGACGGCAGCGCGCAGGCGCTCGGCCTGCCGGCCAGGGGCCCCTACCTGTGCGTGGTGGCCGACCTGGGCACCACGATGCCGAGGGGGAGCGCGTGGCGGCTGCGCACCGACGACCAGGTGGGCGTGCTGTCGGCGCGCTCGTTCGAGGGGCTGAAGGGCAGGGTGGGGGTCAGCCCGCCGTACGAGCGGCTGACCGAGACGGCGGCGGCGCTGCGGCTGGCCATGCTGGCGCGGGCCAGCCTGCCCGAGGGCGTCGCGGGCGTGGCGACCGTGGACGCACGGCCCGTCGGCGCGCTCCTTGCCGCCAGCCCTGACCTGGCCGAACGGCTGGCCGGCACCGTCCTGGGGCCGCTGCTCGGCAGGCGTGACACCACCCGGCTGCTGGAGGCGCTCGAGACGTGGCTGGAGACCGGCGAGTCCACCGCCGACCTCGCCAGGCGCCTGTACTGCCACCGCAACACCGTGCGCAACAGGCTGGACAGGGTCGAGCAGCTCACCGGCAGGTCGCTGGAGCGTCCCGAAGACGTGGCGGCCCTGTACACGGGCGTGCTCGCGCTGCGGCTGAGCGGTTGTGCCGCCGCACAATAGGGCGGCCGGAAGCTGCGTCGCGCGCCTAGTGACTCCAGAACATCATTTCAGCAGGATCTGGGGCATACCCACGTCCACCGACCGAGGCGCGTCTGATGATCGTTGACACCAGGTACGGCAAGCTGCGCGGGCGGATCGAGGGCGACGTCGCGGTCTTCCGCGGCGTGCCGTACGCGGCGCCGCCCTTCGGCGACCTGCGCTTTCGCGCGCCCCAGCGGCCCGAGCCCTGGGAGGGGGTGCGGGACGCGCTGGAGGACGGCCCGACCGCGCCCAAGCGCCCCTACCCGCCGCCGCTCGACGCGATCCTCCCCGAGGTCCGGATCGAGGGCGAGGACTGCCTCAACCTGAACGTCTGGACCCCCGACCTTTCCGGGCGGCGGCCGGTCATGGTGTGGGTGCACGGCGGGTCCAACCGCAACGGCTCCAACTCCGTGCCCGTCTACGACGGCGGCGCGTTCGCCCGCAGCGGCGTCGTGCTGGTGTCGATCAACTACCGGCTGGGCGTGGAGGGGTTCTGCAGCTTTCCCGACGCGCCGGAGAACCGCGGCCTGCTCGATCAGGTGGCGGCGCTGGAGTGGGTGCGCGACAACATCGCGGCGTTCGGCGGGGACCCCGGCAACGTGACGCTGTTCGGCGAGTCGGCGGGGGCGATCGACATCGCGGCGCTGCTGGCCGCGCCGTCGGTCGCCGGGCTGTTCAGCCGCGCGATTCTGCAGAGCGGCCCGCCCGCGGCCGGCACCCGGGAGGAGGCCAGGAAGACCACCGCGATGATCGCCAAACGGCTCGGCGTGCCTGCCACGGCCGCCGCCTTCGCCGCCGTCGACCTCGAGCGGCTGCTCGACGCGCAGGTGGAGGTGGCGCGCAAGAGCTCGTTGATGGGCGGGCCAGGGTTCGGCCCCGTGCTGGACGGCGAGCTGCTCACCGGGCTCGACCTCGACCCGGACAAGCCAGTGATCTTCGGGCAGACCAGCGAGGAGTACCGGCTCTGGTTCGTGCCGACGGGCCTGGCCGCCCGGCTCAAGCCGTACATGGTGCGATTGGCGCTGCTGAAGCTGCGGGTGCGCGGTGGGGTGCTCAAGGGCTACCGGGCGCTGCACCCGCGGCTGTCGCCCGGCGAGGCCTTCGGCCTGCTCCTGACCGACCACCTGCTGCGCGTGCCGCTCAGGAAGCTGGCCGAGACCCGGCCCGAGGGCCGCACCTGGCTGTACGAGTTCGCCTGGCGCTCGCCGGCCCACGAGCTCGGGGCCGCGCACGCGATGGAGCTGCCCTTCGTGTTCGCCACGACGGACACGCCCGAGGCGCAGCTCATGACCGGACGCGAGACGCCGTCCTCGCTGACCGACGCCATGCACGGGGCGTGGGTGCGCTTCGCCGAGACCGGCGACCCCGGATGGCCCTCCTGGTCCGAGCCGGCCAGGCCGACGATGGTGTTCGACGAGGACAGCCGCGTGGTCGGGGACCACGCGGCCGACGTGCACGCGCTGTGGAGGCGATGAGATGCGTTACAGGGACCCCGACCTCTCGGTCGAGGAGCGGGTCGCCGACCTCCTGCCCAGGATGACGCTGGAGGAGAAGGCAGGGCTCATGTTCCACACGCTCGCGGTCATCGGCGACTATCCCGACGGCGCCCACTTCCCCTCGCTGGAGGAGATGGTCGGCGAGCGGCACATGAACCACTTCAACCTGTACGGCACGCACGCCGCCGGTGACATCGCCCGCTGGCACAACCTGCTGCAGGAACGGGCAAGGGCCACCAGGCTCGGCATCCCCGTGACGCTGTCGACCGACCCCAGGCACGCCTTCACCCAGAGCGCGGCCGCGTCGATGCGGGCGGGCGCGTTCTCGCAGTGGCCCGAGCCGCTCGGCCTGGCCGCGATCGGCGACGCCGCCCTGGTGCGCAGGCACGCCGACATCGTGCGCAGGGAGTACTGCGCGGTGGGCATCAGGGTCGCTCTGCACCCGCAGATCGACCTGGCCACCGAGCCTCGCTGGTCGCGCATCTCCGGCACGTTCGGTGAGGACGCCGCGCTCACCTCCACACTGGTCACCGCCTACCTGGAGGGTCTGCGCGGCGGGCCGCGCCTCGGCCCGCGCAGCGTGGCGGCGATGGTGAAGCACTTTCCTGGAGGCGGCCCGCAGAAGGACGGTCTCGACCCGCACTACGCCGACGGCCGCGAGCAGGTGTATCCGGGTGGCAGGTTCGACCACCACCTGGAGCCGTTCCGCGTCGCGCTGGCGGCGGGCGCGACCCAGGTCATGCCCTACTACGGCATGCCGGTCGGCACCGACTACGAGGAGGTCGGCTTCGGCTTCAACCGCGGCGTCGTCACCGGGCTGCTCAGGGAGCGGCTCGGGTTCGACGGCATCGTCTGCACCGACTGGACGCTGGTCACCGACAGGGTCGTCTTCGGCGAGGCGGTGCCGGCGCGGGCCTGGGGCGTGGAACACCTGAGTCCCGCGGAGCGCGCGCTGAAGATCATCGAAGCGGGCGCCGACCAGCTCGGTGGCGAGCACTGCACAGAGCTGGTCGTCGAGCTGGTCAGGAGCGGCAGGGTCGGCGAGGACAGGATCGACGCCTCGGTACGGCGGTTGCTGCGCGAGAAGTTCACGCTCGGCCTGTTCGACCACCCCTACGTGGACCCGGACGCGGCCGAGGAGATCGTCGGCAACGCCGTCTACCGGGCGGAGGGCGCGGCGGCGCAGCGCGCCGCCGCGACGCTGCTCAAGGGGCCGCTCCCGACCGGCGGGGCGAGCAAGGTCTACGCCGAGGGGCTGGCGGCCGACCTCGCGTCATGGGGTGTGGAGGCGGCCGGGAGTCCCGGCGCGGCCGACCTGGCGGTGCTCAGGCTCGACGCACCGTACGAGCGGCGCTCCGGCTGGTACGAGTCGCTGTTCCGCGGCGGCCGGCTGGACTTCCCCGCGGAGCGGCTGGCCGAGATCCTGGCGCTGCTCGACGCGGTGCCGACCGTGGTCGTGATCGGCCTGGACCGGCCCGCGGTCATCCCCGAGATCGCCGAGCGGGCGGCCGCGCTGGTGGCGGTCTACGGAGCAGGCGACGACGCCGTGCTCGACGTCGTCTTCGGGCGGGCCACACCGAGGGGGCGCCTGCCGTTCCAGCTTCCGCGCTCGATGGCGGAGGTGGAGGCGGGCCGCCCTGACGTGCCCCAGGAGAGCGCGGATCCGCTGTTCCCCTTCGGCGCGGGCCTGTAGAGGTACCGGGGAGGGACGCCCCGCCCTCCCCGGTACCGGTCCTAACCGGGGACGGGCGCGATCAGCGTGCCCGCGAACGCCCTCCTGAGCACCCCCGCCCGCATCTCGTGCACCAGCGTGGCGGACACGGTGCCGGGCGCCATCCAGCCGCCGTGCGGATGGGCGAGCAGCCGTACGGCGGCCGCCGCCACGCCCGCCTTGTGCAGCCTGGCCAGGTACCGCTCCCCGTGCGCCCGCACCGGGTCGTGCTCGCACACCACCAGGACGGCGGGCGGCAGCCCCGACAGGTCGGGGGCGTGCAGCGGTGAGACGTAGGGATCGCGCGGATCGCCGTCGGCGCCCAGGTAGTAGGCGGCGAACCGCAGCAGGTCCTCGCTCGTCAGGTTCGCGAGCCCGCCGTCCTCCTTGTTGCCCTCGGGCGTGAGGTCGAGCGCGGGCGCGTCGAGCTGCTGGAAGATCGGCAGGGGCAGCCCCCTGTCCCTGAGCAGGAGGCAGAGCGCGGCCGTCAGGTTGCCGCCCGCGCTGGCGCCGCCGAGCGCGACCCTGCGCGCGTCGAGCCCGAGCTCGCTCGCGTGGTCGAGCAGCCACAGGTAGGCCGCCAGGCAGTCCTCCAGCGGGATCGGGTAGGGGTGCTCGGGAGCCAGCCGGTAGTCCACCGACGCCACCGCGCACGGCACCAGGCTCGCCAGCGGGCCGCACTCGACCTCACCGGTGTCGATGTCGCCCTTGAACCAGCCGCCGCCGTGCAGGAACACCAGCAGCGGAGCGGGCTCGGCCAGGCCCTTCGGCCTGGTCAGCCTGACGGTGATCTCGCCGCCCTCGACCGGCACCCTGTGCTCGTCCACCAGAAGCGAGGGGTCGTGCGGCGGCGCGAGCAGCATCATCGTCGCGTTGGACCCGCGGCGCTGCGCGTCGAGGTCGTCGGGAGCGGCGGGTGGTAGACCGGCCGCGAGCGCGGCCAGCCTGGCGTAGACGTGGAGAAGCGGCGGATCGAGGTGCATGGGGGTGCTCCCGTCGTGGTTCACCGGCCGAGGGGGGTTCCCACGGCCGCCAGGTCGCCCTCCAGCGACCTGGCGTAGGACTCGATGGCGTCGACCAGATCGACCTCGTCGGGGTCGAGCAGCCACTGGGTGGCCAGCCCGTCGAGGGTGGCCAGAATCTCCGCCGCCTTGCGGGCGGGCACGATGTCGGCCCTGATCTCGCCGCGCTCCTGGCCGACCGCGAGCGCGTCGGCGAGAAGCGCGCGCATCTCCCTGTAGCGGTCGCGGAAGAATGCGTGGGCGGGGTCGCCCTCGTCCAGGTTCTCGGCGAGCAGCACGGCGAAGAGTTTGGTCAGCCCGCGTTCCGCCCTGTTCCTGTGGGCGTAGGCGGGCATCTCGCGGATGGTGCCGAGCCCCCCGATCGAGGTCACCTCGCGCGCGTAGTCCATGCTGCGCGAGTCACGCCACTCGATCACCGCTCTGAGCAGGCCTTCCTTGTTGCGGAAATGGTAAAGGAGGCCGGGCTCCGTGATGCCGACGCGGGCCGCGATCTCCGTCATGCCGGTGCCGCGGAAGCCTTTTCTCGCGAACATCTCGGCGGCGACTCCCGCGATTTCCTCGCGTCGCCCCGAACCTCTTCTCTGTGCCATGCAAGGCATCCTAGATTAATCACTTACTAAGTTGTAAGTAAGGAGCAGGTATGAGGGTTTCCCACATCCGCGCCGAGCATCTCGACGAGCCGTTCGGGATCGGCGTGCCCGACCCGAGGCTGTCGTGGACCACCGAGGTGGAGGGTCCGTGGCGGCAGACCGCCTACGAGGTCGAGGCGCGGGGCGAGCGGGTGGCGGTCGAGTCTGACGCGTCGGTGCTCGTGCCGTGGCCGTTCGCGCCGCTGGCGTCGAGGGAGCGGGTGACCGTACGGGTGCGCGTGCGCGGAGGGCACGGCTGGTCGGCGTGGAGCGATGCCCAGGTCGTGGAGGCAGGACTGCTGTCCGCGCGGGACTGGTCGGCGCGGTTCGTCGCTCCCGGAGCGGGGCGGGACCTGCTGAGGTGCGAGTTCGACGCCCGGCCTGGCCTGACGCGTGCCCGCCTCTACGTCACCGCGCTCGGGGTCTACGAGGTGGAGCTCAACGGCGAGCGGGTCGGCGCCGACGTGCTCGCGCCCGGCTGGACCAGCTACGGGCACCGGCTGCGCTACCAGACCTTCGACGTGACGGACCTGCTGGCGGAGGGGCGCAACGCGATCGGCGCGATGCTCGGCGAGGGCTGGTACAAGGGCCGTATCGGCTTCGCAGGAGGGAAGGCCGGCTACGGCGACACGGTGGCGCTGCTGGCCCAGCTCGAGCTCGTCCACCCCGGCGGAGAGGTCGAGCGGGTGGTGACGGGCGCGGACTGGCTGGCCGCGAGCGGGCCGATCACCTTCAGCGGCATCTACGACGGGGAGGTCCACGATGCCGGGCGGGAGCGCGACGGCTGGTCGAAGCCGGGGCACGACACCGAGGGCTGGGCCCCCGCCGAGCTCGTCGAGCGCGACCTGGCCACCCTGACCGCGCCCACGGGCCCCGCCGTCCGCCGCGTCGAGACGCTCGCCGGCGAGCGCGACGGCGTGATCGTCGACTTCGGCCAGAACCTCGTCGGCCGCCTCAGGATCACCGCCGAGGGACGCGCGGGCGAGCGGGTCGTGCTCAGGCACGCCGAGGTGCTGGAGAACGGCGAGCTGTGCACGCGCCCGCTGCGGACCGCCGCGTCCGTCGACACCTACACGCTGCGCGGCGGCGGCCAGGAGACGTGGGAGCCGCGCTTCACCTTCCACGGCTTCCGCTACGCCTCCGTCGAAGGCCCCGTCACCGACGTGCGCGCGGCCGTCTGCCACACCGACATGGCGCGCACGGGCTGGTTCGAGTGCTCGGACCCGCTGCTCAACCGCCTGCACGAGAACGTCGTGTGGAGCATGCGCGGCAACTTCCTCGACCTGCCGACCGACTGCCCGCAGCGCGACGAACGCCTCGGCTGGACCGGTGACCTGCAGGTCTTCGCGCCCACCGCGGCCTTCCTCTACGACTGCGCGGGACCGCTCACCTCGTGGCTCGCCGACCTGGCCGCCGAGCAGGCCGAGGACGGCGCGCTGCCGGTCGTCGTGCCGAACGCGCTCGGCCCGAAGGCCGTCTTCGCCGCCGCGGGCTGGTGCGACGCCGCCGTCATCGTGCCGTGGACGCTGTACGAGAGGTACGGCGACGCCGGCATCCTCCAGACCCGGTTCGACAGCATGCGCCGCTGGGTCGACCACGTGGCGGCCCTGGGCGAGGACTACACGAACGGCTACCAGTTCGGCGACTGGCTCGACCCCTCCGCGCCGCCCGACAGGCCCGGCGACGGCAGGACACCCAAGCGGCTGGTCGCCGCCGCCTACCACGTCCGCTCCGCCGATCTGGTCGCCATGGCCGCCGACGTGCTCGGCCGCGACGCCGAGCAGGACCGCTTCGCCACCATGGCGGCCAGGGCGCGCGAGGCCTTCGTCCAGGAGTTCGTCACCGAGGAGGGGCGTATCCTCGGCGACTCGGCCACGGGCTACGCGCTGGCCGTCCGCTTCGGCCTGCTGCCCACCAGGGGGCAGCGCGACCGGGCCGGGGCGCGGCTCGCCGCGCTCGTCGAGCGGGAAGGGCACAGGATCCCCACGGGCTTCCTCGGCACGCCGCTGCTGTGCGACGCGCTCGCCGACACCGGCCATCTGGACACCGCCTACCGGCTGCTCACCCAGCGGGAGTGCCCGTCGTGGCTGTACCCCGTCACCATGGGGGCCACCACCGTATGGGAGCGCTGGGACAGCATGCTCCCCGACGGGTCGGTCAACCCAGGCGAGATGACCTCCTTCAACCACTACGCGCTCGGGGCGGTCGCCGACTGGATGCACAGGACCGTCGCGGGGCTGGCCCCCGCGGCGCCCGGCTACCGCAGGCTCGCGGTGGCCCCGCGGCCAGGGGGCGGGCTGACGTGGGCGAGGGCCCGGCTGCGCACGCCGTACGGCATGGCGGAGACGGGCTGGTCGCTGGACGGCGGGCGGCTGGTCGTGGAGGCCGTGGTCCCGCCGAACACGACGGCGCTGGTCACCCTGCCGGGCCGGGCGCCCGTCGAGGTCGGCTCGGGGCACCACCGCTGGTGAGCGGGCGCGGGGTGCTCCGCGTGGTCAGGAGGAGGCGCGCTTGTCCTCGACGTGGACGATCGTCAGCTCGTGCCCGTCCTGGTCGCGCTTGCCCCGCCCGAACAGCCCGACCGTGAGGTCGTCGCGGGCGTCGAGCTCGTCCTCCGCGACGTAGGTGAGGATGTCGGGGTGGTGGCTCGTCACGGCCCACCCCGGCGCGTCGTCGAGGTCGATCGTGGTGAAGTTGCCCGCGGGTGTGCCCGCCTGCACGGGGCCGTACCGGCTCAGCAGCTCCTTCGCCTGCTCGGCGAGGTCGTCGGCGGGCTCCATCAGGATCACGCAGGTGCCGTTGGCGAACAGCGCCCAGGACTTGGCGGGGTGCAGGAGCTGCCGCCAGGTCGTGATCACGCTCTCGTGGGTCATGGCGAGCCACACTAGCGATCACCTCCGACAGATTTGATCTAGGAGGCGCCGAGCAGCCGCTCCTCGGCGGCGACCTTCGCGTCGTAGGCGGACCGGGCGGCCGCGATGTGGTTCTGGTGCTCCTCGGTCCAGACGACCAGCGTCTTGATCGCCTCGTGCAGGGTGGTGCCGAGCGGGGTGAGGGCGTAGTCGACGCGCGGCGGGACCACGGGATGGACCGTCCGCTGGACGAGGCCGTCGCGTTCGAGCTGCCGCAGCGTCACGGTCAGCATGCGCTGGCTCACGCCGTCGATCTCGCGGCGGAGCTCGGTGAAGCGCATGGTGCGGCGTTCCAGAAGGGCGATCACGAGCAGCGACCACTTGTCGGCGATCCTGTCGAGGATCTGACGGACCTCGCAGTCGGCCCGCGTGTCCCACTGGATCACCTCGTCGTCCATGGTTCCGCAGCAGTAACTCGGTGCCTTTGAAGTGCCGTCTTCCATGGTTTCCCATGGTGACGCATGATGCTCTCAGTTACAAGAAGGAACCGACATACCTTTCCATACCTAGGGGTTCGTCATGTCTGCCGTCATTCCGTCGCCTCCGCTCGAGCGGATGACACCGCGCGCGTGGGGCATGCTCTTCGTCCTGTGCGGCGCGATCTTCCTTGAAGGCATCAACGTCGCCATGCTCAACGTGGCCCTGCCCGCGATCAGGACCGACCTCGGCCTGTCCACCGGCGAGCTGCAGTGGGTGATGAGCGCCTACGTGCTCGGCTACGGCGGGTTCATGCTGCTGGGCGGGAGAGCCGCCGACCTGTTCGGGCGGCGCAGGATGTTCCTGTCGTGGCTCGCGGTCTTCCTCGTGGTCTCGGCGGTGGGCGGCATGGCCGCCGAGGGGTGGATGCTCATCGCGGCCCGGTTCGTCGCGGGGGTCGCGGCGGCGGTGATGACGCCGGCCGGCTTGTCGATCATCACGACCAGCTTCGAGGAGGGCAGGCAGCGCAACCAGGCGCTGCTGGTCTACTCGGGCACCGCGGCCGGCGGGTTCTCGCTCGGGCTGGTGCTCGGCGGCCTGCTCGCCGAGGTCGACTGGCGGTGGGTGCTGTTCGCGCCTGCCCTGCTGGCGCTGGTGATCCTCGTGGCGGCGGTGCCGATGATCCCGAAGGCCGACCAGCGCAGGCCGCAGGGGCAGCGGGTCGACCTGGCTGGAGCGGTCACGGTCACCGGCGCGATCATGCTGCTGGTCGTCGGCGTCGAGCGCGCCACCCACGTGGGTCCCGGCATGACGGCGGCCACGATCGCCGCGGGGCTGGCGCTGTTCGCGGCCTTCATCGTGATCGAGCGCAGATCCCCCCACCCTCTCGTACGGCTCGGCATCTTCCGCTCGGGGCCGCTGCTGCGCGCCAACCTCGCCGGGCTGCTGTTCTCGGCCGGGTTCTTCGGCTTCCAGTTCGTCGCCGTGCTCTACCTGCAGGAGCTGCGCGGCTGGACCTCGCTCGAGACGAGCCTGGCCATGCTGGCCATCGGCGCCGACGCCGTCCTCGCGCCGACCCTGACGCCCAGGCTGGTCAACCGCTTCGGCAACGCCAAGGTCATCCTGTACGGCCTGCTGCTCGCCGCGCTGTCCTACGCGCTGTTCCTGCCCGTCGGCATGGACTGGACCTACGCCGCCATGTTCCCCACGATGATCATCCTCGGTGTGGCGTTCGCGCTCGCCTACGGCCCGCTGACGATCGTCGCCACCGACGGCATCGACGAGAGCGAGCAGGGACTCGCCGGCGGCCTGCTCTACACCTCCTTCCAGTTCGGGGCCGCGCTCGGCCTGGCCGCCACCACCGCCGTCATCGTCACCTCGCAGGACCTCGCCGACAGCTACAGATCCGCCCTCGTCGTGCCGCTCGTCGCGGCAGGGCTGGCCGCCGCGGTCAGCGCCTTCGGACTCAGGAAGGGAAGCACCCGATGACCACCGCCTTCACCGACATCGAGCAGGAGTTCAACGCCTTCGTCGGCTCGATCGTGTACTCCACCATGGTCACGGTCGACGCCGCCAACCGGCCGCGCACCCGCGTGCTCATCCCCGTCTGGGAGAACGTCGACGGTCAGCCCCTCGGCTGGTTGGCCACCTACAAGACGCCCGTCAAGGCCGCCCACCTGGCGGGGAACCCGAACACGAGCTTCTCCTACTGGTCGCGAGGCAACGACTCCGTCGCCGTCGACGCCGTCGCCGCGTGGGTCGACGACCTGGAGACCAAACGTCACGTGTGGGATCTGTACCGCAGGACCAGTCCCAGGGGAGCGGGCTACGACCTGGGGAACTTCTGGCGCTCGCCGTCCGACCCGAAGCTGCACGTCCTGCGGCTGGAGCCGTACAGGATCCAGGTCATCCGCGGCATGGACCTGCGCGGCAGGATCTGGCGGAAGAGTCCCGCGCTGACCTAGCGCGCGGGTCCTCCACGACGACCTGGGCCCCGTGGTGCGGGCCGCGGGCCGGGGTTCCTCGGGCACGTCGACCCGAGCCCCGTGCGCCCGGGCCGCGGGCCTGGGTTCCTCGGGCACGTCGACCCGAGCCCCGTGCGCCCGGGCCGCGGGCCTGGGTTCCTCGGGATCCCAGGGGATGCGGGCCGGAGCCCTGGTGCACGTCGCGCGGGCCGCGTGGGCGTCAGCCCGAGACGCCCACGAGGAAGGCGACGGGAACCAGCGCGACGGTCAGCACGAGGGCCCACCACTTCGGGGCGGAGGCCTCCCTGAGGACCGTGACGCCGAGAGGGACCAGCGCGACGGCCAGGCCGAGCAGGGCGACCAGGGAGATCGGGTCGCTGCTGCCCTTGAGGACGCCCAGCGGCAGCCCGGCCGCCAGGGCGAGGGCCACGCAGCGGACCATGCCCGCCGCGCCCGCGCCGAACGCCTTCGCCCGGAAGGCGCCGACGGCCAGCACGATCCAGCCGGTCATGATGCAGACGTTGACGGCCTTGAAGACGTGGAAGGCGCCGTAGGTGGTCGCGACCGCCTTCTGGGCGGCGGGCAGGCCCAGCGCGTCGACCAGCTGAAAGGCGAGGTGGCTGACACCGGCATGGAAGACCCGGCCGAACAGGCCGAGGATCACCAGGGCGGCCCCCCAGCGGGCCCAGCCGGGGTGGGCCGTGCCGATCCTGCGGGCCACGGAGGTGACCGCGGGCCACAGCAGCACGGTCCCTGCGGAGAACAGGCTGTAGGAGAGGACCATCCGGCCCGGCTCGGCGGCGTAGGCGGCGAGCTGGCCGGGGAAGAAATCGGTCTCGCCGAGCCGCGCGAGCACGCCGGCGATGAGCAGCGCCGGCCCGAGCAGGAGGCCGGCGGCCTCGACCCAGGGACCGGGGAGCGTCCGACGGGCGGTGTGGTCGGTCGTCGTCATGGTGGATATTGAATCGGCGCAGGCAGCGGGGCACAGGGGCGCTAGGACGAGAGTCGGGGGTAGACCTGGCACTACCCCGCGGTCCTAGGCCGAAAGTCCGACGGCGGGATCGGTCCGGTGGCCAATGCCCTGGCGGGCGCGGGCACGTAGCGTCCACGGCTATGACGTTTCTCGTAACAGGCGCGACCGGCAAGGCCGGCCGGCACGTGGTCGGCCACCTGCTGCGGGAGGGCGTGCGGGTCAGGGCGCTGACCCGCGACCCTTCGAGGGCGAACCTGCCCGAGCAGGTGGAGGTGGTCCGCGGTGACCTCACCGACCCCGCCACCCTCGGGCCCGCGCTGGACGGCGTGACCGGTGTGCACCTGCTGACCGTGGGCGGCGACGACTACGCCACCCTGACGACCGGCCCCGAGATCGTCGAGCTGGTCAGGAAGGCGGGCGTCCGGCGGGTCGCGCTGCTGTGGAACGGGCAGGTGGGCCCGGTGGAGAAGGCGTTCGAGTCGAGCGACCTTGAGTGGACCAGGCTGGAGGCCGTCGACTTCATGAGCAACACGCTCGGCTGGGCCGAGCACATCAGGACAGAGGGCGTCGTGCGGGAGCCGTTCGCGGACGTGCCCGGCGCCATCGTGCACGAGGCGGACGTCGGCGCGGTCTCCGCGAGGGTGCTGGTCGACGGCGGGCACGGCGGCAGGTCCTACACGCTGACGGGCCCCGAGACGTTCACGGCCCGCCAGCGGCTGCGGGCCATAGGCGACGCGCTCGGCAGGGACCTGGAGTTCGTCGAGCTGACCGAGGAGCAGGCGCGCGAACGCTGGCGGCAGGCGGGCTACGGCGAGGAGCTCATCGAACTGCTGGCGAACTGGCAGGGCAATCCGCCGCCGCAGTCGTACACGGTGGTGCCGACGGTCGAGGAGATCACCGGGCGCCCGCCGCGCACGTTCGCCACGTGGGTGGCCGAGCACGCGGCCCGATTCCGGCCGAACTAGTCGTCCAGGCCGCGGGCGCTCAGGGCCTCGCCCAGGGCGTCCGCGTGCCGCAGGGCGCTGACCACCAGGGGGACGGCGAACGCGCGCATGCTCCACGAGACGCCGCGCGCCCGCTGCGCCTCCCGCACCCTGGTGGCGAGCTCCGAGATGACAGGAACGCTGCGCACGGTCAGCGACAGCAGCAGCGAGACGCGGAACGGGTCGATCCCGAGGGCGCGCAGCGGGCCGAAGCAGCGCTCCAGGAAGGACATCATGTCCGCGAACCTGGTGGTGAGCGTGATCAGCCCCGCCAGGGCCACGGCGAGGACGACGCGCAGCGTGGAGGAGACCGCCCCGTAGAGGTCGACCAGCACGAACTGCATCACGAACAGCACCGCCGCGAACCAGCGCAGCGGTTTGATCTGCGCCCACGCGGCCGCGGGGCCCACCCCCGCGACGGCGTAGAGCAGCACGACCAGCGTCGTGAAGGCGCCGAGCGCGACGGGCGCGCCGAGCAGGAGCAGCGTCGTGCACAGCACGGCCAGGCCCAGCAGCTTCGCGCCCGCGGGCAGCCGGTGCAGAAGGGAATCGCCCGGCACGTAGAGCCCGATCAAGACATGAGCTTCCTGTAGTGGTCGATCGCCGCCTGCGGCGGAGAGTCGGCGACGACGCGGCCCTGGTCCAGCACGATGACGCGATCGAAGGAGTCCAGCAGGCCCAGGTCGTGGGTGACGACGACGACCTGCTGGGGAAGGCGGCCCAGCAGGTCGGCGACCTGGCGGGAGTGGCGCAGGTCCAGCAGCGTGGTCGGCTCGTCCATGATCAGAATCTGCGGGTCGAGCACCAGGACCGCGCACAGGGCCAGCAGCTGCTTCTGCCCGCCGGACAGCTGGTGGGCGGGATGGTCGGCGTGGTCGGCCAGGCCGTACCTGGCCAGGACCTCGCGCACCCGCTCCTCGACCTCGGCGCGGGACAGGCCCTTGCGGCGCAGCGAGAACGCGACGTCCTCCGCGACGGTCGGCATCACGATCTGCGCGTCGGGGTCGGTGAACAGGAACCCCACGTCGCGCCTGATGCGGGCGGCGTGGCGGCGCGTGTCGAGGCCGAGGACGGTGACCTCGCCCGAGGAGGGCAGGGCCAGGCCGTTGATCAGGCGGGCGAGCGTGCTCTTGCCCGAGCCGTTCGCGCCGACGACGCCGATCCTGCGCTCAGGCAGCGTCAGCGTCAGGTCGGACAGCACCTCGCGCTCGCCGAGCGTGACGTTGACACCGGTGAACTGGATCATTCACACCACCTCGAACAGGGCCGCGACGCCCATCCCGCCGCCGACCGCCGCGGTCGCCAGTCCCAGAGTCCCCGAGGGCGCGCCCGAACGCACGAGCCTGGTGAACAGCCTGGTCACCACCACCGCGCCGGTCGCGCCCCACGGGTGGCCGAGAGCGAGGGCGCCGCCGTCGGCGCAGACACGGTCCAGGTCGGCCTCCAGAGCGTCGGTCACCGCGAGGACCTGCGCGGCGAACGCCTCCACGATCTCCACTGCGGCGATCTCCTCCATGGTCACTCCGGTACGGCTGAGCACCCGCCGTACGGCGGGCACCGGACCCCAGCCGGGCAGCGCGGGGTCGCACCCGGTGACCGCGCCTGCCTTCAGCCGCAGCCCCGGCATCCCGGCACGCAGCCGCTCCGGCACGACGGCGACGGCCGCCGCGCCGTCGCTGATGGGCGAGGAGTTGCCCGCGGTGACCGTGCCGCCGGGCACGAAGGCGGCCGGCAGCCGCGCGAGCGTCTCCCTGCGCAGGGCGCGGGGCCGCTGGTCGGCGAGCCTGCCGTCGATCTCGACGAGCTCCTGGTCGAAGCGGGCGGCGACGGCTCTGGCGTGGCTGCGGTGGGCGTAGTCGTCCTGCCGCTCCCTCGGCACGCCGCGCGCGGTGGCGAGGGCTTCCGCGGCAGGCCCCATGTCGGGGTCGGGGTGGCCCGCCGGCGCGAACGGCGCCCGCTGGTACGGCTCGGCCGCGCCGCGCATCGTGCGCAGCGGCGCCGTCGACGCGCTCTCCACGCCACCGGCGATGACCAGGTCCGCCTCGCCCGCGCGTACCGCCTGCCCCGCCAGCAGGATCGCGGCCAGGCCGCTGCCGCACTGGCGGTCCACGGTGACACCGGGCACCTCGTGTCCCAGGCCCGCGGCGAGCGCCGACACGCGGGCGAGATTGCCGCCCGCGCCCATGCAGTTGCCGAGCACGACGTCGTCGACCCGCAGGTGCGGGACCTCTCCCGCGACCGCCGCGATCACGGGCGCGGCGAGCTGGTCGGCCGTCAACGACTTGTAGGCGTGTCCCGCGGTGCCGATGGGGGTACGGCGGGCCGCCACGACGACAGGCTGTTCGATCATCTCAGACGAGCCGCCTGATCTGGGGATCGCCGCCGGCCAGCCGGGCGGCGACCAGGCCGCGCGCGGGCTTGCCCGTGGGGGTGCGAGGCAGATCGCCCACCGCGTACCAGCGTCTCGGCCGCTGCGCCGCGTCGAGCCGGCCGCGCGCGACCGCTTCGAGCGCCGCACGCGGGGGCGGCGACCCCTCCAGCACCGCGGTCACGACCGAGCCGAGCTGGGGGTGTGGCGAACCGATGACCACGATGTCCCTGACGCCGGGCACGTCGCGCAGCACGGCCTCCACATCCTCGGGAACCACGGTCGCGCCACCGGTCTGGATCGCGCCGTCGCCGCGCCCGCGCAGCCGCAGCGGCCGCCCAGGCTCGTACGGCTCGGCGAGGTCGCCGACGCTCATCCAGCCCGCGCCGTCCGTCTTCATCGGGCCCTTCGCCCCCGCCACGTACCCTTCGGCCAGCCACGGCGACCGGGCCCACACCTCGCCGTCGCGTACCTGGATCTCGACCTCGGGAAAGGGCCGCAACCCTGTGCCGTCGGCGTCGGCGGCGACGAACGACATCTCCGTCGCGCCGTAGTACGACACGACCCTGACACCGGCGCGCGCGGCCATCTCGCGCGCGTGGGGAGGCAGCGCCGCGCCGCCGACCATCGCGGTGCGCAGCGGGCCGCCGACCTCCTCCAGCACGTCGAGCACGGCGGGCAGCCGGTGGGGGACGAGATGGACGACCGTGGCCCGCCTGAGCTGGACGGTCAGCGAGCCGGGTGACCACCGTCCTGGGACGACGACCGTCGCCCCGGCCGCCAGCGCGTGGACGGCGGCGAAGCCGTACAGAGAGGAGACCAGCGGGCCGGGCACCAGCACCACGTCGTCGGCGCCGATGCCCGCCAGGGCGCTGACGTGCGGGAAAGAACCCGCCCACGACCTGCGGGTACGCACCACGGCGCGGGGGCTTCCTGTGCTGCCCGAGGTCAGGCACGCCCACACCAGGTCGTCGCCGTCGGGCTCCACGGTGATCCCCGGGGTGATTTCCGCGGTGCCCCCCGCGGCCCCGGTGGCCGGCAGGGGCGTGTCGACGTGCAGGTCGACGGGGAGCGTGGCCGCCACCCTCGCGCGCTGGTCCCCGTCGCACAGCAACGGCGTGGCGCCCGCCAGGTCGGCGGCGAGCACGGCGACGAGCTGGTCGACGGGGTCGCTCAGGGTGATCGCGACCAGTCCCTTGCCCTTGACAGGAAGGGGCCTGGCGAGCACTTCCCGCCAGAGCTCGGCGTAGGTGAGGGAACCTCCTGGGCCGCACAGCGCCGGCTGGTGAGGGCGTTCGAGAGCATGGCGCTGGACCTGTGCGGCGACGGGCATGCTGAGCTCAACCGGCCTTGACGCGCTCGCGGTGGACGGCGGGGATCGCGTCGGGGTAGGCCCGCTGTGTGCCGCGTGTCACGATCGACGCGAGAATCGCCTTGGCCACGTCGCCGGGCACGAACGTCAGGCTGAGCAGCGCCGCCTTGCTGAGCGGCAGCCCCGTGATGGCGGCCTGGACCGGGATGCCGAACAGGTAGATCACGCCGACGCCGCCCGCGAGGCACGCGACGAGCAGCCGGAAGATGCCGGGCGACCTGCCGCCGCGCTCGACGATCCACCCGGTGAGGGCCGCCCCTGGAATCCACCCGAGCAGGAAGCCCACCGAGGGGCTGGTGAACACGCCGAGCCCGCCGCGACCGCCCGCCAGCAGCGGCAGGCCCGCGGCCACCAGCAGGATCAGCACCGCGACCGCGAGAGCGCCGCGCCACGACCCGAGGATCGCTCCCGCGAGCATCACGCCGAACGTCTGCAGCGTGATGGGGACGGCGTTGCCGAAGACGTTGAGCGCGCCCGGCAGACCGAGGACGGCGATCAGCGCGGCGAACACGCTGATCCTGGCGAGGTCCCCGGTCGGGAACCTGCGGCGGCTGGGGGATTCATTCATCATGCGTCTGATCCCACACCAGGACGTCTGGGTTCAAGCATGGAGAGATCCCACAACATTCTTGGTGTTCGTCTGAGCAACAAGGACGTGACAACGGTACCTGGCCCACTGACATGCGTGGTTTCCTCCGGCGTGGGTAGTTGCAGGGTCCCGTCGTCTGGAGGTGTCGCCGTCATGTCCGAACCGAACGGACTCGTCGAGTCCCTCAGGGAGCGCATTGGCAAGGAAGCGGACTCCCAGGCGCACCGGGCCGCGCGGGGCATCCGCCAGTGGGCCGACGAACTGGCCGCGGCGACCGCCGACGGCGAGCCCGGCTCGCCCGTGGACGCGGCGGTCCAGGAGATCGCGGACGCGGGGCAGCGGGCGGCCGACTATCTGGATCGGCGGGGATTCGCCGGAATCGCACAGGATGTGGGGGAGTTCGCCAGGAAGCGCCCCGTGCTCTTCGTGGCCGGGGCGGTCGCCCTGGGCTTCCTCGTCCGGAAGCTGCTCAAGCCCTCCCGGGAGAAGACCACGCCTCCCGAGGAGCCCTGAGAGAGCCCCGGGGCGGACCGCGGCGAGAGCAGCGAGGGAGGCGTTCCTCGCCGGGGCGGACCAGTGCGGCGAGCGGTGGGGGAGGCCTTCTTCCGAGGTCGGTTGGTGCGCGAGAGCGGTGAGGGAGGGTTTCCTGCCGAGGTCGACCGGTGCGGCGAGAGGGTTCTCGCTCGCGGAGATCGGTTCTTCCCCGTCGCCTGCCTGCCCGACGACCTGGAGAACGGCCACGCGAAGCTGATCAGGTCAGCGGTCGAACCAGCCCCTGACGCCCCGCAGCGCTAGGAGCACGAGCACCGCGACCGCCATGAACAGGTGAGGGTTCACCACGTCGCTCGCCCGCACGCCGTACAGGAACGGCGGGAGGACCTGCGCGCCGACGGTGAGCACCTCGACGGTGATCGCGGCGATCCACACCCATTTACGCCGGGAGCGCCACTTCGCCACGAGAAGGATCAGCGTGGCGGTCATCACGAGTGACGGGAGGAAGAGGATCAGCCCGATGCCGGTGCCGAGGAGCCCCGCCAGGAACAGCAGGCCGATGCAGCCCAGGGCGGACTGGACGGCCACGATCGCTCTGGTGACGGCCGCCACGGCGGGCATCCGGTCGGCTAACTGATCGGAGTCGGTCACCTCGACAGCTAAGCATGCCGCCGCCCAGTGGGAAACCCGGTGATCTCAGGCGTCGCGCGGCTGGGTGGGACTGTCAGGTGTTGCGCTGGGCGGGAGCGGGCGTCAGGCGCCACGCGGCTGGGTGGGAGCGGGCTGGGGGCGGGTGGCGCGGAGGAGGAGGGCGCCGGTCAGGGCGACGATCACGGCGGTGCCGCCGTGCATGAGGTACGCCAGGGCGGGCACCCCGTGCCGGCTGAGGACCACGACGGCGTCGCCGAGGGGGATGAAGGCCATCGCGAGCATCGTGAAGCCGAGACCGCGACGCTGGCCGGCGATGAGGAGAGTGAAGATCACGAGCCCGCTGCCCAGGTCGCGGACGCCCTTGACCAGGAGGAACGCGCTGTCCGACGGGACGAGGGGGAGGCCGAAGCCGGCGGCGATGGACTGCGGGTCGATGAGGTAGTTGACGCCGATGTAGCTGATGAACAGGCCGCCGAGGATGGCGAGGACGGTGGCGAGACGCGACATGACGGCACTCCGGTTGTTAGTTATTGGTCACTAAGTTTTATGGGCATGTGCCGGCCCTCCCGTGGGAGGCGGACAGGCGATCAGGGGGCGAAGTCGGACCAGACGCGATGGTCGGGGGGGAAGCCGAGCGACACGAGCGTGTTGATGAGCATGCCGTACGACATGAAGAAGGTGGTCTCGTGCACGTCGGCGCCGAGCAGCAGGTGCATGGAGTCCCACCAGTCCTCCCACACCTTGCGGATCTCCGCGCCGAACTCGTCCTCCATCGAGGCGACGGCCACGTAGACCTGCATCTGCATGAGCAGCATGTCGCGGTCCTTGATGAGCTCCTTGTAGGCGCCGGCCATCGACATGTGCGGGTCGCCGGATTCGCCGGCCTCCTCCAGTGTCCTGCGGGTCTCCGACAGGCAGCGGGTGGCGGCGGCCAGGAAGATGGCCTGCTTGCCGGGGAAGAGCCGGAAGAGGTACGGCTGGCTGACCCCGACGCGGCGGGCGATCGCCTCGGTGGAGGTGCCGTGGTAGCCGCCGCGCGCGAACTCGGAGATCGCGGCGCGGATGACGCTCTCTCGCCGTTCCTCGGCGCTCATCCTGACCATGAGAGAAAGTTAGTGGCCAATCACTAACGGGGTCAAGTTCGGCTCATCCCGTGCCGTCCAATAGTGTCCGGGTCATGAGCACTCACTTCGACGTTGTCGTCCTCGGCGCGGGGCCCGGGGGATACACGGCGGCGGTCCGCGCCGCCCAGCTCGGCCTTCGCACGGCCGTCATCGAGGAGAAGTACTGGGGCGGCGTCTGCCTGAACGTGGGCTGCATCCCCTCCAAGGCGCTGCTGCGCAACGCGGAGCTGGCGCACATCTTCACCAAGGAAGCCAAGACCTTCGGCATCAACGGCGAGGTGACCTTCGACTACGGCGCCGCCTTCGACCGCAGCCGCAAGGTCGCCGACGGCCGCGTCAAGGGCGTCCACTTCCTGATGAAGAAGAACGCGATCACCGAGTTCGACGGTCGTGGCACCTTCAGGGACGCCAGCACCATCGAGGTGAACGGCGAGACTGTCACCTTCGACCACTGCATCATCGCCGCCGGCACCACGACCAAGCTCATCCCCGGCACCACCCTGTCGGAGCGCGTGGTCACCTACGAGGAGCAGATCCTCACCGAGGAACTGCCCGGCAGCATCATCATCGCGGGCGCGGGCGCCATCGGCGTCGAGTTCGCCTACGTGCTGCACAACTACGGCGTCCAGGTGACGATCGTGGAGTTCCTCGACCGGATGGTCCCCCTGGAGGACGAGGAGGTGTCGAAGGAGCTGGCCAAGCGCTACCGCAAGCTCGGCATCGACGTGCTCACCTCGACCAGGGTCGACAGCATCGAGGACACCGGCTCCTCCGTGAAGGTGACGGTCACCAAGGACGGCGCGCAGCAGGTGCTCGAGGCCGACAAGGTGCTGCAGGCGATCGGCTTCCAGCCGCGGGTCGAGGGCTACGGCCTGGAGAACACCGGCGTCAAGCTCACCGACCGCGGCGCCATCGAGGTGGACGGGCGCGGCCGTACCAACGTGCCGCACATCTTCGCCATCGGCGACGTGACGGCCAAGCTGATGCTGGCGCACGCGGCCGAGTCCATGGGCGTCATCGCGGCCGAGACGATCGGCGGCGCGGAGACCATGGAGCTCGACTTCGTGATGATCCCGCGCGCGACCTACTGCCAGCCGCAGATCGCCAGCTTCGGCTTCACCGAAGCGCAGGCGCGCGACCTGGGCTACGACGTGAAGGTCGTCAAGTTCCCCTTCACCGCGAACGGCAAGGCCCACGGGCTCGGCGACCCCCAGGGCTTCGTGAAGATCGTCGCCGACGACACGCACGGCGAGCTGCTCGGCGCCCACCTGATCGGGCCCGAGGTCACCGAGCTGCTGCCCGAGCTGACCCTGGCCCAGCAGTGGGACCTCACCGTCCACGAGGTCGCGCGCAACGTCCACGCGCACCCGACGCTGGGCGAGGCGGTCAAGGAGGCGATCCACGGCCTCGCGGGCCACATGATCAACATGTGACGACCGCGCCGGACGCGTCCCGGGGCTCCGAGGGGCGCGTCTCGCGCTTCGAGGGCGCGCCCCTGGCTTTGAGGGCGCGCCCGAACTGTCGGTGCTGTCTGGTTACATCGGAGCATGGGTGTGAGCGTCGAGGAGTTCCTGCGGATCGTCATGCGGCTGCCCGAGGTGTCGCAGTACGAGAGCGCCGGCTACAGCGGCTTCAAGGTGGCGGGCAAGGGGTTCGGCTACCTGTGGGAGGAGACCGAGACGGTCGGGCTCAAGGCCCTCGTGGAGGAGCAGCTCGCGCTGGTGGCCGAGCGGCCCGAAGTGTTCGAGGTCCAGTTCACCGCGGGTCGGTTCGGCTGGGTCGTGGTGCGGCTGGCCGGCATCGAGGCCGACGAGCTGGCCGAGATGGTCCTCGAGGCCTGGTCGCTGTCGGCCCCCAAGCGCCTGCTGACGTCCGTCTGACGAGCACGGCCATGTGAAGGCCGGAGCTCAGGATCCTGTGGCGCCGGCACGGATGTCGAACGCGCGCCCGCAGGCCACGCCGGTCGTAGCGGGGTCGCGTGGGCACCGCGATGCTGGGGGAGCGTGGACATCGGGTGGCGGCACGGCCCCCTAAACCATTCGCCCCGGTTCCTGATCTCGTGATCTACTTCGAGGCCGTGGAAGTGACGCAGGGCTGGGACAGCGTGGCGGCGTTGGTCGACGACAGGTGGATCGAGCGGCGGCCGCGCAGGCCCGAGGTGGTCGAGCTGCTGATGATGGAGACCGCCGTGATGCCGTGGCTGGCTCCACAGCTCCCGATGAAGGTCCCCGTCCCGTGGGTGGTCTCCGCGGATCCGCTGGTCGTCAGGCACGAGGCGGTTTCCGGCGGCCCGGTGGGCGAGCTGACGGCCGCCCATGGCCGCGCGATCGGCGGGTTCCTGAGGGCCCTCCACCGGGTGGACGTGGCGGAGGCGATCGCACGCGGCCTGCCGGGCAGGGCGACGGTGGAGCGTGAGGCCTTCATGGCGCGCTTTCGCGAGGTGGTGCTGCCGATGGTCGCCGACCGGGACCTGGCGACGGCGTTGCTCGACAGTGTCGGCGGGTTGCCCGCCGACACCGTGGTCCACGGGGACCTCGGCCCTGAGCATCTGCTGGCGGAGGAAGGCGAGCTGACCGGCGTGATCGACTTCTCCGACGCCCATGTGGGGGACAGGGCGCTGGACCTGTCCTGGATCCTGTACGGCACGTCCCGCGTCTTCGCCGACGCCGTCGCCGACGAGTACGGCGTGAGCGAGCAGGAGCGTGACCGCGCGCTCGTCTGGCACCGGCTGGGCCCGTGGCACGAGGTCCTGCACGGCCTCGACACCGGCGATCCTTCGAGCGTCGAGGCCGGGTTGAAGGGAGTGGCGGAGCGTCTCGCGCTCGGATCCCGGTCGGCGGGGCGGGGCGCCCTGTGACGGCCGACCACGCCGCGGTCTTCGAGCGGTTCGGCATCCCGGCGCAGGAGTCGGTCTATCCCTACGCGCCGGTCTTCCAGGGCGTGGTCGGCGGGCGTCCCGTGGCGGTGAAGCGCACCCATGACGCCGAGGCGATGGGCCGGTGGGTGCGCAGGCTCAGGGAGCTGGGGGTGCCCGTGGTGACGCCGGTCGCGGGGCCGTACGAGATCGGGGACGCCACGTGGGTGGCCTACCCGTGGGTGGAGGGCCGCGGCTACGAGGGGACGCGGGCCGATGTGGCTGCGGCGGGCGACCTGCTCGGGCGGCTCCACGCGGCGGGCACCAGGGAGGGGCTCAAGGACTTCGAGTGGCCGGACCATGACGCCGCCTCGGTCCAGGAGGACGTCGACGGGCTCGCGCCGTACACGGACCGGTTCGAGCAACTGCTGCGGGACTTCATGACGACGACGCTGCCCGCCGTCCGGGACGCGGACCTGCCGGTGGCCGAGGTCAGCATGGACTTCAAGGCCGCGAACCTCGTCTACTCCGGCGACGGCCCGGTGCTGGTCGACCCGGACAACGGTGAGCGCGCCCCGCGGCTGCTCGACCTGGCGCTGGCGGCGCTGCTATTCCACAACGACCTGGAGGGCGAGCCCGCCCGGCTGTTCACGGAGCAGGAGTGGGCGGTCTTCCGCGACGCCTACCTGGCCAGGGTGGAGCTCACCGAGCGGGAGCGCGCGGTGTGGCCGACGGCGCTGCTGTACATGATGCTGGAGTGGGGCGTGTGGACGGCGATCAACGGTGAGTGGCAGGTCGGCAGGCATGCGCGCTTCCTCGCCGATCTGCTGAGCACGGATCTGGGGAGGTTCACGCTGTGAGGTTGCGCGGGTGGACGAGCGGTGACGCCGCCGCGGTGCTGGAGGCCTTCAGGGCGGAGGACATGCGTACCCAGTCCGCCGAGCCGATCGCGACGGAGGACGACGCGGTCCGCTGGATGGAGAGCTGGGCGGCAAGAGGTCACGCCTTCGCCGTCGTCCTGGACGACGAGGTGGTGGGCAACGTCGCCGTCACCAGGATCGACGGGCACGGCAACGGGTGGGTCTCCTACTGGACCACCGCCCGCGCCCGTGGCAGGGGTGTGGCCGCGCGGGCCGCGAACCTGCTGGCGGAGTGGGCGTTCGAGGAGCGCGGCCTGTACCGGCTGGAGCTGGGGCACCGGGTGACCAACCCCGCCTCGTGCAGGGTCGCGGTCAAGGCGGGCTTCCTGCCCGAGGGGGTGGAGCGCGGAAAGCTCGTCTACGACGGGGTTCGTCACGACGTCGAGCGGCACGCTCGGCTGGCCACCGACTGATCCGCTCCTCTACCCTCAGGCTGTGGACAGCGAGAGCCGGGCGGCGGCCGGCCTGCTGGCGGCCATGAGCCGGGCGGCGGCCGCGTTCGACGAGCTGCGCCATCCCTTCGTCAGGCGCGAGCCGCTGACCTACTTCCAGCCGGGCGGGTGGACGACGGGCGTGCTGTTCACGCTGCCCGACGGGAGAGCGGTGCGTTTCTCGGTGTCCTTCGCCCACTCCGAGACGTTCTTCCACGTCAGCGGCGAGGCGATGGTGGAGGAGCGGGCGCTGGTCGAGCTGCCGACCAGGAGCGCGGAGAACGTCCACGAGGCGTTGGCGATGCTGGAGGAGCAGGTGGGGGAGGTCGTCTCGCCGGCTCGGTGGCTGCTCGAGCAGCTCATGGAGGAGATCGCGGAAGAGGTCACCGAGTTCTGATGGCGGCGGGCGCGTCTCGGCGGATCGCGGAGGTGGTCACAGGGATCTGAGGCCCTGCAGCACGTCACGCAGCACGTCGACGTCCTCGGCGGCGTGTCGTACGGTGACCAGCTGGCGCTCGCGGAGATCGCCGAGCAGGACGCGGACCACGCCGACCGACAGCCCGGTGGCGGAGGCGACCTCGGCGACGGAGACGGGGTTGCGGCAGGCGGCGAGCACTCTGAGGTATTCGGGGGTGAGGCCCGCCGACGGCGAGGGCACACCGGTGGCGGCCACGATGGCGATGAGGTCGAAATCCTCGCCGGTCGGGCGGGTGCGGCCGCGCGTCATCATGTACGGCCGGACTAACCAGTCTTCACTCATTCCTCGCCTCCGGGAAGCGGTCAACAGTAGCAACCTCTGACCCGTCGGGGACAGTATCGGCGGGCCGTCCGCTCGCCGACAAGCAGGGGTCAGCGGGACCGCAGGACGACGGAGAGATGGGCGTCGCCTTCGGCTCCGTCGGCCACCGCGTCGGCCAGCACGACGGCGATGGCGTCGTAGGCGGTGGCGTCGGCGGCGCGCAACGCGCCGGGGTTCGACCAGATGAGCACGTGCTCGCCGGGGGGAAGCCACGACAGGTCGGTGAGGCTGTCGTAGAGCGCGTCGAGGTTGTAGCCGAAGTAGGAGGGGAACTCCAGGGCGGAGGCGATCGCGGTCATCACCCCGTCGGAGCTGTCGAGTCGCGCTCCGTCGATCCGGTGCTCGAATCTCATCGCTTCACGTCCACGGCGACGAAGGACCGGTAGTGGTCGCCCGTGTAGTAGAGCTCGTCGACCCCGGCTCCGGTGACGAGCCGCCGCGCGCCCCTGCCGGGCGAGCCTGGGGTCGGCACCGTGTACTCGTGGTAGTAGCCGCGTTTCTGCTGCGGCAGGATGCGCTCGCGGTTCTGGAAGACCACGCCGTCGCGCCGGTAGGGGAACGGCCCGTCGCTCTGGATGAGCCGCCAGGTCTTGGTCGCCTCAGGGGGGAGCGAGGAGAGCGCCTTCTCTGGCAGCGCCGCCGGGGCGAGCGAGGGCAGGGACTCCTCGGGCGGTGCCGTGGGTGCGGAGGCGGCGCCGCAGCTCCCGATGAACGTTCCGATGGCGAGCGGGACCGCCGCGATGCCCCTGAGATTCACCTCACGTGACATACCCGGACAAATGACTGGACGAACCTTGTCTAGTTGTCAGACAATCCTTCTATGAAGAACGTCCTCGTCGCCGCGGTCCTCTGGGGCACGGCCGGCACGGCAGGATTGCTGATCACCGCCGATCCGATCTCCGTCGCCGCGGCTCGCCTCGTCTTCGGCGGGCTCGTGCTGGCCTTCATGGTCAGAGGAGTGCGGATCACGCCCGCCCTGCTGCTGGGCGCGGTCGCCGTGGCCGCCTACCAGCTGTGCTTCTTCGCCGCGGTCAGCCGTACGGGAGTGGCCATCGGCACGGTCGTCGCGATCGGCAGCGGCCCCGTCTTCACCGGGCTGCTGTCCCGGCAGTTCTCCGCGCGCTGGGCCGCGGCGACGGCCGCCGCCATCGCGGGATGCGCCGCGTTGATCGCCGGCAGCGGTGCCCGGGCGGGCGACCAGGTCGTCGAAGGCGTGCTCCTCGCCCTGCTCGGCGGCCTGATCTACGCCTTCTACGCGGTCACCGCGGCCCGCGCGATCAACGCGGGCGCCCCGTCCGACGGCGTGATGGGCGTCATGTTCGGCGGCGCCGCCGCCGTCATGCTGCCGATCCTGATCGCGACGGGTCCCGGCTGGCTGGCCGAGCCGCGCAGCCTGCTCGCCGCGCTCTACCTCGGCCTCGGCACCACGGCCCTGGCCTACTTCCTGTACGGCAGGGGCCTGCGCACCACCCCCGTGTCCACCGCGGCCACCCTCGCCCTCGCCGAACCCGCGGTGGCCGCGCTGCTCGGCCTGGTCGTGCTGCACGAGACGCTGAGCCCTGTGTCATGGGGCGGGCTGGTGCTCCTGGGCGTTAGCCTCGTGGCGGTGGCCGTCCCGGCGCGTAAGCCGACCAGGGAAGGACGGCCGGTGTCAGAAGGGGAGCCGATCAGTGCTGAGGCCGGTGTCGACGGTCAGCGCGCTCGCTGACGCGCTGCGGCAGCGGGTGCTGTCGGGCGAGATCGATCCGGGCACGCCGCTGCCCGAGCAGGAGCTCGCCGCCCTCTACGGCGTCGCCAGGCCCACGGTCAGGGAGGCGCTGGCCGTGCTCGTGCACGAGGGGCTGCTCAGGCGCGAGCGCAACCGCAGCGCCTACGTCCCCGAGGTGACGATCGACGACCTCGACGACCTGATGTTCGTCCGCAGGCCGCTGGAGGACCTGATGGCGCGCTCGCTCGCGGGTCGCCGGGTGCCCGAGGCGGAGGCGGCGCTGGAGCGGATGGCCGCCCTGCCGGACGACGCGCCGTGGTCGGACGTGGTGGCCGAGCACATGGCACTGCACGCGGCGCTGATCGACGCGGTCGGCAGCCCGCGGCTGGTCAGGCTGTACGGAGCCCTGGCCGCGGAGACGCGGCTGGGGCTCGTCAGGCTGCGCAGGGTGTACGAGGACCGCGACCGGCTGGTGGCCGAGCACCGCGCACTTCTTGACGCGATAGCGGGCGGCGACGCACAGTCTGTTGTCAAGGAGCATCTCGGACATTCCTGGGGCGCCACGACGGACTAGGCGGCGGGTCTCACGTAGAAGGCGATGTCCTCGTAGCGCCAGCCGTCGGCGATCGCGGCGTCGCGAGCGGACGTGTCGGTCGTGTAGTGGTGGTAGGCGCGTTTCTGCAGGCGGTGGACGGCCACGAGTCCGGGTCCTGGCGCGGCCGCGGCGTAGAAGGCGACGGCTCTCGCGTGGTAGCCCCACTGCGCAACCGCGCTCTCACGCTCGGTCGCGCTCGTGGTGAAGAGCAGGTCGCCTGTCGTCGGATGGGCGAGGCGGTAGACCGGAGCGAGCGCGGGTCCGCGCCGGTGGGAGGCGAGGAACCCGACGCCGAGGTCTTCGAACCCCTGGAACGTCGCGGCCTGTTCGGCCTCCTTCCTGTCGAGCGTCATCAGCACGCGGCCATCGTCCGGATGGCTGAGGAGGAGCACCGTCCTGTCCAGCACGCCGGTGCCGGAAGAGGTCCTCCTGCCGGAGGAGGGGTCGGTGGGTTCCGGGGTGGCCTCCGGTCTGGTCTCCTCGCCGTTCGAACCTGGCCATCTGAGCGCGCCGAGAGGCGGTCGAGCGCCCGCCTCCACACCCACGGCGGCGGCGACGTCCTCGGGTAGCGGCAGGCCGCCGGTGGCCGCCGCACTGTCCGGACGGACCCGGTAGCCGTCCTTGCCGATGAAGTAGGTCTGCGCGCCCTCTTGGTAGAGTCCGTGCCTTTCCCGGCCCGTTTCCGCGAACGCCGGCAACGTCGGATAGCCGGCGTCGCCGCCGTCTTGGAGCGCCCATGTGACCAACTGCGACGGGCTTGCCGCGTCCGCCCTGTAGTAGCCGTTGTGGTCCATCTGGCTGACGGGGATCATGCCGTCGGCCCCCACCCGCTTGCCGGACGATCGCTCGTTGGCGTCGATCGTCTCGACAACGGTCTCGCCGCCCGCCCGCGCGGCGAAGATGTTGTTGACGAGGGTGACATCCGTGGTGTCCCACGTCACTCCGCGGTCGAGAGCCTCCTTGCCGGGACAGTTGTCGGAGCTGCACCGGTCGGCGTGTGGCCGGGGATCCTCGGCGATCAGCAGGGTCTGGGCGTTGTCCGCGAGCGTGTTGTTGTAGACGCGGACCTGGTTGGAGCCGCTGATCTTGAGGCCGTACTGCCCGTTGCCCGTCATCAGGTTGGAGGCGATGAGCCCGCGCGAGGAGACCTCGTAGTACAGGCCGTGCTTGCTGTTGTTCCTGGCCAGGTTCCGCACCATCGTGACGTTCTCGCAGGACAGGTCGCACCAGAACCCGGCGCCGAGGTTGCCGTCGAAGACGTTGTCCCTGATGATCGCGTTGCGCAGGTAGGTCGCCTTCACACCGGCGCCTGCGAGGCTGCGCGCCGATTCCAGGCCGGTGCGTTCCAGGTTGTTGCCGATGACGCGGTTGCCGTCGAAGGTGAGATCGCCGGCCTGGTAGGAGAGCACCCCGTTCGAACCGTTGTAGGAGATCTCGTTCCCGCTGAGTCGCATGCCTGAGGCGTTCGCGACGATGCCTGCGGCCGCGTTCAGTGTGATCGTGTTGTCCTCCAGGATGACACCGTCGGCCTGGGCGATGACGGCCGCAGGTTGCTTCCGGTAGTCCTGGCTGGTGGCGTAGTGCGTGAAACCGAGTCCTCGAACGACGGAGTGCTCGGATCCGGGCAGGAACTGGACGGCGTAGCGCCGATCGGAAACCTCTATCGACTGCCCGGCCGGGTCGCTGCCGACGTAGAGCGCGTTGCGCGCGCTGTCGGAGTAGAACGTTCCCACCCGCAGGTGCTCACGGTCGGCTACCTGCCGCATGGGCTTGCCGTTGAGGAACACCATCGCGGGGTCACCGGCCAGCTCGTTGCCCTGCGTGATGTCGGACGGATAGACGCAGGCCTTGAGATCCGCTCCGGGCCGGCAGATGTCCGGGTTCCAGCCGTCCAGCCGCCAGGCATGGCCGTCCTGAACGAACCGGTGCGGCTCTATCACGGAGCTGCCCTTGAGCCAGACCTCCTCACCGGAGTAGGCCTCCAGCGTCACCGGCTTGGAGATGCCGCCGAGCGACTCGCGGTAGTCGCCGGCGCGTAAGACGATCGTCGTCATCGTGCCGGCCTGGGCCCGGCTGAGGGCCTCGGTGGCGGTGCGGAGGGGCCGTTCGACTGTTCCGGAGTTCGAGTCGTCCCCGTCCACGGCGGACACGAAGATCTTGGTGGCGGCAGACGGTGCCGCGCTCGACGTGCCGGCACAGCTGGAGGCCGTCAGTATGGCAAGAAGGCCTATCGCCACTTTTCTATAACAAAGCGTCATGTCACCCTCATACCTATAAAAGCGGTTGGCCGTGCATGGAAGCGCTGAACCTGTCGGCTCGGAGATGGCAAGCGCCGGGCGAGGTGCTTCCAGACATTCTGCGGTGTTGGTCCCTTGCGGGAAACACCCCGATGTCGCAAGAATCGCGCCCATGCACGGCAATGCAGTGCCGGAGTCCTACGTGTACGTCACTGAGGAGGGCGTGGCCCGCCACTATTCCGACGGCAGCGTCGAGGCGCTGGCGTGGGAAGACGTCGTCGAGGTGCGGGTTGCCTCCGAATCGGAGTCCGAGGTCCTCTACATCCTTCTCGATCGCGACGGGGAAGGGTGCGTCGTGCCGCGATCCGCTACCGATGCCAGTTTCCTGGCGCGTCTCCGCTACTTGCCGGATTTCGATCTCGATCGGTTGCTCATCGCATCTGAGGCGGCCAGGGACGGGGTCGTGATCGTCTGGCGGAGTCCTGAGCCGCCCTCGTCGCTGCCGGACCTGGAGTACGACTAGTCACCATCGAGGCGACTCCCCTGTTGTCAAGGGCGATGATTGCCAGGGCCCGTGATAGGCCTTTCGATGGAGATGCGGCCATCACTGTTGCCCCTGTTGCGGCTGCTGCGGGTGAGGTCGGCGCCCTCGGCTGATCACGCGGTGCGTCCGGGATGTCAAGACCATCACTTATCAACGTACATGGCCAGATCTGGACGCCCACGTTGCCTTCCGATTAACACCGAAGGTCTGGATTCTATGGATGATCCGGATTGAGGGGCATTTGCTGTCAACCGGCGTGGTTTCTGGGACGTCTGTTGTGCATGGGGCGGGGCGAGTGCAGCGAGGGGCAATGGAAACGGCCGTATACGGAACAGTGGTCTCGGCAGAACAGGAGCACGGACGTGCATGGTTTCGTCGCTATGTCAGGACGGCGCTGTTCGGTGATCTCGGGTGCGTGGCAGTCGGGCTGAGTAGCGTATCGGCGATCAGAGGACTCGCCGGGCACCTGACGCCCGCGGAAATCGGGTTGGCCGCGCTCCTGATGGCGTGCTGGCCGGTGGCCATCGCGGCCACCGGCGGTTACGACGAACGCTATCTCGGCGACGCGCCCGACGAGTACCGCAAGGTCTTCCAGGCGGCCGCGGCGCTGGCCTCACTCGTCGCGATCATCGCCTATGCCACGCAGACGCCGGTGGCACGCGGGTACGTCATAGCCGGGCTGCCGCTGGCCGCGGGCGCGAACCTCCTCTTCCGCTACCGGATGAGAAAGCGGCTGCACCAGCGCCGTTACGAGGGCGAGTGCATGCGGCGGGTACTCGTCGTCGGACATTGGACGGCCGCGCTCGAACTCCATCGTCAGCTGAGCAGGGAGCGCTATCACGGGATGCGCATCGTCGGCGCATGCGTGCCCACCCTGGCCGAACCGGAGGTGCCGCACCAGTTCGACGGCTTTCCCGTGCTGGGCGACTTCAAGAACGTTCCCGAGGTGGTAGCCCAGGTGGGCGCCGACACCGTGGCCGTGCTCTCGTGCCCCGAATTCGACGGTATCGCGCTGCGGCAGCTGGCGTGGCGTCTCGAGGAGCGGGACACCGATCTCTACGTCGCCTCCGCGCTCATGGAGGTGGCCGGTCCTCGGATCAACATCCGCCCTGTCGCCGGCCTCCCGTTGTTACACGTCGACCACCCCGATCTTCGAGGCGGCCGATGGCTCGTCAAGAGCGCGTTCGACAAGGTGATCGCCGCTTCGGGTCTTCTGCTCCTGATGCCGATCTTCGCGGTCGTCGCGCTGGTCATCAGGGCCGCGAGTAGGGGGCCTGCGCTGTTCCGGCAGACCAGGGTGGGCAAGGACGGCAAGGAGTTCACCGTTCTGAAGTTCAGAACGATGGTTTCCGACGCGGAGAAGATCAAGGCGAGCCTGCGCGAGCTGAACGAGAGCGACGGCCTGCTTTTCAAGATTAGGAACGATCCAAGGATCACCCCCGTCGGCGCGTGGTTACGACGCTGTTCCCTGGACGAACTCCCGCAGCTGGTCAACGTCTTACGCGGGGACATGTCGCTGGTCGGCCCACGCCCTCCCTTGCCGGAGGAAGTGGCCAAGTACGGGGACGATGTCCGACGCCGGCTGCTGGTCAAGCCTGGCATCACCGGCTTATGGCAGGTGAGCGGACGCTCCGATCTCAGCTGGGAGGAGTCGGTACGGCTCGACCTGCGTTACGTGGAGAACTGGTCACTCATCCTCGATCTTCAGATCCTCTGGAAGACCTGGCCCGCGGTCACCCGCGGTGAAGGGGCGTACTGATGAAAGCTCTGGTGCTGGCCGGAGGATCGGGCACTCGGCTGCGGCCGATCACGCACACGTCCGCCAAGCAACTGGTTCCCGTGGCGAACAAGCCTGTTCTCTACTATGCCCTGGAGTCCCTGGCCCAGGCCGGAATAACCGAGGTCGGCATCGTGGTGGGCGACACGCACGCCGAGATCGAGTCCGCGGTCGGTGACGGCTCGCAGTTCGGCCTGTCGGTCACCTACTTGCGGCAGGAAGCGCCGCTGGGGCTGGCGCACGCGGTGATGACCGCTCGCGAATACCTCGGCGGCGACGACTTCGTCATGTATCTCGGCGACAACTTCATCGTGGGCGGCATCGAGGATCTGGTGAGCAGGTTCAGGGAGGAACGGCCCGCGGCGCAGATCATGCTGACCAAGGTGGCCGAGCCCGAGCAGTTCGGCGTGGCCGAACTCGACGTGGACGGCCGTGTCGTCGGCCTGGAGGAGAAGCCCGCCGTGCCGAAGAGTGACCTGGCGCTGGTGGGTGTCTACCTCTTCACTCCGGCGGTGCACGAAGCGGTGGGCGAGCTGAAGCCGTCATGGCGTGGCGAGCTGGAGATCACTGATGCCATCCAATGGCTCCTCGACAGGGGGCACAGGGTCGAGTCCACGATCATCTCCGGCTACTGGAAGGACACAGGTAACGTCACGGACATGCTGGAAGTGAACCGGTTGGTGCTGGAATCTTTGGAACCGGAGGTTGCGGGAAGCGTGGATTCCACCAGCCAGCTCATCGGTCGCGTGGTGGTCGAACCGGGGGCGGTGGTACGCGGATCGCGCATCGTGGGCCCCGTCGTCATCGGGTCGGGCAGCGAGGTGAGCGCCTCCTACATCGGTCCCTACACCTCGATCGCGAGAGACTGCCGGATCTCGAACAGCGAGATCGAGTACTCGATCGTGCTGCCTCGCGCCTCGATCTCAGGAGTGAGACGGATAGAGGCATCGCTCATCGGTCACGACGTCGAGGTCACTCCCGCCCCCCACACCCCCCGAGCGCACCGGCTGGTGCTGGGTGATCACAGCAAGGTGCAGATCAGTTCATGAGAGTTCTCGTCACGGGCGGCGCCGGCTTCATCGGGTCGCACTACGTACGCACGCTTCTGACCGGTGGATATCCGGCCTTCGCCGGCGCCTCGGTGACCGTGCTGGACCGGCTTACCTACGCGGGGAACCCGGCCAACCTGGAGCCGGTCGCGGGAGGCTTCGCGTTCGTGCACGGGGACATCGGGGACGCCGCGCTGCTCGCCGAGACGGTGCCCGGTCATGACCTCGTCGTCAACTTCGCCGCCGAGACACACGTCGACCGATCGATCGACAGCGCGGGGGAGTTCGTCCGTACCAACGTGCTGGGCACACAGGTGCTGCTGCAGGCGTGCCTGGACGCGCGAACGCCCCGAGTCGTCCATGTGTCGACGGACGAGGTCTACGGCTCCATCGCGACGGGTTCGTGGACCGAGGACGCGCCGGTGCGGCCCCGCTCGCCGTACTCCGCGTCGAAGGCCGGTGGCGACCTGATCGCGCAGGCCTTCGCCGTCACGCACGGGCTTGCGGTCAGCATCACCCGATGCGGCAACAACTACGGCCCGTATCAGTTCCCTGAGAAGGTCATCCCGCTGTTCACGACCAACTTGATGGAGGGACGGAACGTCCCTCTCTACGGGGACGGCGAGAACGTCCGCGACTGGATCCACGTGGCCGACCACTGCGCCGGTATCCAGCTCGTCGCGGAGAAGGGGACCGCAGGCGAGATCTACCACATCGCCGGAACGGCAGAGCTGACCAACCGCGAGCTGACCGACCGCCTGCTGCGCGCGTGCGGCGCGGGCTGGGAGCGTGTGGATCGCGTCGAGGACCGCAAGGGCCACGACCGCAGATACTCCCTCGATGACACCAAGTTGAGAAGAATGGGCTACCGGCCCACGGTCGGGTTCGACGAGGGCCTGGCGGCCACGATCCGGTGGTACGCCGACAACCCCTCCTGGTGGAAACCGCTCAAGGAGGGTGCGTGACCACCTGGATGGTGACAGGCGCCACGGGTCTGCTCGGTGCCGAACTCGTGGACCTGCTGAGGGCCGAAGACGAGCATGTCATCCCCGTGAGCAGGTCGGGGCTCGACCTGTGCGACTCCCGCGCGGTGGCCGAGGTCATGAGCCAGGTCAGGCCCTCCGTAGTGATCAACTGCGCCGCGTGGACGGCGGTGGACGACGCGGAGACCCATGAGGAGCAGGCGCGGCAGGTCAACGGTGAGGGACCGAAGGCGCTCGCCCAGGCGTGCGCCGACAGGGGCGCACGGCTCATCCATCTCTCCACCGACTACGTCTTCTCCGGCACGGCGACGCGGCCATACGCGGAAGACGCCCCGCCCGCCCCGCTCAACGCCTATGGCCGTACCAAGCTGGCCGGTGAGCGGGCGGTACTGGAACTGCTGCCGCAGGCGGGCTACGTCGTCAGGACCGCATGGCTGTACGGCGGTGCCGGCGCCAACTTCGTCAAGACCATGGTGAGGCTGGAATCAGAGCGCGAGGTCGTTCCAGTGGTCGACGACCAGCACGGGCAGCCGACCTGGGCAGCCGACCTGGCCAGGCAACTCGTGCTCCTGGCCAGGTCCGAGGCGCCTCCAGGCGTCTATCACGGCACGAATGCCGGACAGACGACCTGGCACGGGCTGGCACGCGAGATCTTCTCGCTGCTGGGAGCCGATCCCGACCGCGTGGCCGCGGTGGGTACCTCGGCTTTTCCCCGACCTGCCGCCAGACCCGCCTACGCGGTTCTCGGACACGCCAGGTGGGAGGAGGCGTCACTGCCGCGCATGCGCGGCTGGCGTGACGCCCTGCGCGCGGCCTGGCCCGAGCTCAAGGGGTGAGACGGCGTATGACGTCGGCCGCGTGCTCGGCCGGAAGCACGACGACGTCGCGGGATCCGTAGCGCGGAAGCGGCGCGTCCGAGGCGAGCTGCTCGTCCGTGACGCGGTGAAGGGCGTCATGGCCGATGGCCCACACCTCGTAGTCTTCTGCGCGCAGATCGAGGAGCACCTTGCGCAGGTCGGGAACGTTCCGCAACACCTCGAGGACGATCGTCGGCCGCCCGGCGAGTATCTGCTGCCACGCGGCCCTCAGGACCTTCGCCTCGTAGCCCTCGATATCGAGTTTGAGCAGGTCCACCCCATCGATGAGGTCGGAGATCCTGACCGTGGGCACGCTGATCGTGCGGGTGGCGGGCCGGTCCGTGATGCCCTCTCCGCCGTGGGTCAGGTAGGCGCCGGTGGGTGCGACGTACTGTTCCTGGTCGGGCAGGGCCAGGTCCAGTGTCTCGGGCGCGTCGTCGCCGACCACCGCGGCCTGGACGACCTTGACGTTGTCGAGGACGTTGGCGGCGATGTTGCGTTCGACGATGGCCGCCGACTCGGGGTTGGCCTCGACGGCCACGTAGCGCGAGGGCCTGGCTGCCCGGGCGCCCTGCACGGTGTAGTAGCCGATATTGGCGCCGAGTTCGAGCACATTGCCGGCGCCGGCGCACAACCGCCGCCAGCATTCCGTTTCCATGCCTTCGTAGCCCCGCTCGCCGTACCAGAAGAGAAGCCGGACCAGTCGCGACTCCACCGCTACCAGTCGAATAGCGGAATTGTCCGGGAGTGAGAACTCCTCGAGGAAATCGAGAGGGCGGTGCCGGAGAAGTCGGACGACCTGCTCGAACGCTTTCCTGGACACGCCACGCGATCGCGCGAATGTGTTTCTGGTCCGCAGCGTGAGGCCGCCGGGAACGACGCGGAGGGATTTCGATAAGGCGATTCGCGCCTTAACGCGCGCGCGCAGGACAGGGGGGAGCGATGAGGTCATGACTTCTCTCGGCTCGGCGCGAATAACGGGAAATAATACACCACGGGTGCGTTCGCCACATATCTCGTTCGGGACGCGCCTAACGCGCGGTGAGCGCCAGGTCGAAGCTGACGTCACTGGAGGTCGGTTGAGCCTGATGCACTTCGACGGCAATGGTGTTCTGACCGGCGTTCAGCCGCTCGGGTGCGACGGCCACCGTCTGCCAGGTGTTCTCCGCGTCGCCGTTGACGGTGCTCGGCGCCAGAGTTCCCGAGGTGATCGTGCCCGAGGGCATGTTGCTTCTCATGACCTCCTGGCCGTTGAGATAGACCACCGCCCCGTCGTCGCGTAGGACGCGGAGTGTCACGTCGTGCAGAGCCGCGGGATCCGCGACGGCGAAGGCGTGGCGGAAGTAATAGGTGATGCGCCCTGAGGCCAGGACTCGGCGCTCGTCGCCGTCCCCGAAACCGAGCTGCGCAGGACCGGACGGCCACGAGGAGTCGTCGTAGGCCGGTTGCGACCAGGAGGTGCCGAGATCGGCTCCACTGTCCTGGTAGCGCCAGGTCGCGCTCGAGGCGATCAGCGTGATGTCCGTACTCGGGGGACGGAGGGGGAACTCGTTGTAGTACGGCCGCGCCTCGTCGTTCAGCCGAGAGTAGGCGCCGCCGGCGCGCAGCGCGTCAGGACCAGCGTCCAGGGCGAATATCTGGCCGTTCGCCGTGGGGGCGAAGTCAGGATCGACGGCGCCGGTGGCCGCGTCGACCGCGGCGAAGTCGCATCGCATGAACCCGGAGAAGTCGGGACAGAAGTGGCCCCCGGCGTAGACGCGGCCGTCGCGGACGGCCACGGACTCGACATCACCGTCGGCGAGTCTCTCCCAGCGCCTCACTCCCGTGTCCAGCTGGTAGGCCGCCAGCCTGCCACCGGGCCCCGCGATGGCGGCGTAAGCACTGTCACCCTCGACCGCGAGGTCGGTCACGATGCACTGGTTGCTGGGGACGAGGCAACCGGGAGGTGGCTGCCAGCCGGTCACCGTTCCTGTGCCGGCGTCCACGCTGCCCAGGTAGTTGCGGGCGCTTCCGCCGAGTGTCGTGAACAGCCCTCCCACGAGAAGGGCGGCTCCGTCGGGCCTGGCAGCCAACGTATAGACGGTGGCGTTGGCCGAGGGCGCCCATCCGGCTCTGAGGGCGCCGCTGCCGACGTCGATCGCGGCCAGGCGGCTGCGGCTGTGGCCCGACACGGAACCGAACTGGCCGCCCGCGTAGAGAGTCGCGCCGATGACGGCCAGTGCGCGCACGGACCCGTTCGCCGACGGGTTCCATCCGCCGATCACGGCGCCGGAGGCCTGGTCGAGGGCCACGATCCTGTTGCGGCCGTGCCCGCTCACGATCGTGAAGTCGCCCCCGGCGAAGACCCGGCCACCGCTGACCGACAGCGCTCGAACCGAGCCGTTCGCCGTGGGCGCCCACGTCCTGACGAGGTCGCCGGTCGCCGCGTCGAGCATGGCGATCCTGCCGCGCGCGACGGACTCTCCGGTTACCGGATTGCGCAGGCTGGTGAAGTCGCCGCCAATGACGATCCGCTCGCCGGTATGGGCGATGGCGAATACCCGAGCATTCGGTAACCAGTTGTCTCTGGGGTGGGTGGAGTAGTCCGCCGCATGTGCGGGTGATATCGACGCCAGGACGAGGGCCGGGCTGAGCAGGAGGGCTCCGAGAAATTTCCGGACGTTCATGATTCCCCCCACATGGGAGTGTTTCCCGCTCAGTATGGAGGGGAATCGAGGCCCCAGCTATTCATCTCCTCCGTTGTGATGGAAGCGCAATGACTTTCGCGGCATCGGGCTCCCGCCGCCGTCGCCTGCGGGAGGCCGCAGCCGCCCCGCTCGCACCGATCAGAACGAGAAGGAGAGCTCCTGTCCCCAGGAGCCACAGCATGGGCAGTTCGGGTTGTGCGGACGGCGTTTCCTGCGTGGCGTTCCCGTCCCCTCTGGGGCCGGGCGTGTTCGTCGGAGAAGCGACCAGGGCCTTGGGAAGGGCAAGGGAATAGACGGCGCTTCCCTTTCCTTCGCTGCCCGCCAGGATGGATTTGCCGTCGGCGCTGATGGTGAGGGACTCTCCCTGGGGCTGCTGTGGAGCGGGAATGGTCTCCAGCAGCTTGCCGGTCACGTCCGCGAAGACGCGGATCTTGTTGTACCCGCGCACGAACATCAGGCCGTCGGCGTTGAGGGCCGCGTCCGAGACGACATGCGGGATGGGGCCGATGTAGTCCAGTCGGTTGTTCACATCGGGTACCAGCGCGGAGGGCAGGCCGTACACCGCTCCGCCCGACGTGCCCTTGGTGATCACGTACAGATTGCCGGTCTGCGGATGAACCAGGAGAGCTTCCGCGTCGTGCGGGCCGTCGGGGTAGACCAGTTGGTAGCGCTGAGCGCTGACCTCGCCGTCCGCAAGCACGGGGGGCTCGACGATGGCGAGCACCGAGATGCCGGATGTTCTCTTGGTGGCGTTGTCGCCGATGTCGGCGAGGAAGAGCATGGAGTTGCCGCGGGAGTCGACAGCGCCTCCGACGGCCTCGGTGTCCATGACCGTGGTGCCCTTGATGGAGATCGCCGCGAGCGTCTTTCCCTTGTCGTCCACCGCGTACAGGGTCGGGACGCCTTCGCCGTCGTTGTGGGTCCAGACGACGCCGGGGTGGAGACGGCTGGCGTAGAGGCCGCTCGATTCCGTGATGCGGTCGTCCTCGAAGGCGAACTGCTTGACCCACGGGGCCGCGCTCGCGGTGGGAGCGGGGTCGACGTCACTCGCGGCCAGTGCCGTGGATACGGGAGCGAATGCCGTGAAGAGCACCGCCGCTAACGCTGACCCGATGCGCAGACTAGATGGCATGGGAGCCTTTCTTGGAATCGATGTGACCACTGCTCGCGCTGTCCCTTGTGTTGCGCAGCCGCCACCAGAGAAGGATCCCAGAGATCACACCCCCTAGGCCTATGCAATAAGGGGCGAACTTTGCCATATCGGGGCGCAGGATGAGCAACGTCAGAACCGCTGCAAGCCCGATCACCGTCTCGGCGCCTCGTACCAGGAACACCAGGCGGGACAATTTGTAGGCGGTCGCCATGGACGCGAGCGGCAGGGTGGCCGAGAAGCTGACGGCGTAGACGGCCCACCCTCCCACGGTCAGGGCGTCGACGGTGAACGCACCACCGGTGATCAGCGGCCCCACGAAACCCACTGTCGCGATGGCCGCCACCCCGCAGGCCATGGAGGCGCCCACGAGGACCAACGAACCCACGAGAGCGTTCCGCGGTCGCAGCGGCAGCCCCGCGTTGCGCTGACGCACGAAGGTCGGCAGGAGGTAGCCGCCCGCTCCCGAGATGAGAGTCAGCGCGGGCGTCATCAGCAGTCGTGCGGCCTCCACCACCGCGAGCACGGTTCTCGAAGCGAGGGTGTCGATCGCGACCCGGGTCGCGAGGAGAGCAAGCGGGCGCAGACTCGACTGGGCGGATCGCCAGGCGGCGAACGAGCTCAGCTCCCGCATGCCTGCCCTGCGGGGCCGTACGAGGGCGTACTCCTGCGGGGGAAGCCGTCGGAGGGTGCGGAGCAGAGCGGCGACGCAGCCCACGCACATCGCCAGCAGGATGTCCTCCAAGCCGAATTCGTTGGTCAGCAGCCAGACGCCGCCCAAGGTCACCAGAGTGGTGATGGCGTAGACAAGGTCGTTGGCGAGAAGCGCGCCGAACTCGAGACGGGCGTGGAGCACACGGCGGAAGGTCTCCTGCGCCAGCCACAACACGATCAGCACCGCGAAGAGGCCGACCCCCACAGGGCTGGTCAGTCTCAGCACGACGGCCAGCACGACTCCGACGATCGAGCCCGTCACCGCGAAGAACAGGGCCGAAGCGACCAGCGCGCCGCGAATGGCCGGGTCGAACCGGTCGAGGACGTTGAGCGAGTCGCCCACCCACGAGGTGTACACCGTGGTGGCGCTCACCAGGATCGCTGAGAGCAGCGCGAACGCACCGAGTGCTACGGGGCCGATGAAGCGGACGGCGACGAGTTGGAGCGCGAGACTGCCGAGCGCGGTCACCGCCTGAGACGCCACCGAGCCTCCGGCGGACGTGGCCAGCCTGCGGACGCGGGATAACCCCGTGGTCAGAAAGCCCATCCTCAGCGCTTGCCCGTCGTGGGGCCGGCTCCGGAATCGACAGGGACACCGTTGTCGCTCGGATGCGTCCTGGGGACGTAACCCAACAACTTGTCCCTGTCGTAGACGGCGGTGACGTCGTCCTCCTCCACGCCGGCGTCTTCCACCACGGGAGCGGGTTCAGGCGGAGGAGAAGGCACGCCGGTCGCCGGCTTCGAGGTTCGCTGTCGCTGTCCGGTGCCCGAGGTCACCCGCTGCGCGGCGGAGATCGGGTTGGTCGCCCGCAGGAAGGCGATCACGATCGCCAGCAGCATGCCGACCGCGAGGCCGATGCCGATGTTCTTGGGCGCTTGGCTGGGCGTGACCCTGAGCGGGTTGGCCTGATCGACGAAGCGGACGCCGGAACCGTACTGCGCCAGATCGATGGCGGCGTCGCCCTCCTTGAGCTGGAGCTGCACCAGGGCCTCGCCGAGGGTGACGGCCGTCGTGCTCCTGGGAGGGGCGCGCTTGAGCTCGGCCTCGATGCGGGCACGAGTGCTTCGCACGCTCTTGAGCAGCTTCTGCTGCTCGCGCTGCGCGTCCGCCTCGGTCAGCATCTGGTAGGCCGCTACCACGGCGTTGGCGATCTGCGCCGCCATCCTGTCCGTGCGGGCGGTGACGGTGACCTCGACGATGCCGCCGTTGGTGCCCGGCTTGGCTTCCACCGCTTTCCTGAGGTCCTCGAGACCGATCTGCTGGGAATGCTCGGCCGCGAGCAGTTGCCTGGCCTTGTCGAGCACGCCGGCCGATTCGGTGAAGGCCGCTCGCTGGCTGGTGTAGGCGATGTAGCTGCTGTCAGAGGAGACGCCTTGACGGAGAAAGGTCGTACTGCGGGGGTCTGTCACGGCGAACTTGGCGGTGGCTTCCACACTGGTGAAGACGAAGACTGTGGCGGCGCCGGCGAGCAGGCCCGCCAGCGCGATGATGAGGAGCGACGACCATTTGTACTGCCATAAGGCCTCAAGGAGGCCGATCTCGCGGTCCTCGTCATTTCTATCTGTCGCCACGAAGCCCGCTCTCCCCGCCTGTTTTGTCCACCTTCATGTGATGAAGCGGCCTACCGGGATTCTAGCCATGAGGCAAGATGTCGAAAATGGCGCTTCTGAGTCGATCCTGGTAGTGGGGTACGGCGAATCTCGCTAATGCGTCGGCCTGGCCCTTGGCCGCCACTGCCTGAGCACGGGGCCAGTCGTCCAGGAGGGACTCGATGGCGTCGGCCAGGGCGACGGGATCGTCGGCCGGGACGAGAAGTCCTGTCTCGCCATGCGTGATGATCTCGTTGAGCCCCTGAACATCGCTGGCCACCACGGGCCTTCCGGCCATCATCCCCTCGACCGCGACCAGGCCGAAGGACTCGCCGTGGGAGGGCATGAGGACGACGTCCGCGTCGGCGAGATGCTCCCAGACGGGGTCGGTGAATCCGGCGAAGATCACGTTAGGGCCTGCGAGTTCGCGAAGCTGCCTGTCGAACCATTCGTAGCCGGGGAAGACATCGCCCACGACCCTCAGCACGACGTCGCGGCCGCGTGAGGACAGGATGGCGGTCGCGCGGACGGCCACATCGCTGCCCTTGCGCGGCGAGAGCCTGCCGATCAGCACCAGCGCGCCTTCGGGATGTTCCCGTGGTGGGCCCATCGCCGGAACGGCGACGCCGTTGTGGATCGTGATCGTCGTGGCAGGCGGGGCTCCGTCGGCCACGACACGGGAACGGCAACTGGCGCTGTTGGCGATGGTGATGTGAGCCAGGCGTGTGGGCAGACACAGCGCGCGTCTGATCGGACCGGGTAACTGCGCTTCCGCCTCGTGGACGTGGCAGGCGACGCGACCAACACGGGAGAGCCTGCCCGCGAGCAGCCACCAGGGGATCGTGAGGGTGTTCACGTACAGGACGTCCGGCCTTCGCCGCCTGAGGAAGGCGACCATCGCGGGCAGTCTCGTGGCCAGAAGGACGGTCAGTCGCGCCAGGCCCCAGGGGGAGAAGTAGGCCTTGCGCAGGACCGGGACGTCCAGCACCTCGACATCGGCTCCCTCGGCGCGGAGCCGGTCGGCCAGAGGGCCCTCGCACGGCAGCGTGACCAGGACTTCTGCCTCATCGACGAGCGCGCGAACGGACTGCAGCAGCATCCGGTCCGAGCCATAGAGGTCTGGCGAGGGGTGAGCCATCACCACGCGTTTCATGCTCTTGATGTCCCCCGCCTTTGATTAGTGTTTAAGTTGGCTCGCTTATTTTGTCACTCTGCATGGCATCTGAAGGGATTCAATGCGTATTGCCATGATTGGTACGCGAGGCGTGCCGGCGCGGTACGGGGGGTTCGAGACGGCGATCGAGGAGATCGGCGCACGGCTGGTAGCCGCGGGCCATGACGTGCGCGTCTATTGCAGAGGCGCGGAGAGTCGTCTCCCCGAGCACAAGGGCATGCGGTTGGTCCACCTGCCCGCCGTCCGGCACAAGACACTGGAGACCCTGAGCCACACCGCCCTGTCGGTGGCTCATCTCCTGCGCAGCCCCACCGACGTCGCACTCGTCTTCAACGCCGCGAACGCCCCGCTGCTTCCTCTCATCCGGATGGCCCGCATCCCCGTCGCCACCCACGTCGACGGGCTGGAGTGGAAACGCGCCAAATGGAACGGTACAGGTCAGCGCTACTACCTCATGGCGGAGCGGCTGGCCGTTCGCTGGTCGAGGGAGCTCATCGCCGACGCGGACGCCATCCAGGACTACTACCAGAAGCGCTACCACGCCCCCAGCGTCATGATCCCGTACGGAGCGCCCATCCAGGAGGGTTGCGACCAGGAGCTGCTGTCCGAGGCGGGCTACAAGGCCGGCGGCTTCCACCTGGTGGTGGCCAGGTTCGAGCCGGAAAATCACGTCGACCTGATCGTCGAGGGCTACCTGCGAAGTCGCGCCACCTTGCCACTGATCGTCGTCGGCTCGGCGCCGTACGCCGAGGAGTACAGCAGGCGGATCGCGACGCTTGCCGCAGGCGACGAGCGCGTCAAGCTGGTCGGCGGGGTCTGGGATCAGGACCTGCTGGACGCCATGTACGCGGGCTGTGCGAGCTACCTGCACGGGCATTCCGTCGGCGGTACCAACCCCTCATTGCTCAGGGCGATGGGAGCAGGGGCTCCCGTGGTGGCCTTCGACGTGGTCTTCAATCACGAGGTGCTCGGCGGCAGCGGCGCCTTCTTCGCCGACGCCGGACAAGTGGCCGACGCGATCGAGGCCGTGGAGGCCGCCCCCGAGGCCGCCCGTGACCGGGGCGACAGGGGAAGAGAGCGGGCCAGGAAGCACTACACCTGGGACGACGTCGCCGCCCGCTACGAACGCCTCTGTCTCGACCTCAAGGCCGCAAGGTGACCGGCGGGTTCGTTCGCTACCCGCCAGGCCGTGGCAACGTCTGGATCCCCCTGACCGACGCGCGCTCCGCGGCGGCGGGGCTTTCCTTGCTGACCTTCTCGAAACCGTTGCCGCTTGCCGCGCAGCGGCTCCTCCACACGGCCACGCGCCTGGTCGGCCCGTGGGTGCTGCCCGGCCGCCGCGAGAGGTGGGAGGCCGGGTCGTGGGCTCCGGTCCTGGAACGCGTGCAGAAGACGGTCGGCTCGTTCGACGGGCACGCTGTCTACCTGCGCCCGCAGGTATCCCGCGAGGGGGCCGCCTTCCTGCTGCTGAGATCGGGCAGGCCGGTGGCGTTCCTCAAGATCCGGGCAGCCGCGGCCGGGCTCGAGCGGGAGTCGGAGGTCCTGCGCCTGCTGGAACGCGGGAGGGGGAGCGGCTTTCGCGTGCCCGAGCTTCTCGGTCACGGCGAAGAGGAGGGCCTGACATGGTTGGCCATGTCGCCGATGGAACCCGTTCCCTGCAGGCCCGCACGGAACGTTCCCGTGGCGGAACTGGCAGGCAGGGTCACCGGCCTGCTGGCGTCACTGCGCCGTCCCGATGGCGTGGCCGCGCACTGGACGCCGATGCACGGTGATCTGACGCCATGGAACCTGCGCCTCACCACGGGCCCCGTCCCCTGGTTGATCGACTGGGAGGACGCCGGATACGGTCCACCCGGTGCCGACGAGGTGTACTACCTGGCCACCCGCGCCGCCGTGTTCGGCGGTCCGGTGGCGCCGACCGGCCATGCGGAGGCGGCGCGGTACTGGCATGCGGTGGTGACAGCTCGCAGGGCCGACGACCACGCCCTCGCGGGCCGCCTGCTCGCCGCGCTCGACCGGCTCGGCGACTAGCTAGGCGGTCGTCCAGTCGGGAAAGGTCCTGCCGAGCATTCGCTCGAGTTCGGCGTTGTGGGGTGCGAAGTGCTCGGCGAGGCGGCGGCGCACCCTCTCGCCCAGGTCAGACTTGGGGGCGGGGTTCCAGACACGCCCTGCGGAGGGAAGCGGGACGGCCGGAAGCCCGAGGAAGGCGGCCGCGTCGTCACACGCCTGCTGCGGGTCCCTGTAGAACTCCTCGCTTGTCAGGATGTGGAAGCGGGACGCGGGGAAGTGCTCGAACCAGCGGCGAAGGCAGCGGGCGTACTCGCTCTGCGCCACGTAGGACTGGTGCTCGTGGGCGTAACTGCAGTACCCGGGCTCGGCCACGATTCTCGCCTCTTCGCCCTCGGTCCTGCCCTTCTCGGCGTCGAGCGCCTCCTCGAAGGTGAGCCTTTCCGCCGCGCTCCTGACCCGTTCCCGGTAGTGGGAGAACGTGCGCTCCACCGGATCGCGCAGGATGAGAAGGATCTTGCTGTCCGGCACGTCGCCGGCCGCCCGCTCGGCGGCCAGCGGGTGATGCAGGTAGTACGGCGAGCCTTCACCGGCGAGGACCTGGCCACCTGCCCTGCGGGCTGCCTTCGACCTGCTGAACCTGCTCGGCAGGTGGGATCGGTACCACCGCATCCCCCGGCCGTAGTTGGAGTCGAAGTAGTGCACACCCTTGGTGTGGTTGGCCTTGGGGATCAGGTTCGCGGACGGGAAGAGCGGGACGACGCGGGGGTGCTCGAGGAGCGCGTAGTAGAACGAGGTAGAGCCGCCTCGCTTGGCGCCGATCAGGAGGAAGTCGGGATCTGGCCGCAAGCCGGCGGTCGCCATGCCGTACAGGCGGAACCCGGCTCTTCCCGCGCCGATTAACGGCTCGGGCAGCAGATCGCGCATCCCCATGTAACGTTCCTCTCCCTACATTTCCCCGCGTTCCACCGGTACCGTCGTATGCTGACACACGCAGTACGGTCGAACGGTCCAATACGGGGTGCCAGGTGGGTACAGCGCGTCACCGTCGATCGCGTACGGCCTGGTGGCCGACCTTGGCCCCGATCGGCCTCATCCTCGCGAGCGAGTACAAGTTACGGTCACGAGGGATCGGCGAAGCCATCGGTGGCGGCGTGGACACCCAGATCCTCCTCGAGATCGGGATCTACGGACTCGTCGCTCTCTACCTCTACCGGAAGTTCGGAATCAGGCCACCGCGCCGGGTGACCTCGGTGCTTCTGGCGCTGGCATGGGTCTTCGCCCTCTACGTCGCCATGTCGGTCCTGTGGACGCCCTATCCACAGTTCGCTGCCGTGCGCGCGGCGCAGCTTCTCGTGACGGCCAGCGTGTGTCAGGTGGTGGCCAGCCGGGCGACCAGGGAGGACATGCACAGGCTTGCCCATGTCTTCATCGGTCTGGTCGTGGTCTCGGTGGGGATCGGGGTCGCGATGCCGCTGCCACGGACCCCGAACACCCAGGACCGGTTCAACTGGCTGTACGTGCATCCCGTGACAGCGGGGATCTTCCTCGGGATCGCGTTGCTGCTGGCCTTCGCCTTTCTGCTGCCCGGCGGTCCTCCACGGCTCTGGCGGAAATCCTTCTACGTCGTCGCGCTGGTCGTCACCGGTGGGGCGCTGGTGGCCACCGGAACCCGCGGGGCCGCGGCGGGCTGCGTCGTCGGCCTGGCGGTACTGCTGTTGTGTTCACGTGGTCCGCGGGGCAGGGCCGAACTGCTCCTCTTCGCGTTGCCGCTCGGCGCTCTCGCGGCGCTCGCGTTCTCTGAGGAGATCATCGGCTTTGCGACCAGAGGCGAGTCCGCCGAGCAGCTCGAATCCCTGAACTCCAGGACGGATCTGTGGACGCTCGCCCTGGACGCCACCATGAAGCAGCCGATCTTCGGTAACGGGGCATCCTCGGCTCGAGGGCTCTTCCTCGAACAGATCGGGCTGGGAGGCGGTCACAACGCCTTCGTAAACGTCATCGTCGAAGGTGGCGCTGTGGGGTTGGTCGCCTTCAGCCTGCTGTGCTTCGTCACCATGACGTTCCAGCTCTCGCTCACCCGGATCAAGGAAGTGCGCGCGGAGGCGGCGCTGCTGCTCTCGTTGATGGCCTTTCTTGTCGTGGACGCGATGACGGCGGACATGATGGCCGCCAGCGCGAATGTGGCGTCGATCTGGTTGTTCCTGATTGTTGCGTGGACTTGTGTGGTCAGCGGTAAACCAGTGCAGCGGCACAAGCGTCATGGTGACGATCAGGTTCCCGTTGCCACGGTGAGCTAGGTCTCGCAGCCGGGAGCTAGGGCCGCCTTGCCGTCTGTGACCATGACCTGCGGTCCAGCCCTGAGGGGGGCACATGCGCAAGCGATTCCTAGCCGCCGCGACGGCGTGCTTAGGACTCTCGGTTCTGCTTACTCCACCCCTGTCGGCCATGGCCGACACCACGCCCGGCGCGGGCGAGCCCGCCACGGTCACCGCCGATCCCCTCCCGACCTGGCAGACCGACGGGGTCGTGCTGGCGATGGAGATCGTCGATGGAGTCGCCTACGTCGGCGGTAACTTCGACCACGTCCGCCCGCCCGGCGTGCCCCGAGGTGGCGCCGGTGAGGTGGAGCGGACGGGCCTGGCGGCCTTCGACGCCGCTACGGGAGCCCTCCTGCCTTGGTCACCGGTCGCCACCAGTCCCGTCTTCACTGACGACGTCGTTCAGACGGAGTGCGACAACCTGGGGAACAACCAGTACCGATGCGACACGGTCTGGGAGATCAAGGCCTCGCCTGACGGTTCCACGCTCTACGTCGCCGGCGACTTCGGCAAGATCGACGGTCAGCGACGCAACCGCATCGCCGCGTTCGACACCGCGACGGGGGCGCTGGACCCGGACTTCGCCCCTTCGCCGAACAGCCGCGTCAGGGCGCTGGCGGTCTCGGCGACCACTGTTTTCGCGGGGGGCCACTTCACCGAGGTCAACGACGTGACCAGGACCAGGCTGGCCGCCTTCAACCGTAGTGACGGCGCGCTGCTGTCATGGGCGCCCACCGCGGACAAGCGCGTCATGGCGATGGTGCTCGCCCCGAGCGGAGGCCGGCTCATCGTGGGGGGCGACTTCAACCGCATCAACAACGTGTGGCAGCACGGCCTGTCCGCCGTGAACGTCAGCGACGGCTCCAAGGGCACGTTCCTCAGCAACGACATCCCCTACAACAACGCCAACAACCGCTCCTGGGTGACCGACCTGGTCTCGGACGGAAGTCGCGTCTACGCCAGCGCTGACGGCGTGGGGACCTTCGACGGCCGTCTCGCCGTGAATCCCGACACCGGCGCACGCATCTGGATCAACAACTGCCAGGGCGCGACCCAGTCGATCTCCGTGATGGACGGTGTCCTCTACAGCGGCAGTCACGCGCATCGCTGTGACATGCAGACGTACTACGAGGGCAACGGCTTCCCCGAGACCCGGCCGCATCGCCGTTTCCTCGCCGAGCCCGCGAACACCGCCGCCGGAACGAAGCAGAAGATCCTTCACTGGTTCCCGAACGCTCAGCCTGGAACGCGCTACCCGTTCGTCCAGGGCCCCTGGACGATGGCGAACGACGGCACGTACCTGTGGGCGGGCGGCGACTTCACCGAGGTCAACGATGTTCCGCAGGAGGGTCTGACCCGGTTCACCACCCATGATGTCAGCCCGGACGTGAACGGCCCCGTCCAGACCAACTTCCAGGCGCCCACAGCGGTGGCCAACGGGGGCGGCAAGGTGACCGTCAAGTGGGGTGCCACCTGGGATCTGGACAACCGTAAGGTCCGCTACGAGGTCGTCCGCAGTGACGGGGCGGTGGTTTGTACGGCAGAGGCCAACACCGTGTTCTGGACGTTGCCGAATATGTCGTGTGTGGACTCCAGCGGAGTACCCGGATCGGTTTACAAGTACCGGGTGCGTGCCATCGACCCGCACAATAACCGAATCTCCAGTCCGAGTTCGCCCGACGTCACTGTGACCTGATGGCCGACTATTTGTCATTCGGGCCAGTGGTATCGCTGTCCGTAATTCGTTTGAGATGACCTGAAGGCGGTCGGTCGCGACGCTGCGGCCGGCCGCCGGTCAGGGCTGGTGGACCATCGACGACCTGGTCAAACGTCGAACGCTTCTGTCAGTGGCAATCCGGTATGGATTGTTATCAAATGCCGCAAGAAGTTTTTGTCTACCTATATTACGATTCGCATCCAGCGTGACCCGTGGGGGGCGCGTTATGTCGTTCGGGATGTAGGTAGCTCGTGATCAAAGCACTCTTATCGAGGACCGCCATCGCGGTTGTCTCACTCATGACCGCGACGCTCGTCGCACTGCCCGGCCACGCTGATATCGATCCTGAGCAGGGGACTCCGGCAACGGTGAGCGCCGACGCCCTGCCGACGTGGCAGATCAACGGCGTCGTATGGAAGATGGCGACCGTCGGCAACACCGTCTACGCCGTCGGCAGCTTCTCCAGGGCCCGACCTCCAGGCACCAGCCCCGGCTCGCCGCAGGAAGTGGTCAGGTCGAACATCCTGGCCTTCGACATCACCACCGGGAACCTTCTGCCCTTCAACCCCGCGCTCAACGCACAGGCCAGGACCATCGCGGTGGCACCCGACCAGTCCAAGATCTACGTCGGTGGCGACTTCACCACGGTGAACGGCCAGCCGCGCAACCGCGTGGCCGCCTTCGACGTCGCCACCGGAGCCTTGGACGCGAGCTTCGCGCCGTCGGTGGGCAATGTGGTCAGGGCACTGGCGGTGTCCGCCTCCACGGTGTACATCGGCGGCGCGTTCTTCAACGTCAACGGTGCGACGAGGTCCCGCCTCGCCGCCGTCTCCCGCGCGAATGGCACGCTCCAACCCTGGGCGCCGACGACCGACGACGAGGTCTTCGCCCTCCTGATGTCCCCTGACTCCAGCCGAGTCATCGTGGGCGGCAAGTTCCAGGCGCTGAACGGCGCCACCCGGGTCGGCATCGGGGCGCTCGACCCGGTCACCGCAACGTCACTGCCGTGGAACAGCAATCCGATCCCCGCGCGCCAAGGCAGCAACTACTCGATGACCTACGACTTGGCGACGGACGGGACCAACGTCTACGCGGCGGCCGACGGCGAAGGCTGGCACTGGTTCGACGGGCGCTTCGCGGTCGAGCCCAACACCGGTGACCTGCTCTGGCTGGACAACTGCTACGGCGCGTCCTATAGCGTCTTCCCGATCGACCAGGTGCTCTACAGCGTGGGCCACGCGCACGACTGCGCATCGCTCAGCGGGTTCCCCGAGGTCTCGCCCACGCGCTGGCAGAGGGCGCTCGCCACGACGATCTATCCCACGGGCAACGACCCCGCGCCGCCGTCGAACAACAGCCAGTACAGCGGCCAGCCGGTGCCGACGCTTTTGCACTGGTATCCCACCGTCAACGCCGGCAGCTACACAGGGATGAACCAGGGCGGGTGGTCGCTGTCGGGCAACTCGCAGTACCTCGTCATGGGCGGCGAATTCACCACCGTCAACGGCACGGCACAGCAGGGTCTGACCCGCTTCGCCCTCAAGGCCAACGCCCCCAAGGACTCCGGCCCCCTCGCCTCGTCCACGCTGACCCCGACCGCCGTCTCGCTCACCGCCGGCTCCGCCAGAGTGAGCTGGCAGGCCACCTGGGACCGTGACCACGAGAAGCTGAAGTACCAGATCCTGCGAGACGGCGGCTCCACCCCCGTCGGCGAGATCGAGCAGAAGTCGAACTTCTGGACGTTGCCCTCGCTCGGATTCATCGACACCGGCCTGACACCCGGATCCACGCACACCTATCGGATCCGCGTCGTCGACCCGTCGGGCAACACCGTGGGCAGCGCCACCTCCGCGCCCGTGACGATCGCCTCGTCAGGCTCCATGAGCGCCTACGCGCAGGAAGTGGTGGCCGACGGCGCCGCCCACTACTGGCGGATGGGCGAGGCCGGCGGCGCACTGGCCTACGATCACGCGGGATTCCTCGACTCCACAAGAGAGGCAGGAGTCGGCCACAACGTCCCGGGCGCGATCAACGGCGACACCGACACGGCCGCGCCCTTCAACGGCTCGGGAACCGGCTTCACCAAGACGCTGTCCATGGAGAACGCGACGACCAGCTTCACCATCGAAGCCTGGGTCAAGACCACCACGACGAGCGGCGGGAAGATCGTCGGATACGGCAACGCGGCAACAGGAGCGAGCTCCAACTACGACCGTCACGTCTACATGGACAACGCCGGCCGCATCTGGTTCGGCGTCTATCCCGGCGGAGTGCGTACCGTCAACAGCACCTCCGCCTACAACGACGGCCAATGGCATCACGTCGTGGCCACGCAGGGGTCGGGCGGCATCGCCCTCTACGTGGACGGTCGTCGGGTCGGCCAGGACGGCGGCACCACGGGCGCGCAGCCGTACGGCGGATACTGGCGCATCGGCGGAGACAATCTGAACGGCTGGCCCGCACAGCCGGCCAGCAGCTATCTCGCCGGCGAGATCGACGAAGTGGCGATCTACCCGGCGGCCCTGTCCATCACCAAGGTCAACGAGCACTACACGCTCAGCGGGCGAACCAGCCCGATCCCCCCGCGACCATCGGACAGCTACGGCAGGGTTGTCTACGACGACGCGCCCAGCCTGTACTGGCGTCTCGGCGAGGCGAACGGCTCGGTGGCGGCCGACGCCGGCCAGAACGTCACCCCGGGCACCTACACCCCGACGGGTGTCAGCTATGGGCAGCCCGGTGCGGTCGCCGGCACGAGCAACACCTCGATCACGGTGAACAACGGCCGGGTCATCTCGACCGCCTCGGTGAGCAACCCGACGACCTACTCGGCCGAACTGTGGTTCAAGACCACCACCACGAGTGGCGGCAAGCTCGTCGGCTTCGGCAACTCGAGCAACGGCACGAGCTCGAATTACGACCGCCACGTCTACATGACGAACAACGGCAAGCTCACCTTCGGCACCTACACCGGCGGGTTCAACCTCATCACCACGCCGGCCGCCTACAACGACGGTCAGTGGCACCATGTGGTCGCCACCCAGGGGTCTGGAGGCATGGTCCTGTACGTCGACGGTGCGTCCGTCGGCACCAATCCGCAGACCAACGCGGAAGGCTACTCCGGCTATTGGCGTGTCGGAGGCGACAACCTGAACGCGTGGCCGTCGCGGCCTTCGAGCGACAACTTCGCCGGTTCCCTGGACGAGGCGGCCGTCTACTCCACGGCGCTCACCGCCGCGCAGGTGGCCGAACACTGGCAGAAGGGGACAGGCTCGGGACCCGCCAACCAGGCGCCAACCGGCTCGTTCACCGTGACCTGCGAAGCCCTGGAGTGCACCTTCGACGGCACCGCATCCAGCGACTCCGACGGCACGGTCGAGGGGTACGCGTGGACCTTCGGCGACGGTCAGAGTGGTACAGGGGCCACCACGACACACACCTATCCGGTCGCGGGCGACTACCCGGTCACGCTCACCGTCACGGACAACGACGGCGCCACCGGACAGGACAGCGATGTGGCGGTTCCCCGCCCAGAGGACAACCCTCCGTCCACTCTCGCCGCTGACGCCTTCACCCGCACGGCCAGCGGCTCGCTGGGCACCGCCGACACCGGAGGCGCCTGGACCCTTCTCGGCGGCACCGCGAACTTCTCGGTCGACGGAACCGCGGCCAAGATCAACCTTCCCGCGACCACGGCAGGTCCCAGGGCCTTCCTCGACGCGGTGTCGAGCGCGGACAGCGATGTCACCTTCAAGGTCGCGGCCGACAAGGCTGGGACCGGCAACGGCACGTACATCTGGGCCGTCGGCAGAAGGGTGAGCGGTCAGGGCGAATATCGAGCCCGCATTCGCCTCCTGCCCACGGGTGTCGGTCTGGCTCTCACGAGAATCGCGGCGCCGAACACGGACAACCTGCTGACCACGGAGCAGACGGTCCCCGGACTGACCTACGCGCCGGGGACCGTGCTGAAGGTCCGTCTCCAGGTGACCGGAACATCGCCCACCACCATCTCGGCGAAGGTCTGGGACCAGGCGACCAGCGAGCCCGGCGCATGGCAGGCGACGGCCACCGATGCCACGGCCGGCATGCAGGCGGCGGGAGGGGTGGGCTTCGCCACCTACCTGTCGGGTACCGCGACGAACCCGCCCGTGCTGCTCACCGTGGACGACTTCTCCGCCGTCAGCACGGCCGCAGCCCCGACCGCGGCGTTCACCGCCGGCTGTACCGGCCTGTCCTGCACGGTCGACGCCTCCGCCTCGACCCAGGGATCTGCGCCCATCAACTCCTACGTCTGGAGCTTCGCCGACGGCCAATCCGGATCAGGAGTCACCGCTCAGCACACCTATGCCCAGGCCGGCACCTACCGGATCACCTTGACGGTGACCGGAACGGACAACCGTACGAGCGTCGCCACACAAACGGTGACCGTCCCCTGACCGACATCCCCGCGTACGGCTTGCGCCTCCGATCGGAGGCGCAAGCCGTACGCGCGCTCACACCTGGATGGTTCCCGTGCCCATGGAACAGCTCACCATCGAAGGAGCTCACGTCTTCACCCCTGTCGTCCACGAAGACGACAGGGGAGCCTTCGCGGAATGGTTTCGTGAAGACGAACTGGCCGCGGCGGCAGGACACCCGCTACGGCTCGCTCAGGCGAACTGCTCGGTGTCCCGCGCCGGCGTGCTTCGCGGGGTGCACTTCGCCGCGGTGCCCCCCGGCCAGGCGAAGTACGTCACGTGCGTCGCGGGGGAGGTCCTCGACGTCGTGGTGGACGTGCGTGTCGGCTCACCGACATTCGGCAGGTGGGAGGCGATCCGCCTCGACGCGCAGGATCGCAAGGCTCTCTACCTGGCCGAAGGACTCGGCCACGCGTTCATGGCCATGACCGACGGCGCCACAGTCGTCTACCTCTGTTCGGAGCCGTATGCGCCTGGACGCGAGTTCGGCATCAACCCGCTCGACCCCGATCTCGCGATCGGCTGGCCCCTGAATCTGGAGCCGCGGCTCTCCCCGAAGGACGCGGCCGCCCCCTCGCTGGCGAAAGCGGCACAGCAGGGTCTGCTGCCGTCCTACGACGACTGCACCGGCTACTACGCCAAGCTGCGCAAGGGGTGAACGCCGTGCGTCGGCCCACCACGGCGTGGCGGGCCGACGCACCCCGTCAGGTCAGCCGATGCGCCAGGTGTCGCCGCCCATGAGCAGGTCGCTGAGGTCGCCGGGGCCCTTCTGCGCCACGGCCTCCTCGAGCTGCTCGGCCATCAGCGTGTCGTAGGCGGGCCTGTCGACCTGCCGGAAGATGCCGATCGGCACGTGCTCGAAGGCCGGCTCGTCCAGGCGCGACAGCGCGAACGCCACCGAGGGGTCGGGGTTGTGCGCGTCGTGCACCAGCACGCGGTCGCCCGCCTCCGCCAGCGGAACCACCTCGATGCCGCCGCTCGCCGCCCTGACCACGGCCTTGCTCGCGCTGACGATCGGCTGGCCGTGCTCCAGCCGCAGCGTGATGTCGTCGCGGACCTCGGGGTCCTTGAGCTGCTCGAAGGCGTTGTCGTTGAAGATGTTGCAGTTCTGGTAGATCTCCACCAGAGACGTGCCGCGGTGCGCGGTGGCCTCGCGCAGCACCGACTGCAGGTGCTTGCGGTCGGAGTCGATGGTGCGGGCCACGAACGACGCCTCGGCGCCGAGGGCCAGCGAGATCGGATTGAACGGCTTGTCCAGCGAGCCCATCGGCGTCGACTTGGTGATCTTGCCGATCTCGGAGGTGGGCGAGTACTGGCCCTTGGTCAGCCCGTAGATCCGGTTGTTGAACAGCAGGATGTTCAGGTTGACGTTACGGCGCAGCGCGTGGATCAGGTGGTTGCCACCGATCGACAGCGCGTCACCGTCACCGGTGATCACCCACACGCTCAGGTCGGGCCGGGAGGCCGCCAGGCCGGTGGCGATGGCAGGGGCACGGCCGTGGATGGAGTGGAAGCCGTAGGTGTCGAGGTAGTACGGGAACCGGCTCGAGCAGCCGATGCCGGAGACGAACACGATGTTCTCTCGCCGCAGCCCCAGCTCGGGCAGGAAACTCTGCACCGCGGCGAGGATGGCGTAGTCGCCGCAGCCGGGGCACCAGCGGACCTCCTGGTCGGACTTGAAGTCCTTCAGGGTCTGCTTGCCCTCGGCCTTGGGGATCAGGGCCAGGCCCTTGCCGTTGACGAGTTCACTCACTGTCGATCACGTCCTGGATGACTCCGGCCAGCTCCTCGGCCTTGAACGGGAGCCCGCGCACGCGGTTGTAGCTGATGATGTCGACGAGGAACCTCGCGCGCAGCAGCAGCGCCAGCTGACCGAGGTTGATCTCGGGCAGGAGCACCTTGTCGTAGCTCTTGAGCACGTCGCCGGTGTTGGCGGGCAGCGGGTTGAGGTGCCGCAGGTGCGCCTGCGCGACCTTCCCTCCGGCCTTCCTGATCCTGCGCACGGCCGCCGCGATCGGCCCGTAGGTCGAACCCCAGCCGAGGACCAGCACCCTGGCGTCACCCGTCGGGTCGTCGACCTCGAGGTCGGGCACGTCAATGCCGTCGATCTTGGCCTGGCGGAGCCTGACCATGCGGTCGTGGTTGTTCGGGTCGTAGGAGATGTTGCCCGAGCCGTCGGCCTTCTCGATGCCGCCGATGCGGTGCTCGAGGCCCGCGGTGCCGGGGATCGCCCACGGGCGGGCCAGGGTCTCGGCGTCGCGCTTGTAGGGCAGGAACTCCTCGTCCGTCACGGTGGCGAACTCGGTGGAGATGTCCGGCAGGTCGGAGACCTCGGGCAGCCGCCACGGCTCGGAGCCGTTGGCCAGGTAGCCGTCGGACAGCAGGTAGACGGGCGTGCGGTACTTCACCGCGATCCGGGCGGCCTCGATCGCCGCGTCGAAGCAGTCGCTCGGCGTGGAGGGGGCCACGATAGGCACCGGCGACTCGCCGTTGCGGCCGAACATCGCCATCAGCAGGTCGGTCTGCTCGGTCTTGGTCGGCATGCCGGTGGAGGGGCCCGCCCGCTGCACGTCGACCAGGATCAGCGGCAGTTCGGTCATGACCGCCAGGCCGATGGTCTCGGCCTTCAGCGCCACACCGGGACCGCTGGTCGTCGTCACGCCGAGCGCACCGCCGAAGGCGGCGCCCAGCGCGGCGCCGACGCCCGCGATCTCGTCCTCCGCCTGGAAGGTACGGATGCCGAAGCGCTTGTGCCTGGACAGCTCGTGGAGGATGTCGCTGGCCGGAGTGATCGGGTAGGAGCCGAGGAACAGCGGCAGCTTCGCCTGCACGCCGGCCGCGATCAGCCCGTAGGCCAGCGCCTGGTTGCCCGAGATGTTGCGGTAGACGCCGGGCGCCAGCTTGGCCGGCTTGACCTCGTAGGAGACCGAGAACGACTCGGTCGTCTCGCCGTAGTTCCAGCCCGCCTGGAAGGCCGCGATGTTGGCCTTGGCGATCTCGGGCTTCTTGGCGAACTTCTGCTCGAGGAAGGTGATCGTGTGCTCGGTCGGCCGGTGGTAGAGCCAGCTCAGCAGCCCGAGGGCGAACATGTTCTTGGAACGCTCGGCGTCCTTCTTCGACAGCTCGAAGCCTTCGAGCGCCTTCACGGTGAGCGAGGTCAGCGGCACGGCATGGACGCGCCACTCGCCGAGCGAGTCGTCCTCGAGCGGGCTGGCGTCGTAGCCCACCTTCTGCAGGTTGCGCTTGGTGAACTCGTCGGTGTTGGCGATGATGTCCGCGCCCTTGGGCAGGTCGCCCAGGTTGGCCTTCAGCGCCGCCGGGTTCATGGCGACCAGGACGTTGGGCGCGTCGCCCGGCGTCAGGATGTCGTGGTCGGCGAAGTGGAGCTGGAAGCTCGACACACCGGGAAGCGTCCCTGCGGGTGCCCGAATCTCGGCAGGGAAGTTGGGCAGGGTGGACAGGTCGTTGCCGAACTCCGCCGTTCCAGCGGTGAAGCGGTCGCCGGTGAGCTGCATTCCGTCGCCGGAGTCGCCGGCGAACCGAATGATCACTCTGTCGAGTTGCTGAACCTGCTTGGTCACAGCGAAGTCCTCCTCGACTGCGCTCGTGGCACGTTCTCAAATTCCATGCTAAGTCCTCGGGGGTCACACGTTTCCGTGATGCGCATCACGGGTACACGCGGTGAAAGTCAGGCAGACGCGAGAGAACGAAAGGGGCGACACAGCCCTGCCGCGAGCCGGCACAGGTCAACGTGCAGGCGGGCGAAGAGGACGGTTCGGGTCACGCTGCCTAACTATATGCGCCCACGAAGGCTTACCTACGTCAGGGGTTGCTTACCCGAGGAGTAGACGCGACCTGGCTTCATCCCGGCCGAGCCGTACAGCTCGGGAACCGTGACAAACGTATAGCCCTTCTTGGTCAACTGCCGCAGAATCTCTGGAACGGCCTCGACCGTCGTGTCGTGGATGTCGTGCATGAGGATGATCGCCCCTGGATGCGCGCTCTGGACCGCGCGCCGCACCACCGCACGCGGGTCGTTGTCGCGTGAGTCGAGGGTGTCGACGTCCCAGTTGACCAAAGAGATCCCCATTTTTCGGGCAATGGCCCTGACGTCCTTGTTCACCGCCCCGTACGGCGCGCGGGCGAGGGTGGGCGTCTGGCCCAGCTCGGCGCTGATCACGCTCTGTGCCCTGACGAGGGCGTCGGCGACCTTGCTGCTCGACAGCTTCGTCAGGTCGCGGTGCGCCCAGGTGTGGTTGCCGACCAGGTGTCCCTGCTCGCGCATGCGGGAGACCAGCTCGGGGCGGGCCGCCACGTTCGTCCCGACGGTGAAGAAGGTGGCCCTCGCGCCCGCGTTCTCCAGCTCGTCCAGCAGCCGGCCAGTGTGGGGTCCCGGCCCGTCGTCGAACGTCAGCGCGATGCACATGGCGTCGTCGCAGTTCACGCTGCCCGCCCTGGAGCTCGTGGTCGGCGGGCTCTTGACGGGCGTCCCGCTGACCGCCGGCGAGGGCGGGGCGTCCCTGGCGGCGGCCCGTGCCCGCCAGCCGGCCGGTGACAGCAGCGACTCGACCCGCTTCGCCGGTACGGCGACCGCCACCCTGCCCAGCGCCCCCGGCCCCACCTGGTAGTCGTCGAACTCCACGACGAGGTCGCCCTCGCGATTGAAGGCCATGGAGTCGAACAGGCCGGGGTCGGCTTTCACGGCGTCGTAGTCGACCTCGGAGCCGCGCTGCCTGAGCTCGGACCTGACGATGGCCGCCAGCGGGTGCAGGGTCGTGACCAGGCCGGGGGAGTCGACGACCTTGCCGGTGACCTTGTCGTACCAGATGGTCCGCAGCGAGTTGGCCCAGCTGGCTCCGGCGAACTCGCCGGTGCGCAGCCGCACGCCGACGATGTCGCCTGTGGCGGCGGTCAGCTGCCAGTCCACGTTGAACTCGGGGCGCGGCTCGAGGGCCGCGGCGCTCGTGGCCTCCACGAAGCGGTGCAGCCGGCTCTGGGCCAGCTCGCCGAGCCTGTGGTTGAGCTCGGTGGCGCCTTTCAGCTCCGGATAGACAATGTGCACATCCCTGTCTCCTGAGTCGCCCAGCGTGAGTGTCCTGGTGGTGAGACCTGGGACCTCAGAGGGGTCGACGAAGCTGATCATCGTGGGCTCGGCGGGTACGTGGAGTTCCCGCTCGGGGGAGGCGGTGGCCATGCCGCAGCCGGTAGTGGCGGCGGCTATAAGCGCGATTCCTCCGAAGAATCGCCTTTTGTGCATGCAGGCCAGGTTATGGGGGATCAATCCTGCTTTGCCCCGATTTGGGATTAAGAGGACAGAGGCTTTGGCCGGGGTTACGATCAGCATATGGGTGGCTACTTCGGCTCCTACGCGCTGGTCTTCGCGCTGCTCGTCATCGGCGTGGCCATCGTCGCCGGTGCCCTCATGGTTAATCGCCTGCTGCGCCCCACACGCCCGACGCCCGAGAAGCTCACCACCTACGAGTGCGGCGTCGACCCTGTCGGCGAGGGATGGGCCCAGTCGCAGATCAGGTACTACGTCTTCATCTACCTGTACGTGGTGTTCGCGGTCGACGCGGTGTTCCTGTTCCCGTGGGCGACCGTGTTCGCGGCGCCCGGCTACGGGATGACGACGCTGGTGGAGATGTTCGTCTTCCTGGGCTTCATCGCGCTCGGCATCGTCTACGCCTGGCGCAAGCGCGTCCTCACCTGGACGTAGCGTCCGACCCGATTCACCCGATCATTGGCGCTATCCCGCAGAGTACGCAGGTCAACGGCCCCTTTCCCTGACTTGCCCGGACGGGCAAGGTGTGCGCAGACTGTGCGCGCCACGATCGCGAAGGGGAGTGATGGACGAGGTCGAAACGAGCGGCAGGCGATTGGAGTCGATCGCGAAGGAGCTCGCCCAGATCGCCGCGTTCCAGGCCGCGCTGCCGGTCACCGCGTACGACGTGGAACGCATCGAGGACAACGGCGCCGTCTGGGAGCTGATCCGCGACCTCACCGAGAAGGCGGAGGAGATCCTCGCCATGCGCGCGAGGGACGCGAGGCGGCGAGACGAGAAGGGCGCCAAGATCATCACCTTCGCCGCCCTCGAACGCGGCACGATCATGCGCACGGTCGTCAGGGCCGACGTGCTCAAGAGCCCCGACCAGGCCGCCAGGATCAGGGAACTGCACGCCGCCGGCGACCTGCACCGCGTCACCGACGAGCAGTTCAGGGAACTGCTGATCTTCGACCGGCGGGTCGCCTTCATGCCGATCGACCCCGACGAGCTCCCTCTGGGCGCGCTGATGGTTCGCCAGCCCAGCATGGTCGCCTCGCTGGTCGACCTCTTCGAACAGTCCTGGGCCAGGGCCAGGGACGTCACGACGCCGTTCGACCGGATGGACCGCCTGACCAGGCGCGAGCGCGAAGTACTGGGGCTCATGGCCGAGGGCAGGTCGAACGGCGCCATCGCCAGGACCCTGTCCATCACCGAAGTGACCGTCGCCAAGCACGTGGCCAACATCTTCTGCAAGCTCGACCTGTCGCCCGCCGAGAGCGATCACCGGCGCGTCCTCGCCGTGCTCGCCTACCTTCGCACCAGCGGAAGGTAGAGCCAGCTATACCCGCGATCTCCGCTCCAGCGCCCATGCGCTCACCGGACGGGCACCGCTTCAATGACCAGCGTGACCCGACCGGGGGAGTACGGGGCGCGAGGGAACACAACCCAGGGAGTACGGCGGAAGCACGCCGTGGCATGACGCCGAGGCGATGACCGTGCTGCGAAGCTCCCGGCTGTTCCTACGTCGTCGACATCCCGCAGGGTCCGCCGCCGGCAGATCGACTCCTCCGACTCTCAGCCACGAGCCGGGTCCTGATCAATGCCGGAATGCGAAAGGACCGATAAGTGTGACAAATCGTCGGAGGTGAGCGGTGGACCAGCGTGACATCGAAACCTTTCTCACGCTCGCTGAAGAGCTCCACTTCGGCCGCACGGCCGAGCGGCTGAGGCTGTCGCAGGGCGCCGTCAGCCAGATCATCAAGAAGCTCGAACGCCAGGTGGGCGCCCCCCTGTTCGAGCGGAGCAGCCGCCACGTCGCGCTCACCGGCATCGGCAGGCGGCTGCGCGACGACATCGAGCCCGCCCACCGCCTGATCAAGGAGGGCGTCGCCAGGGCCACCACCGCGGGCAGGGGCATCGGCGGCGTGCTCACCCTCGGATTCGTCGGAGCCGCGATGGGCGACCTGCTCGTCGAGGTCGGCGAGCTGTTCAGGATCGGCCACGCCGACTGCGAGGTGCGTCTCAGGGAGATCCAGGTCATCGAAGGACTCGGGCCGTTGCGCGCCGGCGAGATCGACATGATGGGCGCCCCGTTCCCGCTCGACGAACCAGACCTGACCACGGGGCCCATGCTCCTGCGCGAGCCGCGCATGCTGGCCGTGCCCGCCTCCCATCGGATGGCCCGCCGCAGCTCCGTCTCGCTCGAGGACCTCGCCCAGCTTCCCGTCCTGAACATGCCGTCCTCATGGTCACCGGTCTTCATCGAGGACAGGACCCCCAGCCGCACGCCCAGCGGCAAGCCGATCACGCGCGGCCCCGACATCAGGACCCTCCAGGAGGCCCTGGCCCTCACCGCGGCGGGGAAGGGCGTCTTCCCCGTCGGCGCCCAGGTCATGCGCTACTACGTCAGGCCCGGCATCGTCTACATCCCCTTCCGCGACGCCCCGCCCCTCGAATGGGGCCTGGTCTGGCGCACCGCCGACGAGACCCATCGCATCAGAGCGTTCGCCGACGTCGCCAAGACGCGGGTGAACGATCGGACTTCGTGATCGATCCATCCGAACCTCGGGATTGTTCGCCTCGCCGGTCCTGGCGATTCTGATGATCGGAGAGCGGCGGCTCTGACCTGCCGCTCCCCGCGCCGCTTCGTCCTCGATCACATTCCGCCCCGGCCCCCAGTCACGTTCCGCCGCCGCGGTCCGTCAGAGGAGCGAAGACCAGGAACCCGGCCGGTCCGGCGCGCGGCGAACGATCCCGAAGGAGAACGATCATGGAAGCACGGATGGGCAACCCCGCCACGGTGGTGCCTGGCGCGATGCAGGGACTGCTGGCCGTGGGCAAGGCCGTCGAGGGCACCGGCCTGCCCAAGAACCTGCTCGAACTCGTCAACCTGCGCGCCAGCCAGATCAACGGGTGCAGCGTCTGCGTCGACATGCACGCCCGGGCCCTGCGGAAGGACGGCGAGAGCGACGAACGCCTCTTCGCGGTGGCCGCATGGCGCGACACGCCGTACTTCACCGACGAGGAGCGGGCCGCGCTGGCCCTCGCCGAGCACCTCACCAGGCTCGCCGACACCCCCGAAGCCGTGCCCGACCCCATCTGGGACGAGGCCGCCGACAGCTTCGACGAAAGGCAGCTGGCGGCGCTGATCCTCGGGATCGCCACCGTCAACCTCTGGAACCGGCTCAACGCGGCCACCAGGCAGGTCGCGGGCGCCTGGGGCTGAGAGCCGCTGAGGCTCAGCGGGCGCCGCCGTTTGAGGTCGAGGGGCGGCCACATCACCTGAGGTTCAGCGGTAGCGGCGCCATCCGAGGTCGAGCGGGAGCCGCCTCCCCTGAGGTTCAGCGGTAGCGGCGCCATCCGAGGTCGAGCGGCGGCCGATCGACGAGTGACACAGATCAGAAGGGGAGATCACGCGCATGACAGCACTCATCAGCGGCGCCAACAAGGGCATCGGCTTCGAGACCGCCCGGCTGCTCGCCGAGAAGGGCATCACCGCGATCGTGGGCGCCCGCGACGAGCAGCGGGGCAAGGCCGCGGCCGAGCGCCTCGGCCAGCCGTACGTGCGGCTCGACGTCACCGACGATTCCAGCGTGCGGGCCGCGGCCACGTGGGTCGAGCAGGAGTACGGCACGCTCGACATCCTCGTGAACAACGCGGGCGTCGTCGCGCCCAAGGACCGGCGGCTGCCGAGCACCTCCTCACTCGAGGTGGTCAGGCGCGTCTTCGAGACGAACGTGTTCGGCGTGATCGCGGTGACCAACGCGATGCTGCCGCTGCTGCGCAACTCGCCCGCGGGCCGGATCGTCAACGTCTCCAGCGAGCTGGCCTCGATGGCCAACGCGCTCGTCAGGGACGGTCCGATCGGGGCGCTCAACGACATGCCGCACAACTCGTCGAAAGCCGCCGTCAACATGATCACGGTGTCGTACGCCAAGGAGCTATGGGACACCCCGATCAAGGTGAACCGCACCGACCCCGGCTGGTGCGCCACCGACATCAACGGCGGCTCCGGATACCGGTCGGCCGAGCAGGGCGCGGCGATCGCCGTCCGGCTCGCGACCCTGGGCGCCGACGGTCCCAGCGGCGCCTTCCTCCAGGACGCGGGGCCCATCCCCTGGCGAGATCCCCTTGCACGATCACCTGGTGAAACCCCCATCGATCGATCAACGATCATCAACTGAGGAGCATGGACATGAGTGACAACAGTTTGCGCGGCGCGGTCAGGGGCCGGGTGCTGCTCCCTGGCGAGGACGGGTTCGACGCGGCGGCCAAGCCGTGGAACCGGGCCGTCCCGCAGCCCGTCGCGGCCGTGGTGGAGGCCGAGGACGCCGACGACGTGGCCTCCCTCGTCAGATACGCCGCCCAGGTCGGGCTGACGGTGACCGCCCAGCCGAGCGGTCACGGCGCCCCCGGCGACACCGACGGCGTGATCCTGCTGCGCACAGGACGGCTGGACACCGTGGACGTCCGGCCCGACGAGCGGGTGGCCAAGGTGGGCGCCGGCGTGAAGTGGGGACAGGTTCAGGCCGCGTCGGGGGCGCACGGGCTGACCGGCCTCGCCGGCAGTTCCCCTGCGGTCACCGTGGCCGGCTACACCCTCGGCGGAGGCGTCAGCTGGTTCGGCCGCAAGTACGGCTGGGCCGCCGACAGCGTGCTGGCCTTCGACGTCGTCGACGCCGACGGCGAGCAGGTCAGGGTCACCGCCGAGTCCGACCCCGACCTGTTCTGGGCGCTGCGAGGCGGGGGCGGCGACTACGCGGTGGTAACCGGCATCGAGTTCGACCTGTACCCCGCGCCGGCCGTCTACGGCGGCCGGGTCATGTGGCCAGGCGACCGCACGCCCGAGGTGTTCGAGGCGTTCCTCGAGCTCACCGCGCAGGCGCCGCGCGAACTGTCCATCTGGATCAACCGCTTCCAGTTCCCCGGCGGACCGCCCATGGTCGCCCTGGACCTCACCTACCTCGGCGAGGCGAGCGAGGCGACGGCGCTGCTCACCCGCCTGAGCAAGATCGACGGCCCCATCTCCGACAGCCGCGGCGTGGTCGCGATCGCCGACCTCGGCGGCATCGCGGCCGAGCCCGTCGACCCCAGCCCCGCCGGCACCAGCGCGGAACTGCTGACCAGCCTCGACGACCTGGCGGTGGCCACCCTGTCGACCGAGCCGATCAACCCCCTGATGAACGTCCAGATCCGCCACCTCGGCGGGGCGCTGGCCGAGCCCGTACCCAGCACCGGCGCCGGCGGCGCGGTGACCGAGCCGTACCTGCTGTACATGCTGGGGCCCGGCCTTCCGCACCTGATCGAGGGCGTGACGGCCAAGCAGGCCCAGCTGGTGGCCGACCTCGACGCCTACGTCAGCGGGCGCAAGCCGTACACCTTCCTGGCGCCGGGAGAGCGGGCGGCGGCGGCCTTCCCCGAAGAGACGCTGACCAGGCTGCGCGCGATCAAGCGGGCTCGCGACCCGCGCAACGTGATCCGCGCCAACTTCCCCATCCTCTCCTGACCTGACTCCGCCGGCTCCGCGGCCCCCACCGCCGCGGAGCCGGACCTCCCCCCACGCCAGACCACCGTTCGCCACGCCGCTCCCGCCCCCTTGGTCACAGGACCAGCCTTTCCCGCCCCGTCCGCCCCGCCTGTCCCGCCTGGGTCTGGCGAGTCTCGTCCCCTCGGCCTGTCCCGCCTGGGTCTGGCGAGTCTCGTCCCCTCGGCCTGTCCGCCCGCCTGGGTCTGGCGAGTCTCGTCCCCTCGGCCTGTCCGCCCGCCTGGGTCTGGCGAGTCTCGTCCCCTCGGCCTGTCCGCCCGCCTCGGTTCGGCCAGCCTCGGCCCCCCGGCCCGTCGCCGAGGGATACACCGCGGCATCGGGGGACGCCCTCACCCTGGCCGACACCGTCGCCGGGACCTTCACCTTCAGCAAGCCGCGCTGAGCCGCACCCGCCCTCCTCCCAGATAGAGCCCACCCCCTCGCAGGTAGTGCCCCCTCCCCTCGCAGAGGTGGACCTGTGCCGCTCCCGCGCCTCGTATGGAAATGCGCACCCCCTGCGGGGAACCCTCGCCCGCATGGAACTCGGGCTCCGCAGGAAACTCATACCCCGTGTGGAACCCGCGCCCCCTGCGGAACCAGCGCCCCGTGCGGAACCGGCGCCCCGTGCGGAACCAGCGCCCCGTGCGGGCCCGGGCGTTCGTTCGGGATTCGCGCCTCGCCTGCGACGAAAGCTCATCGGCTCCGTGGGCCCGTCCACGGGGAGGGCCTCATAGGTTGCGTGGGGGCGCACTTCGCCTCGCACAGCTGCCGGCGTCGGGTGTTCGGGCGAGATGTCGGGGTGGCCCCCTACTCCTCAGGCAGCCGCCGTTGGAGAATGGCGATATGGCCGATCTTCCGATGCCGACGGTGGGGCCGGTCTCCCGGCTGGCGCCGAAGCCGATGCGCTTCGTGCTCAACTGGGGGCGGCGCTACTCCCTGTGGGTCTTCAACTTCGGGCTGGCGTGCTGCGCGATCGAGTTCATCGCCACCTCGATGAGCAGGCACGACTTCATTCGCTTCGGAGTGATCCCGTTCGCGAACGGCCCCAGGCAGGCGGACCTGATGATCGTCTCGGGTACCGTCACCGACAAGATGGCTCCCGCCGTCAAGCGTCTCTACGAGCAGATGCCCGACCCCAAGTACGTCATCTCGTTCGGCGCGTGCTCCAACTCCGGCGGCCCCTACTGGGACTCGTACTGTGTCACCAAGGGCGTCGACCAGATCATTCCCGTCGACGTCTACGTCCCCGGCTGCCCGCCCAGGCCGGAGGCGCTCCTGCACGGCATCATGAAGCTTCAAGAGCAGATCGCCGAGGAACGGCTGAGCGACCGCTACATCTGGTCACGATCCCACGGGGAGGACGCGTGACGCTCAGCGCGCACTTCGGGGACAGGGCGCAGATCAGCGAGTCGTGGGGCGAGCGCACCGTCGACGTGGACGCCGCCGACTGGATCGAACTGCTGACGTTCTGCAGGGACTCGGGCTACGAGTTCTTCGACTGGCTGACCGGCGTGGACGAGCCGCCCGACGTCTTCGGGATCGTCGCGCACGTCTACAACCCGTCCACGCACGACCGGCTGCTGCTGCGGACGACGGTGTCCCACGCCGACCCGCGCCTGCGGTCCGCCGTCGGCGTCTACCGGGGCGCGAACTGGCACGAACGGGAAACGTTCGAGATGTTCGGCGTGGTCTTCGAGGAGCACCCCTACCTGGTGCCGCTGCTGTTGCCGGACGGCTTCGAGGGACACCCGTTGCGCAAGGACTTCGTGCTCGCGGCTCGGGTGGCCAAGCCCTGGCCCGGCGCGAAGGAGCCCGGCGAGTCGGGCCATGGCGCGCCGAGCCGCCGCAAGACGCTCCCGCCCGGCGTTCCCGCCGAGTGGGGCCCCTCCTCGGCCGAGCCGCCGCCACCCGACGCCCCCTCCGCGCAACCGTCGCCCGCCTCGCCCGCGTCACCGCCGCCCGCGTCTCCGGAGTCCCAAGCGTCCGCGCCTCCGGAACCCCAAGCGTCCGCGCCTCCGTCGGCTCCCGCCGCGCCGAGGTCACGGCCACCCGCGCGACCGGAGCCAGGGGAGCCCGCGTCTCCGGCGCCCGCCGCGCCGACGTCATCGCCGGCGCCCGCGCCTCCCGCGTCTCCGTCGGATCCCGCACCGCCCGCGTCCGTGGAGGAGCCCGATGGGTGACGTTCTCGACATCGTCCTGCGCTTCGTCGTCATCCTGCTCGTCTTCCTCCTCCTGCCGCTGATCGTCGGCCAGACCGAGCACAAGGTCATGGCGCACATGCAGTCACGCCTCGGCCCCATGTACGCCGGGGGCTTCCACGGCTGGGCGCAGCTCATCGCCGACGGCGTGAAGTTCGCCCAGAAGGAGGACGTGATCCCCGCCGCGGCCGACCGCCGCGTCTTCCAGATCGCGCCCGGCGTCGCGCTCGTGCCGTACCTGCTCGTGCTGATCGTCATTCCGATCGGCCCGGGGCTCGTGGGCGTGGACCTCGATCTCGGCCTGTTCTACGTGCTCGCGGTCATGGGCATCGGGGTGCTCGGCTCGATCATGGCGGGGTGGGCCTCGGCCAACAAGTACTCGGTGCTGGGCGGAATGCGCGCGGCGGCTCAGCTGATGTCGTACGAGTTGCCGCTCGTCCTGGCGGCCTCCTCGGTGGCGATGGCGGCGGGCACCCTCTCACTTGGCGGGATCGTCGAGGCATGGCAGTGGTGGTGGCTGCCTTGGCAGGCGATCGGCGCGGTGGTCTTCTTCCTGGCGGGGCTCGCGGAGCTGCGCCGCCCGCCGTTCGACATGCCGATCGCCGAGTCCGAGATCATCATGGGCCCGATGACGGAGTACACGGGCATGCGGTTCGCCCTGTTCATGCTGTCGGAGTACGTCGGCATCGTGGTGCTGTCCTTCCTCACGGCGGTGCTGTTCCTGGGCGGCTGGCACGGGCCGCTGCTGCCCGGCGTGGTCTGGACGTTCCTGAAGATGTTCGCGCTGGCGTTCCTGGTGATCTGGATGCGGGTCAGCTTCCCCCGGCTGAGGGAGGACCAGCTGCAGCGGCTCGCGTGGGTCGGGCTGGTCCCGCTCGCCCTGGTGCAGCTCGCCATCACGGGCGTGGTCAAGGTTCTCGTCGGCTGACCCGCTGCCGTCTTGGCGGGGTGCGCGGGCGGGCGTGGCAGGGCCACCGGTACGCCTGGTTCAGGGGCCGGGGAGCGGACGTGGCAGGGCCACCGGTACGCCTGGTTCAGGGAGCCGGAGAGCGGGCGTGGCAGGGCCACCGGTACGCCTCAGGGAGCCGGGGAGCGGGCGCGTACGGCCGGCGGGCAAGGCCGGCGCGGTCGGGCTCAGTGGACGATGGCCAACATGATCTCCGCCGCGGTGGGACGATCAGTGGGTGACTTGGACAGCGCGTTTCCCACGATGCCGCGTAAGGACGGCGGGAGCGGCGACAGGTCGGGGTGCAGGTTGAGGACCCGGTTGAAGACGGCGGGCACCGTGTCCTCGCCGAACGCGGGACGCCCCGTCGCCGCGAAGGTCATCGTCACCGCCCAGCTGAAGACGTCGGACGGCGGGCCGACGGGTGAGCCGGACAGCTGCTCGGGTGACATGTAGGGCGGAGTGCCCGACATCTTCCCTGTCATCGTCGAGTGGTCGAGCGAGCGCGCGATCCCGAAGTCGATCACGCGAGGGCCGTCGGAGCCGATCAGGACGTTGCTGGGTTTGAAGTCGCGGTGGACGATGCCCGCCTTGTGGATGGCGGCCAGCGCCCCTGACGTGGCCAGGGCGAGCCTGGTCAGGCTGTCCTCGTCGCGCGGGCCCTGGTCGCGGACGAGTTGTTCGAGCGAGGGGCCCGCGACGAACTCGCTCACGATGTAGGCCTGGTCTGGCGTGATGTTGACGTCGAGCAGCCTGGCTGTGGAAAACGTGGCGACCCTGCGCGCGGCGTCGACCTCGCGGGCGAACCTGGTCCGCGCGAACTCGTCGCCCAGGTCGTGGAGCACCTTGACGGCCACGTGGGCGCCGTTGGGCGCGACGGCGAGGTAGACCGCGCCCTGCCCGCCGCGGCCGAGGGAGCGCAGCACGCGGTAGTGGCCGATCCATTCGGGCTCGCCCGCCCGGCGCGTCAGGCCTGACGGGTGGGTCGAGCGGTCGTGCACCCGCATCGGGGATGTTCCCGCCGTGGGGACGGCGGGCCGGGGACGGCCCCTGACCATGATGGGGACGAGGATGCCGCTGTGGACGACGCCGCCCAGCCAGCTCACGAGCAGACCCAGCCCTACCAGGCCGAACAGCCAGTCGGGGGCGAGGTTGACGTCCTCGTAGCTGATCACGACGATCATGAATGTGCTGACGCACGCGCCGTAGAGGGCGGCGGAGAGGACGAGCCATTTGCTCTGCAGCCAGAAGGCGGCGAACCCGATGGTGAACGGGGTCGCCAGGCCGCAGGTCAGCAACGGCACCACGGCCCAGGCGACGGCGGCCGTCCAGGCTCCGGCGCTGGGGCGGTGGGGGTGGCTGTGCGGCATGGCGAGAGAGTATCCGGTTAGGGCGACAGAAGCAGGGTGTGGACGAGACCTGTGGATAACCACCGTCTATCCTGTGGATGGCTGTGGAAAACCTGGGGACAACTGGCTGGTGCATTCACCTCCGACGCATAGTGCGACATGATGTTGAGCCATGGCACGGATACCTGGAGTGGGGCTGGTAAAGGGGCTTTCGGTCACCCTTCGCCACATGCTGCGCCGGTCCGTGACCCAGCAGTATCCCGAGGTCCACCCCGACCTTCCGCCCCGCAGCCGCGGTGTCATCGCGCTGGTGGAGGAGAACTGCACCTCCTGCATGCTGTGCGCCCGCGAGTGCCCCGACTGGTGCATCTACATCGACTCGCACAAGGAGACCCTGCCCGCGCCCGAGGGCGGCAGGGCCAGGCAGCGCAACGTGCTCGACAGGTTCGCGATCGACTTCGCGCTGTGCATGTACTGCGGGATCTGCATCGAGGTGTGCCCGTTCGACGCGCTGTTCTGGGCGCCGGAGTTCGAGTACGCCGAGGGGGACATCAGGAACCTCCTGCACGAGAAGGACAGGTTGGCCGGCTGGGTGGAGGCCGTGCCGCCGCCTCCCGCGCATGAGGTGGGGGCCGAACCGCCGAAGGAGCTCGCGGCTCCCGTCCGGCCCGCCCGTACGGCGGGCGCCGGCCGTACAGGCGAGAGTGCCGCCACGCCTGGCCGGGCGGAGAGGGGACCGGGCAGGGCCGACAGGCCCACCAGCACCGACGCTCCCACCAGCACCGACAGCTCCACCACTTCCGCCAGGCCCGCCAGGACCGAGGGACCCGCCAGGACCGCCAGAACCGAAGGACCCGCCAGGACCGCGCCGCCGGAGGGCGGGACGGCAGGCGCGGAGCCGGGGGAGACGCCGGCGGGCGCGCCTGTGGAAACGCCCGCCCGCGAAACAGCGGCGGCACAGCAGAGCGCCCCCGCGCCCGCTCAGGAGAAAGCGTCGGATAAGGCGGAGGAACCGTCCGAACCCAGCGCGACCGAACGGAGGCAGGCACGCGAGCCGCGCGCCCGCCCGACGCGGATGGGCAACGTTCGCGGCATCCGCCCCCCTGGCGCGCTGCCCGCGCGGGAGACCCCACAGCGCGGTTCATCCACAGGCCCGCAGCCTGACGAAGAGTTGTCCACAGGTTCGGGCGCGTCGCCGTCGCCGCCCGAATCGGAGGAGCAGACTTCTGCCACCGAGCCGCGCAGGCGACGGATGGCCGACCCGCGTTCCATCCGTCCGCCTGGCGGGCTGAAGCGTCACGAGACAGCGGAGCCCGAGGAGGACTAGTGACCGCGGCGGTGCCTTCTTACCTGTCCCCCACAGGGCAAGAGATCGTCTTTCTGCTCCTGGGTGCGGTGGCGGTCGGCTCGGCACTGCTCGTCGTGACCACGAGGCAGCTCGTGCACGCGGCCCTCTGGCTCGTGGTCTCCTTCGGCGCGCTCGCCGGGTGCTACCTCATGCTGACCGCCGAGTTCGTCGCGTGGGTCCAGGTGCTCATCTACGTCGGCGCGGTCGTGGTGCTGCTGCTGTTCGGCATCATGCTCACCCGCGCGCCCATCGGGAGGTCCGCCGACCTCGACAGCGGCAACAGGATCGTCGCCGCCGTGGTGGCGCTGGCGACGGCCGGCGTGCTGGTCGCGGTGGTCGTCGACGGCTTCCGCACCGCCTACACGCCGCTGGAGCCGGGCGGCGGGGCGGCGGGCGAGCTCGGCGCCAGCGTCTTCCGCACCTGGGTGCTGCCCTTCGAAGCGCTTTCGGTCCTGCTGCTCGCCGCGTTGATCGGAGCCATCGTGCTGTCGCGCACCGACATCAAGTCAGACGACGCCCCCCCGACCGTTGAGAGCGGGGGGCAGTAGTGCACATCGTCTACCCGGCCGTCGTCTCCGCGCTGCTCTTCTCCATCGGCGTGTACGGCGTGCTCGCCCGGCGCAACACCATCCTGGTGCTGATGTCGGTGGAGCTGATGCTCAACGCGGTCAACCTCAACCTGGTCGCCTTCGACGTCTGGCTCCGCGACAGGCTCCATGGCGGGCAGGTGCTCACCTTGTTCGTCATCGTGATCGCCGCCGCCGAGCTCGGGCTCGGGCTTGCCATCGTCCTGGCCGTCTACCGCAACCGGAAGACGGTCGACATCGACAGGCTCCGCGACCTGGCGGAGCAGGAATACGTGGTGGTCGCCGCCGAGCCCGACGCCCAGGAGCTGGCCGGGCGCGGGCCTGACGAGTCAGGTCCGGCCGGGGGAAGATCGCCGTCCACGGGCAACGGCGCGGCGGGGGCGGCCAGGCCAGGAGAGCGTGCGAGCCGAGGGAGCGCACAGTGAGCCGCACCTACCTCGACGCCTTCCCCGGGCTTGTCATCCTCCTGCCGTTCCTGGCGGCAGCCGCAGGGCTACTGCTCTCCCGCTGGCCCAGGGCCCGCGTCACCGGCGCCGGTGTGGCCGGGACCACGCCCGCTCCCGACCCGCGTACCGACGGCGGTGCGGCGGCCTCGGGCGATCTGCCCCACGGCCCGGCCGTCCACCCGGCCTTGGCGCCCGCGAACGCCAAGGCCAACCGCAGAGCCGCCTGGTTCGCGGTGCTTCCCACCGCCGTCTCGGCTGTGCTGGCCTGCTGGCTGGCGGCGAGCCAAGGTTTCGCCTTCTTCCAGCGCCTGGCTGAGGAGCGGCCGCAGGGCCAGGCCGTCAGCGCCGGCGCAGGCTACGGCACGATCGAGACCGGCGGCGTGCCCATCGCGCTGATCCTGCAGGCCGACCAGCTCTCCTCGATCATCGCCGTCCTGGTCACGATCGTCGCGCTCGCCGTCCAGATCTATTCGGTCGGCTACCTGAGAGACGACCCCCGCTACCCCTCCTACAGCGCGTTCATCAGCCTGTTCACCAGCGCGATGCTGCTGGTCGTCTACGCGGGCGACCTGCTGGTTCTCTACGTCGGCTGGGAGATCATGGGGCTCTGCTCCTACCTGCTGATCGGCCACTGGTGGGAGGACCGCGCCAACTCCCGGGCCGCGGTCAAGGCCTTCCTGGTCACCAGGCTCGGAGACGTAGGGTTCCTGTTCGGCATTTTCGTGCTCGGCCTGTCCGCCGGCAGCTTCAGGATCGACGACGTGATCGCGAAGGTGCCCGAGCTGCCGACCGGCACGGTCGTCACCGCGACGCTGCTGCTGCTGGCAGGCGTCGCGGGCAAGAGCGCGCAGGTGCCGCTGCACACCTGGCTGCCCGACGCGATGGCCGGCCCGACGCCGATCAGCGCGCTCATCCACGCCGCCACGATGGTCGCGGCCGGGATCTTCCTGGTGGCCAGGCTCTTCCCCGTGTTCCTCGCCGCCCCGCCCACCCTCGACGTCCTGGCGGTGCTCGCCGCCCTCGGCATGCTCGGAGCGGCGCTGGCCGCCCTCGCGCAGGACGACCTCAAACGGGTGCTGGCCTACTCCACCATCAGCCAGCTCGCCTACATGGCCGCCGCGCTCGCCGCGGGGTCCGACACCGCGGCGATCTTCCATCTGCTGACGCACGGGGCGTTCAAAGCGCTGCTCTTCCTGTGCGCGGGCGCGGTGATCCACCACGTCGGCTCCAACCTGATGAGCCAGATGGGCGGGCTACGCCGCGAACTGCCCGTCACGTTCGTGACCATGACGATCGGCTTCGCCGCCCTCATGGGCCTGCCGCCCGCCAGCGGGTTCTTCAGCAAGGACGGCGTGCTGGTCGCCGTCGAGCACGCGCTCGGCACCGGCGGGCTGACCGACGCCGCGGGCCTGCTCCTCTACGCGTGCGCGCTCGCGACGGTCGCCGTGACCGGTGCCTACGCCACCCGCGCGTGGCTGCGCACCTTCTTCGGCCGCGAACGACCCGTCGCGCTGCCCGAACCACAGCCGGGCACCGCCAACGTCGTCGACCCGCGCGAGGCGCCCCCCTCCATGCTCGGCCCGATCGTGGTGCTCGCCGTCCCCGCTCTGGGGCTGGGTGCCTTCGGCCTCGGCCACGTCAGCTGGGGCACCGCGGCGATCAGCGTCGCGCTCGCGCTGCTGGGCGCAGGAATCGTCTACGCGGCGTGGCGGGGTGACCCGCTGGCCGATCCCGCCAGGATCCTCGGCCCGCTCAGGGTGCCGAGCGAGCAGGCGTTCTACGTCGACACCGTCTACAGTGCGCTGTTCGTCCGGCCGGTGCTTGCCCTCGCCAGGCTCGTGGTGCGGGCCGACGAGAGGGTGGTCGACGGCGCGGTCCGCGGCTCGGGCCGTACCACCCAGGGGGCCTCTGGCCTGCTACGCCTGGCGCAGAACGGCAACGTGCAGCTCTACGTCAGCGGCGTGCTCGCGGGCATCCTGCTGATCGCGGTGGGGGCGGTGGTGTTCGGATGACCTGGTTGCCTCTCGCGCTGCTCGCGGTGCCGCTCCTCGGCGCCTGCGCGCTGCTGGCGCCCGCCACGGCGGACCGCCTTCGACCCATCGGCCTGTCCGTCTCGGGGTTCACACTCGCGCTGGCGGTGGTGCTCGCGGCGACCTTCGAGTACGGCCGGCCGGCTCAGCCCCAGTTCACGGTCGACCAGCCGTGGATTCCCGCCCTCGGCCTGCGCCTCCATCTGGGCGTCGACGGCATCTCGCTGCCCCTGGTCGTGCTCACGGCGTTGCTGACGTTCCTGTGCTTCGTCTACCTCTGCTGGAGTCCCGGCCGGCTGCCCGTCCGGCCGCGGGCGATGCTGTTCACGCTGTTCGTCCTCGAAGTCGGCATGCTCGGCACGTTCCTCGCGCTCGACCTGCTGCTGTTCTTCGTGTTCTTCGAGGTCGTGCTCATCCCGATGTACTTCCTGATCGCCATCTGGGGCGGCCAGGGCCGTCGGGCCGCCGCGATCAAGTTCATCCTCTACACGCTGCTCGGCTCCGTCGTGCTGCTGCTCGGCCTGCTGCTGATCTGGGCGCAGACCGGCACCCTCGACATCGTGGCCCTCTCGCAGGCTCACGGCGCAGGACTGTCGCGCTCGGTGCAGACCCTCGCCTTCGTCGCGATCGGCATCGGCCTCGCGGTCAAGACCCCGATGTGGCCGCTGCACACCTGGCTGCCCGACGCGCACACCGAGGCGCCCACCGTCGGCTCGGTGCTCCTCGCGGGCGTCCTGCTGAAGATGGGCACCTACGGCTTCGCCAGGATCGCCATCCCCGTGCTGCCCGAGGGCGCCGCCGCCGTCGCCCCGTGGCTGGGAGCGTTCGCCGTGGTCGGCATCATCTACGGGGCGCTGGCCTGTCTCGCCCAGAGCGACCTCAAACGGATGATCGCCTACTCCTCCATCGGTCACATGGGCTTCGTCCTGCTCGGCTTCGCCACGCTGACCACCGTCGGCGTCAACGGCGCCCTGTTCGCCAACGTCGCCCACGGCCTGATCACCGGCCTGCTGTTCTTCCTGGCAGGCGCCATCAAGGAGAGGTACGGCACCGCCGACATGCCCTCGCTCGGCGGCGGCATGCTCGCCCGCTACCCCCACCTCGGCGCGCTGCTCACCTTCGCCTGCATCGCCTCGCTGGGGCTGCCTGGCCTGGCCGGGTTCTGGGGCGAGATGCTGGCTCTCCTGGGCGCCTTCCAGCCGGCACCCGGGCTGCCCAGGGCCCTGTTCCTGGCGTTCATGGCGATCGGCGGGCTTGGCGCGGTGCTGACCGCCGCCTACTTCCTCACCATGCTGTCCAGGGTCACGCACGGCCGCCCGGCGGCGGTCCGCGCGGGGGGCGAGCACGGCACGGCCGTCGCCACGCTCGACCGGGACGGGCTCGACGTGCGCGGGTACGAACTCGTCGCGTGGGTGCCGCTCGTGGTGCTGACCCTCGTGTTCGGGCTCTGGCCGAAGGCGCTGCTGGCGCTGACCACGCCTGCCGTACAGATGCTCCTGGGAGGCACGCCATGATCGCCCTGTCCCTTCCTGCCCACCGGGTCTCGTCCGGAGCGGCTCCGGTCTGCTCGCATGGTGTCTCTTCGGCGCGCGGGACGTCGCCCGGCGTTCGTTCGGCTCGTGGGATGGGGGCTGGCGTTCGTTCGGCTCGCGGGACGTCGGCCGGCGTTCGTTCGGCTCGCGGGACGTCGGCCGGCGTTCGTTCGGCTCGCCAGGGGACGGCAGGCGCGTCATGACGCAGACGATCGACTACTTCGCCATCGCGCCGCCGCTGGTCCTGGCGCTGGTCGCGGGCCTCGTGCTGCTGCTCGACGCCTTCCTGCCGCGTTCGTCGTCGCTGCGGACGGCGCTCGGCCTCGTGTCGCTCGCCGGTGTCGTCGTCGCGTTCGGCTTCGTCATCGCGCAGGCCTTCGCGGGCCGGACACTGCGGACGTTCTGCGTCCCCGGTGACCTGGCGGGGCAGGGGCCCGCGCTCTGCTCGTTCGTGGTCGACAGGTTCACGCTCGTCCTCGCAGGGCTCGCGCTCGTCGCGGGAGCGATCGTGGTGCTGCTGTCGATGACCGAACTGGCGGGCGGCGGCATCCCCGTCGGCGAGTGGTACTTCCTGCTGCTCTGCACGCTGGTCGGAGCCACCACCCTCCCGGCCTCGCGCGACCTGATCATGCTGGTCGTCGCCCTCGAACTGGTGTCGCTGCCGGTCTTCGCGCTCACGGCGCTCAAACGCTACGACGGCAGGGCCTCCGAGGCCGCCGTCAAGCTCTTCCTCGTCTCCGTCGTGTCCACCGCGATCATGCTGTTCGGGGTCTCCCTGCTGTACGGCATGAGCGGCACCGTCCACCTCTCGCGCCTGGGCGAGGCTCTGGGCGCCACGGTGACGGCCGGAGCGCAAGGGACCGCCGGAGCGCAGGGGATCGCCGGGAGCGCCTACTTCTCGACGCTCGACATCGCCACGGACCTGCCCATGGTGGTGACCGTCGGTGTGGTGCTGGTGGTCGCCGGATTCGCCTTCAAGATCGCGGCGGTCCCGTTCCACGCCTGGGCGGGCGACGTCTACCAGGGCGCGCCGATCCCCGTGGCCGCGCTGCTCTCGGTCGTCTCCAAGGCGGCGGGCTTCGCCGGGCTCATCCTCGTCCTGCTGAGCGCTTTGCACGCCCAGGCGCCGACCTGGTCGCCGATGATCGCCGTCGTCTCCGCCCTCACGATGACGGTGGGCAACCTGCTGGCGATGCGCCAGCGCTCCGCCGTACGACTGCTGGCCTGGTCCTCCGTCGCGCAGTCCGGCTACATCCTCGCTCCGCTCGCCGTGCTCACCGAGGCGGGACAGCGCGGGCCTGCCGCCGGAGCGTCCGTGGCCTACCTGGTGTTCTACGCGGCCATGAACCTCGGCGCGTTCGCCGTCGTCATGCTCGTGTCCAGGAGCGATCCACGCAACGAGCTGGACGACTACCGCGGAATGGTGTTCAGGCGTCCGGCCGCCGCGCTGGCGCTCGCATTCAGCCTGATCTGCCTGGCCGGGCTCCCGCCGGGCCTGGCCGGTCTGTTCGCCAAGGTCGTCGTCTTCCGCGAGATCGTCAACGGCGGCCTCGGCTGGCTGGCCGTCGTCATGGCGATCAACACGGTCATCGGCCTGTACTACTACGTCGCGTGGACCGCCCGGCTCTTCACACCCACCGTCGAACCATCCGGCGACGCCCAGCTCCGCGGCGGCCGGCCGACGGCCGTGTGGGTGGCGGTCGGCGCCACGTTCGTCGTGGCGCTGCTGTTCTCCGTCGCCCCCCAACTGGTCCTCGGCATGGCCACGCTGTAACCCCTCCCCTCCCACAGGTCACCGTGACTGGGAACGCTGGACGCGGTCATCGACGTTGGTACAGGTGAGCCCACACCACGGAAGGGGGGAACCCTTGCATCACAACGGCCTGCGCACGGCGCTCCTGCTGGGGCTGCTCTCCGCGTTGATCGTCATGGTGGGGGCGTGGGTGGGCGGCGGCACAGGCGTCCTCTTCGCGGTCGCGGTGGCCCTGGTCGGCAACACCGTCGCCTACTTCTTCTCCGACCGCATCGCGTTGTCCGCCATGCGCGCCAGGCCCGTGAGCGAGGTCGAGCAGCCGACCCTCTACCGGATCGTGCGCGAGCTCTCCACCGAGTCGAGGCAGCCGATGCCACGGCTGTACATGTCGCCGACGGTCCAGCCGAACGCCTTCGCCACCGGGCGCAACCCCCGCAACGCGGTCGTGTGCGTGACGTACGGGCTGACGAAGCTGCTCGACGAGCGGGAACTGCGCGGAGTGATCGGGCACGAGCTGTCCCACGTCTACAACAGGGACATCCTGATCTCGTCCGTCGCCGGAGCACTGGCGACGATGATCACGTGGCTGAGCTACATGTCGGTGTTCTTCGGCGGCTCGGACGACGACGAGGGGCCCGGGTTCCTCGGGGCGGTGCTCATGATGCTGCTCGGACCGGTGGCGGCAGGCATGGTGCACATGGCGATCTCGCGCTCGCGGGAGTTCCAGGCCGACGAGTCGGGGGCGCGGCTGACGGGCGAGCCGCTCGCGTTGGCGTCGGCGCTGCGAAAGATCGAGATGGGAGCTCGGCGGCTGCCGTTGCCGGAGAACAGCCGGCTGGCGTCGGCGTCCCACATGATGATCGCCAACCCGTTCAGCGGGAGCGGGCTGGGCCGGATGTTCTCCACCCACCCGTCCACGGCGGAGCGCGTCGCCCGCCTGGAGCGCATGGCGGGCTACCGGCGCTGACCTCTGACGTGGGTGGCCGGGGGCGGGCCAAGGGATACCGGTAGGGCGGTCAGTCGCCGGCGAGATGAACGTCCCAGGTGTGCCGGCCGAGAGTGAACCGGTCCACGATGCGCGCCGAGCCGGTTCTCGCGCTGACCGAGCGTGCGACGTACGTGCGCGGCTCGTCGTAGGTCAGCAGGGTGAGGCGGGTGGAGGAGTCCCAGGTGAGCATGCGGGGCTCCTCAGGGGAAGAGACCTTCACACGTACGGGTGCCCGCGACTCCATCGCGTTGGCGGTGGCGTAGAACCGTACGACAACCCGCGAACCCTCGCGGGCGGCTCCGGCCAGCGTGGCGCCGTCGGGAGCCAGGGCGCTCCAGCCCGTGACCGTGACCCCACCCGACGGTACGGCGCCGCCAGGACGGTAGACGGCCGTCTCCTCCATGTCGAGCACCACCCGCAGCAGCCGCCCGTCGGGGCTGAACCCCTGCACGCCGACATACGCGGGAAGGGTCCATGCCTTGCCCGTGGCCACCTCGATGACGGAAGGGGTGCGTGTGGTGTTGAGGGTCGGATCGAGGACGAGGAAGCGGCCGTTCGGGCCTGTTCGTAGCTTGACGTCCGACATGCGAAGGCCGGAGGGGAGGCGGCCTGCGTCTCCTGGGACAGGGGTTCGCTTGCCCGACGCGACGTTGCGGACCACCAGGCGGCGGTCAGAAGCCGCGAAATAGGCGACATATCGGCCGTAAGGGTCGACAGCGATAGGAGCCCGCAGCGCCTCCTCACGTCCGTTGGCATCGAGCGAACGAACCTGAGCGTCGGGCAGGGCGACCGTCCCGCCGCCCCGCAACCACAACCGCCACGGACCGCAGACGCGCCGCTTGCCGTTCGCGCCCGGACAGGACGTCAACCCCGCATACCGAACGGCCCCGCGGCCGGCCCCTGGCGACGCGACCTCCGACGGAGCGCGTGATGCGGGAGACGTCGTAGCGGGAGACGCCGGGAAGGCCGCGTCTGGCAGCGCGGTGGATGCCGCAGGCCGCCGCGCAGGAAGTGCCCCGGTGGGCGGTGCAGCCGGAGCCGCGGCGCCCGATGCGTGAGACGCCGTAACAGGAGACGCCGTAGCGGGAGACGTGGGGAACGCCGCGCCGAGCCATGCGGCAGGCAGGGCGGCGGGCCGCGCAGGAAGCGTCTCAGCGGGCGGCGCAGTTGGGGGCACGGCCGGCGACGCGGGGGAGGGCGCAGCGGGAGACACGGGGATGGCCGCAGCGGGCGTCGCGGGCGCTGTGGCTGTGGCTGTGGCTGTGGCTGTGCCGGGTGGCGTGGTGCTGAGGAGGAGCGAGGCGGTGGCCAGGAGGGGGACGAGCATGGCGTCACCCTAACCACAGGGCCTACGCCGGGACCGGGTTTCTCTGCGGCTTCGACCGCTCGGGCGCAGCCGCCGAGGGGTCCGGAGGCGGCGGTGGATCACTTCGGCTCAGCCGCCGAGGGGGCGCGGGCGTCGGCTGGACGCCCAACCGCTGAGGGGCGGGAGCGACGGTGACCGGCTGGCCCCCTTGGCTCAGCCGCAGCGGGGGAGTAGGAAGCGGCCAGTGGGTGAGGGGGACCGACGGACACCGGCTGGACCCGCCTTGGCCCAGCCGCTGAAAGGCCCGACGGGTGGCTGCTGGGCCGTTTCCGGCTCAGCGAGTTGAGGGGTTCGATGGGTGGCTGCTGGGCCGTTTCCGGCTCAGCCGTTGAGGGGCTCGACGGGTGGCCGCTGGGCGGCTCCGACTCAGCCGCTGAAGGGGGGCGAGAGCCGGCCGGGCCCGAGCCGTCGAGGGGCGTCAGAGCGGGTGGTCGTGAGGGCGAGGTGTCAGGAGTGGGTGGATACGGGGTCGGTTTCCGCGGGGTGGAGGGCGGGGATGCCGTCGATGCTCTCCCTGTTGTTCTTGGCCCGGTATGCGCGCTTCTGCAGCACGTCCTTGCGTTCCGACCACTGGTCGAGCAGTGCGCGGTCCTCTTCGAAGGCCATGAAGGGTACGGCGTAGCCGCACGAGTCGGAGATCCGGTCGCAGCCGATCACGATGATCGACCGCACGCCTGGATGCGGTCCGAAGCGTGTGAGCAGGCCGGGGAACTCCGGGTCGCCGTGCGTGACGACGCGGCCGGTGCCGTACAGGCGGACGATCTTGGGTGGGCCCTGGAAGGCGCAGAACATCACCGTGATGCGGCCGTTCTCGCGCAGGTGGGCGATGGTCTCGACGCCGCTGCCGTCGAGGTCGAGGTAGGCGACGGTGAGATCGTCGAGGACGGCGAAGGTGTCGGCGTAGCCTTTGGGCGAGACGTTGACGTGCCCTCCGGATTCGGGGGCTGTGGCCACGAAATAGACCGGCTGCGCGGAAATAAACTCACGCAGCCGATCTGTGAGCTTTTCGTAGATTTTCGCCATAAATCACGATAACTGTGATCAGTCTCCAGGCAACCACCAGGTCCAGATGCCGGACTTGATGCGGAACGAGTCCCGCACCGCCGTGGCCCCCGTCTCGGCGTTGAGCGAGCGCCTGACGGCCTTGGAGGTGTTGCCCTCGGCATCGGACTGGAGCGTCCACAGGGTGACGTCGCCCGAGGTGTTCCACACGAGCTTGGTCGGCGACTCGCCCTTGGGGAGGCGCAGGGTGACGGCGTCGGAGACCGCGTCCGTGGACAGGTCGTAGGTGCGCAGCCGCGTCTTGCCGTTCGTCTGCGGGCTGACGATCACCAGCCCGACCGTGACGCCGTCGTCGGCCAGCCCGATCGGCGCGTTGTTCGCCACGACCTGCGGTACGACCCTGCTCTGCACTTCCGTGCCCGACTCGTCGTAGACGGCCAGCTCCGTGGTGTTGTCGTCGGTGCCGCGCGTGGTGAGCAGGTGCGAGCCGTCGGGGCTGAAGCCCTGAACGGTCTCGTTGCCGGGGATCCGGTGGACGGCGTCGGTCTTGAGGTCGACCAGCAGCGAAGGGAGCTTGGCGTCGTCGTCGTAGTAGTCCATGACGACACGGCGGCCGTCGGGGGAGAAGGTGGGATCGACGTTCAGCATGCCGACGTTCTTGGGCGCCACCGCCGCCTTGCCCGGCAGTACCTTGACCGAGCCCGAAGCCATGTCGCGGACGACGAACGTGCGGTCGCTCGCGCGGAAGTAGCCGACGAACCGGCCGTCGCCGCTGATCGAGATCGGCGCGCTCGACTCCTTGTCGATCTTCCCGCCCGCCGCGGTGGGGTAGACGACCGCGTCCTTGAGCTGGACGTCCTTGCCCCCGCTCAGCGCGAGATGCCACGGGCCGCACGGGACGGAGTAGTCCTTCTTGGCACAGGCGCCGACCCATCCGTACCTGACCTCGGTCTTCGCCGCGGCCTGGGCAGGCGTGACCATCAGTGCCGAGGCGGCGGTAGCCACGGCGAGCAGCGCGAACCCGCGAGAACGGTTCATCGTTCTTCCTTTCGTCACAGGGTAGATGCGCCGGGCCGCCGAAAGGTTGCGTAACAATCAGGCCATGGTCGTTCAGAACGGATTACGCCTGCGCATGACCCAGGCCGAACGCAGGCTCTGGCGAGCGTTCCATGCGGGCACGCAGGTTCAGCTGGGGGACAATCCGGTCGGCATCGGCCGTACCGCGGGGGAGAACGCGCCCGCCGACGGCGCGACGTGGGGCCCCGAGCGGACGGTCAGGGCGCAGGTGATCGTGGCGCTGCTGCTCGGCGCGCGCGAGCCGGGGGTGGGCAGCGTGCCCGCCGTACGGCTGCGCGGCGCGAGGATCACCGGACGTCTGGAGCTGCGCGGCGGCAACGTGGAGTACGAACTGGCGCTGAGCGGCTGCTATCTCGACGAGGCGCCCGACTTCGGCGGAAGCGTCACCAGGACGATGCGTTTCACCGATTGCCACATGCCCGGCTTCAGCGGTGGCGGCATGCGCGTCGCCGGACACCTCAGCCTGTCGGGGGCGCATGTCACCGGCACCGTACGGCTGGCCCGCGCGACGTTCGAGAACGGCCTGTGGATGGGCGGCACCAAGATCGACGGAGGCGTGTACACGGGCGCGCTCACCGTCGACGCCGGCTACTACCTGGAGAACGCCGAGGTCACCGGCGGGCTCAGGCTGGTCGGCGCGCGGCTGAACGGCGGCCTGTTCATGAACGGCGCGACCCTCACCAACCCGGGCGCCGATGCGCTGACCGCCGACAGCATGGTCGTCGAGGACGTCATGCAGGCCGGCAAGGGGTTCACCGCGCTCGGCTGCGTCAGGCTGCGCGGCGCGCGCGTCAACGGCAGCCTGTCGATCAACGGCGTCCTGCGCAGCCCCGACACCCCGTACGCGCTGCACGCCAGCCACCTCGAGGCGCGCGAGGTCCACCTGAAGTACGCCGAGCCGGTCGACGGGGTCGTCAGCCTCGCCCACTCCCGCATCGGCACCCTGAGTGACGACCCTGACACCTGGCCGGAAAGGCTCCGGCTGAACGGCCTCGTCTACGAAACGCTGCGTGGCGGCGGCGTCGGCCGCCGGGTCGAGTGGATCGAGCGTGACCCGTACGGGTTCCTGCCGCAGCCGTACGAGCAGCTCGCCGCCTGGTACCTGCGCGACGGCAACGACACGCTCGCCCGCCGCACCCTGCTGGCCAAGCAACGCGCCCGCCGCCGCACGTTCAGCGCCGGAGGGCGGCTGTGGGGCCGCCTGCTCGACATCACCGTCGGGTACGGCTACCGCCCTTGGCTGGCGGCGCTGTGGTTCGGGCTGCTGCTGGTGGTGGGGACCGTGGTGTACGGCCTGGTGCCGCCCAGGGCGTTGAAACCGGCCGAGAGCCCGGCGTTCGAGTCCTTCGCCTACACCTTCGACCTGCTGCTGCCGTTCCCCACCTTCGGGCAGCGCGAGCTGTTCGACCCGGCGGGATGGACACAGGGGCTGGCCTACGCGTTGATCGCCTCCGGCTGGATCCTGGCGACGGCACTGATCGCGGGCGCCACCCGGGTCCTGCGCCCGTCGTGACCCGGGTCCGTCGTGATCCGGGCCGGTCGTGACCTGGGCCGGTCGTGACCTGGGCCGGTCGTGACCTGGGCCGGTCGTGACCTGGGCCGGTCGTGACCTGGGCCGGTCGTGACCTGGGCCGGTCGTGACCTGGGCCCGTCGTGACCTGGGCCCGTCGTGATCCGGGTCTCGCCGTGACCTGGGGTCAACCGGGTCACGGCGATCAGACGAGCTGGACGATCGCCCTGGCCTTGGACAGCACGCGCGTGTCGCCGGTCTTGGCGGTCAGTCCGATGACCACCCGCTTGTCCTCCAGCTTCTCCTCCACGACGCCGCTGACGGTGAGCGTCGCGCCCGTGTCGTCGTCGGGGACGACGACCATCGAGGAGAAGCGGACCCCGTAGTCGACGACCGCGCCCGGATCGCCCGCCCAGTCGGTGACGAAGCGGCCGCCCTGCGCCATGGTGAACATGCCGTGCGCGATGACGTCCGGCAGGCCGACCGTCTTGGCGAAGCGCTCGTTCCAGTGGATGGGGTTGAAGTCGCCCGACGCGCCCGCGTACATCACCAGGTTGACGCGGCGGACCTGGTAGTCGACGGCGGGAAGTTCCTGGCCGACCTCGACCTCGTCGTACTTCACCGTGGCAGCCATCTCAGCCCGCCCCTCCGCGCTCGACGATCGTGTTGTAGGTGGTGCAGACCGGCTCGCCGGTCACCGTCGTGACGTCGCTTCTGATCGTCAGCAGCTCGTTACGGCCGGCGCTACGGATCTCGGTGATCGTCGAGGTCGTGACGAGCTCGTCGCCCGGGTAGATCGGGCGGGTGTACTCGAAGCGCTGCTCGCCGTGGACCACCATGGCGAAGTTGAGGCCGAGGTCGGGGTCGCCGAGGGCGTCGCCGCCGCTCTGCAGGCTGAACACGATGGGGAAGGTCGGCGGGGCGACCACGTCGGGATGCCCGGCGGCCTGCGCGGCGTCCCTGTCCCTGTAGATGGGATTGTTGTCACCGATAGCCGCGGCGAACTCCTTGATCTTCACCCGGCTGACCTCGTACGAGGTGGTGGACTTGTACGTCCGTCCCACGAAATCACGGTTCAAGGCCATCAGTGCCCGTGCTCCTTAGATGCGTTCTGGGCTGTTGAGCCGACGGTAACAGAACAACATTCGGCTGTCGCTGGTGGATTTCCCTGGGAACGACGAACGGCGCCCTCCGAGGAGGACGCCGTTTGTTCGGTTGCGTCAGGAGCGCCGGGCGGTGAGCCCGGTCACCGTCTGCCGTGCCGTGCGTCTGGGCTGGACTTCCGAACCCCAGCGCGGCTGCCCCTTTCAGGGATCACCGGCGACCCGGCGAGGCCTCGCGGTGCGCCTGGTGACGGCGGCTAGCGGGTCTCGCGGTGCTCGCGGTGCGCCTGGTGGCAGCGGCCCGATTCCGGGGACACAGTGGGCAGTACTTCTGGTGTAGCGCCCACTGGCGCGGATCTAGCGGGTCTCGCGGTGCGCCTGGTGGCAGCGGCCCGATTCCGGGGACACAGTGGGCAGTACTTCTGGTGTAGCGCCCACTGGCGCGGATCTAGCGGGTCTCGCGGTGCGCCTGGTGGCAGCGGCAGTTGGGGCAGTACTTCTTCAGCTCAAGCCGATCCGGGTCGTTACGCCGGTTCTTCCGCGTGATGTAGTTGCGGTGCTTGCACTCCTGGCAGGCCAGCGTGATCTTCGGCCTAACGTCGGTGGCAGCCACGTGGGAGTGCCTTTCTACGTTTGGGACTGGGACACACCCGTGCCCGAGCGTTGGACTCGGGTTTGGGTAGTAGCGGAGGCCGGACTTGAACCGGCGACACAACGATTATGAGCCGTTTGCTCTGCCTGACTGAGCTACTCCGCCTTGCTGCCGGTCGAAACTCCCGGCCAGTGAAGGATACCCGACCCTCGGAGTAGTCACGAACATGCCACGACTTCACCGGGTCGAGTGAGGTGCTTCCCAGTATGCCTCAGGAACCCCCCGCACCTGAAATCCATACAAGAAACGCCCGACCTCAGGGAGGAGCGGGCGTTCGCACTCGGAGCCCCCAAACGGAATCGAACCGTTGACCTTCTCCTTACCATGGAGACGCTCTGCCGACTGAGCTATAGGGGCCTGTCCGTCTCGCCTCTCGGCGCTGCGGACAGGTGTAACCATACACGGCACTCAGCGATGATGCGAACTCGTTCGACCAGCGAAGTCGACCACCTCGCACAGATCCGCGAGATCCACGTGCATCGCGACCGCTTCGACCGAAAAGCAGTCGGCCACGAGCCAGCCGTTCCTCCGGATGCGGAGAACCTGCTGCCCCGCGCGCACCGCGGGAACGATCTCCAGCCCCTCCGGGCCCACCCAGCGCCTGTCCATAGCGGCACAGAGTAGACCTCAGGTCTCTCATTTTTCGGTAGGTGACACCCGTTACAGCCATACCAAGTCGGTACATGTCGTACCGAAGCCGCGAAACGCCTGCGTGCGACCTCCGTGGCCACCCTGCCGCCCCGCGACACGCGGGCATGCGGGCAGGCGGGAAGGGGTCGGCGCGTGGCCCGCGCCCTGACCCGTGCGGCGAGGCGACGCGGGTGACAGGCGCGTGGGACATCGGAGGAGGTGCTCGCGAGCGGTACGCGAAGGCGGCGTGCGAGAGCGCGTGGGACATCGGAGGAGGTGCTCGCGAGCGGCACGCGAAGGCGCCGTGCGAGAAGGGGGTGCGGCAGTGGCGGGCTGTTCAGAAGCGGTAGTAGCCGACGAGGTCGTCGCGGCGGTCGACGTCGTCCACGCGTACGACGGCCCCCGTCTCGGGGGCGTTCATCATGCGCCCGCTCCCGATGTAGATCCCCACGTGCTTGGTGCGCGGCCTGCCGAAGAACACCAGGTCCCCGGGCTTGGGCTCCTCGACTCTACGCATCCTCCGCAGATGCTCGTCGGTGTTCCCCGGGCCGAGCACGTCCTCTCCGTACGCCCGCGCGTACACCGCGCGCGCCAGCCCCGAGCAGTCCAGCCCCCGCGTCCGCTTCGCCGGACAGGGTTTGATCTTGCCGGTGTACCCCTGGCACGTTCCAGTCGACGGCCCCGGGTCCTCCTTGTGCCCGCCGCCCCACGAGTACGGGATGCCCTGGTAGAGGTAGGCCAGCAGCACGATGCGCGGCATGGCGAGCTGGCGGAGCGGCATGGACGCCGGCACCGCCAGGAGAAGGACGGCTAACGCGCCGAGAGCGAGAGCTCGACCGATCCGACCGTGACGTTGACTCCGACCGTGCCCCTGGTCTTCGCGGGCTTGGTCGCGATGGTGATCCGCAACGAGTGTCCTGGGTTGACCTTGGGGATGAGGCATCGCACCGCCGTACCGCTGAACGAGCATCCGGGACCCGCCTTGACCACCTTCTGTCCGCCGAACGTGCGGCCCGCGAGCCTGACGTCGGTGACGGGGTGGACACCGGTGTTCTTCAGCGTGATCGTGTAGAGCTTCCTACTCTTGGCGGCACCGGTCACCGTCACCTCGGCAGGCGGGTTGGCCAGCGCCTTGAGCTGTGACTCCGTGCCGTTGAACTCGTTCTGACCGCCGACGATGGGGCCTTTGTCGGCCGACTGCCAGAAGGAGTGCTTCTTCCATCCTGAAGGGAGTTCGCCAGGTTCGGTGCCCCAGCGGGCGAGCCAGAGAGGATTCTTCGCGAACTTGGTGGAATCGCCCGTGCAGGTCTTCCACCAGCTCGTGGTGGTGTAGATGATCGCGTGGCGCCTGGTGCGCTCGCGGTAGCGCCTGGTGAAGTCGCCGATCCAGGTGACCATGTCTTCGGGGGACAGGTCGTAGCAGTTGTTCTTGCCGTTCTTGTCCTTGTACGGGTTGTCCTCGACGTCGAGCACGCCAGGCAGCGTCACGCCGTCCGCGGCCCAGTTGCCGCCGTTGTCGACGAAGAAGTCGGCCTGGGCGGCGCCGTCCGTTTCGTGCGGCTGGGCGAAGTGGTAGGCGCCCCTGAGCAGTCCCGCCGCCGAGGCTCCGCCGAACTGCGCGTCGAACCGCTGGTTGCGGTAGTCGACGCCCTCGCTGGCCTGCACGAACGCGAACTTGGCGCCGCCGTCCCTGGCCTTGTTCCAGTCGATGTCGCCGGTCCAGTTGCTCACGTCGACTCCCTGGACCCCGTCCGCCGCGTGGGCGGTTCCCGGGGATAAGAGCCCGGCCACCGAGATGGCGGCCACCAGCGTCAGGCGTCTCACGCGCGTCCTTCCGGGGGGTGACAGGAGACGATGATCCTCTCGAAACACCACAGATCGCCGCAACCGTTTCCCGATGAGTTCGCCCGACAGGGCGAGCCGCTTCGCCTCGTTGATCGAGCCGCACCCGCGCGAGCCGCACGGGGGATGACGCGGTGCCGGCCGCCGCTCACGGCGGCCGGACGAGCCGGTTCTCGTACGCGTAGACCACAACCTGCACGCGGTCGCGCAGGTCCAGTTTCAGCAGGATCCGGCCCAGATGGGTCTTCACGGTGGCCTCCGCGAGATGCAGGCTCGCGGCGATCTCGGAGTTGGACAGCCCGCGGGCCACCTCGACGAGCACCTCCCGCTCGCGGGGCGTGAGCAGGCGCAGCCGTTCGTCGCTCGCCGGGGTGGTCCCGGTGGGCAGTTGGTGGGCGAAGTTCTCCAGCAGGCGCCGGGTGATGCGAGGGGAGACCACCGCGTCGCCCGCGGCGACGCTCCTGATCGCGGCGAGCAGTTCCTCGGGTCTGGCGTTCTTCAGAAGGAAGCCGGACGCCCCGGCTTTCAGCCCGGCGAAGGCGTACTCGTCGAGGTCGAAGGTGGTCAGGATGAGGACGCGGGTCCGGCCGCCGCCCCTGGTGATCCGTTTGGTGGCCTCGATCCCGTCGGTCCCCGGCATGCGGACGTCCATGAGGACCACGTCAGGACGCAGCCGGCGGGCGAGCCGTACGGCCTCGGCGCCGTCGCCTGCCTCCCCGACCGCCGCCATGTCGGGCTGGGCGTCCAGGACCATCGTGAACGCCATGCGGAGCAGCGGCTCGTCGTCGACGAGCAGGACCCGGATCGTCACCTGGCACCGTCCACCGTCGTGCCGAGGTCGAGGGTGGCCGAGACCCGCCAGCCGCGTCCAGGAAGCGGCCCCGCCTCCAGGGTCGCGCCGTAGGCGGCGGCGCGTTCGCGCATGCCGAGGATGCCGTGGCCGTCGTGTGGATCGGGGCTGTTCGTGGCGCGGCCGTCGTCGGTGACGTCGACGGTGACGCCGCCGGGTGAGCAGCGCACCCGGACCTCGGCCGTGCTGCCGCCGGGTGCGTGTTTGAGGGTGTTGGTCAAGGCTTCCTGCGCCAGGCGGTAGACGGTGAGCTGGGCGGCGGCGGGCACGACCGAGGGATCACCCTCCAGGTCGAGGCGGGTCGGCAGCCCTGCCGCATGCATCTGGCCGGCGAGGGACTCCAGTTGCGCGATGCCGGGCGCCGGCTGCCGCAGCGCTTCGGGCTCGTCGGCCCGAAGGACGCCGAGCGAGCGCCGCATGTCGGTGAGCGCCTGCCGTCCGGTGCCGGAGATCTGGTGCATGGCGGCGGTCGCCCTGTCGGGTGTGCGGGTCTGCGCGAAGACCGCGCCGTCGGCGAGCGCGACCATGACGGACAGGTTGTGGGTGACGATGTCGTGCATCTCGCGGGAGATGCGGGCCCGCTCGTCGGCCACCGCGAGCCTGGCCCGCTGGTCGCGTTCGCGCTCCAGCCGGACCGCGCGGTCCTCCAGCGACGCCAGGTAGGCCCGCCTGATCCGGGTGTTCATGCCGGTGACGGCGACGGCGGCGGCCACGGCCGTCATGAAGACGGTCGAGGGGAGGAAGCTGCCGTAGGGTGCCGCCCAGCGGGCGGCGGCCAGCAGAATGCCGGCTTCGAGTACGGCTCCCGCCAGGAGCGTGTGCCGCCAGGTGGAGCGCGCGGCCACCGTGTACAGCGCCACGAGCAGCGCCACGTCGGTCAGCAGCTGGACGTCGGCCAGCCACTGGACGAACGCCACGGCCGCCACCGCGCAGAACGCCGCCAGCGGCGCCCGCCGCCGCCACATCAGCGGCAGCACCAGGGCGGCGTGGAGGATCAGAGGCCCGGCGGGGCCCCGGTAGACCTGGTTGTTGAGCCCGACGCACGCCAAGAGGAGGACGGCCGCGAGCAGCGCGTCGAAGGCCGCCGACGGGACCCGGCCGCCGAGCCGCAGCAGCGCCCGAACCGGCCGCGCCGCCTGCGCGGAGGCGAAGGCGGCGTACCTCACGAGCCGCCCGGCCCGCGTCGCCCGGCGAGCCGGATCATGGTGCCGGGGTTCATGCCGCCAACCTAGTGGGCCTGCCAGGGAAACCGGCGGACAGAACAGGCGATATCAGCCTGTGGTCGTACACGGGCCGGGCGGGGCATGGAAGAAATCCCTGTTCAGAGGCAGCGTGACGGTCTGTTTCCCGCCTCGCGGGAGGGCCGGGGAAGCCCGACCGGGAGCGGACGCGCCCGGCCGTCCGCGCGCCCTACCTTCGACACGGCTCGTGATCCCACGGGCCGTGATCGAGCAGGACAGATCGAGCAGGACAGGGAGACCGCGATGCGTGGACGAAGGACGGCCGTGGCCGGGACCGTGACAGCGGTCCTGGCATGCGCCGCCGTGATCGGTGTACGGCCGGCGTCGGCCGACGGGATGACCCGGTTCCACCAGCAGGAGATCGCCTGGCACCGCTGCCAGAGCGGTCCCGGCGACACGACCGGCAAGGAACTCGACGACGCGAAGGCCCAGTGCGCCGAGGTCACCGTGCCGCTCGACTACAGCCGTCCGGGCGGGCGGACCATCAAGGTCGCGATGTCCAGGCTGACGGCCACCGACCCCGCCCGCCGTCGCGGGACGTTGCTGTACAACCCCGGAGGTCCCGGCGTCCCCGCGATGTCCCTCACGCTCCTGGTCAAGAAGGCCGCCCCCGCCGTCGCGGCCCGCTACGACCTGATCGGGATGGACCCGCGCTTCGTCGGCCGCAGCACCCCGCTGAACTGCGCGTGGCCCACCATCGCCGTCGGCTCGGCGGGTCCCGACCGGCGCACCTTCGACAGGGGCGTCGCGCTGGCCAGGGACCTGGCGGCCCGGTGCGGCCGCCACAGGGACGCGCTGCCGTACGCCTCCACCCGCAACACCGCCAGGGACATGGACGTGATCAGGGCCGCCCTCGGCGAGCCGAGACTCTCCTACCTCGGCTCCTCGTACGGCACCTACCTGGGCGCGGTCTACCTGCAGTTGTTCCCCCGCCGTGCCGACCGGGTCGTCCTCGACAGCGCCGTGAACACCGACCTGTTCGGCCCCGACCTGACGAGCACGCAGGGCCCTGCCCTGGCCGCCGTCCTGGAGAACTGGGCCGCCTGGACCGCTCGCCACCACCGCCGCTACCGCCTGGGGGACAGCGTCACCGCCGTCCTGGCCGCCGTGAACCGGATCGACCACGCCGTCACCCGCGCCCCGCTGAAGGTCGGCCGCCACCGCGTCGACGCACGCGTCCTGCCGGTGATCCTGTTCGGCGTCACCGCGGGGGACAGTGAGGAGTCGTACGCCGGGTTCGCCGCCGACCTGCGGGTCCTGCACGACGCGGCCCGCGGCCTCACGGTCACCCCCACCCCGACCCTGGACGCGGTCCTGACCGGCCTGTCCTCCCCGGACGCGGACGGATCGGTCAGCGCCCAGACCGCCATCATGTGCGCCGATCGGGCGGCGCCTCGCGACCCGGAGACGTACTACCGCGACATCCAGGCACATCGCGCCGACGAGCCCCTGTTCGGCCCGCTGATCCGCAACATCAGCCCGTGCTCGTTCTGGCCGGCCGTCCCCGCCGAACCTCCCACCGCGGTCCGCAACTCCGTCCCCGTCCTGATGGTCGGCACCACCGGCGACCCGGGAACCCCCTACGAGGGCCAGCTCGTCACGCACCGCGCCCTGACAGGATCCCGGCTGGTCACGTTGCGCGGCGCCTTCCGCCACACCGTGTACGGCGGGCTGTTCGCCCCCAGGAACGCCTGCATCGACACGGCCGTCAACCGCTACCTGATCGAAGGCGTCCTGCCGGCCCGCGACACGACCTGCCCCGACAGCCCCGCGGGAACCTGAGGCGCCGGGCCTGCCGGCGGATCCCGCGGCCGGGGTCAGCGGGCGGGCAGGCTCGGGTGCGGCTCGTAGGACAGTCCGTCGACCATCGTGCTGGTGATCGCCCACCGCTCGTGGTCCCGCCACTCGCCGTCGATGAACAGCAGGCCGGGCGAGTAGCCCTCGTAGCGGAAACCGAGACGCCGGACCAGCTTCAGGGAGGCGTCGTTGCCCGGCTGGATCTGGGCCTCCAGCCGGTGGAGGCGCAACTCCTCGAACGCGTGGCGCAGCACGAGGCCGAGGCCTTCGGTCATGTACCCCTGGCCGGCGGTGGGGCGAAGGCCGCGTAGCCGAGGGAGGCGCCCTGGAGGCGCCCGCGGATGATGCTGTTGATGTTGACCATGCCCGCGATGGCACCGGTCTCGCGCACGCACACCAGCAGGCCCTCGGACGAGCGCGGGTCGTCGAACCGTTCGAGGTAGGCCTTGAACTCCTGCGGTGTGGCGGGCAGGGACATCCACGGATGGTGCAGGTCCACGCTGTCACGGACCCGTTCGAGGAACTCGTCCTGATCGTGGACGGCGATCGGACGCAAGCTCACGCGGGACAACAGGCTCCCCTTTCCTGTCCGTTTTCCTGTCCGTTCCGGACGCCGGGTCAGCCGGAGCCCGGTGGCCCCGGCACCAGATCCACCACCGTATCCCCCACCGCCATCAGCACCGTCATCCCATCCGCCGGCACCGGTCACATACCCGCGGCGTGGTCGTCACGGTGTGCCGAGTTCGGCGAGGAAGGAGAGCAGCAGTCGCGAGGTTTCCGCCGGCCGTTCGAGGGCGATCAGATGGCCGGTGTGAGGCAGCCGTTCCAGGCGGGCCTGGGGGAGCGTCACGGCCAGCCGTTCGGCGATGTCCTGGAAGTCCCGAACATCGTCATTCCCCACCGCCACCAGTGCCGGAACGCTGATCTCGCCGAGCACCTCGACCAGGCCCGGCTTCCCGCTCTCCTCCCACTCGTCGGAGAGGTGCTGGTTGGCCAGGGAAACGCGGAGGGCCTCCCGTACCGACGCGGCATGATCGCGCAGCCGTTCGTCCCACGCGCGCGACGGCCCGCGTACCCACATGTCGAGGTTGATCTGCACGGCGGCGTCGAGGTCGCCGCTCTCCAGCGCGGCCTCCTCGGCCTGGCCATAGCCGCGCATCACCGCGGACCAGTCGTATCCGGGCAGCGGCGGGGCGAGCAGCGCCAGCCCGGCGACCCTGCCGGGATGCGAGGCGGTGAACTCCAGAGCCACCCGGCCGCCGTACGAGGCTCCGACCAGCACGGCGCGCCCGACCTCCAGCGCGTCCATCACGGACAGCAGATCGTCGGTATGCCGGTACGGCGCCGCGGCCGGCGCTGAGGCGCCGTAGCCGCGCAGGTCGTAGTGCACCACTCGGTGGCTCTCCAGCAGGGCGGGCACGACCCCGTCCCACATCGCGCGATCGGTCACGCCCGAGTGGAGCAGCACCACCGTGGTCTCGCCCGCACCGGCCGTCTCGACGACGAGCCGCCCACCGGCGACACCGACGTGGTCGATCGTCATTGTTCTCCTTCGTCTCCGCGCGAACGGCGCGGCATGTGATCATCCATGAATTCCGGGGGGAGTGACCTGTGAGGGTGTTCCGCGGCGCGGCGCCCCGGCCGGTGGTCATGACATCAGCAGTCATGGCCACGCGCAACACGAATATCGGCAGCTAGAGGCTTCCGCTCAAGTCCGTGATCGTTCTTCAGTACGCTTTACGCGAACTTGATCTTCAGGCCCGGCGTCGGACACCGCGGGCCGCCCGCAACGACAAGGTGCCGCATCGTGGTCACACGCGAACAGATGATCAAAGCATTCGGTGACGAGGGCCTGCTGCTGATGGACGGCGAGTGGTGCCGCGAGACAGGGCTCTCCGACGAGGACGCGCGAATCCTCTGCGAGGTCGGGCTGCCGGTACGCGCCGACCTGGCATTCACCACCTCCGTCGCCGACGAGCCGCGGGTGGGTTCACTCGTGGTGTTCCGGACGGGCGGCGGGGACGTCGACGTCCTCACGCTCGGCGGGACGTCGGGGGACACGGGCATGCGCTACTTCCTCGACATCGGGAACGGCGTCGTCGGCCTGCTCTCGTTCGACGACGAGCCACAGGCGGAGAAGGTCAACAGCTCACTGGAGCACTTCGTCGAGTTCCTCTACCGGCTCAGGCTGCGCCAGCAGGAACTGAACGGCGAGTCTCCGGACGTCGCCAAGCCGTACACGGAGAAGCTGTGGCTCTCGTTGAAGGAGCTGGACCCTGACGCCTTCCGCGGCGCCGAATCCTGGTGGTCGATGGTGATGGACACGCTGATGGACCGGGGCTTCATCGCCGAGACCCGCGCGTTCCTCGCGCAGCGCCGTGCCGAGGTCGCCGGCGCGCCGTCCGGGCAGGCCACCGCGCCCGCGTCCGTCCCGTCCCACCGGTCGCACCGCGAGGGCTTCGACCAGGCGCTCAGCCGGTTGGAGGACGAGGGCTGGCAGATCGTCGACGCGGAGCGGTTCGCGTCCGCCACGGAGACCAGCGGCCTGCTCAGCCCGCCCGCGGACCTCGCCGACCATTTCGCTCCGGACGGCGCGCTCGTCAAGGACGTCACGATCGCGTGGAGAGGCGGGCTCCCCTCGAGGATCCAGTCGGTGTTCGCCCGGGAGGCCCTCGTGCTCTCCGTTCCCTGGCAGGCCGACCAGGGCGACGACGACGCGCTGATGGACATGGACGCCGACGAACTGAGCAGGCAGGCGGACGCCGCGATGGACGCGCTGTTCGCCGCGGTCCACGGCCTCAACAAGCCGGAGGAAGGAATCGTGACCTGCCTGGCCACCGACCGGCCCTCCGACCTCTGCCGGATCGTGCGAGCCTTCGACCGGCTGGCGGCGCACGGCTACCTCGCCGAGCCGGACCTGTGGCCGACCTCCTCCGGAGGCTGGCAGCAGGTCCACGACGTGACCAGGGCAGGGGAACCGCCCAAGGCCGTCTTCTGGACCACCCAGGCGCACACGTCGTGCTTCGACGCCAGGGGCGACCTGGTCGACGTCCTCGCGCTGCAGTGGGCCGGCGACAGGGAGCTGATCGCGGAGGTGCTGGCCGACACGGGACTCGTGGTGGAGAAGCCCGGCCACGAGGGCGTCACGTTCCTCCTCCGCCCGGCCTAGCAGGGCGACGGGCAGGGCAGGCGTCTCCCGGTGAGCTCCTGCAGCCGGCCCTGCCCGGCCGTCTCAGTGCCTGTCCGCGGTCGCCGGCTCCGACAGGTTCATCGCCATCGTGCGGTGGACGGCGGGAATCCAGTCCAGAGCCCTCAGCGCCGTGTTGCGCAGGGAGCGGAGCGGGCCGCTGCCCACCGTGGCGATCCTCGTCATCTTGTGCGTGAAGGCCACCACCTCCTCGGCGACCGGGCGGCGCTCGGCCTCGTACTCGTCCAGCACCGTCTCGGGCGCGCCGTCGCGCAGGACGGCGCTGAGCTTGCCCGCCAGGTTCAGCGCGTCCTGGATGCCGGTGTTCATGCCCTGCCCGCCCGCCGGGCTGTGCACGTGGGCCGCGTCCCCTGCCAGGAAGAACCGGCCCGACCGGTAGTGGTCGGCCAGCCGGTGGTGGACGCGGAACCGGGAGCTCCACACGAGGTCGGTGACCGTGGCCGGATGAGCCCGCGGGCCACGACCGTCGAGGAGCGCCTGGATGTCGGGGACGCCTGGGTGCTCGGGAGCCTCCTCGACCGTCGCGACGATCCGGTGGCGGCCGCCAGGCAGCGGGGCGATCACGGTCACCCCCTCCGGGGCGAAGTACAGGGCCACCTCGTCACAGGCTCCCGCCCAGTCGAGCCGGACGTCGGCGAGGACGAACGACTGCGCGTAGGTGTCGCCCGTGAAGGGGATCCCGGCGTGCTCGCGCACCGTGCTGTGCATGCCGTCGGCGCCCACGGCGTAGGAGGCGCGGATCAGCCGGCCGTCCGCCGTCGTGGCGGTGACCCCCGAGGAGTCCTGCTCGACGGCCCTCACCTCGTACGGGCGGTGCACCGTACAGCCGGCGGCCCGCAGCCGGTCCAGCAGCACCCGCTCGGTGACGTCCTGGGGCACCAGCAGCGTGTACGGAAAATCGGTCGGCAACGTGTCGAACGCCACCGTCAGCAGGACCCGGTCGCGGTCCCGGACCGTGAACCGCGGCACGGTGATGCCGCGCGCCACCAGCTCGTCGCTCGCCGAGCCGACGATCAGCACGTCCGTGCGCGCAGGAAGCTCCATCGACATCCCCTCGGCTCAGTAGTAGTTGCGCATCAGTTCGGTCGCCCACGCGGGCTGCACGACCTCGCCCTGCGGGCCGAACTCCGCCATGTACGGCTTGAGGTCGAGGACCGGGCTCCCGTCGATGGCGTCCAGGCCGCGCACGCGCACGTCGAGACCATCCACGGCGAGCAGGCGGCAGCGGGAGACGCCCAGCCGGTTCGGCCGGTTCTTCCCCCGCTGCGCGAAGATGCCCACCAGGGGCCAGTCAGGGTTGCCCCGGGGACGACGGGCCGCCGTCTGGACCGAGGCCGGATCCACGAGGTGGAACTGGAACACCACCTCCAGGTGCGAAAACGCGTCGAGACCCGCGAGCGAGTCCGGCCCGAAGCGTGTCCCGTCCAGGCGGATCAGCGCCTCCTCGGTGTTCCAGTCGTCGTCGAACGCCTCGGTGCGCCCGCCGACGACGGTTCCCACGGGCTCTGCGAATATGTCGCTCACGGGCTTCCTCCTGAGGTCAGGGCGACTGCTCACGACCGTAGCGGCGGGCCTCGGGAGCCGGATAAGTCACGGCGACCGGGCTCCTGCCGGGGATCGGTCACCGCTTAGGTAGGGTCAGGGCATCATGATCGGCCGAGACGCGGAGATCGCCGCCCTGAAGAGGCTGATCGCCGAGTCCCGCGAGGGGCGGGGCCACGCGGTCGTCGTGCACGGCGAGGCAGGGATCGGCAAGTCGGCGCTGCTGGCAGAAGCGGTTCAGGGCGCCGGCGACGACCTGCTGGTGCTGCGGGTCACCGGCGTCGAGGCCGAGGCCGAACTGCCCTTCGCGGCCCTGCACCTGCTGCTGCGGCCGGCTCGGCATCTCGTCGAGGGGCTTCCGGAGGCGCAGCGGCAGGCGCTGCTCGGCGCGTTCGGCGAAGGCAGGACCGGCGCCCAGGACCGCTTCCTCGTGGGGCTCGCGGTACTGACCCTGCTGGCGGACCTCTCCGACGAACGCCCGCTGCTGTGCCTCGTCGACGACGTGCAGTGGCTGGACCGCGCCTCGGTGGACGCGCTGGTGTTCGCGGCCCGCCGGCTGGGGGCCGAGCGCATCACCATGATCTTCGCCGTGCGCGACGACGGCGCGGAGTCGCCCTGCCAAGGCGTCGCCGAGCTGCGGCTCGCCGGCCTCGCCCGGACCGACTGCGAGACGCTGCTCGCCGAGGCGGCCGCCGACCTGGTACCTGACGTGCGCGATCGGGTGATCGAGGAGGCCGAGGGCAATCCGCTGGCGCTCCTGGAGTTCGCGGGGACGCTCACGCCCGAGCAGCGGTCGGGACAGCTCGATCCGCTGCCCCTGCAACCGCCAGGACTCTCCCTGTCCGGGCGGCTGGAGCAGTCGCTGCGGACGGCGATCCGGCGGCTGCCCCGGCGTACACAGGTGCTGCTCCTGATCGCCGCTGCGGAGGGCAGCGGCAGCCTGGAGCTGGTACTGCGGGCGGCGGAGGGCTTCGAGGCCGGGCCGCAGGACCTGGAGCCCGGCGAGCGCGCGCACCGGCTGGAGGACCTGGAGCCCGGCGAGCGCGCCCACCTGGTGGGAGTCGCCGGCGGCCGGCTGCGGTTCCGCCATCCCCTGGTCAAGACCGCGGCCTACCATGAGGCGCCCGTCGCCCAGCGGGTGGCCGCCCATCGCGCGCTGGCCGCCGCCCTCGACGACGACGAGCACGCCGACCGCAGGGCCTGGCACCTGTCGGCCGCGGCCTTGGGGCCGGACGAGGAGATCTCGGCCGTGCTCGCCGCAGCCGGGGAGCGGGCGCGGCGGCGGGGCAGCCACGCCTCGGCTGCCGGTGCCTACGAGCGTGCCGCGCAGCTCACCGTGGACCGGCTGCGGCGGGCGCGGTGGCTGGCCGACGCCGCCGAGGCGGCCATCGGGGCCGGGCAGCTGGCCCGCGCCGGCGCGGCGGCCGACCGGGGCCGGCGCCTGACCGGCGATCCCGCGGTCGTGGCCCGGCTGGCCGCGGTACGCGCCGCGGTCGACGCCGAGCACGCGGGCCCTGCGTCACCCGCGCGCACGCCGGTCGACGCCGAGCATGCGGGCCTTGCGTCACCCGCGCGCACGCTGATCGACGCCGCCGCCGGCATCGCCGCGAACGCGCCGGACGACGCCACGTCCCTGCTCGCGACCGCCGCAGGCGAGGCGTGGTTCGCCGGCGACCACGCCGCGCTGGGGCAGGCCGCGGAGCAGCTCGAATCCCTCAGGCCCGGCCCCCGGCTGGCGCCACTGACGCAGGCGGTACGAGGTATGGAACGGGTCGCCTCGGGCGACCCCGAAGCGGGGCTGCCCCTCCTGCGCGCCGTCATCCCCTCGCTGCGCACGGCCGCGGATCGGGTCGTCGGGACGTACGCCGTGTTCTGCGCTCTGATGACCGGCGACGACGCCGCGGCGTGCGAGCTGGCGGCTGCCCGCGTCCACACCTGCCGCGAGCAGGGACAGATCGGGGCGCTGCCGCACGCGCTGCAACTGCTCACCCAGGCGCAGATCCTGCGCGGCAGGTACGCGGAGGCGGCGCGGTCGGGCGCCGAGGCGTGGCAGATCGCGCACGACACCGGGCAGGCGGGACGGCTGCGGCACCTGCAAGGCGTCCTGGCGCGGCTCGCCGCCCTTCGGGGCGAGGACGAGACGTGCCTGCGGCTGGCCGGGGAGGCGGAGGGCGCGGCCCAGGAGCGGGGCGGCTCGGGATGGGGCGGTTGCGCGCTGACCCTGCTCGATCTCGTACGGGCGCGGCACGAGGCGGTGACCGAGCGGATGGCGCGAGTCCTCGACGGGCCGCTCGGCCACACCGTGATCGTCACCTTCGCCCTTCCCGACCAGGTCGAGGCCTGTGTCCGGACGGGCGAGCCGGAGCGCGCGGCTGAGGCGTTCGCCCGGTTCGAGGCCTGGGCCTCGGCCAGCGGGCAGCCATGGGCGGCCGCGGTCGCCCACCGCTGCCGCGCCCTCCTCGCGCCGCGCGGCGAGGCCGAGCCGCACTACCGGGCGGCGCTGGAGTGGCACGCCAGGGAAGGGCGGCCGTTCGAGCAGGCCAGGACGGAGTTGCTGTACGGCGAATGGCTGCGGCGGGAACGCCGGCGGGCCGACGCGGGAGCGCGGCTGCGCGCCGCGATGCGCCGCTTCGCCGCGCTGGGGGCCGCGCCCTGGGCCGAGCGGGCCCGCACGGAGCTGGCCGCGACGGGCTCCCGCGCCGACCTGCCGGAACTCGGCGCCGAGGTCCGGCCGCTGGACGCGCTGACCCCGCAGGAACTGCAGGTCGTACGGCTGGCGGCGACCGGCGCGACCAACCGGCAGATCGGCGCCCAGCTGTTCCTGAGCCCGCGGACGGTGGGCTTCCACCTGTACAAGGCGTTCCCGAAGCTGGGCATCTCGTCGCGCGCCGAGTTGCCGGGCATCGACCTCGGCCGTCAGGACTAGCGGCCCGCGGGGCCGATCCGCGGTCCCGCCGGAGTGGCCGGATGGGGCTGGAGTCCGGCGCCGTCGTCCTTGACCACCGCTCGCCTTCGCAGTTCCGCGACCAGTGCCAGGGACTCGCGCGCCTGCTCGACCTCGTCCCAGGAGACCGAGCCCGCACCCCGGTTCCACGGACGGTGCACCTCCTCCTCCAGCGAGCGGAGGGAGGCGGCGTGTTCCTCGTACAGGACCGCGAGCATGGACTCGCCGCAGCGCACCGCCTCACCCTCGCGCACCTGCCCGCTGGGGTAGGCCTCCGCCCCGAGGCAGAAGACCGTGGGACGGCCCGCCCTGAGCTCCTCCAGCCGGTAGCACACGATGCGGTCCTCCTCGTGGGCCTGGGCGGCGGGAATCTGCAGGAGCGGCATCAGGTCGGGGTCGCGGGCCACGATGAGCGACTCGGTGTCGGCCATGGAGCCGGGCGTGTCCGCAGGGCCGCCCCGGTCGGGTGGGATGGCCAGTTCCCAGGGCTGGTCGGTGAAGTACGCCAGCAGGTCCAGGGACCACAGCCCGGCGTCGACGACCACGAAGAGCTCCTCGGGAAAGGTGACGCCGTAGCATTCGCGCAGCACCTCGCGCGGGCCGAGCCCTGTCTCGTACAGCGCCCGCGCCAGCCGGGCCATCGACGGGTAGTCCGCGCGTGACGCCTCCATCCGCAGCCGGGCGACAGCCTCGGAGTTCATCGCCGCTCCCCTACGCTCGACGGTGCGTCTCTCGTGACCTTCACGGTGTCCCTCCCCAGAGGCCGTCGAGCCATGCTGATCTCCCAGGCCTCGACTCGCGGCGCGATCCGGCCGTCCGCGGAAGGCGGTGAGGGTCAGCGGGCCGCTCCCGGGCGCGATCCTCGTCGAATGCGTGTCGGACACCCTATGCCGTGGGGTGAGCCGGGCTCGCATACTGAAGGAGAGCTGACGGACACGTGCCGCGAGGGTCGCCGAACTCCGGGACACGAGAGCGGCGTGGCGTGGAGGTATCGGATGAACCACTGGCGTCGGGCCCGCCTCACCGCGATGGTCTACGACTTCGGGATCACGCACGAACCGATCGGCAGGCTCGGCGGCAGGGTGCTGTGGGGCACGGACATGCGGCGCTTCTACCGCGATCTCGACCGTCTCCACAAGGCGGCGGACGGCGAACGGATCCTCGACGTCCCCTGCGGAGGCGGGACCGCCTTCAGGAGGCTGAAGCCCGGGGCCGGTGGCTACGTCGCGCTGGATCTGTCCCCGCTGATGCTGCGCATGGCCAAGGAGCGCGCGCGGCGGCGAGGGCTGCACGGCATCCGCCTCCTCCAGGCGGACGTGACCGGGCTGCCGTTCGGGGATGGCGAGTTCGACCGGTGCCTGAGCTACTTCGGCCTGCACTGCTTCGCCGATCCTGCGACGGCGCTCGCCGAGATGGCACGCGTCCTGCGCCCCGCGGGCCGGCTGCGGGGGAACGCGATCGTGCGGGGCAGCGGCCTGCGCCAGGACACGTGGATCCGGGTCATGCGCCGTATCGGCGCCTTCGCCACCGTGGGTACGACCGGTGACCTGTCACGCTGGCTGGAAGAGGCGGGCTTCGACCGTGTCGAGCTCGACCACGACGGCGCGGTCGCCTACTTCTCGGCCTGCCGTGCCCCGACGGGTCCGGCGTGATCCGACGGATTCACGGTCCCGTCGGATCGGGTGGCGTTCGCCGCGCGGCATGCTCCCGCCGCCATTCCTCGGCCGCCTGGATCATGGCCGTGCCGACGTGCTCGAAGAACTGGCCGATGTCCTGCATCCGGGTGCCTGCGGGTGTGGTCGCGCCGAGGATCTGAGCGCCTCGACGGGTGAAGTCGGCCAGCATGGTGTTCTGGCGGGCGCTGGCCATCCAGCCGCGGAACCAGGCGTCGGCGTCGATGACGTACCGGTCGCGCCGCCGGCGGGGGTCGCGCTCGCGCCTGATGAGCTCCTGCTGTTCGAGTTCGCCGACGGCCTTGGAGATGGAGGCGGGGCTGACCTGGAGGCGCTGGACGAGCTCGGCGGCGGTCAGGCTGCCGCCGTCGGTGACGTACAGGCAGGTCAGCACTCTGGCCGTCATCCGCGGCAGACCCGTGCCGACCAGCATCGTGGTGAACTGTTCCTCCAGCTCGTTCACCGCCTGCGGGTCGCGCCCGTGGTCCGTGGCGGCGGGTGCGGGCGAGGCCTTGACCGGGCTCGCTTTGCGGCGGCGGGCCCGTCCTTGGGTCGCCTGCTGTGCCCGCCCGGCCCGGTAGTCGCCGGGGCCGCCGTTGCGGGCCACCTCCCTGGTGATGGTGGAGATGGGCCTGCCCAGACCGCCGGCGATCTCGGTGTAGGTGAGTCCTGCGGCCAGTCCCTCGGCGATCTTCTGCCGGTCCTGGTGGGTCAGCCTGCCTCCGGGCATCGGTTCTGCCTTCCGTATCGGTCTTGCGGTGCGGCCAGTATTGCGTTCGCCGTCACACCATTGCAAGTCGCCCGTACTTGCTTTTGCGCTCACCTTCATCGTCATTGCAAGAATATGTGGGTTTTCACCTGGGAATATGTGAGCAGTTCGCCTATCTGACATTGACTGATCTGTGAAAGCAAATTAGCTTTTAGGTATTCGCAAACAAGCGAACGGACCTGTTCGCAAACTGGCGAGCTGTGATCGGAGCCCCCTATGTCGTCCTTCCTCACCCCCGTGCGCACCTGGCACCGTCCCCTGGTGGCCTGTGCGCTCCTCATGCTGGCTCTGGTGCTCGCGGCCGGTGTCGGGCTCGTCGTGGACGGCCGGACCCTGCTGGACGAGTCGGTGTGGGTCAAGCCGCTGAAGTTCGGCTTCGCCTTCGCCCTCTACGCCGGCACGCTGGCCTGGCTGCTGACCAAGCTGCGCAAGGGCAGGCGGCTGGGCTGGTGGGTCGGCAGCGTCTTCGCGCTGGCCGCGACCGTCGAGGTCGGCGCCATCACCGCACAGGCGGCGCGCGGCACCTTCAGCCACTTCAACGCCGACCAGACCGATCCGGTCACCGTGGCCCTGGTCCCCATCCTCACCTTCGGCGTGATGATCATCCTCGTCACGCAACTGATCCTGGCGATCGTCCTGCTGATCCAGCGCACCGGCGGGGCCGCGTTGAACCGAGCGATCCGCGCCGGGCTGGGGCTGGCCGTCTTCGGCATGCTCGTGCCGGTCTACTGGCTGGTCGCCGAGATCACCCCCCGCACGGTGACCGACGCCAACGGCCATCAGGTGCCGATGTACCAGGGCCACGGCATCGGCGACCCGGACGGCCACGGCATGCCGCTCACCGGCTGGAGCGTGACCGGCGGCGACTTCCGGGTACCGCACTTCTTCGCTCTGCACGGCATCCAGGTGCTCCTCGTACTCGCCGCGGTACTGGCCGCGCTGGCCGCCAAGCACGCCTGGCTGCGCGCCGAGAAGGTCCGCGCCCGCCTGGTCGGCAGCGCCGCCCTCGGCTACACCGGGCTGGTCGCGGTCGTGACCTGGCAGGCCGTGCGCGGCCAGTCCCTGATCCACCCGGACGCCCGCACCCTCCTCGCCCTGGCCGCGGTGCTGCTGCTCACGGCGGCGACCACCGCAGGGGTGATCGTCAGCGCCAGGCGCGCGAGCGCCGTGCAGGCCCCCCGGCACCACCAGATGACGCACTGACCAGCTCTCTTGACCTTGAAGAACCGACCCCTGAAGGAAGACTGACATGACCGCGTCCTACTCCGCCAAGGCGGGACTGCTCCTCGCCACCGTGATGATCACCGGGGGCGCCGTGGCGGCCCCCGCGGCAGCCACACCCTCCGCTCCCGACCACGCCGAGGTGCAACGCGCTCTTGACAGCGCCGTCGCCGGCGGTGCTCCCGGCATGGTCGCCGAGGTCCGCGACCGCCGCGGCAGATGGTTCGGCTCGGCGGGTGTGTCCGACACCGAAACCGGACAGAAGCGCCGGCCGTACGAGAGGTTCCGGATCGGGAGCGCCACCAAGGCGTTCACCGCCACCGTGATCCTGCGGCTGGCGGCCGAGGACAAGCTGAGCCTCGACGACACGGTGGAGGAGTGGCTGCCCGGTCTGGTGCAGGGCAACGGTTACGACGGCCGCGAGATCACCGTCCGGCAGCTGCTCAACCACACCAGCGGCATCTTCAACTACGGCAACGACCCGGAATTCTTCGCCAAGGGCGTGGGCGCCGCCTGGTTCGAGCACCGCTACGACACCTACACCCCCGAGCAGCTGGTGAGGATCGGCCTGGCCACCCCGCCGCCCTTCAAGCCGGGCGAGGCGTTCCTCTACTCCAACACCAACTACTTCCTGGCCGCCTTGATCGTCGAAAAGGCGACGGGCAGGACTTTCGCCCAGGAACTCACCAGGACCGTCCTGCGCCCCCTCGGCCTGACCGGCACCTCGCTGCCCGGAACCGACCCCAAGATCGACGGCCCTCACCCGGCGCACTACTCCACCCTGTTCTCCGCCGATGCCACGCCCAAGATCTACGACGCGACCGAGATGGACCAGTCCTTCGCCTGGGCGGCGGGCGGCATCATCTCGACCACCGGCGACCTGCAGCGCTTCTTCGGCGCGCTGCTCGGCGGCCGCCTGCTGCCTGCCGACCAGCAGCGCGAGATGTTCACCACCGTCCCGACCACCGGCCCCGTCCCCTGGATCCCTGACACCCGCTACGGCCTGGGCGTCTTCTCCCAGAAGCTGCCCTGCGGCGTCACCGTCTGGGGCAACGCCGGCGCGACCTACGGATCGTGGACCTACGCCATGGGCTCCCGCGACGGCGAGCACCTGCTCACCAGCCAGCTCAACGGCGACTGGAGCGGCCTGAGCGTCTTCACCGACGTGCTGTCGGCCGAGTTCTGCCCGACCGCGTCCCGATAACGCCGCAGGGTTCGGGGGCGGCGCAGGAAGGCGCCGCCCCCGAACCCATGCCCGTCCCTCGAAGACCCGAGGTTTCGGCGACCACGGCCGAGCCGGGTCAGTCCAGGCAGAACTCGTTGCCCTCGGGGTCGGCCATCACGATGAAGCCGGCGCTCATCGGGGGAGCGGGCTCGTGGCGAGCTATCCGCTTCGCTCCCAGCGCGACGAGCCGGTCGCACTCGGCCTCCAGCGCCGCCATCCGCTCCTCTCCCTGCAGTCCGGGAGCCGCACGGACGTCGAGGTGGACGCGGTTCTTGGCGACCTTGTCCTCCGGCACCTGCTGGAAGAACAGCCGCGGGCCGTGCCCGTCAGGGTCCTCGATGGCCGATCTCGTGTTGCGCTGCTCCTCCGGTACGCCGACCCGCGCGAGGAAGTCGTCCCACGCGGCAAGCGGGTCGGCGCCCTCGGGCAGGTCTACTCCGGGCGGGCCGGGGTGGACGTAGCCCAGTACGTCGCGCCAGAAGGACGACAGCGCCCGCGGGTCGTGGGCGTCGAAGGTGATCTGGATGTGGCGGCTCATCGGGTCGCTCGTTTCGTGGCGGGGTCGGTGTGCAGGTAGAGGTCGCGCAGCAGGCAGACCTCGGACAGATGATGGATCAGCTCGCGGTGGATGTGCAGGACCAGATCGGCCATGGACGCCTCGGAATACGGCTCCTTCGCGCCGACCGGGACCCGGAGCCCGGCCTCGCCGAGGTCGCGCACCCCGGCCAGCCAGACGTCGAGCTGGGCATCGAGCTGGTCGAGCGCGGTGGCCGCGCTGCCGGCGTACTCCCAGGTCTCGTACGACGCCGCAGGCGCGCCGAAGTGCGCCGCGTTGCGCGCGGCGAGCACGCCGACGATGACGTGACCGAGTCGCCAGGCGATCGTGGTGAAGGCCGGGGGGACCGGCTCGGTGAAGGCGTAGTCCACCGTGAAGTCCCCGGCACCGGCCTGCACGGGCGCTGTCGAGCTGCCGCGCGGCCGCACGCTCCAGGCGTCCGGCACCGGCGACCAGAAGTACTCGTCATCGGTGAGGCCGTCGAGCCGGGCTCGGAGCTGACGGTCCCAGTGGGACTCCCACTGTTCGCGCAGCGTCCGGTTCCAGTCGAGTTCGTCTGCATCCATGGAGCCACTCTGACACCGCTAGCGGACAGGATCGGTCCGCTATCTATGGCAGGGTGGGCGGCATGGACGGGGCGAGCGGTGAGGAGCGGGGGACGACGGAGCGGGTGCTCACCCTCCTCGGGTTGCTGCAGCAGCGCCAGGTCTGGACCGGCCCCGAACTCGCCGACCGGCTCGGGGTCACGCCGCGCACGGTACGGCGTGACGTGGAGCGGCTGCGCGCGCTCGGCTATCCGGTACATGCCAGCCAGGGTGTCGGCGGCGGCTACCAGCTCGGCCCTGGGCAGGACCTGCCGCCGCTACTTCTCGACGACGAGGAGGCGATCGCCACCGCCGTCTCGCTGCTCGCGGGCGCGGGTGGCGCGGTCGCCGGCGCCGGCGACGCCGCGCTGCGGGCGCTGACCAAGCTCGACCGGGTGCTGCCCACCAGGCTGCGGCACGAGGTGCGCGCGCTCTCCGGCTCGGTGGAGTCCTTCGGCGGAGGCCGCACCCCGGTCGACCCGGAGGTGCTCATGAACCTGGCCAGAGCCTGCCGCGACGAGGTCGAGGCGGGCTTCGACTACCCGTCCGGTGGCGAGGTACGACCGCGACGGGTCGAGCCCTACCGCCTGGTCGCCTCCGACCGGCGCTGGTACCTGCTCGCCTACGACCTCGATCGCGACGACTGGCGCAGCTTCCGCGTCGACCGGATGTCCGACGTGTGCGCACGGACCTGGCGCTTCCGCCCGCGCGCGGCGCCCGACGCGGCGCCGTACGTGCAGGAGGCCGTGGCGAGCCGCGTCTACCCGCACCAGGCGCGCTTCCTCGTGCACGCGCCGGCCGACACGGTGCGCGCGCAGATTCCGGCGTCGGCCGCCGTCGTGCGACGGCGAGGGAGCGAGCGGTGCGAGGTGCTCAGTGGCGCGGTCAGCCTCGACTTCGTGCTCATGCACGTGCTCCTGCTGGGGCACGACTTCGAGGTGCTCGACCCTCCGGAGCTCGCGAACCGCTGTCGCGTGCTGGCGGAGAGACTGCTGTCGGCCGGTGCCACGACCGCTCCGGCGCCGGACACGGAGGAGTCATGAGCCGCGACCGCGGCCTCTCGGGTGAAGGTCGGCGCTTCACGGCGGGTGCCAGGTCATGGTGATGCCGGAGGAGGCCTGCCTGTCCCCGTCCTCGGTGTCGTGCGCATCTCGGCCGACCGGGCCTGGCCGATCAGCCGGCCGGTGAGCACTGCCTGGTGGAAGCGGTTGAGGTCCTCCGGCAGCGAGGTCAGGCACCTGTGATCCTCCGTAGGACGGCTGTGTAGGTGGCGAACGCGGCCCTGCCCTCGTCGGTGAGGGACAGCGACGTGCGGGGCCGTTTTCCCACGAAGCCCTTGGACACCTTCACGTAGCCGGCCTCCTCGAGGATGAGCATGTGCTTGGACAGCAGCGAGTCGCTGACCTCGATCGTCTCCTTGAGGAAACGGAAGTCGGCCCGGTCGGCGGCGGCGAGCGCCGCCATGATCGACAGGCGGACGGGGGCGTGGATGATCTCGTCGAGTTCGTGCCGTGGATGTGCGCTCATCACGCCCTCGTCAGCCGTCGGGCGGCGTAGAGCATCGGCAGCCCGCTGGCCACGCAGAGCGCGACGCCGGCCACCGTCCACGATGAGGGGAGAGGCGCGGGCCCGTAGAGGAAGAACAGCGCCGCGGGGAGAAGGAACAGGACGAGGTCGCCGCCTGCCACCCAGTACGCGATCTGGGTGAGGCGCCGGCCCGTGACGCCGATGCGCAGCATGAGGCCGCACAGCACCAGGGTGAGCAGCATCCAGGCGAGCGTGGCCGGAGTGCGGAACGTGGGGGCGAACAGCATCCCGGCCCAGTACAGCGGTGCGCCGATGCCGCTCGCGAGGCAGATCGCGCCGAAACGGCGCTCGGCGGCGCGCACGCGGCCCTCGACGCGCTGGATCTCCTGCAGTGCCTGAGCCGGTGAAGGGGCGTTCATCATTCCTCCCTTGATCATGTACTCGCCAAGCTAGCATGTACTCAACTATCGTTCAAGTAGATGCTTTGCGGTTGAGAAGTGCGCGACCACAAGGTGGAGCCGCTGCTGTGGGACACCTGGGGGACGGGAAGGGGCGCCGACGGCGAGGTGACAGACGCGATCCGCGACCTGTACGACCACGCCTTCCTGGTGGCATGTGACGACGTCCCCTTCGACGCGGCGCGGAAGCTGTTCGCGGAGAACGAGGGGCTGCGGCCCTCGAAGAGGGTGCTGTCGCTGGCGCCGTTCAACGGCCCGCGCGAAGTCGCACTCCGCTGACAGTGCCCGTGCCCGGTCGCGGTTCCAGGGTGGCCGTCTGGCCACGGGAGGCCGCGGGATCCAGACCTTGCCGGCCCGGTCGGTCTCCATCTCAGCGTTCGCCTCGGCGACCAAAGAAGCTCACCGATTTTCTCTGCTCCTGGCTTGACCTTGCCCCAGGGGCAAGCTTCGACGATGGCTTCATGACCAACAACGCGCTGCACACCG
>NZ_JBHUFV010000053.1:0-2704 GCF_042681425.1 Nonomuraea mangrovi | reverse complement strand
GCGAGCCACCAGAGAAGAGGGCAGCGCCTCACCCGAGCACACGATCCGCCGCAACGACGGCACGTCCAGATCCGGGACCTCCATGACCGCGTCCAGCATCGACGGCACGAAATGCGCCATCGAGACGCTGTGAGCGCGCATCAGCTCGACCAACGCGGCCGCGTCCAGGTGGACGCCCGGGGGCGCCACCACCAGCCCGGCCCCCTCCATCAGGGGCCAGAACAGCTCCCACACCGACACGTCGAAGGTGAACGGCGTCTTCTGCACGGCCCGATCGCCGGCCCCGAGCGGGAACGCCTCCCCCATCCACACCAGCCGGTTGGCGATGGCCTCATGGGAAACGAGCACGCCCTTCGGGCGTCCCGTCGATCCGGAGGTGTAGAGCAGATAGGCGGGCGCTGTCGGCGGGATCGTCAGAGCGAAAGCCGGCCCGTCCGCCGACTCGGTAGGAGCCACCACCACCGAACCGGGGAAACGGCCAGGCTCCTCCGTGATCACGACGCGAGCCCCGGCATCGCTCACCATGAAGGACAGGCGCTCATCGGGGTAGTCCGGCTCCAGCGGCATGTAGGCCCCGCCGGCGGCCATCACCGCGTGCACGGCCACGATCAGGTCAGCGCCACGCGGCAGGCACACGCCCACCACGTCGCCCAGCCGTACACCCTGCTCGCGAAGCACCGAGGCCAGCCCACGAACCCGAGCCCCGAACTCGGCATACGTCAACCACGAGCCGTCCCAGACGGCAGGAGCGTCCGGCGACGACGCCACCCTCCGCGCCACCACGTCGGGCAACGCCACGAACTCCCGAGGCACGCCCGTCGCGTTCCACCCCTCCACCGACGCCACATCGGCGGCCAGGAGTTCCTCGGAATCACGCGGGTCAGCCGCCGGATCCTCGGCGATCTTCGCGAAGACCCGGCGGTAGTGCTCACCCGCCCGCACGACCTGATCGGCGGAGAACTGCGTGATGTCATATTTGAGCTTCAACTCCAGCCCGCCGGCCTGCGGCGACCAGGTGAAGTTCGCGGACAGTGGCAGGTTCGTCTGCTCGAAGAACTCGCTCTCCTCGACCTGGACGACCCCGCCGGGGCCGAGGTCCTGGTAGACGTGGAAGTCGCGATAGTCGAAGAGCACGTCGATCAGGGGAGAGCGCTGGCTGAGACGCTGCATCTCGAACAGCGGATACAGCCGGTGCGGCAGGAACGCCACCTCCGCGGCGAAGACCCGCTTGATCAGCTCTTCCCAGCTCGGCACGTCGGTGCGCACCCGCACAGGCACACTGTTGAGGAACAGCCCGAGGACCTGCTCGGCCGCCTCGTGCTCGGGCCTGCCGTGCGTCACGATGCCGGTGACCACGTCGCTGTCGCCCGTCAGGAGCGCCAGCACGCGTAGATGCCCGGCGAGCAGCACGGTGCGCAGCGGCACCCTGGCCTGCCGCGCCACCCTCTCCAGCCCTTCGACGAGCTGGTCGTCAAGGGGTACGGCATGCGAGACGGTGTCCTCGGCGTCTCCCGTGCGGTAGCCGGGAAGCCTGGGCAGCGCGGTCACCGGCGCGTCGGCCAGCGCCTCCCGCCAGAACCGCTCGGTCTGCGGCGAGGCCACCGCCTCCTTCTCCCTGGCGACGAAGTCGCGGAAGGAGGAGGGCGGGGGTACGGCCGGCGCCTGCGGCACCCCTTGCAGCCCCGCGGCGTAGCGGTCCAGCAGCTCGGTCACCATGGAGGCGACGCTCCAGCCGTCGAGGATCGCGTGGTGGAAGCTCAGCGTGAGCGCGAACCAGTCGGTGTCGAGGTGGTGGATGACGGCGCGGAAGAGCGGCGGGGCCTCCCAGTCGAAGGGCCGGTGCTTCTCCTGCTCGCGCCAGATGCTCAGGCGCTGCCTGGGGTCCTCGAACCCGGACAGGTCGAGTTCCTCGACGGGTGGCTCGACATCCTGCCAGACCAGCTGGATGGGCTCGTCGAAGCCGGTCAGGTCGAACGAGGTGCGCAGGACCGAGTGCCGGGCCATGACCCCGCGAAGGGCGACGCGGAACGTGTCGCTCTGGTACGGCCCACGCAGGATCAGCGTGAAGACGTCGTGGTAGGTCGCGGAGTCTTCCTGGTAGGCGCTGTGGAAGAGCATCCCGGACTGCAGAGCGGTCAGCGGGTAGGCGTCCTCGAGTTCCAGAGCCGTCAACGCTTGCCTCCTTGGAAACGCTGCTTCAGCCGGTCCAGGTCCGCGGCGCCGAGCATGCTGAACGCCTCGCTGGTGCTGCGGCTCTCGTTCACCGTCCCGGTGGTGACCACCTGGGCCAACTCGCGCACTGTCTGGTGGACGAAGATGTCCTCGAGCGCGAGCGTGTATCCGCGGGCCCGGAGGCGCGCGACGATCTTGAGCGATCTGATGGAATCCCCGCCCAGCGCGAAGTAGCTGTCGTGGGCGCCGGGCGTCGGGACGCCCAGCACCTCCGCCCAGACCGCGGCCAGCGCCCGCTCGATCTCACCGCTCGGTTCCTCGTACGGCACGCCGACAGGGGCCTGCGGTTCGGGGAGTGCCTTGCGGTCGAGCTTGCCGTTGGCTGTCACCGGCAGGCGGTCCAGCACCGTGAAGGAGGCGGGCACCATGTGCTCGGGCACCCTCTGGCGCAGGAAGCCGGCCATGTCCCCCGGCTCCGCCGTGCCGACGACGTAGGCCGCCAGCACGCCGCCGACCGGACGGACCGCGGCCG
>NZ_JBHUFV010000052.1:0-155999 GCF_042681425.1 Nonomuraea mangrovi | reverse complement strand
CGGCCGCGGTCCGTCCGGTCGGCGGCGTGCTGGCGGCCTACGTCGTCGGCACGGCGGAGCCGGAGGAACTGGCGGTATTCCTGCGCCAGCGGCTGCCCGACCACATGGTGCCCTCGTCCTTCACCGAGCTGGACCGGTTGCCCGTCACCGCCAACGGCAAGCTCGACCGCAAGGCGCTCCCGGACCCGGCGCCGGTGGCCCGGGCTCCCTACGAAGCACCCCGCGACGAGCTGGAAGAGACCCTCGCCCAGATCTGGGCGGAGATCCTCGGCGTGGAGCGTCCCGGCATCCGTGACGACTTCTTCGACCTGGGCGGACACTCGCTGCTGGCGCTCCGCCTGGCCCTGCGGATGCGGCAGGCGCTCGGCAGGGAGATCCCCGTGGCCACGGTGCTCGCCGCGCCGACGATCGCCCAGCTCACCGAAGCCCTGGCGGACGAGGGCGAGAACCCGGTCTCCCGCGGCCGGGTCGTGCCGCTGCGCACCGCCGGCAACCGCCCGCCCCTCTTCCTCATCCACGCGCTGGGCGGGCAGGTCTTCCGGTACCGCCCGCTTGCCCAGCATCTGGGTGACGACCAGCCGGTCTACGCCATCCCGGCGCACGGGCTGACCGAGGGCGACGCCGTACAGACCACCATCGACGAGATGGCGGAAACCTACGCCGGCTACATCCGCGAGCTCTTCCCCGCCGGGCCGTACTTCGTCGGCGGCTTCTGCATCGGCGGGAACATCGCCCTCGAAGTGGCCCGCCGGCTGCGCAAGGACGGCCACGCCGTGCCGTACGTCTTCCTGGCCTGGTCCTCGGCGGAGGAGCCGGTCGTCGGCTCGACGCTGGAGGACGACACCGCGCTCATGGTGCACGCGTTGGCCGGCGGGGCGACCTCGCTCGACCCCCGCGAGCTGAGCCTGATGGAGCCGGCCGAACGGCTGCTGGCCATCGTCAACGCCGCCACCAAGGAAGGCCAGCTTCGCACGGAGAGCACCGACCTCGACCAGATCCAACGCTACGTCGAGGTCTTCCGCGCCAACGCGCACGCGGTGGGGCGCTACAAGCACGACACCTTCGACGGGCCGGCTGTCCTGCTGATCCCCGAGGAGGACAACGCCCCACCCGACGAGGACTACGGGTGGCGGGCGTTCGTCCCGAACCTGGAGACCGGGCTCATCCCCGGCGCGCGCTTCAGCGCGCTCTACAACCCCTACGTCACCCGGACCGCCAACGCATGGAGGAGGTGGATGGACCGTGGTCTCGAACACCGCGCCCGCCACTGAGGCAGCACCGACAAGCCTCTGGAAGCATCGCGACTTCCTCAAACTCTGGGTCGGTTACAGCACCTCCCAGTTCGGTGGCCAGATCACCGTCGTGGCCATGCCGCTGGTCGCCATCATCGTGCTGGGCGCCAGCGAGGCCGAGGTCGGCACGCTGGGCGCGGTCGGGCGGCTGCCGTTCCTCCTCTTCCTGTTCGCGGGGTTCTGGGCCGACAGGTTCCGCAAGCGGCCCACCATGATCGCCGCTGACATCGGCCGTGCCGTCCTCCTCCTGGCGGTCATCGGCCTCTACGCCGCGGACATGCTGACGCTCTTCTGGCTCGGCGCGATCTCCTTCCTGTCCGTCGTGCTGTTCGTGTTCTTCGAGGTCGCGAACATGTCGCACCTGCCGTTCCTGGTGGGACGCGAGTTCATCGGCGACGGCAACGCCAAGCTCCAGCTGAGCAACTCCGTCGCCCGGGTCGCCGGCAACAGCGTCGGCTCCATGCTGGTCACCGCCTTCATCGCGGTCCAGGTCCTGATCGTCGACGTGGTGACGCTGGTCGTCTCCGCGATCAGCTGCGCGCTCATCCGCAAGCCCGAGCCCGTGCCGGAGCGCGGCGAGGACCGGCCCGGCGTCTTCTCCTCCATCGCCGAGGGCATGCGCTGGGTGCTGCGCGACTCGCTGATCCGCCCCAGCATGATCGCCGCCGGCTTCTACATGTTCTTCTACACCGGCATCGAGGTGCTGCTGCCCATCTGGATCATCAAGGGCCTGGGCCTGCCGGCGTACTGGGTCGGCATCCTGCTGGCCGTCGGCGGCCCCGGCGCCATCCTGGGCTCGCTCCTGGCCGTCAGGTCCATGAAGAAGATCGGCATCGGGCCGTCCTTCTTCTGGATGACCGTCATCGGCAACCTCTCGCTCTTCCTCATCGGCCTGGCCACCGGGCCCACCTGGCTGCTCGTCACCATGATCGGCCTCGCGCAGTTCCTGCTCGGCATCACCGGCCCCATCGCCATGGTGTCCAGCGGCACCCTCCGCATGGGCGCCACCCCTGAGCACCTCCAGGGCCGTGTCATGGCCTCGCAGCGGACCGTCGCTCTCAGCCTGGCGCCCGTGGGCGCCCTGCTCATGGGCCTGCTCGCCGAAGGCATCGGCCTTCGTACCACGCTGCTCATCTGCGCCGCAGGCGCGGTGATCCCGATCATCGTGCTGGCGCTCTCCCCGATCCCTCGCACTATGGGCATGCCGGAACCGCAGGAGCACTGACCATGGACAAGATCACTTCTGGCGCGACGACCATCGCTGTTCTGGGCTCTCCTGACCGCGGCTCCGCTGATTCACTGCTGCTTCAGCACGGCGCCGTCCTGTTCCGAGGGCTCGGCGTCGACTCGCCTGCCGCGTTCCATGAGTTCGTCAGGACCTTCGGGGAGCCGTTCACGAACTACCGCCATGGCAACTCGCCTCGCGTCGCCGTACAGGCCGGTGTGTGGACCTCCACGGAGTATCCGGCGGAGTACGAGATCTCTCTGCACAATGAGCTGTCCTACGCTCACCGGTGGCCTTCGAGGTTGTTCTTCTACTGTGATCAGGCTCCCGCCACCGGCGGCGCCACTCCCGTGTCCGACTCGCGTGCCGTGCTGGCCGGGCTCACGCCTGAGGTGCGTTCGCGGTTCACGTCTCTCGGGGTCGCCTACCTGCAGAACCTGCATGGCGGGTTCGGGCTCGGCAAGTCCTGGCAGGACACCTACGAGACCGAGGATCGGGACGAGGTCGAGCGCGCCCTCGCCGAGACCGGCGCCGAGTTCCGGTGGACGGACGACGATGAGCTGCGCGTGCGGCAGGTTCGGCCGGCTGTTCGTGTGCACCCGGTGACGGGGGAGGATGTGTGGTTCAACCAGGCTGAGCAGTGGCACGTGTCCAGCCTGCCCGCCGATGAGGCCGAGGCTTTGCTGGAGATGGCTTCTTCTGACGAGGAGCTTCCTCTTCAGGCGACCTTCGGGGATGGGAGTGCGCTGGGCGCGGACGACCTTCGCATGGTGCGGGAGGTCGCCAAGCGCAACGAGTGCGCGTTCCCGTGGGAGCGGGGAGACGTCATGATGATCGACAACCTCCTGGTGATGCATGGGCGGCACGCCTACACAGGGAATCGGAGGATTCTCGTCTCGATGATCTGACGTCGGTCGCCGGAGCGCGCCGCGGACGGTGATCGTCCGCGGCAGGCGCATCCTCCGGGGCCGACGGATACAGCCGTGCGGAACCCGCTTCCGCGGAAGTCTGCCGCCGCGCATGAGCGTCATCAGCCCGTGCAGGCCGCTCCAGAGGGTCTCGGTGAGCGCGCCCAGGTCGTCGTCGCCCGCGTGTGGCCGGACGGCCTCACTTAGCTCCCCGAACGCCGCGTGCAGTGCGTCCGGTGCCGCGGGCGTGGCGAACGGCAGGTCGATGACCTGGCTGAACATGGCGTCGTACAGCGCGGGCCGCTGCTCGGCGAACGCCGCGTAGGCGGCGCCGACGTCGGCGAGGGCCTGTCGGGGGTCGCCGGTCAATCGGCGCCCGCGGGTGACGGGATCGCGGCCAGCAGTTCGCGGGTGTAGTCGGACGTCGGGTGCTCGAAGATCTGGTCAGCGGTTCCGCTCTCGACGATCCGCCCGCGCTGCATCACGTGGACGGTGTGCGAGATCATGCGGACCACGGCCAGGTCGTGACTGATGAACAGGTAGCTGAGCTTCAGCTCCCGCTGGAGCTCGGCGAGCAGTTCGAGGATCTGCGCCTGGACGAGCACGTCCAGGGCGGAGACGGCCTCGTCGAGCACCACGAGGTCGGGGGAGAGCGCCAGCGCCCTGGCGATGGCGACCCGCTGGCGCTGGCCGCCCGACAGCTCGTGCGGCAGCCGCTGCGCGAGGGAGGCGGGCAGCGCGACCTGGTCGAGCAGGTCGGCGACGGTCTGCTTGCGGTCGGCCGTCGTGCCGACACGGTGTACGCGCAGCGGCTCGCTGATCGACTTCTCCACGGTGTAGCGGGGATCGAGCGAGGCGTAGGGGTTCTGGAAGACCGGCTGCACGCGGCGGCGGAACGCGAACAGCTCGCGCCGTCCGAGCGAGGTGAGGTCGGTGCCGTCGAAGCGGATCCGCCCGGAGGTGGCGTCGTCCAGGCCGAGCAGCAGGTTCGCGGTCGTCGACTTGCCCGACCCCGACTCGCCGACGATGGAGACGGTCTGGCCGCGCGGGATGCTGAAGGTGACCGTGTCGACCGCGGTGAACTCGGCCGCGCTGCCCCTGATCGGGAAGACCTTGCGCAGGTCCTCGATCTGGACGAGGTCGGGGGCCTCCCGCGGCGGCTCGGCCAGCCGTACCGAGGACAGGCTGGGTACGGCGCGCAGCAGCCGCCGGGTGTACTCGTGCGCCGGGTCGGCCAGGATCTCGGCGGCCGGGCCGACCTCGACGAGCTCGCCCTGGTACATGACGGCGACGACGTCGGCGCGCTCGGCGGCCAGGGCGAGGTCGTGGGTGATGAGGAAGACGGCCGTGCCCATGTCGGCGGTCAGCTCGGCGAGCTGGTCGAGGATGCGCCGCTGGACGGTCACGTCCAGCGCGGAGGTCGGCTCGTCGGCGATGAGCAGCTTGGGACGGCAGGCGAGCCCCATGGCGATGAGCGCGCGCTGCCGCATGCCGCCGGAGAACTCGTGAGGGTACTGGTTGATCCTCTGCGCGGGGTCCGGGATGCCCACCATGTCCAGCAGTTCGACCACGCGCGCGCGAGCGGCCCTGCCGACGGCGAGGCCGTGCACCTCGAGGGCCTCGGCGATCTGGTCGCCGATGCGCATGAGCGGGTTGAGGTTGGACATCGGGTCCTGGGGGACGAGCCCGATCACGGCCCCCCGGATGGCGACCATCTCGCGCTCGCCGGCCTCGGTCAGATCGCGCCCGTCGAAGAGCACCTGCCCTCCGGTGATGCGGCCGTTGTCGGGAAGGAGGCGGTTGACGGCGGCGGCCGTGGTCGACTTGCCCGAGCCCGACTCGCCGACGACCGCGACGGTCTGGCCCGGCATGATCTCCATGGAGACGTTCTTCACCACGGTGACGTCCTGCTTGCCGCTGCGGAAGGCGACTGACAGGTCACGGATGGCCAGGAGCGGCGTGCTGCTCGTCATGCTGTCCTCGATCGTTGTGTGGTGGCCTTCAGCAGCTCGTGCCAGAGCGCGTCCGTGGACACGGGGGTCCCGTCGACCAGCAGCCGGTTGCTGACCATGACCAGGGCGATGTCGCGGTCGGGCACGAAGCCGACGGCGCCGCCCACATAGCCGGGGTGGCCGAGCACGGTGACGGTCTCGTCCCTGACCCGCAGCTCGTACCGCCGGAAGCCGAGCGCCTGCTGGGCGTCGGGGCCCGGCGCGAAGAACTCCCGCGCGACCTCGGGCCGCCACAACCTGTCGTGCTCGCGGTAGCGCGACAGGGCCGTGCAGTAGCGCAGCAGGTCGGGGACGGTGGAGAAGAGCCCGGCGTGTCCCGACACGCCGCCGAAGGCGTGGTAGGCGTTGCCGTCGCAGACCTGCCCGATCACGGGTTCGCGGCGCCACCCGGCGAAGTCGGCGCTGCGGAAGGGGACGGGGTAGGGCCGCTGCGAGTCCAGCATGCCCATCTCGACCCGGTCGTCCCGCGCGCTCATGGCCACCTGCGGGCCCGCGGGACGGGCGTACCTGGTCGAGGTGAGGCCGAGCGGCTCGGTCACCAGCTCCGCCACGGCCCGGTCGAGCGGGAGCCCCGTGACGGCGGTGATCACCCGTCCGAGCAGGATGAACCCCAGGTCGGAGTAGTGCCGCTCCCGGCCGGGGCGGTAGCGCGGCGGCGGCAGCTCATCGCGGATGTAGAGCGGGTACCACTCCCACAGCCCGCCCCTGTGCAGCAGCAGGTCGCGCACGGTGATGCCGTCGAAGCAACCGGGCAGGTAGGAGCGCACCCGCGCGTCCAGCTCGACGAGGTGGTCGGAGACGAGGCGGATGAGCGCCGTCGTCGTGGCGACGATCTTCGTGATCGAGGCGAGGTCGTGGTGCGTGTCGATCGTCATCGGCGCCTCACCGACGCGGACGCCGTCCTCCCAGCGCACGGTGCGGTGACCGGTGCATTCGGTCAGGTCGAACCACGGGGTGCGGACGGCCGTCACGACGCCTGCGGGGGCGTTCACGCCAGCACCTTGGTCAGCCGCAGTTCGGGCTCGCCGAACTCGGGCGTGACGCGCTCGGTTCCTTCGGGCCGCCAGCCCTGCCGGCGGTAGAAGCCGATCGACGGAAGGTTGCCGCGGAACACCCACAGGAACGCGGTGGTGACGCCGGCCGACGACAGCCCGCTCTCCGCGGCCCCGAGCAGCCGCGCGCCGAGCCCGCCGCCCTGCGCGGCCGGGTGCACGTACAGCGAGTGGACGGTGTCGCCGGAGAAGCGCGTGAGACCGCGGATCCGGCCGTCGTGCTCCGCCACCAGGGCCGGCTTGCCGGTCCACAGCTCGCGGGCGCGCTCGGTGGACATGGCCGACACCAGCCGCTCGGGCAGCACCCTGGCGTAGCTCTCGCGCCAGCAGGCGAGAAAGACCTCGACGATGCCGTCCAGGTCGTCAGGGGTCGTGGGGCGCAGCCTCATCGGCTGAGACGGAGCGACCGCGGCCGGTCGGCGATCGGCGCGGGCAGGACGAGCGGCCCGGCTCCCGGCGTGAGCGTGCCGAGGACGCGGGGCGCGCGGGCGCCGGTGCCCGCGGGAACGGTTCCCGGCAGACCGTGCGCGGTGCACCAGCCGATGAGGGCGAAGGCGATCGCCTCCTTGTCGTCGGCGGGAGCGCCGTATTCGTCGGACAGCGCGACCGTCACCCCGGCGAGCGCCTCGCGCAGGCCCTTCATGAGCACGGGGTTGCGGCAGCCACCGCCCGAGACGACGAGCAGGTCCACGCCTGCGGCCAGGACGTCCCTGGCGACCGTGCGGACGGTGAGCTCCGTCAGGGTGGCCACTAGGTCGGCGTCGGAGACCGGGTGCCCGGCCCTTTCGACCGCGTCCTCGACATAGGCGAGGTGGAACAGCTCCTTGCCGGTGCTCTTCGGCGCGGGCAGCAGGTAGTACGGCTCGTCGAGCAGTACCGCGAGCAGCCGTTCGTCGACCCGCCCCGAAGCGGCGATCCGGCCGTCCTCGTCGAAGCCCCGCCCGCCCGGCCACCTGCTCGACACGACGGCGTCCACCAGCGCGTTCGCGGGGCCGATGTCATAGGCGAACAGCTCGTCGCGCCCGCGCACCACCGTCATGTTGGAGATGCCGCCCAGGTTGAGCGCGGCGGCGCCGCCGTCGTGCCCCGCGAGCAGCAGGGAGTCGAGCACGGAGACCAGGGGAGCGCCGTGCCCGCCCGCCGTGATGTCGCGGATGCGCACGTCCGACAGCACCGGCGTGCCCGTCCGCTCGGCGATCCACGCGGGCTGGCCGATCTGCAACGTGCCGAGCGCGTGCGCGGCGTCCACCCAGTGGAACACCGTCTGGCCGTGCGAGACGATCAGATCCACCGGCCCTGCCTGCTCGATCGCCTCGGCGGCGGCCTCGGCGAAGCTCTGGCCGATGAGGGTGTCGAGGACGCACACCTCGGCCAGCGTCGTCGGCGCGGGAGGCAGCGCCTCGACCAGCCGCGCGCGCAGCTCCGGCGTGTACGGCGTGCTCGAGGTGTGCCCGACCCTGCCGTTCAGCACGCCACCGTCGAGGTCGAAGTCGACCGCGGCGACGTCGATGCCGTCATGCGAGGTGCCGGAGATCATTCCGAGGACTCTCATGCCTGCACTCCTTGCGCGGCCCGCGGCCGCCGTTCCGACGTCGGTTCTGAGAGGTTCACCGCTTGCCCCTGTTGCGCGGGTCGAGGGTGTCACGAAGGCCGTCGCCGAGCAGGTTCAGGCCCACCACCAGCAGGACGACGACCGCGCCCGGCGCGATCAGCGTCCAGGGGGCAACGAAGACCAGGCTGCGCGCCTCGAAGATCATCGATCCGAGCGAGGGGGCGGGCGGCGGCGTGCCCAGGCCGAGGAAGCTCAGCGACGCCTCGGTGAGCACCGCCCACGACAGCGACAGTGCCACCTGGATGACGATGATCGAGGTGATGTTGGGCAGCACGTGCCGCAGCATGATCATCCATCGGCTCTGGCCGGTGGAGACGGCCGCCTTCACGTATTCGATCTCTCTGAGGGAGAGCACGGGCCCGCGGGTGACCCGGATGAAGATGGGCACGTAGACGATCGCGATCGCCACTGCGATCGTGAACCAGTTGCGGTCGAGCACCGAGGCGAGCGACAGCGCGAGCAGCAGCGGGGGGAAGGCGAACAGCACGTTCGTCACCCCGCCGACGGCCCCGTCGGCGAAACCCCGGTAGAAGCCCGCCACCAGCCCGCCGAGCGTGCCCACCACGGTGGAGAAGGCGACGGCGACGACCGCGATGAGCGCCGAGTTGCCCACCCCCGCCGCCACCCTGGAGAAGACGTCCCTGCCGAACTGGTCCGTCCCGAACAGGTGGGCGCCGGAAGGCGACAGGAAGCGCGACGGCGGATTCTGCGCGATCGGGTCGTGCGGCAACAGGCCGAAGTACGACAGCAGCGCGACGACCGCGAGCAGCGCGAGCAGCGCGCTGCCTGCCAGGCCGCCGGGGCTCTTGCGCAAGGCGTTCATGAGGCTCGCACCCGCGGGTCGATGATCCGGTAGAGCAGGTCGGTCACGAGGTTGACGATCACGAAAGCCAGCGCGATGACCAGCACCGTGCTCTGCACGACCGCGTACTCCTTCTGCTGGATGCCCAGCAGCACCTGCCTGCCGATGCCGGGAACGGAGAAGATCTGCTCGACCACCACGGCCCCGCCCAGCAGGTAGCCGAACTGCAGGCCCGTCATCGTCACGATCGGCACGAGCGCGTTGCCGAGCACGTGCCTGACCTGAAGGCGTCTCGGCGGCACGCCCTTGGCGCGGGCGGTGCGGACGAAGTCGTTCGAGCGCACCTCCAGCACGGCCGTCCGGGTGGTGCGCAGGATCGGCGCCGCGATGCCGAAGCCCAGTACGAGCGCGGGCAGGAACATCTGCTGGAGGTTGAGCAGCGGGTCATCGAGCAGGCCCGCGAAACCCTGCCCGTTCGGGTTGAAGCCGAACGAGGCCGCCATCACCGACAGCAGCGTCGTGGCCAGCAGGAAGGCCGGGATCGACAGCCCGCCGAGGCTCACCACCTGCCCGAGCGCGTCCCTCGGGGAGTTCGTCCTGGACGCGGCGAGCATGCCGAGCGGGACGCCGATCAGCAGGGCCAGCACGATCGAGAACACCGCCAGCTCGAACGTGACGGGCAGCGAGTGCAGCGTCAGGTCGAGCACGCTCTGCTGCGAGCGGGCCGAGTAGCCGAGGTTCCCGCTGAACATGTTGCCGAGCCAGGAGAAGAACTGGGTGAACAGCGACTGGTCCAGGCCGTAGTACCGTTCCAGCGCCTCCCGCTGCGACGGGGTGAGCGCGGCGGCCTCGGTGCCCAGGCCTGCCGTGATCTGGTCGCCGGGAATCGCCCGGAGCATGACGAACACGACCACGGCCACCCCGAAGAGGGTGCCCAGCATGCCCGCCACGCGCCAGACGACTCGGTGGCGCACGAGTGCTCTGAGCATGGCTAGGAGAGCGTCGTCGTACGCAGGTACTGCAGAGAGCCGTTGGCCATGGGCACGAAGCCCTTCACCTGCGCCGTGGTGCCGGTGTAGGTGTAGCTGGTGAACAGCCAGATCCACGCGGCGTTGTTCTCCAGTTCGGCCGACACCTTGGCGTAGATCGCCTTCCGCTCGGCCTGGTCGGTCGTGGCCTTGCCCTCGGCGAACAGCTTGTCGAGCTCGGGGGAGCTGTAGCCCGCGACCTTGTTCAGGTTGCCCGTGCTGGTGAAGTAGCGGCCGTACATCCCGTCAGGGTCGGGACGCCCGCCGTTCAGCGCGACGGCCGCGTCGAAGTCGCCCGCGACCCACTTGTCCACGAACGCGCCCGACTCCAGCACCTCGAGGTCCAGGTTGATCTTGGCCTCGGCGAGCTGTGCCTTGAGGTTCTGCGCCTCGTTGACGGAGGTGGCGTACTCACCCTGGGAGACGATCGTCTTGATGGTCACCCCCGACGCCTTGCCTGCCTTGCCGAGGTAGTCCGCCGCCTTGGCCACGTCACGAGTGGGGCAGGGGCGCTGCTGCGGGTCCGACTTGAACACCGGCGAGGTGATCGGGCCCGTCACCTCGCCCTCGCCGAGCGCGGCGGTGTCGAGCACCTGCTTGCGGTCCACCGCGCACTGGATCGCCAGGCGGACGTTGAGGTCCTTCAGGTCGCCGTGCGTCGCGTTGAGCTGGAGGGCGTGGTAGCTGAGCTGCGGGGTCTTGGTGATGGTGATCGCGCCGCCCTGAGCGGTCTGCGCGACGAGCGGGTCGTTGAAGACCGCGAGCTGGACGTTGCCCGACTGCATCGCCGAGACGATGGACGACTCGTCGGGGATCACCCTGAACTCCACACCGCCGAGCTTCGGCTTCTCACCGCCCCAGTACTTGTCGTTCCTGGCCAGCGTGATCGACTGGCTCGCCACGCGCTTCTTCATCGTGAAGGGCCCGGTGCCGTTGGGGGTCGTGTTGAGCTTCTCCTCGGTGTCGTCGGAGGAGAGCATCGCCATGTTGACCGTGGCCAGGTTGGCGGGCAGGGCGGCGTCGGGGGTGGTCAGGTTCAGCACCACGGTGTGCGCGTCGGGAGCCTCCACCGACTTCACCGAGGACAGCGATGCCCTCGCGACGGCCGCGGTGGCCTCGGCCATGATCTTTTCGAGGGAGGTCTTGACGTCCTTGGAGTCGAAGGCGCTGCCGTCGCCGAAGGTCACACCCTTCCGGAGGGTGAGCGTGAGGGTCTTGCCGTCCTCGGAGGGCTTCCACGACTCGGCCAGGCCCGGCACCACGTTGAGGTCCTTGTCGAACTCCGTCAGCGTGCCGTAGATGTTGGTCAGCACGTTGACGGCCTGGAACTGGGTGGCCTTCCAGGGAAAGAGGGTGTCCGGGTCCGTGGTGACGCCGATGACGAGATTTCCGCCCGCGGCGCCCGCCGCGCCGGTACTGGTCGCGGGCCCGGGGGATGACGAGCAACTGGTGAGAGCGATGGACAGCGCTGCGGCGGCGCCGATTGCGGAGAACGCGCCACGGGGCATGTGGCCTCCTCGGACAGTAGGTCATAAAATTACCGAGACCTTACCAGCCGTGTACAAGAATTCCTCAAGAGGGTTTGGTGAAGATGGCTGACGGCAAGTTGCTCATCCGCATACGAGCGGCCGTGCCCACGCTGCGACCCACGGAGAGGCGCATCGCGGAGCTGGTCGTCGGCGATCCCGCGGGCGCCGCCAACCTGTCCATCGCCGAGCTGGCCGCCCGCTGCGAGACCTCGACCACCTCGGTGGTGCGCTTCTACAAGCGGATGGGCTACCTGCACTTCAAGGACTTCACCATCGACCTGACCAGGGAGGTCGCGAGGGAGGAGCTCGCCACGTCGAACCTGCCCGAGGTGTCGGGCGACATCGACCGCCACGACTCGCTGGAAGGGATCGTGTCCAAGGTGGCGATGAACGAGACGCTCTCCATCGCCGACACCGCACGCGCGCTGGACATGGCCGCGCTCGGCAGGGCCGTCGCGCTGGTGCTGGCGGCCCGGCGCATCGACACCTTCGGGGTGGGCGCGAGCGCCCTCGTCGGCCTGGACCTCCAGCAGAAGCTGTCGCGCATCGGCAGGACGGCCATCAACTGGCACGACTCCCACTCGGCCTGGACCTCTGCCGCCACACTCAACGCCACCTGTGTGGCCGTCGCCGTCTCGCACACGGGCGCGACCGTGGACACGGTCGAGTTCCTGGCGATCGCCCGCAAGTCCGGCGCCGCCACCATCGCCATCACCAACTTCAGGGACTCCCCGCTGGCGGGCACGGCCGATGTCACGCTCACGACGGCGGCGCGGGAGACCGAGTTCAGGTCGGGCGCGCTCGGCAGCCGCATCGCCCAGCTCATGGTCGTCGACTGCCTGTTCACGGGGGTGGCCCAGGCCTCCTACGACGAGTCGATGGCGGCTCTGCGCAACACCTACACGGTGGTCCACGACCGCATCATCCACAAACGCGGCTGAAAGGATCACTCCGCTTCCCTCTCCTCCCGCACCCCTGATCGGCCACGCGCGGAACCGCTCGGCGGGATCCGGCTGTCGCTCGCGCGGGCAGGGCGCCGGTCGGGGTGAGGCGGGCGGTGCCGCGTCAGAGCAGGCGGCGGATCTCGCCGTAGGCCCGGTAGAAGCCGCCGCGCCCGGCGGAGCGGACACCGTCGACGAGGTAGCGGGCGCCTGCCTCGCGGACGTCCTTGGGGAACTGGACGTTCCACGCCTCGTAGCCGGGGCTGACCACGCGCACGCGCAGCCGCTCACCTTCGCGCACGCACTCCACGACCACGCCGTCCCCGGCGAGCGTGGTCGTCTCGACCACGGCCGACGGCTCGACCACGGCGAGGGACGCCGCCGCCTTCACGTCCACGGGCTGCGGCACGGTGCCCGCCCTGGCGGCCGCGATCGCCGCCTCGCTCGCGTCGATGCAGGCCAGCGAGCCGTCGGTGGTGACGATGTAGAGGCGCTCGTCGAGGTACTGCATCGAGAAGGCCGAGCCACAGCCGGTGGCGAGCTTCCACAGCCGCTCGCCGGAGGCGTCGAAGCAGTACACCGAGGAGTGGTTGTCGCCCGCGAAGACGTGGCGGCCGCCCGGCGAGGTGGCGCACGAGTAGACGGCCCCGTCGCACCGGTAGACGGCCTCGACCCGCCCGTCGCTCTTGGCCAGGCGGTGCACCGCGCCGCGGGACGTTCCGGCGTAGACGGCCTTCTCCTCCTGCCACCCGAACAGCACCTGCTCGGCGAGTGCGGTCTGCCAGACGGGCGCTCCGTCCTCGGCGTCGTAGCGGGCGACGCCGCGGGAGTGCCCGTGGTAGACGGCCTTCTCGTCGCACCTGACCATCCAGGCGGAATCGCCCTGGCCGGAACGCGCCCACTGGAACTCGTCCTCGTAGTCGATCGTGGTGATCCGCCCTGCCCTGTCGGACACGCCGAGGACGCCGTCGTGGATGTCGAGCCAGTAGATGTCCACGTCGGCGGCGATCTCGTAGGCGGCCCGCGGGACCTTCCCGCTCAGGTCGTACACCCTGCCGTCGTCGCAGCCGGCGTAGATCCAGAAGTCGTCGGCGACGATGCACTTGACGCCGTCGGGCAGGCGGTAGCGGCTGGTCACGGTGCCTGCGTGGGAGACGGTGTAGACGTCACCGCGCTGGTTGCCGACCCAGCAGCGCTCCTCGTCCACGAAGATCCCGAAAGCCGCCGCGCCGCTGTCGAAGCGCCACAGCACGGGTGCCTGATGGGCGGTGGAGCGGGTGCTCGTGATCGCCCTGCGGGTGACCGCCCTTCGCTGACGGACGCCCCGCTGGGCGGGCGCGTAGCCCTTGCGGACCTTCTCGCCGATCTTCTTGGCGGCGGCGGCCCGCGCCTTCGCCTCGTCGGGGAAGGCGGTGACCTTGGTCTGGCCGCTCTCGCCGATGCGCCCGTAAGTGATCGTCACCTGTGCGCCGGACACGGTCACCTCGTAGAACTTGTGCGATCCGCCGCCGTCCTCAGACAGCTCCAGGTAGGTCATGTCCACGCTCTCCAGATGTGCAGGGCTTGATCAACTGCCCGGGACACTAGAGCACAGCAGTGACAAAGTCGGATATCTCCTGCTCAACCAGCCTGGCGGGTCGAGGGCTCGGGGCGACGCGTGCTTACAAGATTACGAGCGCTACGATGCCGGGTATGCCAACGGAGTCGTTGATCGTGGCGGTCGCCCAGACCTCGGCCGAGCCGGGTGACGTGAGCACGAACGCCGCTTCGGCGGCCGCTCTGGTCCACGGCGCCGCCGATCTCGGGGCGCGGCTGCTGATGTTCCCCCAGCTGTCACTGGTGGGCTATGACCTGGCTCTCTTCGCCGACCCGTCGTCCTGGGTGACCGAGAACGACCCGAGGCTCGACGTCGTCCGTCAGGCCGTCCAGGAGCGCGAGCTGACGGCCGTGGTGGGCGCCGCGTACCGCCGGCCCGACGGCACGGCCTGGATCGCCTCGCTGGTGATGCGTCCCGGCGGAGGGATCCACGTCCACGGCAAGCGGAACCTTCACGGCGTCGAGCGAGACCTGTTCCAGCCCGCCGGTAGGGGTCCGCTCCTCGACGTCGACGGCTGGCGTGTCGCGCTGGCGTTGTGCCTCGACGCGGGGATGCCGGGCCACGCGGAGGACGCGGCCCGTGATGGCGCGGAGGTGTACGCGGGCTCGGCGCTGTACACCCGGGAGGAGGCGCGGCGCATGGACATCCATTTCGCGGCCAGGGCCATGGACCATCGCATGTACGCGGTGGTCGCCAACCATGCCGGGACGGGGCCTGGCTGGGAATCGTGCGGCGGCAGCGGGGTCTGGCACCCGGACGGCACGCGGCTGACCCAGGCAGGAACCGGTCCTGACCTGCTGACCACGGTCCTGTCCCGCGGCGAGTTGCAGGCATTGCGCGACAGGGACGCTCTGGCCGGCCATCCGCGCGGAGCGGCCCAGGGCCGCGGCGGCGTGGCCGTCGTGGATCAGGGGGGCTGAGGCCCTCGAGGCCGCCGCGAACCCAGGAGGCGCTCGCGGCGTCAGGTCATTCGGGCTGGTCCCAGATGCTGGGTGTACCGCCCGCCCCGCGCACGGTGGTGCGCTGGTCCGCCGGCCATTCGAGCGCCGAGCGCGCGTTCTCCAGATCGTCGGTGGCGATCACGATCTTCACGCCGCCGAAGGTGGTGTAGGCGAGGTCGATGTTGACGTTCGCCTCCGCGAGCTGTCTGGCCAGCTCGCCGAGCGTCCCAGGCCGATCGGCGATGTCCACGACCAGCACGGGGCGCTCGTCCGCGACCCCCATCCCCGCACGCTGGAGAGCCTCCCTGCACCTGTCGGCGGCCTCGTCGTCGACGAGCAGGTGGACGATGCCCCTGCCCTCGCCCGTGAACGCCGCGAGGCCCCTGATGTTCACGCCGGACTCGCCGGTGACCTCTCCTAGTCGAGCCAGCTCACCCGGCTGATCACTCAGAATGACAGCTATGTCCGTGGGCATCGTCTGTCAATCTTCTCACCAGGGAACGAATGCGACAATGTCGCGGCTCTGCCGCCGGCTGGGAGCTCGCCGGCGCGTGACGGGCGCGGAAAGGCCCTCCGGGAGCTCCCGGAGGGCCGTCGAATCGTGGTCCGAGCTACAGCTCCTCGGCCGTGCCCAGGTACATCACCCCGGGCTCGGCGGGGTTGAAGGCGAAGGCGGTGACCCGGTCATACGAGTTGTGGGTCTTGGTGACCAGGTCCCGCCTGGAGTCGTACCGGTAGATGTCGGTTCCGATGCCCGACCAGCCGGTTCCGAACTCGAAGTGGAGGACGCCGGGGTCCGTCGGGTGGACGGCCGGCGGCGGCCCGTTGGTGAGCGTGATCCCGCCGTCCTGGTCCACGACGGGGGGCCGATCGGAGGCGTGCGATCCTGCCGCTGAGCACCGACGCGTCGGACCAGGCCGACAGCGCGGTCGTCGTCCACCCCTCCACCCTGCTCGACGCCCTGGTCAGCCTGTTCGAGGTCCTGTGGCGGTCGGCGCTGCCGCTGCCGGCCGACTCGTTCGAGGTTCCAGCCACGGGAGCGGCGGATCAGCCGGATCCGGAGCTGTTCACAGTGCTCGCGGCAGGGCTCAAGGACGAGGCCGTGGTCCGCCGGCTCGGGGTGAGTCTTCGAACGGTGCACCGGCGGGTCAGCGAGCTGACGGACAGGCTCGGCGCGCGCACCCGGTTCCAGGCAGGACTGCTGGCCGCCCGGCGGGGCTGGTGGGGTCGGGACGGGGCCGACGAGCGGTGAGGCCCGGCGCGGGTCTCACCCGCCGGAAGGGTGCTCCTCGTCGGGTGGCCTGTCCAGCTCACCGATCCAGACGGCGATCTGGGTGCGCGAGTTGAAACCGAGCTTCGTCAGGATGTGCTCGACGTGGCCCTCGGCGGTTCGCTGGGCTATCACCAGCGAGGCCGCGATCTCCTTGTTGCTCATTCCCTGCGCGATGAGCCGGGCGATCTCCATCTCGCGGGGGGTCAGCGGCGACGGCGGCGCGTCCTGCGCGGGCGGCCGGCCCGCGACGGCGTCCTCGGCGAGGACGTAGTCGAGCGCCTCCTCGTAGGAGAGCCCGGCGCCTCGCCTGACGGCCGCGCCGAAGGCCGCCCCGCCGAGCGCCTCGCGGGTACGCGACTCGGATTCGTCATAGTGGCGAAGGACATGCACGTATTCGAGCGGCATCACGTCGATCCTCCGCCTGATGGTCTGAAGGACGCCGAGCAGCTCCGCCGCCCGCTGGAATCGACCCTCACCTGCGGCTATCCAGATCAGCACCTCCAGGTTGAACCGCACTCCCAGCAGATCGTCGATCGAGTGCTGGAAGCGCAGGCTCTCCTTCGCCAGCGCTGCCGCGCGCCGGCCGTCGCCCTGCCGCCAGGTCTCGACGGCGAGTGCCATCAGCGCGTACGTCCTCACCCACCTTTCGCCGTGAGCGTCGCACACGGCCAAGCAGTCCTCGCCGGCGGCGATGGCACGCGGCGAGTCGCCCAGCAAGGAGCAGGCCAGGCAGAGCCAGACCAGGGCCAGCGCCAGGCCCATCGGATCGCCGGTGCCGCGATGGCGGGCCATCGCCTGCTCGTAGAGCGCGACGGCAGACTCGGTATTACCGCGATACATCGCGATCATCCCTGAGCAGAGCGCGACATAGGCCAGGGCGGGCTCGTGCCCGAGCCGTTCACCGAGCGCCCGCGCCTCGCGCAGCATCTCCCCGGCGGCGCGGATGTCGGTCTGGATGATCCTGAGCCAGCTGTTCGCCCACAGGGCCCTGGCCCGCAGCTCGCTCGGTCCGGTGACCGCGGCCAGCCCCTGGTTGATCCAGTGGCACCCCTCGCCCAGGTAGGTGCCGGTGATCCAGTAGTGGAACAGGTCGGTGGCCATGCCCAGGCCCGTTTCGACCTCGTCCGGTACGGCGAAGCAGTACTCGAGGGCCAGGCGCAGGTTGGCATGCTCGGGCCGTAGCCTGCCGAACCACTCCGCCTGGCCGGGGCCGAAGACGTGCGCCCGCAGCTGCGTCGCCTTCTCGCGGAAGTAGTCGCGGTGCCGGCGACGCAGCTCCGGCTCCTGCCCTGACGCGGCGAGCTGCTCGCGGCCGTACTGCCTGATCGTCTCCAGCAGCCGGTACCGCGCCGCAGGCAGGGACGACAAATGATCATCGCGAGCCAGGACGGACTTGTCCACCAGCCCGCTCACCAGGTCCATGATCTCGTCGCGGTCGATGCCGTCCCCCGAGCAGACCTCCTCGGCCGCCTCCAGGTCCAGGCCGCAGGCGAACACCGAGGCGCGCGCCCAGAGCAGCCGCTCCTGCTCGGTGCACAGGCCGTAGCTCCAGTCGATCAGCCCTCGCAGCGTCTGCTGGCGGGGCACCACGGCCTGCGACCTCGTGGCGAGCAGCTGAAACCGGTTGTCCAGCCTGGCCAGCAGTTGCTCGACCGACAGCGCTCGCAGCCGCACCGCCGCGAGCTCGATCCCGAGCGGGATGCCGTCCAGGTGGAGGCAGATCCGCTCCACCGCCTCCCGGTTGGCGTCGGTGACGGCGAAGCCGGGCAGCACGTCCCCTGCCCGCTCGGCGAACAGCCGCACCGCTTCGCCGGACGCGCCGGCCGAAGGCCGCGCCATGCCCGCATCCGGCAGGGACAGCGGAGGTACGGCCAGCGTCCGCTCGCCGGTGAATCCGAGCACCTGCCGGCTGGTGGCGAGGATCCGCAGCTCGGAAGCGGAACGAACCAGGGTCTGGGCCAGCACGGCGCAGTCGTCCACGAGGTGCTCGCAGTTGTCCAGGACCACCAGCGCCTGCTTGTCGCGCAGGTGGTCGACGAGCACCTCGATCGCCGGCCGCGAGGAGCGATCCCCGATCTCCAGGGCGTCGATCAGGGATCGGACGAGCAGGTCGGGGTTCTCGAGCCCGGCGAGCTCCACCAGCCACACGCCGTCGGGGAAGGCCCTGCGCACGTCGGCGGCCACCCGCAGGGCCAGGCGGGTCTTGCCGACCCCGCCCACACCGGTGAGGGTCACGACCCTGCCTGTCGTGAGCAGGCGCCTGACCTCGGCGACCTCGTGGCGCCGCCCCACGAAACTGGTCACCTCGATGGGCAGCCGCGGCACCTCTCGCCGTCTCGAGCTGGTCGATGTCACCACATTCATCACCCCGAGCCGGCTTCGACCGGTGGATCACCGGGATCGAGCCGACAGCCCCAGGTTATGCTCCGCCGTCCCGCACGTCGCCGACGGCATACAGGGCACGTCCGGTCTCCCCTTACGGAAAGCGTAACCTGTAGGTTACGCTTTCCGTGTGGACGAGGTAGCCGGTGCGATCGCGGACCCCGTGCGGCGGACCATCCTGACGATGCTGCGGGACTCGCGGCTCTCTGCCGGAGAGATCGCCGACCGCTTCATGATCAGCAGGCCCGCCGTGAGCCGCCACCTGCGCGTACTCAGGGAGAGCGGTCTGGTTCGCGACGAACTCGTCGGCAGGCGGCGGTTCTACGTGCTCGACGCCGGCCCGTTCACCGAACTCGTCGAATGGCTCGGCCAGTTCGTCCGGCCCTCGGGTCTGGAGCACCGACTCGACGCACTGGAGACAGAGGTCTACCGGACCCGCCGCGAACGCCGTACGCGGGACCTGGCGGAGCGAGAAGAGGAGAACACGGCATGAATCCCAGACCCACCGGTCGCCTGTTCCGCACCGGCGACGGAAGCGACCTCGTCATCACGCGGACGTTCCGCGCGCCCGCCGAGGACGTGTGGGCCAGCGTCACCGAGTCCGAACGCACCGCCCGCTGGTTCGGCCCGTGGGAGGGCGACGCCGCGCCGGGCCGCACCATCAAGGTGCAGCTGGTCTTCGAGGAGCAGGCGCCCTGGACCGACGTGCTCATCGACGCGTGCGACCCGCCGCGCCGGCTGGCCCTGTCGACGAGCGACGAGTCCGGCACCTGGCGGATGGAGCTGCTGCTGTCCGAGTTGAACGGCTCGACGGAGCTGCGGCTGGTGCACCACCTCGAAACCGAGGACGGGATCGGCGAGGTCGGCCCCGGCTGGGAGTACTACCTCGACATGCTCGTGGCCTCGCGCGACGGCTCACCGCGGCCGGACTTCGACGACTACTACCCGTCGATGAGACCGTATTTCGTCGACCTGGGCACGCGAGCCGACGACTGACCACCCGCCCGGCCGCCTCCCCTCCACGAAGCCTGGCGGATCCGGGCTCCGGGCCTGCTCGCTAACGCGACGGGCCGGCAGCCAGTTGCTCAAGGATCAGGTCCCCGGAGTCGCTGGACACCTCGATCGTACGCTGGGCCGATGGTGCGCTCGCGGCCTTGATGTCCTTGTTGCCGGAGTCCGTCCTGGCCACGATGTTGTACGGCCCCTGTGGCACGTGGATCACGGTCCTACCTGAATCCGTGGTGGTCGTGACGTGGTCGGGTCGCGCGGCGAAGGCCAGGTCCATGGCACCCGAGCCGGTTTCCGTGACAACGCGCCTGCCCGTCAGCCCGGTGGCCTCGATCGCCCCGGAGTCGGTGACGGCTTCCACGTCGCCGGACAGGTTCTTCAGCGTCAGGGCCCCCGAGTCGGAGCCCACCCTGACACGGAGTCCCTCGGGCACCTCCACCCGGTAGCTCACGTCGCAGGACATGCCGATGGCGCCCCACCCCCACGTGGCGGGACAGGTGAACCTCAGCCGCAGCGTGTCACCCTGCGCCTCGTGCCTGGTCTCCGGCTTGTTCTTACGCCAGCTCAGCCGCTCCGTCACGCGGATGCCGCGACGGTCCGACTGGACCACCTCGACGGTCCCTGAGTCGGCTGCGACGTGCAGCGCCGCCACCTTGTCGGTGACGTCGTACGATACGGCGGCCTCATGCAGCGGTTCTCCGGTGCCGCACCCGGACAACACCGCCACGAGCCCGGCAAGGCCCGTGATCACCGCCGTTCTCCGCATGTTCATGATGTCCAATTCTGAGCGATCCGTCCGAACAAGACTTGGGTGATCCCTGGAATCGTCCCAGGGACCCCTTCCTGGACCGGTTCCTGTGGTGAGACCAACGACGTGCCTCCGTCAGGCGGCGGCGCACTCCTTGGCCACCTGTGGCAGGGTCTTGCGCACCGACAGGTTGTGGTCGACGTCGCCGGCACCGCTTGCCCGGTCGAGGCGAACGGCAACACCGGACGTCAACAGTCGAGCGATGTTCATGGGGAAGACCCTAGAAACCCGGGTGAGCGGCGGCATTGCCGCTGGCACGCCACTCGTTGGTAGTGCCTGCCCCACCCTTACGGGATGTCCCCGAGGCCCGTTCCACTCCCAGCGTGCCAACGGTCCCATCCGGCGGTACGGCAGGATCCGGTCACAGCCAGGCGCGCGAGCGACGAACGGTAGTCCGTTCGATGTACGGGGAAGTCGTCCTGGGGAGCGAAAGGCGGGGCCGCATGGCGGCCTAGCGTGATGCGCATGGCACGGAACGCAGTGCTCGGGTTGCTCGCGCTCGCCGCGCTCATCGCCGTCACCCTCCTCGATCTCGCACCACCGGCCCCGCTGCCGAAGGACGCCCCCTCCGGCTCCTTCAGCGCGGCGCGGGCCTTCGCCCACGTCGAAGACATCGCCAGAGCGCCGCACCCGATCGGCTCCGCCGAGCACGACCGCGTGCGCGAGCACCTCGTGTCACGGCTGCGCGACCTCGGGCTCGACACCAGGGTCCAGGAGGCCGTCGGCGCGCTCCCTATCGCCTACGACGGCGTCGTCCCGGTGGGCAGGGTGCGCAACATCGTGGCCGTACGGCATGGCAGCGCCCCGACAGGTCGCGTGGTGCTGGCGGCCCACTACGACTCGGTGGCCGCGAGCCCCGGCGCCGCCGACGACGGAGCGGGCGTGGCCACGCTCCTGGAGGTGGCCAGGGCGCTGCCCGCTTCGACGAGGAACGACGTGGTCTTCCTCATCACCGACGGCGAGGAGCCTGGGCTGCTCGGCGCCGAGGCGTTCGTCCGCGAGGACCCGGCGGCGAAGGGCACGGTCGTCGTCCTGAACAACGAGGCGCGCGGCACCCGAGGCACCGTGACGGCGTTCAGGGCCTCCCCGGGCGACGGTCCGCTGATCGACGTGTACGGCTCGGCCGCCCCGCACCCGTCCGCCGACTCGGGCTTCGCCGCTCTGATGGGCCTGCTGCCCAACAACACCGATTTCCACGTCTTCGGCGCGGCGGGCTGGCTCGGTCTCGACGCCGCCTTCACCGGAGGCGGCGCCCACTACCACACGCCGCTCGACGACCCCGCCCATCTGGATCAGGGCACGCTCCAGCAGATGGGCGACAACACGCTGGCCGTCACCAGGGCGCTGGCCTCCGCCGACCTGGCCGCCCTCGGGCCGGGGGCGGAGTCCATCCACTTCACCGTCCCCGGCCTGCTGGTGCGCTACCCCGCCTGGCTCGAACTGCCGGTCGCGCTGGCCGGACTGGTCGTGGCAGGGTGGCTGGTCGCGACCCTGCGCGGGCGCTCCGGGATCGTCCGCCCTGGGTCGCTCGCCGCCGAGGGGGTGGCCTCACCGGATGCCGAGGTCGTCACCGTGCCGCGGGTTCTGGCCGCCGCGGGACTGGCGCTGCTGCCGGTGCTCGCCGCCGGGGCCGCAGGGTACGCGCTGTGGCCGCTGCTCGGCGTCCTGCGGCCTGAGTACACGCAGATGTTCACCGGCGACCCGTACCGCCCCTGGCTCTACCAGGCGGCGCTGGTGTCGGTCACGGCCGCTGTCGTGCCGGCCTGGCGGCTGCTCGCGGGGCGGCTGTCCGGGCGGCGCCTCGGGCCTGCCTCGCTCGGCGCGGGCGCGCTGCTGCTGGTGGCCGTGCTCGGGGTCGCCGCGGCGGTCGTCCTGCCGCGCGGCTCCCATCCGATGGCCTGGTCCGCGCTCCTGGCCGCGGCGGGCGGTGTGGCCGCGCGGCGCGTCCCCGCCGCATGGCGGCCCGTGGTGCTGACCGTGGGCCTCGCGCCCGCGGCGATCCTGCTCGGCGCGAGCGCGATCAGCTCTCTCGACATCGGACTGCGGCTCGGCGGTCCGGCGTCCGCACTGAACCTGGCCCTGCTGATGCTGCTCCTGCTCCCGCTGGCCGAGCCACTGTGGTCGCGGCGGGCCGCGGCTCTGCTGCCTGCGGTGGCGGTGGTGGCGAGCGCGGCGCTCGTCGCGGGCGGTCTGGCCGCGGACCGGTTCGACGCCGCCCACCCCCGGCAGACACGCCTCGTCTACGCCATGGACGAGGCGACGGGCACGGCGGTGTGGGGCTCGGCCGACGGGGAGCCGAGCGCCGAGAGCGCGCACTACTTCGGCGAGCCCCACTGGGCGGTACGGCCGGCCCGCCCGGCCCCGATGCGGCCCCCGGGGCTGACGGTCGTCGACGACACGACCTCGGGCTCCCTGCGCACGCTGACCCTGCGCCTGACACCGACGGCGGGCGCGCCGATCACCGGACTCAGCGTGGAGGAGGGAGCCGTGCCGATCACGGTCGGTGGCAGGGACCTGGGGGAGAGGCGCGGGTTCGCCTTCCACGCTCCGCCGGGGGCGTTGACGGTCACGCTGGTCCTGCCCGGGGGCAGGGCGCGGATCCGCGTGTTCGAGCAGCGCCACGACCTGTCCGCGGTGCCGGGCTTCACTCCCGCCGCCGACACCGTCCACATGGGCCCGCTGGCCACGGTCTTCCGCGTCCACACGCTGTGAGCCGGCCGGCGGCCCGCGACGGGACCTGGAGCCGCGCGGGCCCCGGCGGTCAGCCGGTGAAGACGTCCCTGCGGGTGAACGGCGCGGCGGCGAAGCGGAAGGCGATCTTGGCGGGCGTGCCCGGGGCTGAGCAGCCCCGCCGTCACCCCCTCGGGAGCCTCCGCGGCCAGCGACCTGGTCAGGTGACCGACCGCGCGCTTGGTGGTGCCGTAGTCACCTCCACCGCCGGTGATGACGATCGAGGTCATGCGGGCTCGTCTCCTTGTCCGGCCGGGTGGTGCTCCTCGCGGGCGGCGACGGTGGCCTCGATGCTGCGCGTGAGGAATTCTCCGATGATCCGCCTCTCCTCCGGGCCGAACGCGTCGATCGTCGTGGTGAGGTGCCGGCCCAGCGGGGCGAAGAACCGCCCGGCCAGGTGGACGGCCTGCTCGTTCATGACCACCTCGATCTTGCGGCGGTCGGTCGCGCTGCGCCGCCGCTCGACATGCCCGGCCTGTTCGAGCCGGTCGATCAGGGCGGTCGTGGCGGGAGGGCTGAGGTTCAGCGCGGCACCGAGCCCGCCCGGCGTCAGCGGGCGGCCTGCGCCGAGGGCGTCAAGGATGACCACCAGGGCGTTCAGGTCCGTGCGGTGCAGTCCGTGCGTGGTGGCGAACCGCTCGACGAACCTGTCGCTCTCCACGTTCAGCCTGCGCATCAGGATCATCAATTCGTAGGCGCTCACGGTGTCCTGCGTCACGCTGCTCCCCGGCTTTGCGGCCCTCTGAGATGGTCGCATAATGTTTCCATGGTGGAATTATTCTACGATGGAAAAACTTCCTTGGAGAAGTTGAGGCCGGGAGCGGCGCTCGCCCTGGGGGTGGCGGCCAGTGCCGTCCTGACCGGGCTGATCTGGCTCCTCGGGCAGCGGCTCCACAGCGTCATCCTCCTGCCCGACCGGGGCGCCTCCTGGTACTACTGGAAGCTGCCCGAGCCGACGGTGTGGACCAGGCTGTCGGCCTGGGCGGGATACGCGGGTCACCAGCTCGCGTTCTGGTGGATGATCTACTACGCGCAGACCAGGGTCCGCCGGTACGCCAAGGGCCTGCACCCGATCAACATCGTCGCGCTGGCGGTGAACGCCGGATTCGTCGCCCTGCACACGCTGCAGACGCACCTGTTCTACGACGGCCTCGCCCAGGACGTGTCGATCTTCAGCTCGCAGGGTTCGGTCGTCATCCTGCTGGTCGCCGTCCTGCTGATGGAGAACAGGCGGCGCGGGTTGTTCCTCGGCAGGCCCGCGCCCATCGGCGGGCAGATCGTGGACGTCGCCCGCCGCTACCACGGCTACCTGTTCAGCTGGGCGGCGGTGTACACCTTCTGGTATCACCCGATGGAGTCCACCACCGAACACCTGATCGGCTTCTTCTACATGTTCCTCCTGCTGGTGCAGGGGAGCCTCTTCCTCACCAGGGCGCACACGAATCGATGGTGGACGCTGACCCTGGAGCTGACGGTCGCGGTGCACGGCACCCTGGTCGCCGTCATGACCTCAGGCCCCGACGGGGCGTGGCCGATGTTCCTGTTCGGCTTCCTCGGCGTCTTCGTCATCACCCAGATGCACGGTCTCGGGCTCTCGCGCGCCGTGCGCTGGATGCTGGCCGCCTGCTACGCAGGCTCCGTCCTGGCCGTGTACGGCATGCGGGACGACCTCGGCGGTGCGGCGGGCGAGGCCGTCAGGATCCCGGCGATCGAGTACGTCCTGGTAGGGGTGCTGGCCGTGTTGCTCTGGCTGGCGCTGCGGACCGCCAGGCTGTTCCGCGGACGCCCTGCGGCCGCCGAGGAGGCGGGGCCGGCGCCGCGACCGTGAAGGACGCCCTGCCTTCCCAGGTTCCCCGCAGGTGAGGCGGGCCGATTGAAGGGTAAGGAGCGGGTCTGCCCGCGAGTGCGGTCACGCGTTTCGGGGGGAGCCCGGAGGCCGAGGTGAGAGCACGTGGAACTGTGCGACATCGGTACTCTCACGGCGCCAGCTGATCACTATCCTTGGGTGTTCGACGGTGCGGCTCGCGGCCACGGCCGCGGTGGGGACGGTGGCGTGGTGACGTTGGATGCGGATACGCAGATCACGGACTTGAGACTCAACGATCACGCCTGCCTCACCTTCGGCGAGTCCGAGGAACTGCTCGATCTCACCGCCGCCTACATCCGGGACGGACTGGCCGCCGGCCTGAGGGTCGTATGGTTGAGCGAGGAGCCGCAGGGAGCGCTGATCGAGCTGAGCCGCCGGGGGATTGCCGTGGATTCCACAGCCGCCACGGGACGGATGGAGATCGCGGCCTGCCAGGACGGACTGCTCGCCGGCCAGAATTTCGCGGTCGATCACGCGATGGGATGGCTGCGCTCCCAGATGGCGGTGACCGAAAGGGAGGGATACTCCGGCCTGCGGGTCGCCCTCGACATGAGCTGGGCACTACGGCCGATCAGCGGGATCGAGCAACTCCCGGTGTTCGAGGAGGAGATCGCGGCGGCGCTGTCGGGTACCAGCGCGTCGGTCCTCTGCCAGTACGACCGCGACCGGTTCGACCCCGTGACGTTGGCGTCGGTGTCCGCGTTCCACACGCGCTCCGTCGCCGCGGCCACCTACCACTTCGACCCTCTCCTGCGGATCTGCCGCCAGTACGCGCCACCGGGCATCCGGCTGGCCGGCCAGATCGACCGGACGGCCGAGGACTCGCTGGCCCTGGCACTGGCCGAAGCCATCCGGGTCGACGGTGACATCATGGTCAACATGGTCGAGCTGTCGTTCATCGACCTTCCCTGCATCCGGATGATCGTTGACGCCGTCCGGAGCGTCGCCCCCGCCCGCAAGGTCGTCCTGCGCTGTAACAGCGCGGTGGCCGCGAGATTCGTCCTGCTCGGTGCCACCACCGTTCCCGGCGTCAGTCTGGTGACCGTTCATGACCGGTGACGAAGACCTGAACAGCCCACCGGTGACGACGGGTCGGCGGGGGGAGATCCCTGACGGCACGCCGCCGGTACTGGACCAGATGTTCGACGGCGATTCGCTGTACGCGCTGCGGGCGACCCTGGAGGCGCACGCCTCGCAGGCCGGGCTGCCCGAGGGCCGAGCCGGTGATCTGGTCATCACCCTTCACGAACTGGCCACCAACGCCGTCCTGCACGGTGCGGGGGCCGGACGGGTGAGGATCTGGAAGCACGCCGCGGCGCTGCACTGCCGGGTCGAGGACAGCGGACCGCCCAGGTCGGACGCGCAGCCCGCGGCGAAGTGGCCGTACGAGCATGGGCACGGCCTGTGGATCGCGCGCTACCTGTCCGACGGGATGAGCGTGAGCTCCGGCCCGTCCGGGACCGCCGTCACGGTCGTCTTCGCCCTGCCCGTCAATGATCATTTCACCTCGTTCAGCCTGGTCCGGCACGCGAGGAACGCCCACGTCGTCCTCTCGCTGACCGGCGGCCTCGATCAGCCGGCGGCTCAGGAGCTCGGTGCCGCCGTCAGGGCCCTGCTGTCCGAGCATCCCGCGCCGCGGCTGGTCCTGGACCTGACCGGCGTCACCTTCTGGGACGCCATCGGCATCGCCGCCCTGGTGACGACACAGCAGCGCATCGACGAGACCTCGGCGGGAGTGATGTTCGTGACCGGGTTGTCCGACGAGTTCAGGAAGAGGCTGATCTCGCTCAGCCCGACTCCTTTCACTTTCAGCGACACCCTCGACCACGCGGTCCAGCAGCTCCCTCCCAGCACGGGCGCGTAGGCCCTGTGCCGCCGAAAACGTCCTCGGACCGGCCCGGCCTGCGACGGCGCGGCGTGTCCCGTTTCCCGTGCGGGAGAGGCCACGAGTAGGGCGTATCGGCCGGTAGCGATGCTCGGAGGCTTGACGACGGTCGAGCCGGTTCTCGCGTCCACAGTGGAGCCGGACCGCACGGTTTCGGAGAACACCGTGGCGGGGAGGGCCACAGCAGCGGTTGTCATGAGGAGCGAGATCGGCCGCGTGCGGGCCAGGTCGATGCCGCCACCAGAGGCATCGTCACGACGCGGCACGCCTGGGGTCCGCATCGCTCCCTCGAAAACAGGAATCGAAAGATGGGAGGCCGGCATGCGGCACGAAGATCTCCCGGCCCCGCAGACCGGGATCCTGCTCACGCACTTCCTCACCGTGGCCGACGTGGCCCGCTCGCGGGCCTTCTACACCGATGTACTCGGTGGCGAAACGGTACTCGACGAGAACCCGTGCATCGTCAAACTCGCCAACGCGTGGATCATCATGAACCCCGGCGGCGGTCCCACTCCGGACAAGCCCGATGTCACCCTGCATCCGCCCTCCGACCCTGGCATCGCGACCAGCTTCCTCAACATCCGCGTGGCCGACATCGACAGCTGCTACCAGGAGTGGAGCGCCAAAGGGGCCCGATTCCTCACTCCACCGATCGACCGCAAGGCCGAGCTGCGCTGCTACATGCGCGACCCCGACGGCTACCTCATCGAGGTCGGGCAGTCCACCGGCCTCCTTCACGGCATCCTGGCCGATCCGCCCGCCAAAGGCTGACTACGGCCCCGCCGCCCGTCAGCCCGCGGAAAGCTGGACCGCGACGCTCAGCCGCGATCCGCGATCGGCCCTGCCACGAGGCGCCGCTCCTAGAAGGCAGGGATCGGTTCGGGGACGAGACCCGCTTGACGGAGTAGCCCATACAAGTCGGTCTCGCCCCAGAACTCGACAATCTTGCCGTGTTGAAGTCGGTACGACTTGATCCCCGTCATTGTCAGGTCCCGGCCCGTGCGGTCGTGCGCATAGGTCAACGTGAAAGCCACGGTCACCCGGTCCCCGGCGGCGAACAGATCGTCGATGCGCACCCGGCAGTCCGACAAGCCAGGGGTCATCATCGCCCCTTCGGTGTGATGCCGTCCCCGCACGTGCCGGCCCGCTCCATGAATGAGTACATTCTCGGCCATAAGATGCTCAAGGTCGGCTATCTGGCAGGTCTCGAAGATCCGAAGATAGCGACGAACGACCTCGGCGTTGCGCTCGGCGATGGACTTGATCGCATCTGGCATGCGATGACTCTATTCGGCGGGTACACAGATCACTCGATCATTCGCCCCTGCCGGTGGTGCCTTTTCCGTGAGCCTGTCGCCGCCTAATCTGGGCATTTCTCGCATAAGGGGCGTATCCCAAGCAGAGGGGTGTGGGGGCGATGGGGCGATGGGTCGACTACGAGGTGGTGTTCAAGACCTGCCCGGCCCCCCTGTTGATACTGACACCCGACTTCGTCATGGTCGCGGCGAACGACGCCTATCTGAAGGTCGCCAAACGCACGCTGCAGGACGTGCTCGGCCGCTACCTCTTCACCGTTTTCCCCCCGAATCCGCACATGCCCAACGATCCGGAGACGCAGGGGGTGGAGGTCCTGCGCGCCTCGCTGGAACACGCGATGGCCACCGGCCAGCCCGACTGCATGCCCATGCAGAGGTATGACGTCGAAGTGGTCGGGCGTCCAGGGATGTTCGAGGAGCGGTACTGGAACACGGTCAACACGCCGATCCTCGGCGTGGGCGGCGCCGTGGAATGGATCATGCTCAGTATCGAGGACGTCACCGACTTCGTCCGGGCGATGAGACGCACCCCGCGAGCGGCCCACGGAAAGCTGGCACAACGCCAGGGCGTGGATGTCGATCTCTACTCCAGCGCCCGCGAGCTGCACATCCTCAGCGAGCAGCTCAAGCAGGCGCAAAGCCAGCACCGCGAGATCACCTCGACGCTGCAGGAGGCCATCCGGCGCCAGCGGCAGTTGGTCTTCGACGTGTCGCACGATCTGCGCAATCCGATCACCGGGCTCCTGACCGAGCTGGAGGTCGCCCTCTCGGAACCCGCCATCGACCTGCAGCAGATCCTGCGCAACCTGCTGCGCGACGCCGAGCGACTCAACGAGATCGTGGCCGACGTGCTCGACCTCGCCAGGGTGGACAGCGTCCCGCCCGGTACCGAGTTGGTCGACATGGGCCGTCTCGTCGCGGAGGAACTCCAGCGCCGCATCCCGGCCGCCGGCATCCACACCCGGCTCGACCAGGGGGTGGTGGTGCGCGCCTCGCGGATCCGCCTGGCCCGGCTGCTGGGCAACCTGCTGGCCAACGCCGAACGGCACACCTCCACCACGATCGAGATCATCGTCACCACTCGCCCCTCCGAGGCCGTCCTCGAGGTCATCGACGACGGGCCAGGCATCCCGCGGGCCGACCGCGAACGCGTCTTCGAGCGTCTGTACCGCCTCGAAGACGCCCGCAGCCGTGACCCCGGCGGTTCGGGGCTGGGACTGCCCATAGCGCGCGGAATCGCCCAGGCGTACGGCGGCCGGCTCTACGCCGCCGACCACCCCGCGGGGGCGCGTCTCGTCCTGCGGCTCCCTCTGTACCGGCCGGTGCACCAGGCGGCCACCTGAGCGGAACGAGCGCGCGGCGCGGGACGGCGAACCTTCATCATGAATCTTCGTACGCGGGCATCTAGCCTTGGCCGTGCGGGGTTATCACGACCTCATGGTGCAAATCGGGTACACCTTGATGTCCGAACAGACTCCGGCGCGCCAACTCGTGGAGTACGCGGCCGCCGCGGAGCGCGTCGGCTTCGACTTCGCGGTCCTGTCCGACCACTACTTTCCGTGGCTGGAGGAGATGGGACATTCGCCCTATGCCTGGTCGGTGCTGGGAGCCGTCGCGCAGGTCACCAGGCGGCTGCCCCTCATGACGTTCGTGACCTGCCCCATCATGCGCTACCACCCGGCCGTGGTCGCGCAGAAGGCCGCGACGATGGGCGTGCTGAGTGAGGGCAGGTTCACCCTCGGCCTCGGCGCGGGGGAGAACCTCAACGAGCATGTGATCGGAGAGGGGTGGCCGCCGGTCGACACGCGGCACCGCATGTTCGCCGAGGCCGTCCAGATCATCAGGCGGCTGTTCGGCGGCGACTACGTCACCTACCACGGCGAGTTCTACAACGTCGACTCGGCGAAGCTCTACGACCTGCCGGCCGAGCAGGTCCCCATCGCCATCGCGGCCTCCGGCGGCCGATCCGCCGCCCTCGCCGCAGAGTACGCCGACGTCCTGGTCGTCAACGACCCGATGCCCGACGTGGTCGGGCGGTTCCAGGCCGCCGGGGGCGCGGGCAAGCCCGTCTACGGTCAGCTCCCGATCTCCTACGACAGCGACCCGGAGGCCGCCAGGCAGCGGGCGCACCAGCTGTGGCGCTGGGCCGGCGTCGGCGGCTGGAAGGTCCTGGCCGAACTGCCGGGGCCGGTGAACTTCGCGGCGGCGGCCGGTACGGTCCGCCCTGAGGACGTGGCCAGGAGCGTCCCCTGCGGCGACGACGTGGACGCGGTCCTGCAGGCGCTACGCGCGTTCAGCGACGCCGGGTACACGCATGTGGCTCTGGTGCAGATCGGCGCCGACCAGCAGCATCCGTTCTTCGGCTGGGCGGAGAAGGAACTCATGCCCGCGCTGCGCGACCTCTAGTCCACGAGGCGGGGGAAGACCCGGCCCGCGATCCGCACCCCGAACACCTCGCCGCCGGGCGAGCGCACGAACTCGACGGGCATGTCCCGCCACGGCCCGGCGTCGACGGCGAACAGATCGTCGTGTTCCCGCGCGATGGGCAGGGCTGGAGGGTGGAAGCCGCCGGGCTCGCTCCTGATCACCAGCCGGCCGACCTCGGATTCGACGACGATCCGTTCGTACACCGTCGCCGGCTGCTCGATCGCGTAACTCCCGCTCAGCTCGGCGAGCGTGTCGGGAGCGAGGTCGGCGTGGAGCCTCTTGGCCGGCTTCCTGACGCCCGCGAGGTCGTCGAGCAGCCGGTCCACGATCCGGCGGTAGATCCGGCCGGCGTTCTCGGTGTTGACGAGCACCACGAGCCCGACTTCGGCCTGTGGCACGAACAGGTTGATCGCGCCGATTCCGGGCAGGGCTCCCTCGTGGTAGACCACGTCGCCACCCCCGCGGTGGTCGACGTGCCAGCCGAGACCGGTGGAGGCCGGGCCGAGGCCGACGGGGATCAGCTCGGTGATCATGCGGGTGCGGGTCTCCTCGCCGATCGGGCCGACCGGCCCGTACCCGAGCCACCAGCCCATCCAGCGCGCCAGATCCACCGCGTTGGAGTACTGCGCGCCCGCCCCACCCGCCGAGCGCGGGCCGAGCCACGCCTCCTGCACCGGCTTGCCGTCGCGATGCCCGCTGGCCGCGGGCGCGGAGATCACCCGCTCGGGGAAGTAGCCGGTGGCGTCCAGGCCGAGCGGCCGCAGGATCAGCCGCTCGACGACCGTTTCGAACGGCTCGCCGTACAGGACCTCGACCAGCCGGGCGGCAACGGTCATGGCGGTGTTGGAGTAGGAGAAGAGCCAGCCGGGCGGCAGGATCTGCCTGGCGGTGGCGATGTTGGCCATCTGGAGGGCGAGCGCGGCGTCGCCGCGGTCCTCGACCCACGGCACGTCGCCCGCCCAGCCGACGGCATGGGTGAGCAGGTTCCGCACGGTGACCGTCTCGCCGGCCGTCTCGTCGACCACTCTGAAGTCGCGCAGATAGGTGCGGACGGGGGCGTCGAGGTGGACGCGTCCCGCCTCCACCAGCGTCATCACCGCGGTGGCGGTGAAGGGCTTGCCCATCGAGGCGATCGGCAGCAGGGTGTCGGGGCGAAAGACGGTCGCGGGCTCGGTCCTGGCCAGCCCGTAGGCGCCGAACCTGGTCCCACGCCTGGTCACGATGGCGACCGAGCAGCCCGGTCCGCCGTGGTCGGCCAGGGCGCCGCGGGCGATCTCGTCGAGCGCGACCTCGTCCATCCTGCTCTCCGTCCGTCCGGCGACCGCCCGCGCTTCACGACCGGTCGTGCTGCGACTATGCCGAGGGAGGGAGCGCGAATCCATATGATCGCGCCACAGGAGAATGTTCTGAACTGTGGTCCCGTCACAGCAGGTTCCCGCCGTTCGAGCAGGAGGAAGCGATTGGCACCCGCAGGCGAGGTGCCGGGTCACGCCGCAGCGGCCTCCACGGCTCCTCCCCGCGGTGGCGGTCGTGGCTTCAGCCGGTCAGCGGGGCCGCCGTGCCGTCATCCGGTCGTCCTCCCGTCCTGGTGTGCTCCGTCACCCAGTCGATGATCCGGCGGCTGTAGTCGGCCCGGTGGGACGGTCTGCCGTCCACGATGAACTGGTGGGAGGCGCCGGGGTAGAGCACCATCCTGGCGCGCACGCCCTTGACCCGCAGCGCCGTGAACCACGCCTCGGCCTGCCCGACAGGGCACCGCTCGTCGTGAACGGCGTGCAGGACCAGCGTCGGGGTGGTGACGTGCTCGACGCGCTCGAACGGCGACTGGGACCTGACCAGGCCACGGTCCTCGTGCGGGTGCGCGCCGAACTCCAGCGCGGCGAAGACGCGGCTCAGGTCGGAGGTGCCCGAGGCGCTCACCAGGTCCGCCATCATGCCGGCGACCACGGCGGCGGCGAACCTGTCCGTCCTGGTGGTGAGGTGGCCGGTGAGGAACCCGCCATAGCTGTAGCCGCAGACCGCCAGCCGCTCGGGGTCGGCGATCCCCTCGGCCACCAGCCGGTCGACGGGGCCGAGTAGGTCGCCTTCGTCGCCGTGGCCCCACCGGTGGAGGTTGGCGGTGTAGAAGTCCTCGCCGTAGCCGTCGCTGGCACGCGGGTTGAGCAGGAGCACCGACCAGCCGAGTCCGGTGAGGATCTGGTGGTAGGGGTTGGCGGGTTCGAGCGCGGGCCCCCACGACAGGTGCGGTCCCCCGTGGACGTCGACGAGCAGCGGACCCGGCGTGGTGGCCGCGGGATCGCGCAGCAGCCAGCCGTGCACCGTCTTCCCATCGGCGGTGGTGAACTCGCGCTCCTGCGGCGCCGTGAACGCGACGTCGGGAAGGGACGTCGCGGTGTGCCGGGTGAGTGGCCTGGGTTCACCGCCCGCCAGGTCGACGGCGGCAAGCTCGCCGTACGACGTGGGTGTCATCACCAGCGCGGCGGCTCGGCCCACGCCTGCGGCGACCGACAGACCCGACACCACCCAGCCGGGGGTGGCCAGGAACGGTTTCGGTGAGCCGCCCGCGAGCTCGACGGCGTAGACGTGGGTGCTGCCCCTGTCGTTCACACCGAACAAGACGGTCGTGCCGTCGGAAGAGAACTGCGGGAAGGCCCCGTACCACCCGCCCTGGCCCGGCCTGACGTTGCGGTCGAGCGAGGCGGACAGCTCGACGGCCTCTCGGCCGTCCAGCGGCACCAGGAACAGTCCCAGGTGTCCGATGCGCACCGTGGGTGCGCTCACGACGACGAGCGCGTCCCCGCCGGGCGTCCACGTCACGGCGTCCACGAGAGCGCCCGCCGGGCCGACCGGCCGTGGCGGGGATCCCGCGGCGTCGACGACGTAGGCGGCCGAGGCCAGCGTGAGGTCCGCGTCGGGCCCCTGCGCGGCCGCGTAGGCGAGCCGGGTCCCGTTCGGCGACCAGGCAGGCTCGCCGGTGTCCCCGTCGCCGTCGGTGATCCGGCTCACCTCGCCGGTGGCCAGGTCGAGGACGTGCAGGTGCAGGCGCACCCCCCGGCGCAGGCCCACGCCGTCGGCCTTGAAGCCGAGCCGTTCGATGACCACCGGCGCCGCCGTCCCGTCCCCGGACTCACCGGCCGACAGGTCGACGGGCGCGGTGAAGGCGATGCGCGTGCCGTCCGGGCTCCAGATCGGGCGGCCCGCGCCGAGCGCCAGGTCCGTCGCCGGCCGAGGCTCGCCGCCGCCCATAGGCAGCGTCCAGATCTGCGCGGGCCCCTCACCCGCCCGCAGGAACGCGAGCGTGCCGCCGTCGGGCGACCAGGCGGGCGAGGTGTCGGCCGGCCCGTTGGTGAGCGGTACGGCCGGCCCGCCCTCCCACGGCACCAGCCAGATCGCGCGACGGTCTGCGTCGGCTGCCTTGTCGACGGTGCGCAGCACGTAGGCGACCCGCTCACCGTCGGGGGAGATGGCCGGCTCGCGAGGCAGGGCGAGGGAGTACAGGTCGTCGATGCCCAGCGGGCGGACCATGGTGTGACTCTTTCTGTCGGCGGTGGTGGGATGACGCGCTCACGAGAGCTGGAGCGAACAGGCCGCCCAGTGGCCCGGACCGTGCTCGTGGACGCGCGGCTCGTCCTCCGCGCACGACGGCACGCCGACGGGGCAGCGGGGGTGGAAGCGGCAGCCCGAGGGGATCGCGGCGGGGTCAGGGGCCTCGCCCGCCTTGATCTCGGGCCTTCTGCGCAGGCGGGGGTCGGCCTGAGGGATGGCGGAGACGAGCGCCTTGGTGTACGGGTGGACGGGGTGGCCTATCACGTCGGCGGCGGGCCCTTCCTCGACGATCCGGCCGAGGTACATGACCGCGATCCTGTCGGCGTGCCGGGCCGCGACGGACAGATCATGGGTGATCATGAGGATGCCGAGGCCGGAGCGGCGCAGCCCGTCGAGGAGGGCGAGGACGCCGTCGCGGACGTCGACGTCCAGCATCGAGACGGGCTCGTCGGCGATCAGCAGGTCGGGTTCGGGCGCGAGCGCGGCGGCGATCGCCACCCGCTGCCGCTGGCCGCCGGACAGCTGGTGGGGGAAGCGGTCGAGAAACCGTTCCGCCGGTGCCAGGCCCGCGCGCTCCAGGGCGGCGACGACGCGGGTGTCCCGCTCCTCCTGCGTGGCGCCGATCCGGTGGACGGCCAGCGGCTCGGCCACCGTGCGCCGGACGCGGAAGCGGGGGTCGAGCGACTCGTAGGGATCCTGGTAGATCATCTGCATCTGGCGCCTGATCGACTTCAGCTCCCCGTGCCCCAGCCGGGTGATGTCCCGTCCGCGGAACCTGACGGCCCCCGCCGCGGGCTCGGCCATCCGCATCAGGGTCTGCGCGGTGGTCGTCTTGCCGGAGCCTGACTCGCCGACCAGTGCCACCAGCTCGCCCTCGCCGACGCTGAACGAGATTCCGTCAACGGCTCTGACGACCCGTCTCGGCACCCCGCGCACGGTCTCGACCAGCCCGCGGGGCAGCGGGAACCGCGTGACCAGCCCCTCGATCTCCAGCAGCGGCGTCACGTCAACACCTCCTCGACCGCGCCGAGCCGTTCTATCCGGCCCGTGCGCATGACGGCGATCCGATCGCAGACCTGGGCCACGACCGGCAGGTCGTGCGAGACGAACACGACGGCGAGCCCGAGCTCATGGCGCAGCCGCTCGATCAGCTCCAGCACCTGCGCCTGCACGATCACGTCGAGCGCGGTGGTCGGCTCGTCGGCGAGCAGGATCTTGGGGTCACAGGCCAGCGCCATCGCGATCGCGGCGCGCTGCCGCATGCCGCCGGAGAACTCGTGCGGGTATCGACCGGCGCGGCCAGGCGCGATGCCCACGAGTTCGAGCAGCTCGCCAACCCTGCGTTCGGCGGCCTTCCTGGTGACCGTCCCGTGCAGCAGCATCGGTTCGGCGATCTGCCTGCCGATCGTGGCGACCGGGCTGAAGGCGTTCATCGCACCCTGGAAGACCATCGCGATGTCCTTCCACCGGTGCGGGCGGACGCTGTCCTCGCCGTGGGCGAGCAGGTTCTCGCCCTCGAGCAGGACCTCGCCGCTCACCGTCGCCGTCGGCGGCAGCAACCCCATCAGCGCGAGGATCGCGGTCGTCTTGCCCGATCCCGAGCCGCCCACCAGACCCAGCCCTTCGCCGCGCTCGACGGCGAAGCTCACCCCTCGCAGGGCGTGCATGCGGTCGCCGCGCTCCAGGTCGAACCACACGTGCAGGTCACGGACGTCGAGCAGCGGGGAGTTCACGGCTTCACCCTGAACGTCCGCACCGACAGGTGACCGCCGCGCAGCCTCGGGTTGAGCCGCTCCTCCAGCGCCCTGCCGACGAGGGTGCAGGACACGATCAGCACACCGACGGCCAGCCCCGGCGGGACGACGGCCCACCACGCCCCTCGGGAGAGGGCCTGGCCGTCGAAGGCGTTCTGAATCAGCCGGCCCCACGAGACCGCCGTCGGGTCGCCGAGGCCGAGGAAGGCGATCGCGGTCTCGGTGAGGATCGCGTTGCCGACCGCGAAGATGGTCAGCGTCGACAGCAGCGGCACGGTCTGCGGCAGCACGTGATGGAGGATGACGCGCAGGCTGCCGGCGCCGATCGAGCGGGCCCGCTTGACGTAGACGCGTTCTCTGATGCCGCGCGCCTGCGTCCTGACCACCCGCGCGGTCCTGGTCCACGACAGCAGCCCGATGATCAGGATCACGCTGGTCAGACTCCTTCCCCACACCGCCGCCACGATGAGCAGCAGTGGGATGTCGGGGATCACTAGCAGGTAGTCGGTGATCCGCATGGTGATCGCGTCGACGCGACCGCCGAAGTATCCGGCGACCAGGCCGATCGCGCCGCCGATCACCATGGCGATGAGGGCCGCGCTGAAGCCCACGAGCAGCGAGGTCCGCGCGCCCCAGAGCAGCAGCGTGGTCATGTCGGCGCCGGCGTCGTCGAGACCGAGCAGGTGCTCGGGCGAGGGCGGCTGGTAGACGGCGCCCGCCTTCTCCCAGATGTCGTAGGGCGCGATCTGCGGGGCGAGCAGGGCGAACAGCACGATGAGGGCGAGGGTGACCGTACCGACCGCGCCGCCCGGCTGGGCACGCGCGGCGCGCAACGCCGCGTTGACGGCGCTCATGCCGTGACCCTCGGGTCGAGCCGCTGGTGCAGCAGATCGGAGATCAGGTTGGCAAGCACGATCGCGACCGTCAGCAGCAGGAAGCCGCCCTGCAGCATCGGGTAGTCCCTGTTGCGCACCGCCTGGTAGAGCTCTAGGCCGATGCCGGGATAGGAGAACACCGTCTCCACCAGCAGCGCCCCGGCGACCAGGTAGCCGGCGTTGAGGCAGATGAGCGTCACGACGGGCGGCAGCGAGTTGCGCAGCGCGTACCTGTTCATGATCCGCCAGCTCGGCAGGCCCTTGGCCCTGGCGGTGAGGATGAAGTCCTCGCCGAGCGAGTCCAGCAGGGAGGAGCGCACGATGAGCGCCCAGATGCCCCACCAGACCAGGCCGATCGCGGCGGCGGGAAGGATCATGTGGGCGCTCCTGTCGGCGACCATGTCCCACCACGAAGGGTCACGGAAGCGGAGGTAGGGGTCGGAGACGCCGACGGCCGGGAGGACGTCGCCGAACAGCAGGAGCAGCACCAGGGCCACCCACTGGATGGGCAGCGCCGACAGAAACAGCGAGGCGGACACGGGCGCCCAGTCGGCGGCGGTACCTCTGCGCCAGGCCGACACGATGCCCGTCAGCAGACCGAGGAGCAGTCCGGCGGTCATGCCGGCCAGCACCATCGGCAGGGTGTTCAGCAGCGGGGTCGCCAGTTGGTCCCAGACCGGCTGGCGCGTCTGGAAGGACGTGCCCAGATCCCCCCTGAGCAGCCCTTGCAGGTAGAGAAGGTACTGCTCGGGGAGAGATCTGTTCAGCCCCAGCTCCTCTCTGAGGTGCTCGCGGAACGAGGCGCTGCAGGTGCTGCAGGCCTCGTACTGCGAGGAGGCGTCGCCAGGCGCCAGCCTGAAGATGACGAAGTTGATCGTCGCGGCGATCCACACCGTCACCAGGGCGAAGCCGAGGCGCCTGACGACGTGCTCGCTGCGGCTCACCTCAGCCCTCGTTCCTGCGAGCCCGGGTCCAGAGGTCGGCGCCGTAGCGAAGCGGCTCGATTCCCGCCCACTTGGCGGAGATGACGTGAACGCCGTCGGGATGGTAGAGCGGCAACGTCGCCCTGGCGTCGCGCAGCACCATCTGCTGCATCTGGGCGATCATCGTCTTGCGCTCCGCCACGTCGAGCGTGACCCTCTGCTGAGCGTAGAGCTTGTCGTACTTCGGGTCGCAGTAGCCGGCGAAATTCGTGCTTCCCCACGCATCGCACATGTAGATCCGCAACGACAGGCTGGGGTCGGGCTCCAGGTAGCTCCAGTAGGAGAACGCCAGGTTGAAGTCGAGGTACTTGCCGTCCGGGGCGGCGACCGTGGCCGTGTACTCCTCGGTGATCTCCGGCTTCAGCGCGATGCCGACGGCCTTCAGGTTCTTCTGCAGGATTTCGGCCACCCTGCCGAGCTCCCACACCACCAACTCGTACTCCATGCGGGAGCCGTCCTTGGCGACCCTGATCCCGTCGGCGCCGCGCTTGTGGCCGAGCTCGTCGAGGATCGCGTTGGCACGAACGGGGTCGAAGGCGTCGGCGGCGATCGTGCCGGGAACGTAGGAGTCCTGGGAGGGCACGAGGATACTGCGTCCCGGCTGACCGAAGCCGTTGAGCTCGACCTCGATGAGTTCCTTGCGGTCGATGGCCAGCGACATGGCCTCGCGGACCTTGACGTCCTTGAGCTCGGGATGGTCCTTCTTCTTCGGGTTGGTGTTGATGTTCAGCATGGCCACCGCCTGCGCGGGGGTCCGCTGGATGGTGACGCCCTTGGATCCCTCGACCGACTTGGCGATCGCGGGGCCGTCGGTGTAGCCCCACGCGAGGGTGTCGCCCGACTTGAGCGCCCGCGCGAGCCCCTCCGCGTTCTCGAAGACCTCCAGGCCGACCGCGTCGACCTTGGGCGGCTCGCCGTAGTAGCCTTTGTTCGGTTCGAAGATCGTTGTGCCGTTGGGATTGAACTCGGTGACCGTGAAGGGGCCACCGGACACCATGGGGAGCTTGTCCTCGGGGTGGAAGCTCATCAGGTCCTTGCCGCCGTTGCCCGTGTGACTCGACCACACGTGCTTGGGCAGGACGCTGAAGTAGGCGAGGGAGCTGAGCGCGGTCGGAGGCAGGGGGTCGGCGTAGGTGACGACGAACGTGTCGGGGTCGGGCGCGGCCACGGACTTCACGCCGTCGAGGGCGGAGGCGACGAGTCCCGCGGCGCCGTCCTTGTGCTTGAGGATGATCTCTGCGGTCCACAGCGCGTCATCCGAGGTCAGCGGCTTGCCATCGGACCAGGCTCCCTTCTTCAGCTTGAAGGTGTAGGTCCGCCCGTCGGACGAGGCCGTCCAGCTCTCCGCCCAGGCAGGTTTCACGTCGGCGCCGTTGAGCTGGATCAGGGACGGGTAGACCATCTGGCGGGCGAGCCAGGAGCCGAACAGGTTGGTGGCCATCGGGTTGAGCGACTCCAGGCGGCCCAGGTCGCCGGTGACGCCGACCCTCAGCACGCCGCCCGTGGCGGCCTGGAGGGGCCCCTGGTCGGCACTCTGACAGGCGACCGTCAGCGTCGCGAGGACGGCGATCGTACCGATCGCGCGGGTGGGTCCCCGCCGCAGCCGTGTGAGCATGATGTTCCTCCTGCAGTACGGGCCGCTACCACGCGGCCAGCGGCCCAGCCGCCTTGACGTTGATCCGGATCATGGGTTCGAGGAGATAGGACAGAGGGGTCTCGGTGATCTCCACGACGCTGACGGACTCGGGGTCGGCCCCCGCCTGTACGGCCCTGCGGACCGCCATGTCGCACGCCTCGTCGACGGCGGCGCGCCGCCCGTCACCGGCGGGCGTGAGCGTCTCCCATCGCCCGCTGGCCAGCGCGATGGCCGCGCCGACGGCGTTGGCGACGTCGGCGTGTTCGGGCCGCAGCACCTCGGCCGCGCCCGCCACCACGTCGGGGATGAGGAAGGCGCCACCGCCGACCGCGACCAGAGGCCTGTCGGTCCTGCCGAGCGACATCCGCTCGACGGCGGCGCTGATCATCGCGTCGGATTCGACGAGCGCCGCGTCGAGCAGCGCTCTGGTCTTGGCCGAGCGCTGCGCGGGGGCGACCCGGCCGACCTCACCCCGGCCGGCGAGTACGGCGGCGTCGGTCAGCGTCGGCGTGCGCCCGCCGAACACCAGGCCCTCGGTGGCGATGCGGTAGCCGACCGAGGCGGGTCCGACCTCAGGCGACTCCTTCGTGCCCGCGACGATCGTGCCGCCGCCGACGGCGACGCTCAGGATGTCGGGCATCCGGAAGTTCGTCCTGATGCCGCCGATGTCGACCGCGAGCGCGGACTCGCGGGGGAAGCCGCGCACCAGCACGCCGAAGTCGGTCGACGTGCCGCCCACGTCGGCGACGATCGCCTCCTCGACCCCTGCGAGGAAGGCGGCGCCGCGGATGGAGTTGGCGGGTCCCGAGCCGATGGTCAGGACCGGGTAGCGCGCGGCGTAGTCCAGCGACATCAGCGTGCCGTCGTTCTGGGCGAAGAAGGCGGCGGCGTCCAGGCCGCGGTCGGCCAGGACCGCGGTGAGCGCGTTGGTGACGTCGCCCGCCGCGCCGTACAGAGCGGCGTTCAGCACGGTGGCGTTCTCGCGCTCGATCAGGCCGAGCGCCCCGATCTCGTGGCTCATCGAGACGGGCAGGTCCGGGCTGAGCTCGGCGGCGACCATCGCGGCGACGGCGAGTTCCTGGTCGGCGACCGCGGGGCTGAACACTCCCGTCACCGCCACCGCGTCGACCCGTCCGGCCACCGAGCCGAGGAAGCGGCGCACGCCCGCCTCGTCGAGCGGGGCGATGGGCCATCCGTCGACGAAGTGCCCGCCCTCGACGATGACGGACCCTGCGACGACGGCCTCGGCGAGGTCGGCGGGCCAGGTCGTGAGCGGCGGGACCGCGGTCGTGGCGGGCGCGCCGATGCGGATGACGGCCACCCTGCCGAGGCCCCTGCGCTGCAGGATGGCGTTCGTGGCGTGGGTCGTGCCGAGCATGACCCTGCCGACGCGGCCGCTGTCGTCGCCGAGCCGGGCCAGCACGTCGGCCAGCGCGGCGCGCATGCCGCCCGCGACGTCGACGCTCGTGGGCCGCTTGGTCCAGGCGAGGATCTTGTCAGACCTGTCGAGGACGACGGCGTCGGTGTTGGTGCCGCCGACGTCCACTCCCACCTTCAGGTCACGCGAGAAATCAGCGGCCGACATGGGCGAGCTCCTCCACGGGGCGATAGGCGATGTCGTAACCGAACGCGGCGGGGCCGGCGATCTCAAGGCCGCGGGGCGTGCGCCAGAGAGGGTCGCACGACCAGGCCAGGACGCTGACCCGCTGGCCGAAGCGGAGCATCTCGGTGGAGATGGCACCCGCGGTCTGCGTGTCGACGATCGTGATCAGGTCCGGCACGCTGGCGAGGATCTCACCGTCTTCCAGGGCCAGCAGGTTCTCGTTCTGCAGCTCGACCCTGAGCATCCGCCCGCGGCAGCTGTCGGTGCCCTGCACCACGACCGAGCCGTGGACGAAGCCGCCGCCCGTGCGCCGCTCGACATCGACGATCTTCCCGTGGATCAGTTCGCAGGCCCCGAGGCAGTCGCGAAGCGCCGCCAGCGGGTCCGTCGCGCCCTCCACGCTGCGGCCGATGTCCATGGCCGCCGAGACGCTGCCCTCGATCAGCCCGCCGCGGGCCTGCCCCGCCGTCATGACGTAGCTGGACAGCAACGAGGACGCGCCGCTCGCGACGCAGACCGCGCGGGCCAGCCGTTCGGCCCACACCGCGCTCACCGGGCGCAGAGTGGCGACGTTGCCCACCACGTCGGACATCACGACGAGGTCGAGAGGGAGCCCCGCGACGTTCATGGAGACCATCTGGACTTCGGGAAAGGCCCTGCCCATACCGTCGGCGTCGAGCAGCGGCAGTCCGACCTGCGCCGCCCACGCGACGGGTTCGACCCCGTTGCTGCCGCCGATCTCCGCAGCCATGATCGCGGCCGGCCGCCGACCGAGGATCCGCTCGATCTCCTCGCACAGCCGCTGGGGCTGTTCGAGGCTCATGAGCATCTCGTGTCCGACCGTGGGGGCGCCGATCCCGGACAGCGGGACGATCAGGTCGTCATCGCCGAGTTCGTCCAAGCGCACCACGGGGACGGGTCCGTGTCGCCGGATGGCCTGCATCGCGCTGGGGACGGCGGTCTCGACGGCACCGCCGCCCCCTGTCCCCAGCACGGCACATCCGCGAGCGAGCGCGGGCAGTTCTGCCTCGTTCAGCTGCATGCCGACGACTATGCGCGGTGCCGGTTCGTGAAGCCAATATGACCAGAAGCCAACAGTATGCGGTCATACTGTGGCGATGACACAAACGCCGCCGACAGTGGCCGACCTGCTGGCGCATCCGGTGCGCTTCGGGCTCACCCTGCTCGCGGGGCCCGGGGCGGGCCGTCCCATCGAGAAGGTCACCGCCGTGAGCACCCTTCCCGGGGTGGTGCACGCGGCCGAGGGCAGCCTGGTGGTGATCCTGGAGCCGCCCGGCTCGGCGCTGACCGGCTACGAGGCGGACGTGGCGATCAGGCACGCGGCCGACAGGGGGCTGGTGGCGCTCGTCCTGACCGGGCCCGTGCGGTTGCCGGTGACCTCGCAACACCTGGCGAAGCGGGCCCAGGTTCCGGTGCTGGGCTCCGAGACGGCGCAGGACGGCGCCGAGCTGCTGCTGCGGATCGACCGCTACGCGCGCGGCGGCGCGTCAGACGCGCTGGCCAGGGCGGCCGCGGCCATCGAGGCGGCCCAGAACGCGGCGGACGCGGCCTCCGACGACCCCGTCGCGGCCGTGCTCGCCGCCGCGGGCGACGCGCTCGGATGCACTGTCGACCTGCTGGAGTACGCGCCGACTGCCCCGAACTCCCCTGGCGCGGTCGTGATCGGCGACCAGGCGGTCGCCGAGGTGGTCGCGGGCACGCACGACGAGGCCGCCCACGTGGCGCTTCCCGCCGTGGCCGCGGTGGTGTCCAGGGTGCGGCAGAACGAGCTCAACCGGCGCTTCGCCGCGACGATGACCAGGGCGGAGCTGATCGTGCAGATCGCCCTGGCGGAGCGGGCCCAGCTCCCGCAGCTCAGCGCGCAGGCGCAGCGGGCCGGGCTGCCCGTCCAGCAGACGCACGTCGTGGCCTGGGTGCGCGTGGAGGCGGCCGAGGGCGCGCCCGCGGGCCTGTTCCAGCAGCGGCAGCTGCTGGCCGCGCTGGAGCTGGCGGCGCTGCAGGCGCTGGACGGCCGCCCCGGCATGTGGCACGTGGCGAGCTTCAGCGGCGACCTGATCGTGGTCTTCACCGATCCGGTCGCGGGCGCGCACCTCTACGGCCGGGTCAGACAGGAGATGCAGGCGCTGCTTGCCACCCTGGCCGAGCGCGGGGACGCGCTCGTCACGGTCGGGATGGGCACGCCCCAGGCCGGGCCCGACGGCATCAGGCAGTCGGCGGCCGAGGCCAGGGTGGCGGCCGACTCGGCGGCGGTCAGGGGCAGGAGGGGGACGATCGCCGACACCGACGCCAGCGGGCTACGGCGCATCCTCGCCGACCTCTACTCCTCGCCGCTGTCTCGCGGCCTGCTGGCCGAACTGCTGGCGCCCCTGGACGCGCTGGGTCCCGAACGGTCCTGGATCGGCGTCGTCACGCTCTCGGCGTTCCTCGACTCCCAGGGCTCGCCCACCAAGACCGGGCGAGCCCTGCACCTGCACGCGAACGCCGTGTCCTACCGGCTGCGCTGGATCACCGAGGCGCTGGACGCCGACCTCGACGACCCCGACGTGAGGTTCGCCCTCCAGATGGCCTGCAGGGTCAGGCTGCTGGGAGCGTGAGCGGGGTCAGATCCCTTCGCGCCAGGTCCACCGGCCCGCGAGCATGGTGGCGGCGACGGGCATCCGTCTGAGCAGGTCGGTCGAGGCGGTGTAGAGGTCGGCGTCGAGCACGACCAGGTCGGCCGGATCCCCCACGGCGGGCGTGACCCGGCCGGTGCGGGTGGAGGCGGCCAGGGCGGCCGCCACCGGGATGGCCTGCTCCTCGTGCCACGGCTTCCTGCCGTCCCTGCTCCTGTCGACGGCCGCGGCCAGCGAGATCCACGGGTCGAGCGGGGCGACGGGGGCGTCGGAGCCGAGGGCCAGTCCGGCTCCCGCGGACAGCAGCGCGCCGAAGGGGAAGGCCCTGCTGGTCCTGCCTGCCCAGTGATGATCGGCCACGTCCCTGTCGTCCATCGCGTGCTCGGGCTGGACGCTGGCGACCACGCCGAGCTCGGCGAACCTGGGCAGATCGGAGTCGCTGAGCAGCTGCGCGTGCTCGATGGTGCCGTGCGCGCCGAGCTCCTCGAACGCGTCCAGGGCGAGGGTGTTGGCGTGGTCGCCGATCGCGTGGACCGCCGGACGCAGGCCGTTCGACCAGGCCCTGCGCATCAGCGGGATGAGGTCGTGCGGCGGCACGAGCAGCATGCCGCGCGGGTGCTCGGCGTTCTCGAGCCCCGGGTAGGGGTCGTGGCAGTAGGCGGTACGGGTGTTGAGCGATCCGTCGGTGATCACCTTGAACGGGCCCATCTCGACCAGCCCGCCGGTCCCCGGGATGACATCGCCGGTGCGCAGCCCTCTGGCGATCGCCTCCTCCAACCGGCCCGGCCAGACGCCGCACGCCACCCTCAGCGAGACGGTGCCCGCGCGCACCCTGCGCACCCACGCGTCGAGGTGCCAGGGCGCCTCCAGCTCGACCACGCCGACGACGCCGCGGGCGGCGGCCGCCGTGGCGGCCTCGTCGGCCCAGGCGTCCAGCAGATGCTCGGGGAGCCTGGCGACGTCCTCGCCCACTGCCTGCCACTCGGTCTCACGCAGGATGCCGGTGGGGTGACCGGCGTGGCCGTACTTCTCCGCCGCGGCGGCGTTGACCCAGCAGCAGTGCAGATCCCCGCTGACCAGCACGATCGGCACGTCCGTCGGGGCGGCGGCGTCCAGCAGGTCGCGATGCGGCCTGTCGGGCCACATCGCGTCCCTGAATCCGTAGCCGACCAGCGGCAGGCCGGGCTCGGGCGGCCTGGTCCTCAGTCTCTCGGCCACCAGGCTCGCCGCCTCGGCCGCCGACGTGGCGGACGACAGGTCGAGCCGTTGCCTGGCCAGGGTCCACTGGTCGAAGTGGACGTGGTGGTCCCACAGTCCCGGCACGACGGTGCGGCCCTCGACGTCGAGGACGTTCCAGCCGCTCTCGGGCGTGATCCGCTCCTCGACTCGCGCCACCCGGCCCTCGCCGAGCAGGATGTCGACCGGCGTCGCCGCCTGGCCGAGCCTGGCCGAGCGCAGCAGCGTCCATCCGTCGTTCATCGGCTCTCCCCGGAGGTCAGGACCTGGCGCATGTGCCTGGCGAGCTCGGGGTTGCGATAGCCGGCGTCGGTCTCCAGCGCCTGAATGATGCGCCACGCGATCTCGGCAGGCTTGTCCTGGCTGAGTTTGGCCTTGGCCAGCACGCGGGTCGGTCGCAGCCGGAACCCGGTCACACCGCGCGCGACCTTGCGCCCGTGATCGTCCTCGACCCTGAACGGCGTGGGCCGCACGCTCTCGTACCGGTCGACGGTGTCGGTGAGCACCCGGTAGGTCTCGGCGGCGTCGAGCGGTTCGGGGCGGCCGTAGAGGTGCGCGACCAGGTAGTTGTAGGTGGGTACGGCGGGCCCGCCGCCGCCGTACCATCCGGGCGAGATGTAGCCGTGCGGACCCGCGATGATCAGCAGGACCTCGTGCTCGCCGAGCTCATGCGCCTCGTCGTCGGGCCTGCCGAGATGGCCGACGATCGAGAGCGCAGGGCCTTCCTCGACCAGAACCGGCAGGTGGGAGCCGACGAGGCCGCGCGGCGTGCCGCTGAGGAGCGTCGCCCACGGATTGTCCTGGACGAGGGCCCTGATCCTCTCCTTGTCGTCGAGCAGGTAGTCACTGTTGTGTCGCACGGTCACATCCGTAGGTCTGGGTCCACATGACCACGACTATCTCCCGCCTCCGAACGTCGGCCAAGATGGCCATGGCACAATGCACCCCCTTCCGGTTGTGGTCAGGGCACAATCATGGTCGGACTCCTCGCCCCGGGTCGGCGAGCCAGCGCCGGCATCGGAACGGACGGCACTGCCGCGCCGATGGCGATGAGCATGGTCCCCATCATGAGCAGCTCGAGGTGCCCCTGCCGCACTCTGCGAGGATCGCGCAGGCCGCGACGGATCCGCTCGGCCCGGGGCGTGCGGGTGATGTAGACCATGAACCAGCCCGTCAGCATCCCGCAGGTCAGCTCGACGACGCCTATCTTGACCAGCGACGGCATGGTCAGCCCTCCACGTTGGCGAAGAAGTCACGGACGTGCCCGAGCACGTCGAAGCCGTTGTGCGCGGCCCCTGGCACGACGTCGAGCCGTACCGGAATGCCTGCCGCCTCGCAGCTGCGGCGCAGGCTCTGGATGCGGTCGAGCCTGGTGGCGCCGGCCGCGTCGGCGCCCTCGATCCACAGCGGGTCCTTCTCGGTCACGGTGAGGGTGCAGGTAGAGGAAGCGGTGGGCGAACTGTCCGCCTCGGGAGAAGCCGTGCATCATCATCCGCGGACCCGCCAGCCGGTACTTGGCGGCGACCTCGTCGACCATCGACAGCAGGATCCGGTCGAACCTGCTCGGGGCGGATGAGCGTGGCGTCATACTGGCCCGACCGCACGCCGTTGAGCCGGGTGTCGTCCTCGTTGACGAACGACATCTCCAGGCCCGCTCATCCCCGCCACGTTGCGGCCTCGCCTGTCGAGCACGCGTGCCGTCCCCGAGCACGCCGCACGCGGGTGAGGTCGAGGCGACGCGATCTCCTGCCGTGCGGTTGATCACTGGCGGTGGTCGCGGTGCCGGTGGGCGGTGCGAGTCCACTCCTCGGACGCGGCCTGGGCGGTGGGGTAGGCGGACAGAACCCGGTCGAGGCCGATCAGGCGCAAGACGCGGGCGACCTGGGCGGGCACGGCGGCCATCGCGATGGTCGCGTTCGCGGCCGTGGCGTGGTTGCGGGCGGCGACGAAGGCGGCGATGCCGCTGGAGTCGCAGAACGTGAGCCCCGACAGGTCGATGATGAGCAGTTGGCCCGCCGTCAGAGGGATGTCCGCCAGCGTCCGGCGGACCTCGGGAGCGGTGTGGTGGTCCAGCCTTCCGGCGAGTTCGAACACGACGCCGCTGTCGACGCCTCGCACGGTGCTGGTCAGGCCGGTCATGGTGGGTCTTCCACGGGCAGGGGCACGCCGAGCGCCAGGATGGCGGTGTCGTCGTCCAGACCGTTGCCGAAGCCGTCGACGAGGTCGGCCAGCGCGCTGATGGCCCCGGCCGCGGTGGTGGGGGCGAGGCGCGTGGCGAAGGCGCGCAGGGCTTCGTCTCCGTACCGCTCGCCGCCGGCCCCCGTACGGGCCTCGGTCAGCCCGTCGGTGTACAGCAGAAGGGTGTCACCGGGCGCCAGGCGGATCGTCCTGGTGGTGAACGTGGCGCCGGGCAGGATGCCGATGAGCATGCCGTTCGTGGTGGGCTGGTAGTCGGCGGTGCCGTCGGCGCTCAGCAGCAGGCACGGGGGATGGCCGCCGCCGGCCAGCGTGACGGAGAAGGCGTCGCCGTCCGGGGTGAGGATGCCGAAGATGGCGGTGCAGTAGTGGGGGTTGTCGGCGCTGTACTCGCTGTGCAGGGCGGCGTTGAGGGTGTCCAGTACGGTGTCCGGGTCGGGATCGTAGGCGGCGGCGGCACGAAGGGTGTAGCGGATCAGGGAGGTCACCGCCGCGGCCTCGGCGCCCTTGCCGCACACGTCGCCCAGGAAGAAGCCCCACCGGTCGCGGGTGAGCGGGAACAGATCGTAGAAGTCGCCGCCGACCTCGTCGCGAGAGGCGATGTGGTAGTGGGCGACGGCCTCCAGCCCGGGCACGTCCGGCAGCGAGGGGGGCAGCAGGCTGCGCTGCAGCGTGGTGACCAGGCGCTGGAGCCGCTCGCGTTCGCGCTCGGCCTCGTGTCGCGCGCGCAGCAGTTCCCGCTCGTATGCGCGGCGGTCGGAGGCGTCGAAGATCGTGGTGCGGATGAGCTGGGGCTGTCCGTCGGTGCCGGTCTTGACCGTGGAGGTGACCAGGACCGGCAGGCTGGTGCCGTCGGCGGCCCGCAGTTCCAGGGCCACACCGCCGATCTCGCCCTGCATGGCCAGCAAGGGCGCGAAGTGGGTCTCGTGGTAGAGCCTGCCGCCGACGGTGAGCAGGTCGGCGAACGACCGGCGGCCGACCAGCTCCTCGCGGGTGTAGCCGAGCCAGGTCAGCAGCGTGGCGTTGACCTTGGCGATCCGGCCGTCCAGGAGCGTGGACAGGTAGCCGCAGGGCGCGTTGTCGTACAGGTCCTCGGCGCTGTCCTCCAGCAGCGAGGCGAACATGGCCGCCTCGCCAGGACCGTCACCGGGGTCGTGCCCGTTCATGTCCGACGATCGCCGGCGGCGAAGGAGGCGATCGCCTCGCTGGTGGCCTCCGGGGCGCTGAGTTGCGGGCAGTGGCCGGTCGCGGGCAGCGTGATCAGGCGGCTTCCCCTGATCCGGGCATGGACGAACCTGCCGACCTCGGGGGGAGCGATCACGTCGTGGGCGCAGTCGAGAACCAGCGTGGGCACGCGCACGTGGGCGAGGTCGGCGCGATTGTCGGACAGGAACGTCGCGCGGGCGAAGGCACTGGCGATCCGCGGGTCGGTCCGGCAGAAACTGTTGGTGAGCTCCTCGCCGAGCTCGGGGCGGTCCGGGTTGCCCATGATCACCGGGGCCATGGCAGCCGACCAGCCGAGGTAGTTGCTGTCCAGCGACTCCAGCAGCTCCTCGATGTCGGCCCGGCTGAACCCACCCCGGTAGCCGTCGTCGTCGATGTAGCAGGGCGAGGGAACCAGCAGCACCAGCTTCGCGAACCGCTCCGGCTCCCGGATGGCCGCGAGCACCCCGATCATCGCGCTGACCGAGTGCCCCACGAACACCACCTGTGACAGCTCCAGCTCCCGGCAGATCCGCAGCACGTCGTCGGCGTAGCCGTCCAGGGTGGCGTACCGCTCCTCCTGCCAGGCCGACAGGTCCGACCGGCCAGACCCCACATGATCGAACAACACCACCCGGAAGTCCCGGGCCAGCGACGGTGCCACCAGGCGCCACAGGTTCTGGTCGCAGCCGAAGCCATGGGACAGCATCACCGTCGGCCCGTCCGCCCGCCCGGTCACCACCACATGATTTCTGGCATTGACTCCCATACTGCCCATATCACCTCATTCTCCCACCGTCCATGTCCGGGGCCGGGGAAGGCCGGAAGCAGGCGGCCGCGTTCCACGCTGGACCCGCGGCCGCGGATCCCGATCCGGCCGCGCGCCCGCGCCGGATCGGGGCGGGGCGTCAGGCGGTGACGCCGCCGTCCACCGCGATGGAGGCGCCCGTGATGTACCGGCCTCCCTCGCCGGCCAGGTGGGCGACGGTCGAGGCGATGTCCGCCGGCTGCCCGTAGTGTCCGAGGGCGGTGTAGGCGCTCTGAGCGTCGGCGCCCGGCCCGTCCGCCGGGTTCATGTCCGTGTCGATCGGGCCGGGGTGGATCACGTTGGCGGTGATGCCACGCGGGCCCAGGTCGCGGGCGAGCCCCTTGGTCAGCCCGGTGAGGGCGGTCTTGCTCAAGGCGTAGAGGGTGACGCCGGGGAAGGGCGTACGCCCAGCCAGGCAGCTGCCGATGTTGATGATCCGTCCGCCTTCGGTCATGTGCCCTGCCGCGATCTGGGCGGCGATGAACGGCGCGCGCACGTTGACGGCGAGCACCCGGTCGAAGTCCTCGGGCCGCACGTCCTGAAGAGGACCGAAGGGGAACACAGCCGCGTTGTTGACCAGGACGTCCAACCGGCCGAACTCGGCTGCCACCCGGCTCACCGTGTCCGTCACGGCCTCGGGGTCGCCGGCGTCCGCCTGGAAGGCCACGGCGCGGCGTCCCAGCGCCTCGACCCGCTTCACGACGGCGCGGGCCTGGTCATGGCTGTGCTGGTAGGTCACCGCCACGTCCGCACCGTCCTCGGCCAGCCGGAGCGCGACGGCCTCGCCGATACCGCGGCTGCCGCCGGTCACCAGCGCCGCCTTGCCGTTCAAAACCGCAGTCATGCCGGGCTCCTGTCCTGAGTGGGCTTCAAGGGAGAGGCGACTCCCGCCCTCCACGCCTCCCTTGAACCCCGCTCCGCTTCACCCGGTTGCACGAGAGCGCCACGACCGGAGGGCTCCACCCCGTCAATGGCCTGACCAGCGGGCGGGCTCCGCGTCCATCTCGTGTCGCCAGGGCGGTTCGGCGCCCACGCGGGTGCAGGTGAGGGCGGCGACGCGCTGGGCGTAGGTGAGCGCCGCGGTCAGCGTGTCGACGGGGATGGTGGCGAGCCGGTCCCTGGCCAGCCTGTCGTCCCGGAAGAGGGCGGCGAGCAGGCCGGACATGAACGCGTCCCCCGCGCCGACGGTGTCGGCGACCCGCACCTGCCGCGCGGGCAGGTCGACCGGCCCGTCGGGGCCGAGCGCGTGGACGCCCGCGGCCCCGCGGGTCACGACGACGAGGGCGGGTCCGCGCTCCCGCCAGCGGGCCGCGACGGTCTCGACCGGCTCGCTGGGCGCAAGCCATGCGAGGTCGTCGGAACTCACCTTGACCAGGTCCACCAGCCCGATCCAGCGATCCAGCCGCGCGCGCAGGAGGGCGGGATCGCGGGCGAGCCGAGGTCTCAGGTTCGGGTCGAGGGTGAGCGTGCGCCGCGCTCGCTCCCGCAGCAGCAGCGACTCCAGGGTGTCGCCCATGGCCGGTACGGCCAGCGCGAGCGACCCGCTCACGTGCACGCAGCAGGCACTGCCGGGCAGTTCAGGCGGCAGTTGGTCAGGCCTCCAGGCGCCGTCGGCGCTGCCTTCGACGTAGAAGGCGTACTCGGCCGCGCCCTGGGCGCCGAGCGTGACGACGGCCAGTGTCGTCGGCTCGTCGGCGCGGACGGCGATGCTCAGATCGACGCGCGAGTCCGTCAGGTGCGCGCGCAGGAGCCGGCCGAACCCGTCGTCCGCGATCCGGGCGAGCAGCGCGACCTCGACGCCGAGCCGGCCGAGACCGGCGGCGACGTTGGCCGGGCTGCCTCCGGGCCTGGCGGCGTAGCTCTCGCCGTCCTGCCGCGGGACCAGGTCGACCAGAGCCTCACCACAGGACACGATCATGTGCTGGGCTCCCTGTCGTGGTGGCGGCGGTCAGGTGGACAGCCGCTGGCCGGTGACCGCGGAGAACAGCCGTTCCTTGCCGGGCTGGATGCGCAGCCGGACCTGCTCGCCCTTGGCCGGGGGCGCGTTGGGGTCGACGCGTGCGATGACCGTCTGGTCGCGCAGCGCCGGGTCGGTCGTGCCGGCGTACTGGCCGTAGAGGAAGGCGTCCGAGCCGAGTTCCTCGACCACCGTGACGGTGATCGGGAAGGTCGAGCCGTCCGTGCCGGCGTCTCCCTCGCCGACCACGTCGACGCCCTCGGGCCGGAAGCCGAGGATGACGCGGTCGCTGCCCTCCTCCTTGAGCGCCTTGAGCGTCTCGCGGCTCAGCCGGACGCGCATGTCGCCGAGGACGGCCTCGTCGCCTTCGACCCGGTACTCGGCCAGGTTCATCGACGGCGAGCCGATGAAGCCGGCGACGAACACGTTGGCCGGGTGCTGGTAGAGCCGCAACGGCGTGTCGACCTGCTGAAGGATCCCGTCCTTGAGGACGGCCACCCTGTCGCCCATCGTCATGGCCTCGACCTGGTCGTGGGTCACGTAGACCGTCGTCACCCCGAGCCTGCGCTGGAGAGCGGCGATCTGGGTGCGGGTCTGCACTCTCAGCTTGGCGTCCAGGTTGGACAGCGGCTCGTCCATGAGGAACACCTTCGGCTCGCGCACGATCGCCCGGCCCATGGCCACGCGTTGCCGCTGCCCGCCGGACAGGGCCTTGGGCTTGCGGTCGAGGAACTCCTCGAGGTCCAGCAGGCGGGCGGCCTCACGTACCCGCCGGTCGCGCTCCTCCTTGGGCGCCTTCATCACCCGCAGGGCGAAGCCCATGTTGTCGGCCACCGACATGTGCGGGTAGAGCGCGTAGTTCTGGAACACCATCGCGATGTCCCTGTCGCGCGGCGGCAGGTGGGTGACGTCGCGCTCGCCGATGCTGATGTGCCCGCCGTCGACTCGCTCGAGGCCCGCGAGCATGCGCAGGGAGGTGGACTTCCCGCAGCCGGACGGACCCACGAGGACCAGGAACTCGCCGTCGGTGATGTCGAGGTCGAGGGCGTCCACCGCGGGCCGTGCGGATCCGGGGTAGACGCGGGTCGCCTCGTCGTAGAGAACTCTGGCCATCGGTTTCTCCTCACGAGTTGGCTGGAAGCGGTTCTGTGACGGCGGCCGTCGGCCGGCCGTCGTGGACGGCGACGAGAAGCAGCCGGGCACCCAGCTTGCGCAGGGTTCGCTCCTCGTCCTGCGGGACACCCTGATCAGTGATCACGGTGTCGTAGGCGCTGACGTCGCGGTGACTGAAGGGGGCGTGGCGGCCGAATTTGGAGGAGTCGACGAGCAGCAGACGCCGCTGGGCCGCGTCGAGCATCGCCTCCTTCACCGCGGCGTAGCCCTGAACCGGGTGGTAGAGCCGGCCGCCGGTGACCGCCACCGCCGACATGAGCGCGAGGTCGGCGTGGACGCGCTGCAGGGCGCGTGACACCTCTGGTCCGATCGTGGAGTCGAAGGCGCCCTGGTAGTCGCCGCCGAGCAGGATCGCGTCGCTGTGCTCGGTGGCGGCGACGATGCGGGCGATCTCCACAGAGTTCGTGATCACCGTGTAGCTGCCGCGCTCGTCGAGGCGCTGGGCCAGCGGGAACAGCGTGGTCGAGTCGTCCATGAGGATCACTCCCCTGGGCGGCAGTTCGCGCAGGGCGGCCTCGGCTATGGCCTCCTTCTCCGCCAGGCGCGCGTACCTGCGCACCTCGGGGGAGACCTCCACCAGGACGGCCGCGACGGTGGCCACCTGTCCGCGGGACTTGCGCAGCAGCGCACGGCCGACGAGGGCGTCCAGGTCCCGATGCATGGTCATCAGGCTGACGTCGAACTCCTCCGCGAGCTCCGCGATTCCCATCCGTCCCGCCTCCGTGACACGGGCGAGCACCGCCCGCCGCCTCTGCTCGAGGCCGGCGGTCGTGGTGCGCGCCCTGGTCATGTCTTCACTCCTGCGGCCGGACGACTGCCTTGACCAGCTCGGGATCGCGGGCGCCCGCCGTGAGCGCCTTCTCGACCTCGGCCAGGCCGTAGTGACCGGTGACCAGGGCGTCCAGTTCGACTCTTCCCGAGGCGGCCAGCGCGATGGCCTGTGGCCAGGTGTTGGCGTAGCGGAACGTGCCCGTCACCTCGAGTTCGCGCGTCTGCACATGGGACAGCGGCAGCGGGATCTCGTCCCCGCCCATACCGATGAGGACGACCCGCCCCGCCCGTCCCACCGCGCGGACGGCCTCTCCGATCGCCGCCGGATGGCCCGAGCATTCGAGCAGAACGTCCGGCTCGAACCCGGCGTCCCGCAGGCCGCTCTCGCGAACGTCGAGGGTCTCGCTCGCGCCCAGGCCGCGGGCCATCGCCAGCCGGGCGGGATTGACGTCGGTGACCAGGACGTCAGTCGCGCCGAAGGCGAGCGCGGACTGCAGGCACAGCAGCCCGATCGGGCCGGCGCCGGTGACGAGCACGCGGGTGCCGGGCCCGACCCTGGCCTTCCTGCAGGCCCACACGCCCACCGACAGCGGTTCGATCAGGGCGGCGGCGTCATCGGAGACGGAGTCGGGCACCGGGTAGGCGAACTCCTCGTGCACGACGACGTACTCGCAGAAGGCGCCGTCGATCGGAGGCGTGCCGAAGAAGCGCATCCGCGGGCACAGGTTGTACCGGCCTGCCCTGCACTCGGGGCAGGTGAAGTCGGGCACCCCTGGCTCCAGCGAGACACGTTGCCCGGGGTGGTGGCGGCCGGCTCCGGGCCCGGTGGCCACCACCGTCCCCGACGGCTCGTGGCCGAGCACCAGCGGCGAGGTCACCACGAAGTCGCCGATCCGCCCGTGTTCGTAGTAGTGCACGTCGGAGCCGCACGTCCCCACTGAGGAGACCTGCACGAGCACCTCCCGGGGACCCGGCTCCGGCCGGGGCCGCTCCTCCAGCAGGACCCTGCCTACGGGGTGCAGTACGGCCGCGCGCATGGCTTTCCTCCTATTCGCCGGTGACGGCGCCGAGGGTGAGTCCGGTGACCAGCCAGCGGCGCACGGCGAGCCCCGCGAGCATCATCGGCACGACCACGATCGTGCCGATCGCGGTGAGCTGCCCCCAGTCGACGCCCGTCTGGGTGACCAGCTGGGAGGCGGCGATGGGCAGCGTCTGGGAGTTCGGTCCGGAGAACACCACGGCGAACGCGTAGTCGTTCCAGGCGAACACGAGACACAGGACGAAGGTGGTCACCAGCCCCGACTTCGTCAGCGGGAGCACGACCGTGCGGAAGGCCTGCCACCGGGTGCAGCCGGCGACGAGCGCGGATTCCTCCAGCGACGGCGGCACCTCGGCGAAGAACGCGCTCATCAGCCAGATGGCGAACGGCAGGTTGAAGGTCAGGTAGGCCAGCACCAACCCGGGAATCGAGTCGATCAGGCCGATCCCGCGGAAGATGATGAACAGCGGGACCACGACCGCCGCGATGGGCGCCATGCGGGTCGAGATGATCCAGAAGGCCAGGTGCCGCTTGCCGCGCATCTGGGTCCTGGCCAGGCCGTACCCAGCGAGCGCTCCCAGGCCGACCGCGAGCACCGCGGAGATCCCGGCGGCGAGCACGCTGTGCAGGATGTACGGCCAGAGGTTGTTGGAGCCGGTGAACAGGTTGCGGTAGTTGTCCAGGGTCGGTGCGAACACGAACTGCGGCGTGGGCGCGGTGACGTCCGTCGGGTTCTTGAACGACGACAGCAGCATCCACGCCAGCGGGATCAGCGTCCATAGCATGGCCACGACGAGGAGCAGCGCCACCACCCACCGGGTGCTCTTGGTGCTCGCCTCGAGCGGCGACTGCGGCACCCCGCGAGGGGCGGCGGTGACCGCCCCGCCGTTCGTCTGCGCGACCTGTGCGGTGCTCATCGGGTCAACCCCCTGACGTCCAGCAGGCGTACGAAGGTGCGGGCGATGAAGATCGAGAAGGCCAGCATCGCCAGGCCGATGGCGGCGGCGTAGCCGAGGTCGAAGAAGCGGAACGCCGTCTCGTACAGCCGGACCGGGACGATCTTGGTCGCGTCCGCGGGGCCGCCGTTGGTGGTGACCCAGATGATGTCGAAGTAGCGGATGGCGTCCATCGAGCGGATCAGCAGCGCGACGAGCAGCACGTTGGAGATCGCAGGGAAGATGATGTAGCGCAGGGTCATCCACCCTGGGGCGCCGTCGACGGCGGCGGCCTCCCGCACCGACTGCGGCACGCTCGACAGTCCCGCGAGCGTGATGAGGGCGATCAGCGGAGTCCACTCCCATACGTCCATCAGCACGACGGCGGCGAAGGCGCTGATGGGACTGCCGAGGATGTCGCCGGTGTAGCCGAGGGAGCGCAGCACCCACGCGTACAGCCCGAAGGTCGAGTCGGTGAGGTAGCGGCCCAGCAGCCCGACGATCGAGGGCGCGGCGAACATCGGCAGCAGCAGCAGGCTGAGCAGGATGTTCCGGCCGTGCAGCACCCGGAACAGGCACAGCGCGATGCCCACGCCCAGAGCCATCTCCAGACCGACGGTGAGGACGAAGTAGACGATCGTGCGAAGCCATGACATCCACATGTCCGCGTCGGTGAAGAAGCGCACCCAGTTGGTCAGGCCCACCAGGTCGAGCCGGACTCCGCCGAGCAGCCGGACATGGGAGAAGCTCATCGCGATGAGGGCGAGGAACGGCACGATCGACAGCGCGGCCAGCAGGAGCAGGCCGGGTGACATCATCTTGCCCTCGAAGCCGATGCGCGGCTCCCTGGGAGCGGTGGCCTTCGGCTGCCTCGGCCGGTCGATCGCCGATGAGTAGTCCGCGGCGTGCGTCATCTAGGCCACCCACCCTCGGGCCACGATCTGGTCCACCCGTGACTTGATCGAACGCATCGCCTCCTCCGGAGAGGCTCCTCCGGTGAGCATGCGCGACAGCTGGGTGAAGATCGCGGTGTTGCACTCGTTCCACATCGGGATCTTCGGCCGCAGGCCGATCCTGTCGGCCTGCCATGCCTCGCGAACGGCGGCGGCCGTGAGCATGTTGGGCATCGGCGAAGGCCGTTTCTCGGCCGCGCGCACCTCCGGGAGCTCGTACACCGAGGTACGCGTGGGAGTGCCGCCGCCGGCCTTGCTCTTGAGGTTGGCCAGCTGCGTGCCCGGCGAGGTGGCCCACACCAGGAACAGCCAGGCCGCGCCGCGCTCGTGGGGCAGCGTGTTCGCGCTGATCCCCAGGCCCGTGCCGCCGTACATGTTGGCCGTGCTGACCGGTCCCCTGGGCAGCGCGGAGTAGCTGACCTTGCCGGGCATGACCTGCTCGTTGCTGGCCGCGAACTCATGCCAGTTCGGGCACATCGCCAGCCGGCCGCCGCGGAAGGCGGCGCCCACGCCGTCCCAGTCCCACGTCGTGGAAGCGGGATCGGCGATGCTGAGCAGCCGCTGGTAGAACTCGGCGCCCGCGATCGCGGCGGCGGAGTCGAGGCGGCACGGCCCGGGGTCGCGAGAGCCCAGCCGTCCCACCTGCTTGCCGTTGTCGAAGTAGTCCCCGCCGTAGGACCACAGCACGTTGCTGAAGTCGTTCATCAGGGAGTCGTGCTGGCGGGCCTGGTGGCCGGTGCCGTACCTGACGTCCGAGGTCGCGTTCTTGTTGAACCACTGGGCGATCCCGAAGTACTCCTCCCACGTCCGCGCACTGCTCGGGGTGGGGTCGAATCCGAGGTCGTCGGCCATGCGGTCGCGGTACTTGTCGAACAGGTCGCGCCGGTACTGCCAGATCATCGTCGGCGCGTCGTACGGCAGGGCGTAGACCGCCTGAGGATCGACGAACCGGCCGGCGGCGTCCATCTGGGCGGGGATGAAGTCCGCCACGCCGCCGGGCAGGTCGGGCAGGTTCGGGTCGGCCTGCAACGTCCGCAGGTCCACCAGCCCCCGCTGGTACGGCGCGAGCACCTGGTAGGGGTCGGCGTAGATCACCTGATACTGCGCGCGTCCCGAGGCCAGGTCCAGGGCGACTCGCTGGACCAGCGCGGTCAGCTCCAGGGTGACGATCCTGACCTCGATGCCCGTCAGATCGGTGAACGGGCGGGTGTTCGCGGCGATGGCCGCGGTCGGAGCGGTGTTCTCCGAGATGAAGTTCAGCGTGGCGCCCTGGAACTGGCGCCACTGGTCGCCGGCGGCCGTTCGGGGCGCGTCTTCGCGTGATCCACAGGAGCTCACGCCCCCGGACACGGCGAGCGCCGCCCCTGCGGCCAGCGCGCCACGAAGGACGGCACGCCTACTCGGCTCGGGCGGATAGCGGTCCACTGTCCACTTCACCCCCGTACTCCAGCAGGTAAGGGCATTGAGGCCGGTTTACTCCGCGTAAAAAGGGTGTGTAAACATATATGTGAGAAAATCTCGCAATAAATATGATATTTTGACTCCATTAGCCGCATAAGCCGTCGTCTGCTTGGATCGCGGCTCTGAGCTCAGCGAATGAGGCGGCAATGACACTCGTCGCGGGCGTCGACTCGTCCACCCAGAACTGCAAGGTCGTGATCCGCGATGCCGCGACCGGAGATCTCGTCCGCTCCGGCAGGGCGGGCCACCCGCACGGCACCGAGGTGGATCCAGAGCACTGGTGGCAGGCGCTGCGGACCGCCATCAGCCGGGCGGAGGGACTCGACGGCGTCGCGGCGATCGCGATAGCGGGACAGCAGCACGGCCTCATCGCCCTGGACATCGACGGCCGAGTCATCCGGCCCGCGCTGCTCTGGAACGACACGCGATCGGCCGCCGCCGCGCGCGACCTCGTGTCCGAGACGGGCGCCGAGACCTATGCCGGGAGGACGGGGACCGTACCGGTGGCCTCCTTCACCGCCGCCAAACTGCGCTGGCTGCGCGACAACGAACCCGACAACGCCGCCAAGGTCGCCGCCGTCGCGCTGCCGCACGACTGGCTGACCTGGCGCCTGCGCGGATACGGCCCGGCCGCCTCGAGCCCGCTCGGACCGGAGCTCGGGGAACTCGTCACAGACCGGTCCGACGCGAGCGGCACCGCGTACTGGAACCCGTCCACCGGCGAGTACGACCTCGAGCTCTTCGAGCGGGCCCTCGGGCACGCGGCGACCCTGCCGCGGATCCTCGGGCCGTCCGAACGCGCGGGCACCGCCGCGGGAACCTCGATCGTCGTCGGCGCGGGCGCCGGTGACAACGCGGGGGCAGCCCTCGGCCTCGGCGCGGCCCGCGGCGACGTCGTCGTGTCGATCGGGACCAGCGGCACCGTCTTCGCCGTGACCGGCCGTCCGACCAGCGACAGCACGGGCACCGTCGCCGGATTCGCTGACGCCACCGGCCTGTTCCTGCCGCTGGTCGCCACACTGAACGCGGCCCGCGTGCTGGACGCCGTGGCGGGCGTCCTCGACGTCGATCACGATCGGCTCGGCCTGCTGGCGCTTGAGGCTCCTCCCGGCTCGCACGGCCTGGTGCTCCTGCCGTACTTCGAGGGAGAGCGCACGCCCAATCTGCCCGACGCCACGGCCACGCTGTTCGGGCTGACGCTGCGATCCACGACGCGACCGGCCCTGGCACGCGCGGCCATCGAGGGCATGCTGTGCGGGCTCGCCGACGGTCTGGAAGCCGTCCGCGGGCAGGGCGTCGAAACCGGCCGCATCCTGCTGATCGGCGGGGCGGCCCAGAACGCCGCCGTTCAGGCCATCGCCGCCCAGACGTTCGAGCCGCCGGTCGTCGTGCCGCGGCCCGGCGAGTACGTCGCGGACGGGGCGGCGACCCAGGCGGCGTGGGCGCTGACCGGCACGCGTCCGCGGTGGCCGCTGTCCATCGCGGCCGAACCGGCGCCCGACCACCGTCCCGTCATCAGGGAGCAGTACACCCGGCACGCGCCCTGACCCGGCCCGCCCAGCGGCCGCCGACGCCCCGCTCGACCCGCCTGCCCGCGCACGCCGGCACGACGCGGCACGCTCACGGCCGCTCGGCGGCGCGGCCCCGCGCGCTCACGCGGGCATTCCCGCGAGCGCCCGGACCGTCGCACGGGCACCCCGCTCGTGCAGCGATTCGAGCGCGCGCAGATACGGTTCGACGAACCGCTCGTCACCCGCGAGATCGCCGAAGAGTTCCCGGTTGTCGATGAAGGCGGTGGGCCGTTCGCGCTGCGTCTTCGCGATAACCGTCAGCCGGTCCCTCAGCCGGTCGACGATCGTGATCGGCTCGCCTGATTCGTCGACGCCCTCCGCGTAGCGCGCCCAGCTGGCCACCACGGCGGCCGCGCGCGTGACCTCGCCGCCGCGGGCAAGCTGCTCGCGTACGACGGGGAGCACCCACTTCGGGATCCGGTCCGACGACTCGGCGCACAGCCTCGCCAGTGTGTCGCGCACCTCGGGGTTGGCGAACCGTTCGATAAGGGTCCGCTTGTACAGGTCCAGGTCGACCCCCGGCACCGGCCGGAGCGTCGGCGTGGCCTCGATGTCCATGTAGTCGAGCACGAACCGCGCGAGCGCGGGGTCGGTGGCCGCCTCGTGGACGTAGCGGTGGCCCATGAGATGGCCGAAGTAGCCCAACGCCTGGTGCCCGGCGTTCAGCAGGCGCAGCTTCATCAGCTCGTACGGCTCCACGTCCGCGACGACCTGGACCCCGGCCTCCTCCAAGGGGGGACGTCCGGCGGCGAACCGGTCCTCGAGCACCCACTGCGTGAACGGCTCGCAGGTGACCGGCCACGTGTCGCGGACACCGAACCGCCCGGCCACGGACGCGCGGTCCTCGTCGGTGGTCACAGGAGTGATGCGGTCGACCATGGAGTTGGGGAACGCGACGGCGTCCTCCATCCAGGCCGCCAGATCGGGGTCGGCGAGCCTGGCGAACGCGGTGAAGCTGCGGCGCGCGACATCCCCGTTGCCCTGGATGTTGTCGCATGACATGACCGTGAACGGCGCGACTCCTCGGGTACGCCTGCGGCGCAGTGCCTCGGTGACGAGCGCGAAGACCGTCGAGGGGACCGCGCCCGGCTCCAGGTCGGCGCGGATCGCCGGGGCGTCAGCGTCGAACTCCCCGGTGACCGGGTGGATGTTGTAGCCGCCTTCGGTGACCGTGAGCGACACGATGCGCACCGCCGGGTCGGCCATCTTCTCGATGACCGCCTCAGGATCGTCGGGCGCGAGGAGGAACTCGGTGATCGAACCGATGACGCGGGCCTCGCGTGATCCGTCGGGATGCTTGAGCACGAGCGTGTAGAGGCCGTCCTGCGCGGCCAGCGCGTCTCGCATCCGCGCGTCTCCGGGGAGGACCCCGACACCGCAGATCGCCCAGTCGTGCGCCTTGCCCTCGTTCATCAGCCGGTCGAGGTACATCGCCTGGTGCGCACGGTGGAACCCGCCCACCCCGACGTGGACGATGCCGGCGGTGAGCCCCGACCGGTCATAGGCGGGGACCGCCACCTCCTCGGGAAGAGCAGCCAGCGTCTCCTGCGTCAGTGCTGTCACCGCGATCAAGTCCTCTCTCGAACGACCTCCCCCTAGCTGAGCATGGCCGTCTCCCACGGCTTCAAACCGAGGTCCTCGGCCGGTCGTCCCAGGTCGGCGGGCAGGGGCGCCGGTCCAGGGGAAGGGCAGGGTCCGCGCGAGGAGCGTGACCAGGACGGCTGTTGTCTTCTCCCTCGGTCACGGGGCGAAACGCGCTCGATCCACGGGACGCTCAGCTCGCGTGCGGGGTGGCTCCAACCCCCGGCTGGGATCGTGCCTCGGCCATGAGCGTGGCGATGCCGTCCAGCAGACGCTGGAGTCCGAATTCGAATAGCGTGTCCAGGTCGAGGCAGTCGGGAGGGATCCGCGACAGCAGCGGGAACTCCCGCATCCGCGGGAGCACCTCTGCCTCGAGCCACTCGTCGTCGGTTGTCCCGGTCTGCTGGACGGCCTCGGCTTCGGCCTCCAGGTTGGTCGCGGTGCCGCGCACGTAGGTGGCCATGGTCGCGTAGATGTGGATCATGGTGGCGGGCGTGAGCCCGAGGCCGTCCAGCGCGCGCATGGCCGCCTCGGCCTGAGCCATGGCGTTCGGGGTGGGTGCGGGGCGGGTGAAGGAGACGGTCTGCGCCAGCCACGGGTGGCGGTGGTAGAGGGCCCAGTGGGTACGGGCGGTCAGTTCGAGGCGCGCCCGCCAGCCGTCGGGCAACGGCCCGGTCGGCGAGCTTTCGGCCAGGACCGTGTCGGCCATCAGCGTGAGCAGTTCCTCCTTGCCGGCCACGTAGCGGTAGAGGGCCATGACCGACGTCCGCAGGCCCCCGGCGATCCGGCGCATGGACAGCGTCGCCAGCCCCTCGGCGTCGGCCATGGCGATCGCGGCGCGCACGATGCGCTCCCTGCTGAGCTCCGGAGACGGGCGGCGCGAAGGGCCGGCGCCCCTCGCCGCATCGGCCACCACGGTGCCGACCCCCGGGACCGGCCGGATGAGTCCCTCCTGGCGCAGGGTCGTCAGCGCCTTGGTGGCGGTGGCCATGGCCACCTGCCAGTCCTGGGTGATCTGCCGGGTCGAGGGCACCCGGTCTCCGGGCCTGAGCCGGCCTGTCGTGATGCGCTGCCGCAGGTCGGCGGCGATCCGCAGGTAAGGAGGCTGGCTTTCGTCCACGGTCCACGCTCCCACTGTCCTAGTGCGGCAGGCTGTCTGAAGCCTGGGCTCCACCAGCATAAAGTAGTGCACTAGTGCTTTCTTACGGTGTACGCGCATCAGGAGTACGGTGGCGAGCGCTACAGCGAAGGGAGCTACTGATGACAGATGTCTTGATCTGCGGTGCCGGCGTCGGGGGATCCGCCCTGGCCCACTGGCTGGGCCGGTACGGCTTCGCCGTGACCGTGGTCGAGCGGGCGCCCGCCCCGCGTCTCGGCGGGCACGCGGTCGACCTGCGCGGCGCCTCTCGCGAGGTGGTGGAGCGCATGGGGTTGCTCCAGGACGCCCGTCAGGTGTCCGTCGGCTCCAAGGGCATGTCGTACGTCGATGCCTCCGGCCGGAGCGTCGCCGACATGCCCGCCTCCTTCCTGGGCGGAAACGGGGTCGTCGGGGAGGTGGAGATCCTGCGCGGCGACCTCGTCGACCTCCTGCACCGGGTGACCAGGGACGGGACGGAGTACGTCTTCGACGACAGGGTCGTCGCGGTCGAGCAGACGCCGGAGCGCGTGCGCGCCACCTTCGCCCGGTCCGAGCCACGCGACTTCGACCTGGTGGTGGCGGCCGACGGCGTGCACTCGCAGACGCGCTCGCTGGTCTTCGGCCCCGAGTCGCGCTTCAGCCGCGACCTCGGCTGCTATACGGCGTCCTTCACCGTGCCCAACCACTTCGGCGTCCAGGACTGGGAGTGGTTCCACAACATGCCGGGCGGCAAGGTGGCGGCCCTGCGCCCATCCCGGCGGCCTGAGGAGGTCAAGGTCCTGTTCGGTTTCGCGTCGGCGCCGCTCGACTACGACCATCGTGACACCCGCGCGCAGAAGCGCATCGTGGCGGAGGTCTTCGCCGGGGCGGGCTGGCACGTTCCCGCGATGCTCAGGCAGATGGACGGGGCGGCCGACTTCTTCTTCGACTCCGCCACCCAGATCGTCATGGACGGCTGGTCATCCGGCAGGATCGTACTCCTCGGCGACGCGGGGTACGGTCCCTCGCCGCTGGCCGGCAACGGCACCGGTCTGGCCCTCGTCGGCGCCTACGTCCTCGCCGGAGAACTGGCCGCGGCAGGAGGGGACCACGGGGCGGCCTTCGCTGCCTACGAGCGGGAGATGCGCGCATTCGTCAAGCAGTGCCAGAAGCTCCCGCCGGGTGGCGTCAGCGGCTTCGTGCCCGCGTCGCAGCTGGCCATCGACCTGCGCAACCTGTCGATCAGGCTGCTGCCCCGCCTGCCGTGGGCGGGGCTGATCGAGAAGATGGCGAGCAGGACCGACGCCATCGTCCTCAAGGACTACTCGAGCAGCCGGGCCCGAGCCTGAGCAGGCGCCGGGTCCCGGGGCGCGGGGACCCGGCACGACCGCGACGCTCACGGCATCGAGGGCAGCGCCGTCATGGTCGCCGGCCCGCCGGCGGTCGTCCCCACCGGGCCTGTTCTCGCTGCGGAGGCGCGGTGACCGCGAGCCGGTGCGACGGCGCCCCCGCATGAGGAGAAGGACAGGTCAGGCCGTCGTGGCGGCGGCGGAGTTCTTCGCCGTGCCGCCGCTCCGGGCGGACTTGCCGTTCTGGGCGTCGAGGGCGGCGACGTGCACGATCGAGCCGTGCTCGTCGTGGCCGTCGGCGTCCGGCTCGTCCAGCCACACCCCTCCCTCGGCCAGGTAGCGGAAGCAGATGCTGGTGCCCTGCGGGAGGGCGATGACGGTGCTGTGAGCGCCCTGGGGAGTGCGCGTCATGGGGTGGGCGTACGGGTCCCACTGGTTGAAGTCGCCCACGACGGAGATCGGTCCGGGGATGTCGGCGGGCATGGTGAAGGTGAGCTGGACGAGTCCGTCCTTGGTCGGCTTGTCTTGCCTGATCATGGAGAGTCCCCTGTCTGTGCGTGCTCTGCGGCCCGTGGGATCGGATGGCGTCGCGCCGGACAGCCCGTGCCACGAAGGACGGGTGGCGAGTGGTGTGGCCGGCGCGCTTTCGGCCATTGCAGGACGTGGGAGGTGATGGCGGCAATTCGCCACGACGCAGGGCAAGGGCATCTTGATCCGCTTTTGCCGGGCCCCTTAGGGTCGGCCGCCGCGAGCCCGTTCCGAACTCCTCACCCGGCCTGCCACTGAGCGGCCAGCGCCGTGAGGTCGGGCGCGGTCACGCGCGGGGTGCTCATCACACTCGGGTACGGCGCGCCACGACGGTTCAGCCATGCCCCGACCAGGCCGGCCCGCTGGGCGCCGTCGATGTCCCACGGGTGCACCGCGACCAGCGCCGCCTCGCCCGGCCGGACACCCGCCCTGTCGACCGCGTAGTCGTAGGCGGCGCGGCCGGGCTTCCACACCCGGGGACCGCTCACGTCCAGCCTCGCCTCCACCAGGTCGAGGAGCCCCTCGCGGGCCAGGATCCGCTCGGTCATCGCCGCCGCGCCGTTGGTCATGGTGAACAGGCGGGCACCGCTCTCGCGCAGCATCCGCATCCCGCCGGGCACGTCGGGGTGTACGCGGAGTTCGGTGAAGGCGCGCAGCACGTGGCCCACCGCCTCGTCGGCGTCGCTCCTCCTGCCGGTGAACAGGCCTCGGAGCACGTCCGCGGCGATGGCGGCGAACTCGGCGTACCCGCCGGCCGCGGCGAGCGCGAACCCGTCGCGCAGCACGCTCGCGAACCAGGTGTCCATCAGCTCCCCTGACAGCCCGACGTCTTCGAACCGGGCACGCAGGGGCTCCATGTCGGTGAGCGTCTCGTTCACATCGAAGATCACTACACGCGGTCGCTGGATCATGGCCTCACCTCTGGGATCGAAGGGGGTTCAGCGCCGCGGACGCGGCGGCGCGCAGGCGGGCGGCGTCGGCGCCGGCTCGCGAGCGCACGTTCACGCCGTAGGCGAGCAGGGCGAGCAGTTCGGCGGTCGCGTCCAGGTCGAGGCCGGCTCGAAGCTGTCCCTTGGCGAGGGCGGCGCCGAGGGCCGCGCGCATGGCCGTATGGAGCTGCTCCTGGTGGAGGTCCAGCACGTGCAGGACCTCAGGATCGGCGCCCTCGGCCTCGGCGTGGGCGTTGGCGACCATGCAACCCCAGCGCGCGTGCCGGCCCGCGCACCGGGCCAGGATCAGCCGGTGGAAGAAGTCCTCCACCGCGGGTAGCCCCCGCTCGTCGCCGGACAGGCGCTCGAACACCGGCCGCGACCGCTGCTCGACGTAGCGCCGCAGCGCCTTGACGTACAGCTCCTGTTTGCCGCCGAAGGTCGCGTACAGGCTGGACCGGCTGAGCCCGGTCGTGGCCACGACCTCCGCCATCCCGGTCGAGGCGGGGCCGCGCCGCCAGAACAGGTGCTCCACCTGTTCCAGCACCGCGTCGGGATCGAAATGCTTCACGTCCGGCATCGGCACTCCCTAACTTGGAATGACTGTTCCAAGATAGCGTATGCCCCGCACGTGCCCCTACCGGCGGATCCGTGTCGCTCCTGTGGTCGTGGGAGCCGCCGGCGGCGAGGGCCGCATCATCCATACGGCCAGGGCCGCCGTGAACGCGAACTGGATCGCCGACCCGACCACCAACCGGACGCTGAGGCTGTCGAGGTCAGGCCAGGCGACCACGGCGAGCACGGCGATGGGGGCCGCCCCGCAGGTCGCGGCCCGAGCCCGCCGTCCGAGGGCCGTGAAGCGGCGCGCGAGCGCGAAGCAGGCCGCGATCCACGACAGGGACGCCACCAGGAATCCGACTTCGTGCAGGACGCCGTGCCAGGTGACGTGCGGTGGCGCCCCGGCCGGCGCGCCCGGCGGGAAGCCTGCGCCTGCGTCGGTGGTGAAGACACCCGCCATGATCAGCCCGATCCCGTTGACGGCGATCAGCGCCGGGCCCCACGCGGCGACCCGGCCCGGATACAGCGCGCGTCGCAGGCCACCGGCGAACGCCATGAACAGCAGACCCGAGACGACGAAGCCGGCGATCTGGATCCATCCGAGATCCCCGAGGCTCAGCAGGCTGAGCGGATGGCGGGTCAGGTCGAAACCTTCCCTGGTGAGCGCCTGGACCAGCCACACCGTGAGGAACAGCGGCCCTGCGACGACGCCGCACGCCAGCAGGCCTGCGGTCCGAGTGGTTGTGAGTGCGGTCTGCTCTGACATCGCCCTCTCCTGTGTGCCGGGCACCGTTGGCGTGCCGTTCACCGGAGACGTCGGAGCCGCCGGCCGATCTCGGACACCCACCGGCGGATGCGCGGCTCAGCGGCCGTGGGTGCCGCGACTCGCCGGACGGTTCGCGCGGTAAGGCCCGGTCGCGATGACCGCGCCGGCGAAGAGTGCCAGGCACACCGGCGTGTAGGCGAGGAGATTGAGCCAGTAGAACGGGGTGGCGGGGCTCGCTCCGATCCCCAGCGCCCAGACCAGGCCCGCGACGGCGCGGACCAGCAGTCCGGCGGCGACCAGCCGCCCGCCGAGCCTGGTGACGACCACGGGCAGCCTCCCGCTGAGCCGGGCAGGTCTGCCGACGGCCAGGAGGATCGTCGTCGACGCGGCCAGAAGCAGCCCCAGCGGCAGCAGAAGCCCCCGCGGTGTGAACGGGAGCACGACGTTGAGCACGGCCAGGGACAGCGCTTCGGCATCCCCCGCCGGCCAGGTGCTGCCGGTCATCCAGTACACGTGCACCAAGGCGTCCGTCGCCAGCACCGCGACCACCGCGATCCCCGCGCGTTCCCGTGTCCGATCGTTCATCGCTTCCGCCTCCTGATGATGTGAACTGCCGGCACGACAGAGGAGGTTTGGAGCGCGCCCCGCGTTCCCTGTGACATGCACCACGGGCGGCCGGCGCGATGTGACGCAGAACACGGGAACGTCCGGCCTGTCCGCGTGCTCTCCCTTTCTGACGCACCGTCAGAGGAGGAAGCCGTGACATCCCCACGGACCCGTTCGACCAGGTTTCCGGCCTGCCCCGTGATCGCCGGTCGTGCGCCGGCCGCCCTGCGGCCGGCGTCGCGGCTGTGGGACACTCGCCGGGTGAGCGTGCCGCCGTACTCCTTGCGGAACGGCCGGACGCGCGGCGGCGCCGTGACGTGGGTGGTGGCGCACCGGTTCCCGACCACGGTGGCACCGTTCCTCTCCCGGTCGAGCGAGCGGTGAGCACGGCCCCCGGCGGCCCGGCGGCCCCCGGCACGGCGGCCCTCTGTGCTGCGGTTCCCGGCACGGCGGGCACCGGCACGGCGGGCACCGGCACGGCGGGCTCCGGCGCGGCGGGCACCGGGTTGGCGGCCTCTGGTACGGGCGGGGCCGAACTGGCGGCGCTCGTGCGGTCGGCCCAGCAAGGCGACACCCTCGCGGTGCAGGAACTGCTCGACCTGCTCACCCCCTACATCGGCCGGTTGTGCGGGCCGATCGCCCTGCAGGACGGCCAGGACGCCACGCAGGAGGCGCTGATCGTGATCTTCCGCCGGCTCGGCCAGCTGCGGGAACCGGCGGCCCTGTTCGGCTGGGCACGGGTGATCGCCGTCCGTGAGGCGGTGCGGGTGGCCCGAGCGGCCGGCCGTGCCGTACCCGAGCCGCTCGACGACGTGCCCGCCCGCGACGATCCGCAGCTCGCCGCCGACGTGCGGGACGTGCTGGAACGGCTGTCGCCGGCGCACCGTGCCGTGCTCGTCCTTCGCGATCTCGAAGGGTTGGACGAGCACGCCGTCAGCGCCCTGCTCGGCGTGCCCGAGCCCACCGTGAGGACCCGGCTGTTCCGGGCTCGCCGCAACTTCAGGAAGGCGTGGGAACGGTGAACGACTCCTGGCCGGTGGCCGAGCTCGACAGCGTCCGCAGGCTGTGGGTGATCGCCCGGAGCACCCCCGGCGTGGCCTACGCCGAGCAGGTGATCGACGCCCCGTACGACCGGGTGTGGGCTGCGGCGGCCGACCTCGAGAGCCAGATGCCCATGCTGATCACCGACATCAGGTCCTTCACGGTGACCTCGGCGTCGGGGGAGCGCCTCGAAGCGCTGGCCCGCAGCCCCCTGGGCCTGCGAGCGCGTTTCGACGTCCGGTTGCGCCCGGGCTGGTGCCTCATGCGGAGCCGCTTCCTGCTCGGCGGCATGGCCGCCGTACCGGAGGGGGAGGGGACCAGGTTCGCCTTCTTCGGCGGCCTGCGCCTGCCTGGCATCCGCCTGGTCGACACGGCGCTGCGCCCGTTGACGGAGCCGCTGGCCGCCAGGGCGCTCAAGCGGTTCGCCGACCGCCTGCGCCCGTGAGACACGGCCGCGCGGCCTTCCCACGCCGGTGAGACACGGCCCGTGCTGCCCACGTGCGGCGCCGCACGTCCGGCCCGCACGTCCGGCCCGGGCGTGCTGCCCACATGCCGCCCGGGCGCGCGCCCGGGCGGACCCGGCTCCACCTGGGGGGAAGGCCCGGCCGGGCGCGAGGGTCAGGGCTCGAGCAGGGCACGGCCCCAGTAGTCGCCGGCGTCCCTGACTCCGGGAGGGACGGCGAACAGCCCGCTGGAGACGTGCTTGATGTACTCGTTGAGCGAATCCTGCCGGGCCAGCGCCATCTGTACGGGCACGAACTGCGTGCGCGGGTCGCGCTGGTAGGCCATGAAGAACAGCCCGGCGTCCAGGCGGCCCAGGCCGTCGGACCCGTCGACGAAGTTGTAGCCCCGTCGCAGCAGCCGGGCGCCCTTGTTGTTGGACGGGTGCGCGAGCCGTACGTGAGCGTCGTCGGCGATCAGCGCCATCCCGTCGGGACCCTTCCTCGTGAAGTCGATCTCGTCGAACTCCTTCTGGTGGCCGAGCGCCGCGCCCTCGCCCTTGTTCCGGCCGAAGATCGCCTCCTGCTCGGTCAGCGACGTGCGGTCCCAGGTCTCGATGTGCATCCTGATCTTGCGGGTGACCAGGTAACTGCCGCCGGTCAGCCAGTCCGCGCCGTCCCCGTCCGCCACCCACAGGTGGTCGCGCAGCATCGCGGTGTCCTCCAGCTTCAGGTTGGCGGTGCCGTCCTTGAAGCCCATCAGGTTGCGCGGCGTCGCCTGGGCGCGCGAGGTCGAGGAGGTACGGCCGAAGCCGAGTTGGGAGTAGCGGACCGAGACCCGGCCGAAGCCGATCCTGGCCAGGTTGCGGATCGCGTGGACGGCCACCTGCGGATCGTGTGCGCACGCCTGGATGCACAGGTCGCCGCCTGAGATCTCCGGCAGGAGCGCCTCGCCGGGGAACCTCGGCAGGCCGGCGAGGCCGGCGGGCTTCTTCGCGGCCAGCCCGAACCGGTCGTCGAACAGCGTCGGGCCGAATCCGATCGTCAGCGTCAGCCCAGAGGCGGGCAGGCCGAGGGCCTCGCCGGTGTCGTCCGGCGGCGCCTCGGGTGCGCCGCCGACGGCGCCGAAGGCACCCGCCTCGCGCCCCTGCGTCATCCTGGCGGCGGCGGCCGTCCATTCCTGGAGCAGGTCCGCGAGCTCCTCGCGCTTGGTGGTGGTCACGTCGAACGCGACGAAGTGGAGCCGGTCCTGGGCGGGGGTGACGATCCCTGCCTGGTGGACGCCGTAGAAGGGGACCGCGTCCGAGGTGGCCGCGGACACGGGTGCGGCGTTCGCGACGAGCTCGGCGGTCGGCTCGCCGGCCGTCGCGCCGACCGCGAGGGCTCCCGCCCCTGCGGCGGCCACGCCCGCCGCGCCGATGCCGAACAGCTTCCTGCGGCTGATCTCGCCCACGATTCCCCCTTCTACTTCGCGACGACGGCGGCGATCTTGCTGATCGGCTCCGCCAGCGCGTTGATCGTGTCGGACAGGACCTTCAGCTCGTCCTTCGACAGGTCGGTGTGGAGCTTCCAGCCGTCGCCGTCGCGGTGGGCCTCCAGTGCGGCCTCGGCCGCGGCGAACTTCTCGTCCAGCGTCGTGACCAGTTCGGGGGCGCGCGCCTCCAGGGCAGGGCGGAGGGACTGGACGGCCGCCTTGGCGCCGGCCAGGTTGGCGGCGAAGTCCCACAGGTCGGTGTGGGAGTAGCGGTCCTCCTCGCCGGTGATCTTGCCGGTGGCGACCTCGTCGAGGAGCTCCTTGGCCCCGTTGCCGAGCTGCAGCGGCGACAGCTTCTCCGCGTTGGCCTTCTCGACGATCAGCTTCACGTTGTCCATCAGCTGGTCGGCCATGGGGCCGGACTTGCTGATGTCCTTCGCCTGCCACAGGTCCTTCTCCAGCCGGTGGAAGCCGGTGAACTCCATCCCCTCCTCGACGACCTCCTCACGGCCGTCGATCTTCGGGTCGAGGTCGCCGAAGATCTCCGCGACGGGCTCGATGCGCTCCCAGTAGGTGCGGGCGACCGGGTACAGCCCCTTGGCCTTCTCCACCTCGCCGGCCTTCACGGCGTCGACGAACTCCTGGGTCTTGTCCAGCAGCGCGGCGGTCTGGCTCTTCACGTAGCGCTGGTAGCTCGTCGCGGCGTCGGCCAGCGCGGCGTCGTCGGTCAGCGGCTTGTGCTCGCCGGTGACCTTGAGCGCGCCGCGGATGCCCTTGCCGATCATGCCGGGCTTGCAGGCCGTCTCGTACGTCCCCGCGGGGAGTTCGACGACCAGTTCACGGGTCAGGCCGGGCACGATGTTCTCGATCTCGCCCATGACGCGGTCGCCGGCCGCGTACACGTAGAACTCGGTGACCTTGCTGCCGCTGTTGGTGATGGAGAACGTCGAGGTGCCGGCCGCGACCTCGGCGACGCCGACCTTGCAGTCGGTGTCACCGGCCGTCACCGTCACCTTGCCCGGCGCCGCCGCCGTGCTCCGGCCGCCGGGAGCCGCGGTCGTGGGGCCTTCCGTGCCACCGCAGGCGGTGAGCGTGGCCAGCGCGAGGACGCCGACGAGAAGGGGGGTGCGCATGAAGTTCTCCTGTGTTACGAAGCGGGCTGCGGGGCCACCTTGGCGGTGACCGGCCTGAGGAAGAGGAAGAGGACGGGCACGACGTACACGGCCCACGCCGCGACTTCCAGCACGGTCGGCTGCGGAGTGATGTTGAACATGCCGGCGAGCAGGGCCGAGTACCACGCGCCCGGGTCGAGCACGCCGCTGAGGTCGAAGGCCTGGCTGGTCAGGCCGGGAAGGACGCCCGCCTCCTGGAGGTCGTGCACGCCGTATTTGAGGATGCCTCCCGCGACCAGGACGAGCAGCAGGCCGGTCCAGGTGAAGAACCTGGTCAGGTTGACCCTGATGGCGCTCGCGTACAGGCCCCAGCCGATGACGATCGAGGTGAGCACGCCGAGGCTGATGCCGATCAGCGGGCTGGCGGTGGCGGCGGCGCCCTGGGCGGAGGCGAAGAACAGCAGCGAGGTCTCCAGGCCCTCCCTGATGACCGACAGGAAGGCCATGACCGCCACCGCGACCGAGCCGACCTCGAGCGCCTCGCCCAGCCTGGCCTTCAGGTCGGCCGAGATCCTCCTGGCGGCCCCACGCATCCAGAAGATCATCCAGGTGACGAACACCGTGGCGCTGATCGACGCGACCGCCTCGAACAGCTCCTGGTGCTCGTACTGCAGCCGGGCCGCGGTGAACGACAGCAGCGCGCCGAACCCGATCGAGATTGCCACCGCGGCTGCGACGCCGGTCCAGACGAGCGGCAGCTTGGCCCGCCGGTCGCTCTTGACCAGGAAAGCGACCAGGATGGACACGACGAGGGTCGCCTCCAGTCCTTCGCGGAGGCCGATGAGGTAGCTGGCGAACACGTGATGCTCCCAAGGTGAGCCTTGCCTAATTTAGGTGTGCTTTACCTTACTCGGATGCACTCCTGACGTCACTGCGGGGTCGTCGCGGCGTGCGCCGACCGTCCTGGCGAGGTCATGCGGCAGCGCTGAGCCGCGACTCGAGAACGCGCGGGAACCGCAAGGAGCATGGTGGCCCGGTCGAGGAGTGCGCCCACGCCGTGGTCCGGATCGGCGACGAGAGGGGGCGTCGCGCGGCCCCGGCGAGAGGGGGCGGCGCTGCCGATCCTGGTGACCTGTTCGGGTCGGGTGTACCAGTCTGCCGCTCCCTCTTGCGCCGACAGACTAGTCCGTGTTCGGATTAATTCGGTCACCGGCTCGGAGCTTCCGGGCTCACTGTGGCCGAGATCGTCCGTGTTCGGACTAACTTGACGTGATCATGGGAGGGTCGATGGACCAGAACCTGCTGAACGAGATCTGCCTGCGGCAGCTGACGCTCAGCGGCGTGCACGAGGGCGAGACGGTGGCGGTGCTCTCCGAGGGCGCCGAACGTCTCGACTACGCCGACGCGTTCCTCTACGCGGCCCGGCGCCTCGGGGCCTCCGCCTACCACCTGCGGCTGCCCGCCCCCACGACCGCGTCGGGGGCGTGGGCGGTGGGCGCGTCCGAACTGGCCGCGAACCCCCAGGCGGTGGAGGCGCTCAAGCAGGCCGACATGCTCGTCGACCTGAAGTTCCTGCTGTTCAGCAAGGAGCAGTTCGCCATCCAGGAGGCGGGCACGCGGATCCTCACCGCCGTCGAGCCCGCCCCGCTCCTCGCCCGCCTCATGCCCACCCCCGAACTGCGCGAACGGGTGGAGGTCGGCGCCGAACTGCTGGGCAAGGCGGGTGCCATGCGCATCACCAGCCCGGGCGGGACCGACGTCACCTACCGCCTCGGGGTCTACCCCACGATGAGCGAGTACGGATACACCGACCAGCCTGGACGCTGGGACCACTGGCCGGCCGCGTTCGTCTTCACCGGAGGCGCCGACGACGGCGTGGACGGCAGGATCGTGCTCTCGCCCGGCGACGTGCTGCTGCCGTTCAACACCTACGTCCAGACCCCCGTCACGCTCACCGTCGAACAGGGGTTCATCACCGACATCCGCGGCGGCCTCGACGCCGAGCTGCTGTCGTCCTACATCAGGTCGTTCGACGACCCGCGCGGCTACGGCATGTCCCACGTCGGGTGGGGGCTGGACGAGCGGGCCCACTGGCACGGCCTCACCCAGTTCCCCGGCGGGATGGGCATGGAGCTGCGCTCGTTCTACGGCAACGTCATGTTCTCCATCGGTCCCAACAACGAGCTGGGCGGGCCGAACGACACTCCCTGCCACTTCGACATCCCGATGCGCGGCTGCAGCCTCTTCCTCGACGACGAGCCCGTGGTCGTGGACGGCGACGTCGTCGTCCCGGAGATGCGCCCTGCCGGACGCCGCTGACCCGCCTGGAGGATTCCGTGACCGACCACCACATCGGCCTGATCGTGCCGAGTTCCAACCTGACCATGGAGACGGAACTGCCGCGGATGCTGCGCGCCCGCGAGGAGGCCGAGCCGGGCGACAGGTTCGTCTTCCACAGCAGCAGGGCGCGGATGCGGCAGGTGACGCCCGAGCAGCTGGTCGCCATGAACGCGCAGGCGGAGCGCGCCGCGCGCGAGCTCGCCGACGCCCGCCCCGACGTGGTCACCACCGCCTGCCTGGTGGCGATCATGGCACAGGGGCCCGGCTACCACTGCAGCGCCGAGGACTCCATCCGTGACGCCCTGCGCGCCGAGGGCGCCGAGGCGCCCGTCGTCTCCAGCGCGGGGGCGCTCCTGGCGGGGCTCGCCGCGCTCAAGGCCGGCAGGGTCGCCGTCATCACCCCCTACATGAGACCGCTGACCGAGAAGGTCGTGGAGTACATCGAGGACGCGGGCGTCGAGGTCGTCGACGCGCTGAGCCTGGAGGTGGCCGACAACCTGGCCGTCGGCCGCCTCGACCCGCAGGGCCTGCGGGAGCACTGGCGCAGGCTGGACCTGAGCCGCGCGGACGCGCTGGTCCTGTCGGCGTGCGTGCAGATGCCGTCGCTGCCGGTCGTCCAGGCCGTCGAGGACGAGGCCGGGCTGCCCGTCCTGACGGCGGCGACGGCGACCACGTACCGCATCCTGTCCGAGCTGGGTCTCGCGACCACCGTCCCCCAGGCCGGAAGCCTGCTCAACGGCACGTACTGACGCGAGGCGAGGAGGGCCGGGCAGCTGCCCGGCCCTCCTCGCCTCGCGCCTGCGCCCGGCGCCCTGTCAGATCCTGATTGCGAGCAGTTCGCGCAGGATGTCGCGAACGGCTCCCAGGCCATCCCGCGGGTTGTCCCAGAAGAGCATGTGCCCCGCGTCGGGGACCTCGACCAGGCGCGCGGCGGCGTTCGTCCTGGCCGCCTCCTGCGCTCCGAGAGCGGTCACCACCGGGCTGAGCGCGCCGTACACCAGGAACGTCGGCGCGGGCACCGACGGCCAGAAGTCGAAGAAGTCCTCGCTCTCGAAACCCCGGTGCGTCTGCGCGACGGCCTCGTCGCCGCAACTGGCCAGCCAGCGCGCCCTCAGTTCCTGCTCGCGCCGCGGCCAGCGAGGCCAGGATCCGGCCACCTCGTCGGCGTCCGTCCCGCGCCGCGCCTGCCGGAGCTGGCTCTGGAACGCCGCGAGCGTGGTCGGATACGGCCCGCGCCGCGGGCCGCTCATCGGCGGGTCCGCGAGCACCGTCCCCCGCAGCGCGACGTTACCCCTGGCCGCCGTCAGGCCCGCGATCCGCGCCCCCATCGAGTGGCCCAGCAGCACGGCGCCTTCGAGCCCCAGGCCCGCGAGCACCGCCTCGGTGTCGGCGGCGTAGTCCTCCAGCGTGTAGGAGGGGCCGTCGTCGGAGAGTCCGCGGCCGCGCACGTCCATGACGACGGGGCGGACCAGGCCGGTCAGCTCGCGCGCGACGAAGTCCATGGCGATCGCCGGGCTGGTGATCCCCGGCAGGACGAGCAGGGGCACGCCGTCGCCGCCGTAGTCGAGGACGTGCAGCCGGATCGGGCCCGAGCGGGCCCACCGGCTCCGCGCGGGCACCGCGGCGAGGTCGGCCAGGGCCGGCTGGGTGAGGGTGCGTTCAGACATCGAGGGCGACTCCTTCGGCGAGGTAGTCGACGGCCTCCGCGAGGTCGATGACGTCGCCGTACTTGGCGTGGATGTCGAAGAGGCTCGCCTCGTGCGGGCCTGCGGCGCGGTCGCCGACGCACTCACGCGGCACCAGCACGGTGAAACCGGACTGGACGGCGTCCACGGCGGTCGCCCGTACACAGCCGCTGGTGGTGGCGCCGCAGACCAGGACCGTGTCGCGGCCGAGGCCGGTCAGGATCGAGGCGAGGCCGGTGCCGAAGAACGCCGAGGCGCCCTTCTTCACCACCAGGGCGTCGTCCGGGCGGCGCGGCAGCCGCTCGTCGATCGCGACCGCGGGGCTGCCCTCGCGCATCGCGCGCATGCCCGGAGCCTTGTGCAGCCAGGTCACCATGTCGCCGTCGGCCTCGGCCTGCGTGTAGGCGATGGTGGTGAAGACGACCGGCACGCCGGCGGCGCGACCGTGCTCGATGAGCCTGGCGGTGGCGGCGACCACGTCCGACAGGTCGGCGCCCGACGGGTAGGCGGGGTCGGTGAAGCCGTTGGTCAGGTCCACGACGACGATCGCCGGGCGCTCGCCCCTGCGCGCCGGTGCGCCGAACCCGGCGTGCGCGTACGTGTCGTCGGTCGGCTCGCCGTACATGCCGCTAGCCACGGCGCAGCTCCTTGATGATCTTGGCCTGGGCGCCGACCTTGCCGAGCAGCCAGCCCTGGAACAGGCCGAGTGCGAAGGCGGCGGCGATCGGCACGTATTTGGCGGCGCCCGGCGGCACCAGCATCGACAGCGCATCCAGTTCCGCCGCCGGTCGCGGTGCTGGTTGCGGTGCCGATTGCGGTGCCGGTTGCGGTGCCTGGACGGTCGCGGCCGCGTCGGCCGGTCTCGGGCCGCCGGAGCGGTCGGCCTCGATGAGGCGCGCGAGGTTCCCCGCGAACTGCCTCAGCAGCTTGTCGGAGACGGTGACGATCGCGCCCTTGCCGAACTGGACGATCTTCCCTCGGATCAGCAGGTCGGTCCTCACCCGCAGCACCGCGCCGCCGGGCGCCTCCTCCACCGTGAGGACCACCTCGGCCTCGGCGTCGCCGCTCCCGTGCGTGTCGGCGCCCCTTCCCTGCAGCCGCAGCCGCCGGGCGCCGGGGTCGACCTCCAGGAACCGCACGGTTCCCGCGTACGCGGCGGTGATGGGGCCGACCTTGACCTTGACGCCGCCGCGGTAGGCGTCTCCGTCACGGCCGTCGAGCGCCGCGCCCGGCAGGCACGTCACGACCCGTTCCACGTCGTTGATCAGCGCGAAGACGTCGTCCGGCGACGCGTTCACCGTGATCTCGTTGTCCAGGATCATCGGTCTTCCCCCACGTCGCGCCGCCCTCTGGCGCAGGACTCGATCGCGTCGACGATGGTCTGGTAGCCGGTGCACCGGCACAGGTTGGCGGACACGAGTTCGCGGATCTCCTCTCTCGTCGCTTCGGGACGCTCGGCGAGGAAGCCCTCGGCGAGCATCAGGAAGCCGGGCGTGCAGAATCCGCACTGCAGGCCGTGATGGGCCGAGAACGCCTGCTGCAGGTCGTTCAACTCACCGTCTCGGGCCAGCGTCTCGACCGTGCGGATCTCCTGGCCCTCGGCCTGGGCGGCGAAGATCAAGCACGAGCGCACCGGGGCGCCGTCGAGCAGGACCGTGCAGGCGCCGCAGACGCCGTGCTCGCATCCGACATGCGTGCCGGTGAGGCCGAGGTGGTGCCGCAGCACGTCGACCAGCGTGTGCCGGGACTCCACGACCAGATCGTCGTGCCGCGTCCCGTTCACGGTCAGGCTTATCAGCAGTTTCTCCGTCATACCTTCGCTCCGATCGCCCGCTGTACCGTCTCGGGCCGGATGGGTGTGTCGTCGAGCTCCACCCCGGTGGGCCGGAGCGCGTCGTTCACGGCGTTGAGCACCGCGGCGGGGGCGCCGATCGTGCCGCCCTCTCCCGCGCCCTTCGCCCCGCTCTCGGTGAACGCGCACGGGGTCTCCAGGTGATGGATCTCGATGTCAGGGATCTCGTTGGCGGTGGGCACCTTGTAGTCGATGAAGCTCGCGCACGACGGCTCGCCCTGCGCGTCGTAGGTCACCTCCTCGAACAGCGCCCCCGCGATGCCCTGGGCGATGCCGCCGCGGCACTGTCCCTCGACGACCTGGGGGTTGATGGCGACCCCGCAGTCCTCCACGCAGACGTAGCGCAGGAATTCCACCCGTCCCGTCCCCGGGTGCAGTTCCACGACGACGCCGTGCGCGGCGTTGGAGAACGTCCCGTCCCCGTGCACATCGAACGACGCGCTCGCCGTCAGGCCCGGCTCGGCGTCCTTGGGGAGCAGGTTGGCCTTCAGGTAGGCGACGTCGGCCAGCTCCTGGTACGCAACGGCCCGCCCTTGGTCGTCGAGCCTGCGCACGTGCCCGCCGTGCAGTTCCACGTTGTCGCGCGTCGTCTCCAGCAGGTGCGCGCCCAGGTGCAGGAGCCGGTCGGCCAGCTTGGTCGCCGCGCGCGCCACGGCGCTGCCCCCGATGGTGGCCGAGCGGCTGGCGAACGTGCCGAATCCGTAGGTGATCCGGTCGGTATCGCCCTGATGGATCTTGACCTGGGTGAGGTCCAGGCAGAGCCGGTCGGCGACGATCTGGGCCAGCGTGGTCTCGTGGCTCTGCCCGTGGCTCATCGTCCCCGTCGTCACGGTGACGGCCCCTGTGAGGTCCATCCTGATCTCGGCGAGGTCGAAGCCCGGCACCACGGCCATCTTGCGCTTGGCGAAGGCGCCGGAGCCGTAGCCGGTGCGCTCGCTGAAGCAGGAGTAGCCGATGCCGAGGAAGCGTCCCTCCCCGGCCGCCTGCTCCTTCCGCTCGTACCAGCCCTCCTCCCTCAGCGTCCGCTCACAGAGGTCGAGCGACTCCAGGTAGGAGCCGGGGTCGTAGGTGACGTCGTTGATCCCGGTGTAGGGGAACTCGGTGATCAGGTTCCGCCGCCGGATCTCGACGGGATCCAGATCGAGTTCGCGGGCCGCCCGCTCGAAGATCCGTTCCATGACCATGACGAACTGGGGTCTGCTGACGCCCCGGTACGGAGCCGACGGCGCCTTGTTGGTCGTGACGGCCCTGCCGCGCACCCGGTAGGCGGGCACGCGGTAGACGCCCGGCATCTCCGCCGACGCCATCAGCGGCTCGATGCCGGCGGTGAACGGGTAACAGGAGTAGGCGCCCATGTCGCACACCACGTCGGCGTCGAGAGCCAGGATCCTGCCGTCCGCGTCGAAGGCGCCGCGCACGTCGTAGCGCTGCTCGCGGGCCAGGAACGAGGCCGTGAGGGCGTCCCTGCGGTCCTCGATCCACTTCACCGGGCGACGCAGCCGCAGCGCCGCGGCCCCCACGGCGATCTCCTCCCGTCCGACGACGCATTTCTGCCCGAAACCGCCGCCCATGTCGGGCACCACGACCCGTACGGCGCGCTCCGCGAGACCCAGGCACTCGGCCATCACCGTGCGGACCTGGTGCGGGACCTGGGTGCAGGTGTGCACGAGGAGCTGTTCCTCACGCGCGTCCCACGTCGCGACGCTGCCCCTGGTCTCCAGCGGCAGCGCGTTCTGCCGGCCCGTCCTGGACCGTACGCGGACCACGCGGTGCGCGGCGGCGAAGACGTCGTCGATGCCGGGTGTCGCGAACATCGACACGTCCACCAGCGTGTTGGCCGCCGCCGCGTCGTGCACGAGCGGCGCGCCACCGGCGAGCGCCTGCTCGTCGGAGAGCACCGGCGTGCGCGTCTCGTACGTCACTCTGGCGGCCTCCAGGCCGTCCTCGACGGAGTAGGGGTCCTCGGCGAGCACGATGGCGATCGGCTCCCCGACGTAGCGGACCCGGTCCCTGGCGAGCACCGGCATCGCGGTGGGCACGAACTCCGACAGGGGCCGGTCGAGGACGGCGGTGACGTCCCCGACCTCCAGGTGGGCGGCGGTGAACGCGGCGACGACCCCCGGCACGGCGAGCGTTCCGGACAGGTCGATTCCTGTCACGGTGCCGTGGGCGATCGTGCTGCGGACGAACTGCGCGTGCAGCATGCGGGGAAGGTGGATGTCATCGACGAACCGCCCGTTCCCCGTCAGCAGCCGCGGATCCTCCCGCCGGGCGGCCGATCTCCCGACCCAGCTCATCGTGGCATCGCCTCCTCACAGGCTCGGACGATCAGGGTCCTGGTCAGGGCCCTGCGGTAGCCGGCGCTGCCGTTCGCGTCCGAGGGCGGATCGATGGCCGCCGCGGCCGCCTCGGCGCATTCGGCGAACGTCCCGCCGCCGGCGAGCACGGCCTCCGCCTCGGGGACCCGCAGCGGCACGGGGGCCACCCCGCCGAGGACGACGCGTCGCGCGTCCAGGTCGACGGCGGCGGCCACGACGGCGAAGTCGCCCCGCCGCTCGGCGTGCTCGGCCAGCGCGGCGTGCGGCGCGGGCCGGGGGAAGACCACCTCGGTGATCATCTCTTCCGGCTCCAGCGCCGTGGTGAAGAAGCCAAGGAACAGGTCCTCGGCGGGAACGCGCCGCAGCCCTCCTGGCCCGTGGACCACGACCTCGGCGCCCAGCAGGATCGCGAGCAGGCACCACTCGGCGGTCGCGTCGCTGTGGGCGAGACTGCCGCCGACGGTGCCGCGCGTCCGGATCGGCAGGTGGCCGATCCACTCCATGGCGTCGCCCAGCACGGCGAAATCCCGGCCGAGCGGCGCGGTCTCCACCTGGTGGTGGGTGGTCAGCGCGCCGACGCGCAGCGCGCCGCGCTCACGCCTGATGTAGGCCAGCTCGCCGCGCAGGCCGTTGAGATCGACCAGGTGCGAGGGGCGGGCCAGGCGGAAGTTCATCATCGCCACCAGGCTCTGGCCGCCCGCGATGTACTTGGCGTCCTCGCCCAGCTCGGCGAGCAGGGCGACCGCTCCCGCGACGTCCCTCGCGCGGTGGTAGGCGAACGGCGCCGGCTTCATCACGTCCCCACCTTCGCCGCGTCGTCGGCGCGGCCGGTGATGTGGTCCAGTTCCCTGCCCTTGGTCTCCGGCGCGGCGAAGGCCATCCACAGGACGACCGCCAGCATCACGGCGCCGAGGACGGCGAACGTCAGGGTCAGGCCCAGCAGGGGCCACAGCAACCCGCCGAAGATCAGTGGGATGAAGCCGGAGGTCACCCGGCTGGCCGACGAGGCCCAGCCGAACCCGCTGGCCCTGATGGGTGTCGGGTACAGCTCGGCGACGTAGGCGTACAGCACCGGGATGGCGACCTGGATGAAGAAGCCGAAGACGCCCAGCCACACCAGCGCGGCGGTCTTGAGGTCCAGGAACAGCGCGAAGCCCACGAGCGCGGCCGCGGCCACCGGCGCCGACACTCCGATCACCCACTTGCGGCCGACGGCCTCGACCAGCCACGCGGAGACCAGGACGCCGACGATGCCCACCGCCGTCATCAGCGTGGTCTTGGCGAAGGCCGCGTAGTCGGTGTAGCCCTCCTCCTTGAGAATCGTGGGCATCCAGCTCAGCGCCACGTAGTACACCGTCATCACGGTGATGAACAGCAGCCAGGCGACGGAGGTCACCCGCGGGCTGAAGCTCCAGACCTGGCGGAGCTGGTCGAGCACCGCCCGCGCCCCCCGTGAGCCGGCGCCGTCCTCGGCGGGGGCCTCGATGACGTACGGCTCGGCACGGGCGCCCGTCCGGGCGACGAGATCGTCGATGATCTCGCGCGCCTCCTGCTCGCGACCGGCCTTGGCCAGGTAGAGGGGCGATTCGGGAACGCCGCGGCGCACCCAGAACAGCAGCAGCGCGGGAAGGACCATCACGGTGAGCATCCAGCGCCAGTTGCCCTGCACCGGCTCGAGCACGAGGGCGACCACGCCGCACAGGGTCGCGCCGATCGGCCACCAGACGTCCATGGCGGCGAGGATCTTGCCGCGCAGCCGGCTCGGCGAGAACTCGCCCACCAGCGCGTAGTCGACGGGAATGCAGCCGCCCAGGCCGACCCCCGCCACGAAGCGCAGCACGAGGAAGACGCCGTAGTTCGGGGCCAGGGCGCCGAGGACGGAGAAGAGCGCGAAGATGAGCAGGGTCAGGCTGAAGGCGCGCTTGCGGCCCAGCCGGTCGGCGATCGTGCCCCACAGGACGGCTCCGACGGCCATGCCGATGAGGTTGGCGGTCGCCACCAGGCCCTTCTCGCCGACCGACAGGCCGAACTCCTTGCCGAGCAGTGGCGTGAGGAAGCCGTTGAGCGCGACGTCCCAGGCGTCGAACATGTAGCCGAGGCCGCCGATGATGAAGATCTTGCCTTGGACGCTCCACTTCCACGGCAGACTCTGGACGATCTGGTCTCCTGTTTGCATGGTGTTCCCACCCTGATGTGAGGTGTTGAGGAGACGGGAACGCGGTAGGAGCGTCCCCGGGGGTGCCCGGGACCCGTCGGGTCCGGGGGCCTGTCAGTTGTGGAACTGGTAGGAGAAGCTCTCCTCGTCGGGGTCGTTCAACGGGGTGCCGCTCCACAGCCACTCGTAAGAGACGTCGGACTCGCCGTCGAACCGCTTGAGCCTCTCGTCGCGGGCCCGCTGCTCAGGGCCGTCGGGCAGGTGGTAGAGGGACATGTTGCGCCAGGCGGCGTCCTGGACCATCCCGGCGTGCTTGGCGCGGCGCGCCACGTACCGCGTGAGGGCGGCCCGCACGCCCTCACGCGGTACGGCGCCGAGCTCCTCGGCGAGCACGGCCGCGTCCTCCATGGCCTGCGAGGCGCCCTGCGCCTGGTAGGGCAGCATGGCGTGGCAGGCGTCGCCGAGCAGGGCCACGTGGCCGTCCACCCACACCGGATCACGGCGGCGGTGGTACATGGCCCATGCGGAGACGTCGCCTTCGGCCTTGGAGAGCATCAGGGCGACCCGGTCGTCCCAGCCGGGGAAGGCGTCGGCGAGCTCGTCCACCGTGGCCGGTACGGTCCACCGCCGCTCGACCTCGGGTGAGCAGGGCACGATCGCGACGACGTTGAGCCACTCTCCGCCGCGGATCATGTAGTGGACCAGGTGCCGGTCGGGCCCGTACCAGATCGTGCTCTGGAATCGATCCACCAGCCAGCGTGTCGCCGGGTCCGCGGCGATCTTGTCTCCTGGGATGAGCGCGCGGTAGGCCATCTCGCCGGAGAAGAGCAGGGTGTCGGGCAGGCCCAGCGCGTCGCGTACGCCGGAGCGGATGCCGTCCGCGCCGACCAGGACGTCGGCCTCGTACCGCTCGCCCGCGGCGGTGAGCGCGGCGGGCCTGGCGGGGTTCGAGCGGTCGACGGCCACGACCCTGCACCCCGTGCGCACGCGCACGACCGGGCCGGGGCGGGCCTCGTCCAGGCACGCGTCCAGCAGCACCTTGTGCAGGTCGGCGCGGTGATAGTGCCAGTAGGGGGCGTTGTACTCGCGCTTGCAGAAGTCGCCGAGCGGGGTCAGGCCGATCACGCTGCCGTCCTGCCAGCGGCGGCGCACCTGGTCCAGCGGCTCGGTGTGGATCTCCTCGAGAGCGGCGCGCAGCCCGAGCCCGAGCAGGACGCGGCTGGCGTTCGGCGCGGTCTGGATGCCGGCGCCGACCTCGCCCAGTTCGGCGGCCTGCTCGAGGACCGTGACACGCAGGCCGCGCTGCCGCAGTGCCAGCGCGGCGGTCAGCCCGCCGAGCCCACCTCCGACGATCGTCACGCGGTACGACTGGCTCGGCGCCAATGGCTCCTCCAACCCCTCGGAATGTCATCTCGGATGCCGTTGCGGCTGTTCGCGGGCACGCAGATCACAGCCGTTCCGCCTTCGCGGCGGAAGCACGGGTGCTGCGTCCGGCAAAACTAATCCGAACACGGACGATCCGGAAAAAGCAAGAGGTAGGCCAGGATGCGGACGCTTCGCGCGCCGCTTCAGGACCGCGTCACTCGTCGCCCATGAGCCCTTCCCAGCGGGCGGCCAGCGCTGTCATCTCGCGCAGAACGCGGTCCCGTTCGGCCGGTGAATAGCCCTCCAGCAACTGCTCGTCGAGCGCCCGGGCGCGCCGGTTCACCTCGTCGAGGCGCCGCGCTCCCTCCTCGGTGAGGTGCAGCAGCTTGCGGCGGCCGTCGTGCAACGCGGTGTGCCGGACGATCAGCCCGTTGTCCTCCAGCCGCCGGACGATGTCGGCCATCGTGGACCGGTCGAGCGCCACCGACGAGGCGAGCGAGCCCTGGTCGACACCGGGATGGTTGTCCACGGCCGTGAGCACCGCGAACTGCGGGCCGGTCAGGACCGGATCGACCATGCGCGTCCACAGCGCGACATAGGACTGGTAGAGCCGCCGGGCCACGTAGCCAGGCGCGGCGAGGAGTGCGGCAGGGGTCGCGATCGCCTCGCCGCGACCTCCCCTAGCCGCCGTCGATTTACCCGCTTCACGCACCATGCGCCCTACCCAATCATGAACCCGGCGCGCCCCCTTCATCGCCGTCACCGCCGCGACGGTCGGTTCCGCCGTCAGGACGGACTGATCCGTCCGGAGAGATCCTCCCGAGCCGCCTGCGGTTGTGCGCGGACCTGCTCGTCCGGTCTCGGCGCCTGCTGCTCGGGTCGGCCCGCGCGGGCGCTGCTCGTCAAGAAGGGCCGCCCCTTCTGGGAGAGCCGCGTCAGCACATGGTCCATGTGGCCGACTTGGTCTTCCGCACCGGCGAGGTGAGCTGGAAGACGACTGTGTGCGTGGACCCGAGATCGGGAGTGATCTGCCTCTTCGATCCGAAATAGTCGTCTCGGCCGTAGGACGGCAGCCGCCTGGAGCCGCTTTCGATCGCCTGTCCGTCGACGAGCCACTGGTAGGAGAACGGAGCCCCCATCTCGGTCGCGCCCAGGGCGATGCCGAAGCTCACCGAGCCTGAGTAGCAGGTGACACCGTCGCCGTTGATCCTGGACGCGCCGGCGACCCGCACGTAGGCGAGGCTGAACGAGGCGGCCTTGGGCCTGCTCGCGGTGGGCGACGGACTCTTCGTCGCCGGTTTCCGCGTCGCGGGGTTCTTCGTCGTCGGGCTGTTCGTCGCCGGTCTCCTCGTCGGCGTGGGCGTGTCCGCAGGCGTAGGACGGACGGTCGCGCGCTCCTGCGACGGCCTGGGCGTGGGGCGTGGGCGCCTGGTCGTCCGGGTGGCCGTCGGGGTTCGTCTCTCCCCGGGCGCGACGGTCTCGCCTCGCTCGGGCGAGGTGGTCGCCGAAGGGGACGGCTCACTGGAGCCTGCGGCAAGCGCGGACCGGGTGGTGTCGGTGCCCGGCCAGGCGTTCCAGACGACGACGCCGGCCGCCAGGCACACGGCGACGGCTCCGGAGGCGGCGGCGAGCAGCGGCACGCGCGGTCTCGCCCGGCCCGGCGGAAGGGTGGCGGGCGGGCCGCCCGCCTGGGCGTGGCGGTGCCAGGGCGGCGCCTGCTGACCCGACGGCGGGTGCCGGTTCCCCACGGTGGTGGCCGGTTGCCCGCCGAGCAGGCCCAGCAGGACGTCCCGCATCTGCGGGCGGGCGCCGGGGTCCTTGGCCAGGCAGGCGTACACGACGGAGCGCAACGGCTCCGGCAGGTCGCCCAGGAACGGCTCCTGGTTCAGGATGCGAGTGATGACCGCCGGCAGCGAGTCGTTGCCGAACGGCGGCGTGCCCGTCCCCGCGAACACCATGACCGCAGCCCAGGCGAAGACGTCCGCCGCGGGGCCGACGCGCGCGCCCGCGAGCTGCTCGGGCGCCATGTACGCGGGCGTCCCGACGACGCTGCTGGTGACGGTGACCGCGGAATCGGCCACCCGGGCGATGCCGAAGTCGACGACGCGCGGCCCGTCCCGTCCGAGCAGCACGTTGGCGGGCTTGAAGTCGCGGTGCACGATGCCCGCCTCATGGATGGCGGTCAGCGCCGTGGCCGTGCTGACGGCCAGGCGCTGCAGGTCGGCGCCGTAATGGCGGCCCGACTGCTGCAGGGAGGGCCCGTCGACGTACTCGCTGACGATGTACGGGCGCCCGCCCGTCGACGCGTCGAGCACCTGGGCGATGCAGAACGGCTCCACGCGCCGGGCCGCGGCGACCTCCCTGGCGAAGCGGTCGTCGCCGCCGACGGACTGCCGCAGCACCTTGACGGCCACCGGTCGGCCGTCCGGAGCCTGACCGAGGTAGACGACGCCCTGGCCACCCTCGCCGAGCCGTCCGACGATCCGGTAGGCCGCGATCGCCTGGGGGTCGTCTGGACGCAGCGGTTCGGCGTTCGGCATGAGGGGAGTGGCTCCTGAGACGGCCGGGACGGACCTCATGCACCTTAACGGGATAGATCCCGATTTGTACGTACGTTTCGCGATCTCCGCTGCATGTGGCCGCTCTCTTGCGCGACCGGTCGGCTACCGGTCGCGGCGGGAGCGTGGTGTGCCGCCGTTCCCGTGCCCCCGGCGGGAACGGCGGCGGTCTCGGTCAGCCGGAGATTTCGACGACGGCGTGCCGGCTCGCCTCGTCGGCGACGTGGGTCAGCAGGTAGTGGGCGAGGTCGGCACGGGAGATCGACCTCGCCTTGGCGAGGTGGGCGTTCTCGGCGGTGCGGTAGTCGCCGGTCACCGGCCCGTCGGTCAGCATCGGTGCGCGCACGATGGTCCAGTAGAGGTCGCGGGCGGCGGCCACCACCCGCTCCATGCGCGTCATGTCGGCGTAGCCGTGCCGGTAGAGGCGCTGGATCACGTACCGGGTGACGAGGCGCTGTCCGAGCGGCGTGCCCGGCGCGATCTCCAGGCCCGCCGACGACAGGCACAGCAGACGGCTCACCCCGCCGTCGCGCATCGCGGCGAGGATGTTGGCGGTGCCCGCGGAATAGACCGTGGTGGGGTGGCGGCGATCCGTGCTGCCCAGGCACGACAGCACGGCCTCCTGGCCGGCGACGGCGACGTGCCAGGTCTCCGGCGTCAGCACGTCGCCGCCGATCACGGTCACCTGGTCGCGCGCGGAGACGCGGGCAGGGTCGCGCGCCAGGACGGTGACGTCGTGCCCTGCGGTGACCGCCTGCTCGACCACCTGGCGTCCGGTGCCCCCGGTCGCGCCGAAGACCATCAGCTTCACGCCGCACCGGCCATCGCGTGGACGACGGCGGTGACGACCTCGCACTGACCGGCGATGTCGAGGTGAACGCCGTCGTCCAGATAGAGGCCCTCGGCCGAGGCGTCGAATCTCGTGTCCACGGTGGGTTCCGGCCGGTCCAGCAGGTATTCGGCGATCTCGTCGATGTCCTTGTTGGCCCAGCTGATCCCGGCGCGCCGGAAGTGCGGATATTCGGCGACGCGCGACTCGTCCACCGCGCTGGGGGTGAGCCATGTCCAGCGCACCGGCCCGCGCTGCCGGGCGAGGTCGTGCAGCAGGGCCAGGTTACGTTGGGTTTCGGGCAGTCCGACCTGGGTCGGCGCGCCGGGCGCGGGATGCTGCGCGTCGTTGCCGCCGAGCATGCACAGCACCATGTCGGGCCGCTGGAACGCGAGCGCGGGCGTGTAGGAGAGCGCCTGGGTGGTGGTGCAGCCGGAGACGGCCAGGTTGGTGAACCGGACGGCGTCGGCGGGGCGGCGCAGCGTCACGGCGTGCCGCAGGATCTCGAACCACGACAGCCGGTCGGCGGTGGTGCTCTCGCCGATGGCGACGATGTGGGGGGAGTCGTTCAGCGGCAGCCGGTCCACGGCGTCGGCGAAATCCGTGCGCGCGAGCAGGGTCTCGGCCGCCTGCCGGGTCTGCCGCTCGAAGTCGTCGAGCAGCGCGCGGTAGGCGGGGGCGTCGAGGCCGAACAGGGCGGCGACGCGGGTCTCGTCCGCGCCCGCCAGATACGGCAGGGCGGTGGTGGGCCGCTGGAACCGGACGAGCCGTACGGCCATCGGATCGAAAGCCGGATGGGGAGTCGCTTCGGTCTCCAGGTGGGGAGTCGCGCCAGGCGTCGAGTCCGAAGTCGCGCCGGTCGTCGGGTCGGGAGTCGCGCCGGGCGTCGAGTCCGGAGTCGCGCCGGGCGTCGAGTCCGGAGTCGCTTCGGTTGTCGGGTCGGTCATGGGGAGGTCTCCGTTCGGGTGGTGGGCGGGTGGCTGCGCGGGTCCCGGTACGCTCGCCGGCCGCAGGCGGCCGGCGTGGGTGCGGTGGGCGGGGGCGGTCATCCGGTCACCCGTCCTCCCGTGAGGTCGAACGTCGCGCCGGTCACCCAGGACGAGGCGGGCGAGGCGAGGTAGAGGACCGCCTGCGCGATGTCGTCGGGCTCGCCGATGCGGCCGAGGGGGAACGCCGCCGCCAGCTGCTCGAGCCGTTCGGCGGGCAGGGAGCCGAGCTTGTCGTTGAGCACGGCCGAGGGTGCCAGGCAGTTGACACGCACTCCGTCGCCGCCGACCTCGGCGGCCAGGTGCTGGGCGAACATGACGACGCCGGCCTTGGCTGCGGCGTAGGCGGCGTTGGCGCCGCCAGGGCGGCGGCCCGCCGTGGACGACATCAGGATGATCGACCCGGCACGGTGCCTGAGCATGCTCGGCAGGAACTCGTGGACCGTGAGGAACACCGACGTCAGATCGGATTCCAGCACGGAGCGCCATCGGGCAGGGTCGAGCTCGGCGGTCGGCGCGGGCGCGCCCTGCCCGCCGGCGAACGGGGCAAGGATCTCCACCGGTCCAAGCTCGCTCTCCACGCTCGCACGGATGCGGGCGAGCGTGCCCGCATCGGTCACGTCGCCGGGCGCCGCGAGCGCTCGCCCGCCCTCGTCGGTGATCGACGCGACGACGCGGGCGACCGCCGCGGAGTCGCGGCCGGTGACCGCGACGCTGACGCCGTTGGCGGCCAGGGCGCGGCAGGCCGCCGCGCCGATGCCACGTGAACCGCCGGTGACCAGGGCGACCTTGCCGTCCAGTCCGGGATATCGCGGCCAATCGGTTGTCATCACACATCACTTCTCTCTAGAGAAAGGTTCACTCGTGTGAATCATTCTGCGTGGAGTACAGTATGCGCCGTGACCGAGTCCCGCAACCATCCGATGGGCGCCGCGTTCCTGCTCGCGCAGCTCGGCGCGCACGCCGCGAACCGGTTCGCCGCGCGGACCGCCGAGCTCGGCCTGTCGCCCGCCGACGTCGGGCTGCTGCGGATGATCGCCGCCAGGCCCGGCCGCAGCCAGCAGTCGCTGGCCGAAGACCTCGGCGTGGTGCCGAGCCGCGTCACCTCCCTGATCGACCCGCTGGACCGGGCGGGACTGGTGGAGCGCCGCCGGTCCACCGGCGACCGCCGCAACTACGAGCTGCACCTGACCCCGGACGCGGCGCGCGTCATGGACGACATCGCGAGGACCGCGATGGCACACGAGGCCGACTTCACCTCGGCCTTGGATCCTGACCAGCGCAAGCAGCTCATCGCGCTGCTGACGGTGATCGCCGAGGACCAGGGCCTCAGCCCGGGCGTCCACCCCGGCTACCGCGGCTCCTCGCCGCGCCCGCCCGGGGCGGGAACCTCATCCGGGTGTCACTGACGGGCCGATCGCCGGCCGTCCCCAAGACCGGCTCCGCGGGCGCCGTCGCGTGTGCCGAGCGTCCCTGCGCCGTGCCGAGCGTCCCTGCGCCGGGTGTCCCTGCGCCGTGCCGTCCGCAGGTCATGGGCGCCGGTCGCGTTCCTCACGGGCTCGGCAGGCAGGGCGAAAGCGCGCATCTTCGCGCCCGCTCGAAGTCCACACACCAGCTCGAAGAGGCTGGTTGCCGCCGGTTCCGGACATGAGCGTCCGCCGCAGGGGGCGGGGATGGGCGTCGCTCCTCATACGGCGAGCGCCGCCGCCGGCCATGACGTCGACGACGGCGCCGGGGGACGGCGACGTGCGGGGCAGGGCGCGACCGGGACGCCCTGCCCGACCCCCTGCGTCAGGACGCAGGGGCGGCGTTCTTGCGCGCGCTCACCAGGGCGAAGGACAGGTACTCACCCCGGTCGGCCTCCAGCATGGCGATCGTCCGCTCGACGACATCCCTGTCGGTGGCGCCGTGTTCGAGGCAGGCCCTGGACCACAGCAGCCAGTCGTGCCAGCCGTTCTCCTGCAGCCGGGCGGAGGTGACGGTGACCAACTCGGTGATGTCCCACTGGAAGCGCCACCAGTCGGCGGTGTGCCAGGCGATCGCCTCCCACCCGACGAGGGCCTTGACGTGCGGCGGGATGGCGCCGAGGTCGCGGACCTCGCGCGTCATGCCGGGGGTGGCGACCCCCAGCTGACCGCCGGGCTTGAGGAAGCGGGTGATGTAGGCCAGGTAGCTGTCAGCGGTGCCGAAGTACTCATAGGCGTCGATGCTGACGATCGCGTCGAAGGACTCCGGCTCGAACGGCAGGGCATGCGCCTCGGCGCTCACGGCGCGTACCTGGTGCGCGACGCCCGCCTCGGCGAAGACGGCCTCGGCCTTCTCCGGTGCGATCCACAGGTCGGCGGCCACGACGTCCACGCCGAACTCGCGGGCCAGGAACACCGACGTGGCGCCCATGCCGGAGCCGAGGTCGAGAACCCGCATGCCCGGCTTGAGTTCGAGATCGCGGGAGAGGTCCTCCAGCAGCCACAGCGGGTTCGGCCCCATGTCCAGACCAACGAGCCAACCGGGATCGTAGCGAGAGGAACGCGGGTAGTCGTGGGGGCGGATGAGGTCGCTCATGGCTGTCACAGCGCGGCATCCCATCACACCGTGAAGAGCGCCCGCAAACGGTTAAACCAATGAATCCCACCTGGCAGGGCCGCCGTCGGGCGACGATCGTCGGCGAACAGGAGCAGCCGCTTCGAGCGCGCGCATCAGGCTGCTCCGGTGCTCGGGCGGGTGATCGTTCCCGCGGGGTCGACGACGACACCGATGACGTCCAGGTCTTTGAGCATGCCGCGCAGGGCCGGCTCGCTGAGCCGTACCCACTGCTGGCCGGAGCCGAGCGCTTTGGCCAGGCGCAGGGGAGAGGTGAAGCCCACTGCGGTCTTCCTGCCTGCGACCGTGCGGAACAGCCGGAGCGAGGCGCTGAACCGGCCCTGCCGGACCGGAACGAATAGCGGCACTTCTGACATGTGATTTCTCCTGGGGGAACTTATGTAGAAAGTGACGCTATGGCGTGAGAAATCGGCCTGGGCGGGGCCGATACGGGATCTGAACGGCGACCGCCGAAACCCTGACACGTGATTGACGTCGGTCCTGAGGACGGCGCGTCCCGCGTCATTATCGCGTCAGGATTCGTCATAAAAACGGAGGGATATCGTAGTGATTTATCGCGCGCTTTCCGTAATGCGGTGTGATGAATCGTGCATGTCATTCGTGAGAGGCCGCCGGTGGAATTCCTGATCGCCGGCGGGTTCGTGGTGACCGTCGCGGCCTGTGCCGCCGTCGCCGTCCTCGTCCCAGTCGGCACGCCGCGCGTCGTCGCGATGGCCGCCGTGGCGGGGGCGTACGCGGCCTGGTCGCGAAGTCCCCTCGCCGCCTCGGCGACGGTCCTGATGGTGTGGTGCTTCACGACGGGGTTCCTGGTGAACACCGCGGGGGAGCTGACCTTGACCCGGCCCGACATGCTCAGGTTCGGGGTGTTCGCCGCCGCGGCGTTCGCGGGATCGATGGTCGCGCGGTCGCTCGTGACTCTGTCGACAGCGGCCCGCCGGCGTCCTGACGTGCCGCGCCAGGCGCGCGGCCACACGGAGCGGACGGTACCGAAGGTCGGCGCGCGAACCTGAGACCGGCTGAGGCCGCCTTGCGATCGCCGAGGCCGCACAGGCGTTCAGGTCCTCTACTGTGCCTCGCGGAAGTACGCGCGCGCCGACGGTACCGCGAGCAGGATGATCACGAGGACCGAGCCCAGGGTGGTCAGGGCGAGCTTGGCGATGCTCGCCGAGTGCGCCCAGCCGGGCATGACCTGCGTGGCCGCGTCGACCAGGGCCGGCACATCGACGCGCGCCAGCACGGCGTCGCCCGAGCTCTTGAAGGAGGACTCCAGGAGCTGGGCGGTGAACAGCTGGCTCGGGATGATGACGACGCCCATCGCGAAGAGCACCGGCTGGAACACCCAGGACAGGACTCGGCCGATCCTCCTGCCGGTCAGGTTGAGCAGCGCCAGGGTCACCAGGACGAGGACGAGCACGATGGCCGGCGTCTCGCTTCCCGCGAAGGAGATGCCGTGCTGGGCCAGGATGCCGGCGGGCAGTCCCTGCCGCACGATCTCTGCCTCGGCGGCCGCCTGGGCGTCCGCGCCGTGGCGGACAACGATGAAGGTCCCGAGCAGGAAGGGGATCACGGTCAGCAGTTGCAGCGTCGCGGCGGCGATGACACTGCGCGGGCGGCGTCCTGCCCGGGGGGCCGGGTCGGTCATGTCTGCTCCTCGGGCCAGATTTGAACTAAGTGCAACAGTAGGGCTGAGTTGAACTAAGTGCAACTGGATATTCTCAGCCCATGCCGCGCGACACGCTGACCAAGCAACAGATCGTCCTGGCCGCCGTCGACGTCCTCGACGCCGAAGGCGTGAACGGCCTGAACATGCGGCGGCTCGGGGCCCAGCTGGGCTCGGCGGCCACGGCGATGTACTACCACGTGCAGAGCAAGGACAAGCTGGTGGTGCTCGCCGCCGATCACGTCTTCGGCGAGATCGAACTGCCCGACCTGGGCGCGGTCGGATGGCGCGAGGCGGCGGCGACGCTGGCGCGCGGTGCCCACGAGATGATCATCCGGCATTTCTGGTTGATACCGGCCATGAGCACGCACCTCATCTACGGTCCCGGCAAGGCCCGCTACGACGAGCACTGCCTGGCCGTCTACGAAGCGGCGGGATTCACCGATCGGGACGCGGACCAGGCCGCCGCGACAGTCCTGATGTTCGTGATCGGCGCCGCACAGGGCGAGGCGGCGGAGTCGGCCTGGCGGGCACAGCTGCGCCGCGCGGGCGCCGACGAGGAACGGCAGCTGCGCGACACGATCGCGCACATCAGCGAGATCGCTCAGCAGTTCCCCCGCCTGCGCGCCCGTACCGCGCCCTCGACGGACGCCGCCGCCGCCCAGCCGGCCGAGGCGACCTTCGAGTTCGGTCTGCGGGCCGTCCTCGACGGCCTGCAGTCACGACTCGCGGCCGGCTCGGCCCGCCCTCGTTGACGCGGGCCGGCGTCACCATCTTGACAGGTGACGATTGGGTTACGAGTATCGTCACCAGTTAGAAGGGTGACGTGACCGTGTGGACCCGTCCAAGGGGAAGTGCCATGGCTGTCAGCTACACCGCGGTCGTCACCGCGACGGGCGAGGGCCGCGACGGAGGTCGCATGGCCGCCGACGGCGGACTCCTCGACCGGCGGCTGCCAGGCGTTTCCCGCCCATCCGTCAACGAAGGAGCATCATGTCGCATGTATCGAACTACGTGAAGGCGCTGTCGGTGGCCGTGCTCGTCGTGGCCGTCGCCCTTGCCTGCTTCGCCCAGGTCTTCTGAGCAGGGAGACGTGAACACGGAGGACGCGTGAGGCGCCGCGCTCGCGCGCCGAGTTCGGCGAGGCGGGTACCGGGCGACCCCGGTCGGTCTACCGGATGCGCACGCCGCCTGGTCGGCCGGTTCCGGAGTCAGGGCGGCCGTACGGAACCGGGTACCCGCGAGCAAGGGGGTGACGGCCACTCCAGACATCGGAGGGGAGCGCATCCCGAGCAAGACTGACGAAAGTCTTACGGACACCCGCCATCGCTGGCCAACGGGAGTCGCGGCTGCTCGAATCGCGAGGTGACTGATGTACGAAAGGGACCCGAAAGCGGTCCACCCATAGCGCGACGGGTGATGTTCTCGATGCTCGGTGCCGGTGCCGCCGGCCTCGTCACCGCGCCCTACCTGCAGGGCGGCTGGGAGAAGGTCCTCGGGGCCGTCTCGCGGAACGACCCGACCGGACTCACCGAGCTGCTGCCCGATCCGGCCGGCTTCCGTTACTTCAGCGTGGCGGCCTCGGTGCCCCGGAAGGACAGGACGAACTACCGGCTGACGGTCGACGGTCTCGTGGACCGTCCTGCGACGTACACGCTCGACGCCCTGCGCGCGTTGCCGCAGACCAGGGTCGTCGGTGACGTGCAGTGCACCGACGGCTGGCGGGTCCCGAGGACGCCCTTCGAAGGGGTGCCGCTCTCGCACCTCCTCGACGCGGCGGGCGTGCGGCCCGAGGCCAGGGCGGTCCGCTTCACCTGCTTCGACGGCGTGTACAGCGAAAGCCTCACGCTCGCGCAGGCACGCCGTTCCGACGTGCTGGTGGCGCTGAAGATGCTCGGCGAACCCGTCACCCACGATCACGGCGGGCCCGTGCGGCTCTACGTGGCGCCGATGTTCTTCTATAAATCGGCCAAATGGCTTTCCGGCATCTCTGTCACCGACAAGGTCATCCCTGGCTACTGGGAGGAGTACGGCTATGACGTCGACGGCTGGCTCGACGGGGCCGACAGGTCCGCCTGAGCGCTCTCGGCGCATACCGCGGTTCACCCGCGCCGAGCGGTCGGTCCACCGCGCCACAGCCGTGCTCATGCTGCTGTGCGTGGGAGCGGCGGCCTGCCTGTACGTCGCGCCCCTCGCCCAGCTGGTCGGCCGCCGCCACCTGGTGGTCGTCGTCCACGAGTGGTCGGGGATCCTGCTGCCGGTGCCGTTCCTGCTCGGGCTCGCCTCGTCCGCGTTCCGCGCCGACCTGCGCAGGCTGAACCGCCTGGCGCAGTACGACAAGGAGTGGCTGCGGGCCGTCCGCAGGCGCTGGACCTCGCCTGGTCTGCGGCCTGCCGGCAAGTTCAACGCCGGGCAGAAGATCTACGCGGGGTGGATCGCCGGAGCTGTGCCGATCATGATGTTCACCGGGCTGCTCATGTGGTTCACCGGACTCCTGCCGGTGATCTCCCGGACGAGCGCCATCTTCGTGCACGACGTGACGGCGCTGGCCATCGGTGTCGTCCTGCTCGGGCACCTCCGGCTGGCCTACCGGGATCCGCAGGCGCGGCGTGGGATGCGCACGGGCTTCGTGGAGCCGGCCTGGGCGGCGAGGGAGCACTCGGAGTGGATGGAGGAGGACCGCGCCGCAGGACTCTCGTCGCCGTCCGGCCGGGGCTTGGGGCGCCGGGAGGGGGAGCGCCTCATGGGGCGCCGAGGACGCCGGCGCGCGCGGCGGCCATAGCGATCTCGGCCGCGTGGTCGGCGGTGTGCTCGTCGACGGGCTCGCCGGTGACCAGCAGCCGGAAGTACACCGGAGCGGCCAGGGCCTTGAGAAGCGTGGAAGGGTCGGTGCGGGGCGGCAGCTCGCCCCGCTCGACGGCGCGTACGACCACGGGTTCGGCGCGCCCGAACCGGTCGTCGAAGATCTGGCGCCTGGCCTCGGCGACCCCTGGCACGTCGGCGGCGCCGGAGAACATCGCCGCCAGCAGCGCCCGGCCGGTGGGTCCCGTCATCATGCGGACCAGCGACCTGGCCAGCTCGCGCAGGTCGGACTCCACCGAGCCGGTGTCGGGGATCGGCACGTCGGTCGCCGACCGGTCCGACAGCGCGTCGACGACCAGGCTCTCCCTGTCCTTCCATCGCCGGTAGACCGTCGTCTTGTGCACCCCGGCTCGCTGGGCGACGCCCTCGACGGTCAGCGCGGCGTAGCCCTTCTCGACGAGTTCGGCCAGCGTCGCGGCGTGGACGGCCACCCGTACCTTCTGGCCGCGTCCTACCGCGGCAGGGCGCGGGGAAACACCTTCCATTGCAACTCCAAGTTGCGTTATCGGTGGATGTGATGTCACGATCACTCTATCGCAACTCTGAGTTGCAATGAGAGAAGGGTTCGACCATGTGGACACTCGACTCCATCCCCGACCAGTCAGGACGGGTGGCCGTGGTGACCGGCGCCAACAGCGGCATCGGCCACGTCACCGCCGGCGAGCTCGCCCGCCGCGGCGCCCACGTCGTGCTGGCCTGTCGCAGCCTCGACCGCGGCAGGGCGGCGCTCGACCGCCTCAGGAACCGGGTGCCGGGCGCGCGGGCCGAGCTGCGCCACCTCGACCTGGCGAGCCTCGACTCCATCCGCGAGTTCGCCGCCGGATGGGATCTCGGGCCGCTGGACCTGCTGGTCAACAACGCGGGCGTCGCGATGGTCCCCTTCGCCAGGACCGCCGACGGCTTCGAATCCCACTTCGGCATCAACCACCTGGGCACGTTCGCGCTGACCGGGCTGCTCATGCCGTACCTGCTGGCCGGACGGGAGCCGAGAGTGGTGACGGTCAGCAGCGAGGGCCAGCGCTTCGCCAGGTTCGACCTGGACAACCTCAACGCCGAGCGCCGCTACAGCGCGCCCTTCGCCTATGTCCAGTCCAAGAGGGCCAACCTCTACTTCTCGGCCGAGCTGAACCGCAGGACGAGCGCAGCCGGCCTGCGCAGCATGGCGGTCGCGCCGGGCCTGACCCGCACCAACGTCCTCACGGGAGGCGCCAACGCCGGTCGCGGCCGCGCGTACCAGAGTCTCATCCGGCTGCTCGTCGCCGCCGCCTTCCAGCCCACCGGCGAGGGCGCGAGGACCTCGCTGTACGCGGCGACGGCTCCCGAGCTGCGCGGCGGCGAGTACATCGCGCCTGACGGACTGCTCGAGCTGCGCGGCCGCCCATCGATTCGGCACGGGCACCGAGCCACGCGTGACACCGGCACCGCGCGCCGCCTGTGGGAGATCTCGGAACGCCTCACCGGCGTGACGTGGAACAGCCCGATCCCCGACACGCGGTGACGAGCCTGCCCCCATCCAGCCGCGTTCACATCAGGATGGCGAGGGTTCTGGTCGCACGCTCTGGGCTTCAGCTGAGCGGCTCGCTGGTCACCGTCCTGGGATCCGGAGCCTTGATCGACACCTTGCCGCCCCACTTGGTGTAGCGGCTGTCGACGGTGATGGTTCTGCCCTCGACGTCCCCGCGGCCCACGACCCCCGTCGCGGTGTACGAACTCCGCACCCCGCTCACCAGACCCGCGGAGGTCAGTGTGAGGGTGTAGGAGACCTTGGTGCCATCGTGCCAGCTGCTTGGGGTCGAGGCCGCGAACCACGGCGAGACCCTCTCGAGCTCCTTGAAGGTGATCGTGCCCGTGACGGTGCTCTTGCCCGGCGTGCCACCCTTGATCAGGGCCGCCAAGGTCTTGGGCTCGGCCGGATTGATGATCTGCCCGTAGAAGCCGAACAGCCCGCCGCCGCGGGTCTTCAACCAGGTCTTGCCCTCTGGCAGCCGCCCGTCCAGCATGCTGCCGGAGACGTAGGTGGTCTTGTCGACGCCGATGGCCCGCTGCCGCTCGGAATCGATCGTCGTGATCGTGACATCGGAGGCTGCGACGCCCCTCTTGTCGAACTGGAAGGCGCCCTTGCGGCTCTGGACCTCCCACTCCTCCTTGTCATCCGACAGAACGGCCTTTTCGGTGAAGCGCACACCGTGTCCGGGCGTCAGCTTGGCCTTCAGCGCAAGGACGGGGTCCATGGGCGCCGCGTGCGCGGGGAAAGCGGTGACCACCAGGGCGCCACCGGCCACCAGTGCCGTGATCATCTTTCTCATGGCGAGGGATCATGTCGGAAACAGATCACAGGCGAGGCACGAGCGGCAGAACGGGGCCGACGGAACAGGCCGAGACGCGATCACAACCCGACTCCAACACCAACGATCTTGGGAGCGGGGCTAAAGGCCTGGTCCGGCAACGCGCGGTGGTTCGGCGTCGACACGAGTTCGCGTCGACGCCGGACCTACTCGTCGGTGGCGGTTACGTCGGTCATGCCGAGGGCTCACCGGTTCTGAGGAGTCCGGCGGCGTGCCCCGGCGATGGCCGCGTCACCCACTCGCCAGAGGCTTTCGTCGGGCTACTCCGCGTAGGGTTGATCCTCTCCCTGGGCGCTGTAGCCGAGGCTCCAGATGTAGCCGTCCGGGTCAGCGAAGGAGCCGCCGTACCCGCCCCAGGGCAGGGCTCCGGCGGGCTTGAGGATCGTGGCGCCGGCCTTTTCGGCCTCCGCGATGATCTCGTCGACCCGCGCCTCACTACGGACGACATAGGTGAGGACCAGTCCGCTGAAGCCACTGCCCTCCGGGCTCGTGCCCACCTGGTCGGCCAGGCCTTCGCGGCCGTAGAAGCCGACTGGCGAGGCTCCATCCGATTCGAAGAACACCGAGATGCCGTAGTCGTCCTTGACCTCCCAGCCGAGCCCCTCTGTGTAGAACCGCCTGGACGCCTCCATGTCCCGGACGCCGAGGAGGATCGAGCTCACGTGCGCTTTCACGCCTTGTCTCCCTTGTGCTTGAGGTGTGCTTGAGGTGATGTGCCGCCTGAACTGGCAGGCCGGACATCCGGGCCAGGCCCGGATGTCACATCGGCGTGGGTTCGCCGGTCACTTGATATGACCGGCGAGACGGAGGAATGTGACAGATGATCGAGCAGGACTGGGTGAGCGAGCGGTTCGCCGAGCACCAAGACCGCTTGCACGCGGTGGCCTACCGGATGCTCGGCTCAACCGGCGAGGCTGAGGACGCGGTGCAGGAGGCGTGGCTGCGGGTCAGCCGCGCCGACACCGGCCAGGTGGAGAATCCGGGAGGGTGGCTGACCACGGTCGTCGCCCGGGTCTGCCTGAACATGCTCGAGGCACGCCGTACCCGGCGTGAGGAGTCGGCCGGAGCGCTGCCGCCCGAGCCGGCCGCGTCGCACGAGAGCATCCACCCGACCAGCAAGGCCGGCCCCGAGGACGAGGCGCTGCTGGCCGATTCGGTCGGTGTCGCGCTGATGGTGGTGCTGGACACGCTGACTCCCGCCGAGCGGCTCGCGTTCGTCCTGCACGACGTGTTCGCCGTGTCGTTCGGCGAGATCGGCGCCATCATCAACCGCTCCCCGGCGGCGGCCCGGCAACTCGCCAGCAGGGCCCGGCGCCGGGTGCAAGGAGCTGCCGGCGCATCCGATGCCGCGCGATCGGCGAAGCGGGAAATCGTCGACGCCTTCCTTGCCGCCGCCCGGGGCGGGGATTTCGCCGCCCTGCTCGAGCTGCTCGATCCGGACGCCGTGGTCGGCGAGATCCGCGGTGGCGACGCGGTGGCGGCCTTCTTCGCCGGACGGGCTCAGGCCGCCCGGCTCGCTCTGGTCGACGGCGTACCGGCGGCCGTCTGGTCGCACCTGGGCCGACCGAAAGCGGTCTTCACGTTCACCGTCAACGACGACAAGATCACCCGCATCGATATCGACACCGACCCCCGCCGGCTCCGCGACCTGGACATCGTCATTCTTACCGCCGGCGCCAAGGAGCGGCGTTGACCCGCACGGATCTCAGGCTCTCGTCCTGCACTCTCGCTGTCCACGACCTCAACGAGGCGCTCGGCTTCTACCAAGACGTGCTCGGCTTCGAGATACGCGACGACGACGGACCCGAGGGGAGGCGATGGATGAGCGTCGGCCCGCCGTCGCAGCCGGACGTGCAGATCGTCCTCGAATCCCCCGGCGCGGACTCTGGTGTCTCGCCGGCCGACCGGCAGGCGATCGCAGAGCTGATGGCCAAGGGCCTGCTGGGTCGTCTCGTCTTCGTGACCGACAGCTGCGACGCCATCTTTGAGCGCATCGAGGCCGCAGGCGCCGAAGTGATGCAAGAACCGATCAACCAGCCCAACGGCGCCCGCGACTGTGCCTTTCTCGATCCCTCCGGCAACATGCTGCGATTCACCCAGCCGCGGCAGGTGGTCCTGACACTCGAATCACGGCAGGCACACGCCGCGACGGGCCGCCCGGCACCCTGAACGCCGCCATCCGTCGCCATCCTCACCCTGGTCCACCACCGGGGCGAGGGCCCGGAACGGCCGGGCGGGTGCCGCGCTCGTCCATGACCGGGAGCGGTGCTCGATCACCGTCGCCGCAACCGTCCCGGGCGCGGCGATGGCCTCGGTGAGGAAGGTGGGACCGGTTTTCGACCTGGTCGCCCGCGCTGCCTACGAACGACTGGCCTACAGTCGCAAGCGTGAGCACGTGCTCGCCGCCATCCGGGGTGCCACCCCACGCGAGGTGATCCGCAGACGGCTCCTGCTGGTCCTGTACGCGCTGGGCACGAATGTCGGGATCGAACGGTCGCCGACGGCGGCGGGCACGGGGAGAACGAGGCGGCGCTGCGCGCGACCCGGTACCTGTTCGTCAACCGCGACAACCTGCGCAACTCGGACCAGACGACCTCCCGTGGGCGTGCGGGCGGTGCCCAGGAGAGGACAGCTGGTCCGGTTGCCGGAGTCCGGGCCCGCTCTGCCTGTCGTCGTGGGGCGGGTGGGCCTCGGGGAGGGTTGTGGTCCGCCTCCTCGGCCTCGCCGGCCATCGGGCCGTCGTGCATGCTTCCCGGCCGTGGTGTGGGGCGTTGGTACCCGACTCGCTGACGAGCAGCGGGGCGGCAACGGCGAAGAGGCGCCGAAAAGCGTGGCTTCTGGCGCCTCTTCGTTTCCCTTTTTCGCAAGATTTCAGAAACGTGTATTAGTTGTTTCTGTTGCTGCCGCCGCCACCCGCATTGGTGCCGCCCAGGCTGATTCCGTTGCCAAGGCCGGGCCTGTCGGCGGATGCGATGTGGTGTGCGGCGGCCACGGTGTCGGTGCTGAAGACATCGGCCGACACGGTCGCGGGTGCGACGAGGGCGAAGGCTGCCACTGCTCCGGCTGCGAGAACGTTCTTCATCGTGAACATGCGGATCACTCCGTGTCTGGTCTCTTGTGCCTGGGCGCGGGGCCCGGGCTGGTTCCCGGAATTATGTGATTAATCCGGATATGTGGTGCTGCAACCGTCGGGGTGGGTTCCGCATTCCGCGAATCGGAGTGATTTCCAATGAAGGGGCATGCCCATACCTCTATTTGACGGTGCAGCTCGACGGCCATAGCAGGGATGCCCGTCTGGGCCGACGGATCCGGCCCGTCGACAGCGCACGTCGCCAGGCGGGGCGAACCGCCGGCGTTCAGCCAGGCTCGTTTCCGCGTCGTCCCGACCGTCGCTGACCGCACACCGCGTGGGCAGGAGGGCCTTCTCTCGGGGTATCACCGCAGGCAGGCAGGTCGTCGTGCGCGTCTGCGGGGCAGGTGACGGAGCGCGGCGTGTGACCTGCCTGCCGACACGGCGACTTCGAGGCTGAGGACGTCCACGCCGTCGTGACACCGCTTCGGGCGCCGAGGCCCGTCATCCAGCTCTGAGGAGGAACCGTGGCCGAGAGCTACGACCCCCGCCACACGGCGGTCCTTCTGGTCGATCCCTACAACGACTTCATCTCCGAGGGCGGCAAGCTCTGGCCCCGCCTCGAGCCCGTGGCGCAGGACGTCGGCCTGCTGGACCACCTGCGGATGGTGATCGCCTCCGCCCGCGCGGCCGGCGTGCGCGTGATGTTCGTCCCGCACCGCCGCTGGCAGGAAGGCGACTACGACACCTGGGGCCACCCGAACCCGACCCAGCGCGGCATCCAGGAGCGGCACACCTTCGCCCGGGGCTCCTGGGGCGGGCAGTTCCATCCGGACTTCCAGCCGCAGCCGGGCGATGTCGTCGCCCATGAGCACTGGGGGCAGAGCGGGTTCGCCAACACCGACCTGGACCTCCAGCTCAAGCAGCACGGCATCACCCACGTGGTGGTCGTCGGCGTGCTGGCGAACACCTGCGTCGAGTCCACCGGCCGTTTCGCCATGGAGCTCGGCTATCACGTGACGCTGGTCCAGGATGCCACCGCCGCCTTCGAGGCCGAGATGATGCACGCCGCACACGAGCTGAACGGCCCGACCTTCGCCCATGCCATCGTCGTCGCGGGAGATCTCGTCACCGCGTTCAAGGAAGCCCGGTCAGGATCCTGACCGGGCGACCGCCCGGGCGAGCCGCGCCGCCGTCACTCGTGTCGGCGGACGGCGGCGGCACCGTCGAAAGGCGTCCTACGCCGCGGACATGCCCCACCGCCCGGCGCCCAGCAGGTTGAGATGGTGGGTGTGGAAGGCGTTCAGGGTACTGCGGTGGCCGACGCTGACGACCATGCACTCGGGCAGGCGTTCGCGGATCAGGCGGTACAGGGCGTGCTCGAGGCCTTCGTCGACGGCCGAGGTGGCCTCGTCGAGGAAGGCCAGGTGGGGCCGGTTCAGCAGGATCCTGGCGAACCCGAGGCGCTGCTGCTCGCCGGGGGACAGGATGCGCGACCAGTAGGCCTCGTCGTCGATCCGGCACTCCAGGTGGCCGAGCTGTACCGCGTGCAGCATCTCGCGCGCGAGCTGATCCGCGATCCGGTCGGGCGGCTCAGGATAGGCCAGGGCGGTACGCAGGCTGCCCATGGGCAGGTAGGGCTGCTGCGACAGGAACTGCGTGCGCCCGCCGGCGGGCCTGCGGATGGTGCCGTGCGCGTGCGGCCAGAGGCTGGCCAGGCTGCGCAGCAGCGTGGTCTTGCCGCTGCCCGACGCGCCTTTGACCAGGAGCGCCTCCCCCGGGCTCATGGTCAGGGTCAGGCCGTCGATGAGCGGCTCGTGGTCGGGACGCCAGACCCTCAGTCCCTCGATCACCAGGGCGCCAGGATGGTCGGCGACGGTCGGCGACGGCAGCCTGCGCGAGTCGTGGTTCGCGTCCATCAGGGCCGTCAGCCGGTCGAGCCCGGCTTGGTAGGCGGCGAAGGAGTCGTAGGAGTTCCTGAAGAAGGACAACGAGTTGTGCACCTGGCCGAACGCGTCGGCGGTCTGGGTGACGTCGCCGAGCATGAGCGTCCCGGCGAAGAAGCGCGGAGCCTGGATCACGTAGGGGAACACCTGCGCCACCTGGGTGACCGAGTCGTTGAACCCCTGCAGTTTCAGCCGCCGCAGGGCGATGATCCAGGTGTTCTTGATGACGGCGGTGAATCTGCTGGCCAGCGCCGCCCGCTCCATCTTCTCCCCGCCGTAGAACGCGATGTTCTCGGAGTGGTCCCGCAGGCGGATCAGCGCGTAGCGGAAGGACGCGGACAGCCCTTCGCGCAGGAACTCCAGCCTGATCAACGGGCGCCCGATCCTGAAGGCGATCAGTGAGGCGACCAGCACGTAGACGTAGGCGAGCACGACCATCGCCCGTGGTACCTCGTGACCGAAGACCGGGATCGGCCCCGACAGCCCCCACAGGATGGCGGTGAACGACACCAGCCGCAGGGCTGCGTCGACCGTGCCGGTCGACAGGTAGTGGGAGTCCTCGACGAACTGCTGGACGTCTTCCTGGATGCGCTGGTCGGGGTTGTCGACCGGCTCTGTCACGTACTGGCTCCGGTGGTAGGCGTGCCCGCTCAGCCAGTCGGTGATCATGTGGTCGGTCAGCCAGGTCCGCCAGTGGATGATGAACCGTTGGGAGACGAGATAGCTGATGAGGGAGCTGATCACGAAGATCGCGGCCAGGACCGTGAAGCGCACGATGGAGACCCAGAAGTCCTGCGCGTACATCTTTCCCAGCGCCGTGAAGATGTCGTTCAGCGCGTACGAGATCAGCACCTGGAGGCGTACCGCGAAGATCGTCAGTGCGAGGATGAGCAGGACCGTGAGGAGCGGCCGCCGGCCGCGCCGGAGGTCGAAGTACGGGAAGGCGAGCCGGCCGAACTGGCGTCCCCACCGCGTGTATCGCGCCAGCAGCCAGACCGCCGCGGCGCTGGCGACGAGGGTGACGATGAAGGCTGTGGCCATCCAGGTGAGGGATGCGAGCCACTCGTGCCGCCAGTCCAGACTTGCGGTCATACTTTCCCCCAGAAAGTCTGATTGATGCCCCGTCGGAGAAAGAACGAGTAATAAGTCCGTTTTCATCCTGCTTTGATGTCATTGCCTCGTGCGTGGTGACGGAGAGCGCCCCCCGCAGACCTTCGACGGCAGGCTGGACGGGCACGTCGAAGTCCGGTAACCGGCCGTCGACCAGGGGCGGGCGGCCAGAGTTGACTTCCGCGCCGGCCATGCGCCCGCGTGGTTCGGCCATGCCACATGCCGATATCTCTTTCGCCCGGATGAGTGGGCGCGGCGCACGCCGGAAGCCGGTGAGGCTCCTGGGACGGATGGTGTTCATTCGATCTGGCGATTTCCTGGTTTATCTCCTCAAAAGCTGGCAGACCGCCTGCCGATAGTTGAGCTGCCGTTCCTGGACTTCGACAGCGAGGGAGACGAGGGTGGGAAGGCAGGACCCCCGCAGGCACAACTCCAGCCCCGGTGGCGTACACAGGCCACCGGCATCGAACGGGGAGGATCCGAGGCCGTGGACATGAAGCTCGAGGTCGTGGTGCTGCCGGTCGCCGACGTGGACCGATCCAAGAACTTCTACAAGGCGCTCGGGTGGCGGGAGGACGCCGACGTCGCCGCCGGTGAGGGCTTCCGCGTGGTGCAGCTGACCCCACCAGGCTCGGCGTGCTCGGTCATCTTCGGCCAGGGGATCACCCTGGCCGAGCCGGGCTCGATGCAGGGCGTGTACCTGATCGTCGACGACATCGAGGCGGCACGGTCCGAGCTCGTCGACCGCGGGGCCGATGTGGGTGAGGTGTTCCACGACGAGGGCGGGGTGTGGCACCACGCCGGGACCGAGGGGCGGGTGCCGGGACCGGATCCGGACCGCACGAGCTACGGCTCCTTCGCCTCGTTCAGCGACCCCGACGGCAACGGCTGGCTGCTCCAGGAGATCACCACCCGCCTACCGGGCCGGTGACCGTGAGCGGGCGGTCGTCTCCGCACGAGGAGTACCGAGATGCCAGTGACCTTTGATTCCGTGGCCGATCTGGCCGAGGCGCTACGCCGTGCGGAGGCCGCGCACGGTCGATACGAGAAGGAGATCGGGCACTACGACACGGACTGGCCCGACTGGTACGCGCAGTACATGATGCACGAGCAGGCCGGGGACGCGGGTACGGCGAGCGGGTGAACGCCGGCTCCTCTGCCTGCCGGCACCAGCGCGCTCCCGCCCGACCGGTCCCCGAGATCCACAACGGCGGCCTACCCGGCCTCATCCGCCCCGCCTGACGGCACGTGCCGCAGCAGCACCATCGCGGCGACGGCCAGCACTGCCACGATGGCGCTCGCGATGGCGCCGGCGAGATTCAGCCCGCTGGTGAACGCCTCCCGAGCCTGCTCCACAACCTGCGCGGCCTCCGGGCCGGGCAGGTCCCCGGCCACGGCGACGGCGCCGGCGAGCGTGTCACGCGCGCCGTCCGCGACCGACGCCGGGAGGCCTTTCGGCAGGGCGGCGCCGATCCCGCTCCGGTACACGGCGGTGACGACGCTGCCCAGGGCGGCGATGCCCAGCGCGATGCCGAACTCCATGCCCGTCTCCGACATCGCCGCGGCCGAACCGGCCTTGTCCGGCGGCGCCGAGCCGACGACCAGGTCCGTACCGAGCACCATCATCGGGCTGATGCCCGTGTAGATGAGCACGAATCCGGTCACCAGCAACGGCAGCCCGCCGACGCTGTCGACCTGAGCGATGAGGGCGTATCCCAGCGCCGACAGGAACAGCGCGCCGCCGAGGACGTACCCGGGGCGTACCCGCCGGGTGATCGCGGGCGTCAGCGAGGAGGCCACGATCAGCGCCGCGGCGGCGGGCAGCAGCCACACGCCCGCCTCGACCGGCGACAGGCCCCCCACCAGTTGGAGGTACTGCGTGATGAACAGGTACAGCCCGCCCATCAGGCCGAGGCCGAGCAGCAGCACCAGCAGCGCGGCGCTGAACGCCCGGTTCCCGAACAGCCGCAGGTCCAGCAGCGGATCGGCCAGCCTGCGCTGGCGCAGCACGAACGCCACACCCAGGACCACACCGGCCAGGATCGTCCCGTACGCCAGGGCGTCCACCCCGTGCTCGGCCAGACGCTTGATCCCGTAGATCACCGGCAGCACCGTGAGCAGGGACAGCGCCACGCTGACCAGGTCGATCCGGCTCGCCCGCGCGTCCTTGTGCTCAGGCAGCAGCAGCGGCGCCGTCACCAGGAGCACCAGCATCACCGGTACGGCGAGCAGGAACACCGAACCCCACCAGAACCACTGCAACAGTGCGCCGCCGAGGACAGGGCCCACGGCGGTGCCGACGGAGAAGCACGTCACCCACACGCCGATGGCGACCCCGCGCTGCCGTGGGTCCCTGAACATGTTGCTGATCAGGGCAAGCGTCGAGGGCATCAGCGTGGCGCCGGTGACACCCAGCAGCGCGCGGGCCGCGATCAGCATCTCCGGGCCGGTGGACAGCGCGGCAAGGACCGAGGCGAGGCCGAAGCCGAACGCCCCGATCATCAGCAGCCTGCGGCGGCCGATCCGGTCGCCCAGGGTGCCCATCGTCACCAGGAATCCGGCGATCATGAAGCCGTAGATGTCGACCGTCCACAGCAGCTGGGTGCTGCTGGGGTCGAGGTCCGCGCTGAGGTGGGGGACCGCCAGGTTCAGCACGGTCGCGTCCAAGGCCAGCAGGATCGTCGGGAGCGTGAGCACGAAGAGCCCGAGCCACTCCCGAGGCCCTGCTCTGAGGCCTGCGGGGCCCTGAACTTCTGTCGTCATGGAAATCCTCCGTGGGTCGTCGATCGCCTGCGGCCGCCGCCGACGGCATCCCTGGGCAGACGGGCGCGCGTCTGCGCAGCCCGGCGGCGGTGAGCACGCCCCACCTTGCGACCGGGCACTCACGAGTTGCTCACATCCCGCTCAAGGCCCACTCCCGGCGCGTAAGGAGCTGCGTTACCGTGGCTCCCATGCGATTCGGGGTACTGGGGCCGCTGGCCGTATGGAGGGCGGACGGCAGCCCGGTCGCCGTGCCAGGGCTCAGGACCCGCGCCCTGCTTGCCGCCCTGCTGTCGCACGAGGGGCGCCCCGTGTCCGCGGACCGGCTCGTCGAGGAGTTGTGGGGCGAGGGGGAGCTCCCGGGCAATCCCTCCGCCGCCCTGCAGACCAGGGTCTGGCAGTTGCGGAAGGTGTTCGAGGACGCCGAAGCGGGCGGCCGAGACCTGCTGGCGCTGCGCGATGGCGGCTACCTGCTGCGTACGGAACCCGACGGCGTCGACATGGGCAGGTTCGGCGCGCTGACGGCACGCGCGCGGGTCGCCGACGACCCCGGCACCCGTGCGGCCCTGCTGTCCGACGCCCTCGCGCTGTGGCGGGGCGCGGCGTTCTCCGGCTTCGAGGACGCCGCGTTCGCGCGTCCGGTCGCCACCCGCCTCGAAGAGGCCCGTCTCGCCGCCCTCGAAGCGCACGCCGAGGCCCGGATCGACCTGGGCGAACACCTCGGCGTGGCGCAGGACCTGCACGAACTCGTCGTGCGGCACCCGCTGCGGGAGCGGCTGCGCGCCCTCCAGATGCGCGCGCTCTACGCCGGGGGCCGGGCGAGCGAGGCACTGGCCGGCTACCAGGAGCTGCGAGCCCGGCTCGCCGACGAACTGGGCCTGGACCCAGGGCCCGCACTCGCCGCCCTGCACCAGGCCATGCTGGAGCAGGATCCGGCGCTGAGCGCCGGGCCCACCGCCACGGATCCGCCGCGCCGTCCCGCCACGAACCTGCCCGCTCCGCTGACCCGGCTGGTCGGCCGCCAGGGCGCGGTCGCCGAGGTGAAGTCCCTGTTCGCCATCACACGGCATCTGACGCTGACCGGCTCGGGCGGCGTCGGCAAGACCAGGCTCGCGCTGGAGGCGGCGGCCCAGCTCGCCGGCGACTTCCCCGACGGTACGTGGCTGGTCGAACTGGCCGCGCTGGGCCGTACCGGCGGCGCCGACGCGGCGGACCCGGTGGCGGAGGCCGTCATGGCCGCGCTCGGCGTCATGGAAGGGAGCGGGCCCTCGTTCCCCGGCACCGGCGGGCCGTCCTCGCCCGCCGAGAGACTCGCCGGGGCGCTCGGCGACAAGCGGCTGCTGCTGCTCCTCGACAACTGCGAGCACATCGTCGGCGCGGTCGCGGAACTGGCCGCGCTGCTGCTCATGCGCGTCCCCGGCCTGTACATCCTGGCCACCGGCCAGGAGCCGTTGGGCATCCTGGGCGAAGTGGTCTGGGCCGTTCCCCCGCTGGAGGTGCCCGACCTCACCCGAGAGACGGAACTCGACGCCGTTGCCCGCTCCAGCGCCGTCGAACTGTTCGTGGCCCGGGCCGGCGCCGCGGCACCCGGCTTCACACTCGAGGCCGGCAACGCCAGGGACGTGTCGGAGATCTGCCGACGGCTCGACGGGATCCCCCTGGCGCTCGAACTGGCCGCCACCCGGGTACGGGCTCTCGGCGTGCGAGGGCTGCTCGCCCGCCTCGACGACCGTTTCCGGCTCCTGGCCACCGGATACCGGGGCGCGCCGCCCCGCCAGCAGACGCTGAGGGCGATGATCGACTGGAGCTGGGACCTGCTGACCGGTCCCGAGCGCACCGTGCTGCGCCGGCTCGCCGTCCACGCCGAAGGCTGCACGCTGGAGGCGGCGGAGGTCGTCTGCGCCGGGGGAGGGGTACGCTCCGAGGACGTCCTCGACCTGCTCGCCCGCCTCGTGGACCGTTCGCTGGTCGTCATGGCCGACAGCGGCGACGAACCCCGCTACCGGCTTCTCGAATCGGTCGCCGACTACGGCCTGGCCCGCCTGCGCGAGGCGGGCGAGACCGACGTCGTACGCCGCCGCCACCGCCGGTACTACACGGACTTCGCCGAGCGCGCCGGACCGCGGCTGCACGGCCCCGACCAGCGGCGCCGGCTGCGCCTGCTGGACGCGGAGGCCGCCAATGTCCGCAGGGCGCTCGACCACGCCGTCCAGCACGGTGCCGCCGAGGACGCGCTCAGGCTGGTCAACGCCCTGGTCTGGTACTGGTTTCTGCGCGGCAGGCTCCGGGAGGCAGGCCGGTCGCTGGAGGCGGCGCTCGCCGCGGCCGCCCAGAACCCGGACGCCGTGTCGTCCTTGCAGGCCCAGGCCAGGGCCTGGCGGGCGGGGTTCGCCGTGCTCGTCGGGGACGGCGCCGAGCGGACGCAGGACGGCAGGCCCGCGGCGGAGCTCGCCCGGGACGTCGCGGACCGGCGCGAGCGGGCCAGAGCCCAGTGGTTCCTCGGCTTCGCCCTGTTCGGGGTCGGCGACCAGGCCGCAAGCGAAGAACTCATCGACCGGGCGCTGGAAGGCTTCCAGGCTCTCGGCGACACCTGGGGGACCGCCGCGGCGCTGAGCGTCCGGGCCAACCAGGCGCATGTGCGCGGCGACCTCGCGCGGCTCGCGCACGACGGGCGGCGCAGCGCGGCGCTCTTCGCCGAGCTCGCCGACGGCTGGGGGCGGTTGCAGACCGTCGAACCGCTCGCCTCACTGGCCGAGATGGCGGGCGACTACGAGCGCGCGGCCCAGCTCCACCGCGAAGGGCTGCTCTTGGCCGAGGACCTGGGGCTGTGGCCGGCGGCCGCGGATCGGCTGACCAGCCTGGGCAGCACCGCCATGCTCATCGGGGACCACACGAGGGCGCGGGAGTTCCACCAGAGGGCGCTGCGCCTCGCCGCCGAGCACAGCTTCAGGCCGGGAGAGATCCACGCCGAAATCGGCCTCGGGCTCGGAGCGCGCCGCGAAGGACGGCTCGACACCGCCGAGGCCCACCTGCGCCACGTGCTGGGCCGGCAGTCCAGGATGGCCTTCGAACCCGGCCGCGCGCTCGTCCTGGCCGAACTCGGCTTCGTCGCCGAGCTGCGCGGCGACGCGGACCAGGCCCTGTGCCTGCACCTGGACGGCTGGACCGCGGCCCACAGGACGGGAGACGCCCGGGCCATGGCGCTGGCCCTTGAAGGGCTGGCGGGAGCCCACGCCCTCGCGGGGCGCCACGCGTACGCGGCCGTGCTGCTCGGAGCGGCGCACGCGGCCAGGGACTCCGTGGGCATGCCGCTTCCCCCTGCCGAACGGGGCGACGTCGACCGGATCGCAGGGGCGGTTCGGGCACACCTGGAGGAGGACGCCTATCAGGCCGCGTACCTGCGCGGCACCACGCTGACTCCTGAAGCGGCACGTGCCGCGGACTCCCAGGCTGAAACGCCCCCAGGCGTGCCCTCACCGCCCGCGGACCGCTCGGTGGCCTGCTGACAGGGGACGCCCTGATCGCGCAGGCTGTGATCGAGCGCGACGTCCTGCGCGCCGACGAGTCCGGCTCGCCCGCGCCGGCGAGTGATCGGCTCGCGTCGGTCCGGGCCGTGGACGTGGGCTGGTGCGGCGGCCGGGCCTGGCCGGCGGCGCGTGCCGGGGCTGTCAGTTCGGCTTCGGCGGGCGGGGCCGGGTCAGGACGGCAGGCGGACCGGCTCTGCTCAGCCGGCGGGGCGGGGGTCCCAGCGCTCGGTGAAGAGCCGCTCGCTGGGCGGGTGCCCTGGCAGCGGTTCGGTGTGGACGGCGCGCAGGCCGTCAAGGGCGATGGCGACGATGCGCGTGCGGGCCTGGACGGCGGCCTCGATGAGGTCCTTGCGGCCCTGCTTGCGGAGCTGTTCCAGGACGGGTGAGGTGCCGTGCTGTTCGATCAGGAGGGAGACGTCGACGGGGGTGACGTCCGGCCGCAGCACACCGGCCTCGTGGGCGCGGGCGACGAGGGCGGCCAGGAGCGCGTCGGACCGCTCGGACTTGGCCCGCATCTGCGCGGATATCTCGATCGTGCCGGCGATCGGCGCGAGTGAGCCCTGGCCGAACTCGATGCATTCGGTGATGAAGCCGGTCAACCCCTCCCACGGGTCGTCCGCGGCCAGCCCCTGCGCGGCGGCGTTGTTCCAGTTGTCGAGGGAGAGCTCCGACAGGCGCTGGAAGAGCTCCTCCTTGGTGCGGTAGCGGCGGTAGAGGCTGCCGATGCCGACTCCCGCGCGGGCGGCGATCGCGGCCACCGACGCGTGGACTCCGTCAGCGGCGAGCACCTCGCGGGCGGCCTGGAGAAGTGCGCGGTCGTTGCGTTCGGCCTCGGCCTGGCGTGGGGCGCGGCGCCGGTGTTCAGGCATGACATCGATCATATCCGCTTGCGGAGCGAGACGCTCCGTTATACGGTGCCGATTCTATCGGAGCGAAAGGCTCCGTTTATTGAGGAGCGGTGATCGTGCGCGCAGCGGTGATGGACAGGTTCGGTGGGCCGGAGGCGTCCCACGGTGACGGCCAGGTGCGGGTGGCGGTGGGGCACGCCGGTGCGACGATCGGCGAAACCCGGCTCATCCCATGAGCGCGCGAAGGGTGCGCAACGCGACGCAGTCGGCGGCGCCCGCGCCGAGCATCGCGCCGCTGATCACGACAGTGCTGGTGGGGGCGATCGCGGCGCTGCTCGACACCACGATCGTCGCGGTGGCGCTGAACGAGTTGCGCCGTGACCTTGACGCGGGGGTCACCGTGATCCAGTGGGTCACGACGGCGTACGTGCTGGCGATGGCCGCGGTGATCCCGTTGGTCGGCTGGACCGTGGGCCGGTTCGGCGCACGCGCCATGTGGTTGACCGCGCTCGGGCTGTTCCTGGTCGGATCGGTGCTGTCCGGTATGGCGTGGTCGATCGACTCGCTCATCGCCTTCCGGGTGCTGCAGGGACTGGGCGGTGGCATGATCCTGCCGTTGACCCAGCTCACCCTGGTCAGGGCCGCAGGGCCGGAGCGCCTCGGGCGGGTGTTGGGGGTCAGCGGGCTGATCGGTCAACTGGCCCCGATCTCCGGGCCGCTGCTCGGAGGGCTGCTGATCGACGGCTGGGGCTGGCGGTGGATCTTCTTCGTCAACGTGCCCATCGTGCTCGTCTCGCTCCTCATGACCGTGCGGTGGTTCCCGCGCGACAGGCAACGTTCCGACGAGGCCCTCGACCTCGTCGGGCTCGCCCTGCTGCCGACCGCGGTGGTCGCGCTGCTCTACGCCCTGTCCACCGTCGACACCGGACCGGATGCCGCGGTACGCGTCGAGACGCTCGCGGGTGGGATCGCCGCCGTACTGCTGCTGACGGCCTTCGTCGTCCGGTCGGTGCGCCATGGCGGGGTAGGCCTGATCGACCTGCGGCTGTTCGCCGACGCCTCCTTTCGCGCCGGCGTGGTGATGATGTTCGTCCTCGGCGTCACGACCTGGGGGCCGATGTTCTTGCTGCCGCTGTACTACCAGCAGGTCCGCGGGCTGTCGGCGTTCGACGCGGGACTCGTGCTCGCGCCACAGAGCGTCGGTGTCGGCCTGGCGTACCTGCTGGTCGGCCAAAGGGCCGACCGCATGCCGCCCCGTCCGCTCGCGCTCGCCGGAATGGCCGTCGCCACCGCCGGCACCATCCCGTTCGCCTTCGCCACGGCCGGCACCGACACGCTCCTGCTGGGCGCGGCGCTTCTCGTGCGAGGAATCGGGTTCGGCGTCGCCGGCCTGACCATCGCCGTGGCGATCTACCGGACGCTCACGCCTGCGGCCGTCCCGGGCGCCGCCAGCGCCGGCAACGTCATCCAGCGCATCGGCGCAGGCACCGGCACTGCCCTGATGGCCCTCATCCTCCAGGCCGGCGGTTACACACCAGCCCTGACCTGGATGCTCATCCTCACCGCCGTCGGCCTGGCCGCCACCGTGCTTCTGCCCGGCCGCGCACGACCCACCTCGGCGCCGACCACGCAACAGACCACGCCGCCGACGGAGGGCACCGCCCAGCCCTGAGCGGCCGCCACAGAAGGAGAACAGGACCTGTGATCAACGTAGGGATCATCATCGGAAGCACCCGCCCTGGACGCAACGGGGAGGCCGTGGCCCGCTGGGTTCACGAGCTGGCGGCACAGCGCGGCGACGCCCGGTTCGAGCTGGTAGATCTGAAGGACTTCGACCTGCCGCACCTGGACGAGGTGATGCCGGCCGCGATGGGCCGGTACGAGCACCCACACACCAAGGTCTGGGCCGACATGATCGCGTCCTTCGACGCTTACGTCTTCGTCACGCCCGAGTACAACCGCTCGACCTCCGGGGTGTTGAAGAACGCCATCGACTTCCCGTACGCCGAATGGAACAACAAGGCGGCCGGGTTCGTCGGCTACGGTGTCGACGGCGGTACCCGAGCCGTCGAGCACCTCCGCCTGGTCATGGGCGAGCTCCACGTCGCCGACGTACGAGCCCAGGTCGCCCTGTCGCTGTCCGCCGACTTCGAGCACTTCAGCCTGCTGCGGCCGGCCGCCCATCAAGAGGAAGCCGTCGCCACCATGCTGGACCAGGTCATCGCCTGGGGGACCGCGATGAAGGCCGTGCGAGCTGACCGCGGCCGCGCCGTTGGAGCGGACGCCTCGTGCGCTCTTCGGGCACAGGGATGAGCAGCGCCGCGCTGATGAGCGGGTTCGGAGCTGAGGGCCGACCGGCCCCTTCTCCTGCTGCGCTCGGTGTTCGTCACTCGGGCGCGTCCGGAGGGATGTCATCGGAACACGTGGGCGTTCTCGCTGACCCAGTCGTGCAGGGTCAGCGGCGGTTCGCCGGTGAGCCTTTCGACGGTGTCGAAGACGTGGTGGTCCCAGTCGGCTGACTGGCGCTTGAGCTCGAGAAGCGCGTCCAGGCGCGGGCCGCGCCAGCCGAGGCGGTCGAATTCGGCCTGTGCCTCGGCCCTGGTGCGTTCGACGAGCCGGATCGGCCGGCCGAGGACCTGGCCGATGATGTCGGCCTGGTCCTGGGGGGAGAGGGCACGGCCACCGGTGAGGGTGTAGGTCTTGTCGTGGTGGCCGGGGGTGGTCAGGACGTGGGCGGCGACGGCGGCGATGTCGCGGGGGTGGATCATGGCGGAGACCGGGTCGCCCTCGGTGACGTACATGGTCTGCTCGGCGGCGATGGCGGCGGCGTAGCCGTACAGATAGACCATGAAGGTGCCGGGGCGCAGGATCGTCCAGGCCGGGCAGGAATCCTTGACGACCTGCTCGCCCAGGCGGTGGCCGGTGCTGATCGGGTCGGTGGCGTCGAAGGTGACGCCGCTGGTGGACAGCTTGACCAGGTGGGTGACGCCGGCCGCGGCGGCGGCGGCTGCGAGGGCGCGTTCCTGGACAGGGCCCTCAGGGCCGTACCCGGGTGGCAGGACGAAGACCTTCTCGACGCCGTCGAGCGCGGCGGCCAGGGTGTCGGGCCGGTCGAAGTCCCCGGCGACGACCTCGACGCCGGAGGGGAAGGTGGCCTTGGCGGGCTCGCGGGTCATGGCGCGGACGGGGATGTCGCCGGCGGCGAGCAGGGCGACGAGTTCGGAGCCGACGTTGCCGGTGGCACCGGTGATGAGCATCATGGGCGGGGCCTTTCAGACGGAGAGCGTGGTGTTGAGGAACAGGGAGATGACCAGGCCGATCAGGGCCACCGGGATGACGGCGATGAAGACGGGCCGCAGGGCGTCGGCGTAGGCGGCCGCGTCGGCCGCGCCGTACGGGAGCCTGCTGGTCATGAGGGCGGCGAAGAACGACACTCCGAGTGCCGTGCCGCTCTGGCGGGCCAGGGTGGCGGTGCCCTGGGTGGCGCCGATGTCGGCGCGGCTGGAGGTGCCGCGGGCCGCCAGGCTGAGGGCCTGGGTGTTGAGGCCACCGGCGATACCGAACAGCAGCAGGTAGACGGCGGCCAGGAACGGGCTGGTGGCGGGACCGGCGGTGGCGAACAGGGCGGCGGCCACGGCGAAGACGGCCATGCCGGCGACGGGATACCAGCGGTAGGAGCCGGTGCGGGCGATCAGCTTGGTGGTGGTGTACGACGTGGCCACGACGCCGAGCATCATCGCGGTGAGCAGGTGGCCGGAGGCCTGGAGGCCGATCGTCAGGACGGTCTGCAGCCACAGCACCAGGTAGTTGACGATGCCGAGGCCGACGAACCCGGCGATGAAGCCGACCGCGACGACGACGGTGAAGGTGCGGTCGCGAAACAGGCGCAGCGGGATGATCGGGTCGGCGGCGTGGCTCTGGGACAGTACGAACAGCGCCGACGACAGGGCGGTGGCCGCGGCCAGGCCGACGATGACAGGGGACGTCCAGGTGTGGGTGGTGCCCGCCCAGGTGGTGAGCAGGTTCAGCGAGACGATCGCGGAGATGAGCAGGAGCACGCCGAGATAGTCGACGCGAGCCTTCGACCTGCTGTGGGCAGGCAGGTGGAGCCGGGTGGCGACGATGACGATGACGACGCAGCCGATGGGCAGGTTGACCAGGAAGATCCAGCGCCAGCCTGCCAGGTCGGTGAGCAGGCCGCCGAGAGTGGGGCCGGCCAGCGAGGCGGCGCCGAAGGTGAGGGAGAGCCAGCCGTAGTAGCGGGCGCCTTCGCGAGGGCCGAACATCTCGCCGATGATGGCGAGCACCGAGATGAACAGGCCGCCGCTGCCGACGCCCTGGATGAGGCGGAAGGCTATGAGCTGGGACATGGTCGAGGCCAGACCGCAGGCGGCCGAGCCGGCCAGGAAGACCAGGATCGAGATCAGGAAGATGCGCTTGCGGCCGAACAGGTCGCCGAGTTTGCCGTAGACGGGCGCGGTGGCGCTGCCGGCGATGAGGTAGCCGGTGGTGATCCAGGCGAAGGCGTCGAGTCCGCCGAGGTCGCCGATGATGCGCGGCAGGGCGGTGGCGACGACCTGGGAGTCGAGGAGGGACAGGAAGACGGCGGCCATCAGGGTGGCGACGACGGTGGTGGCCGGCTCGGCCGGTGCGGTCCCGACGGCGGGCGCCGCAGAGCGAGAAGACATGGAAGGGGAGTCCTTGCGATCGGAGAGCCGCGCCGATGAGGCACGGGCTCTCGAGAAACGAACCGTTGAAGAACGCCACCGCGTGGGCGACGGAGAATGGATGCGGCCAGGCGTGCGCCTGACGTGAACCGGCCTTACTCGGCCCTCTCAACCCTGATCAACCACATTGATCACGGTTCTTCGGATGGTCGTTTGTTCTCGAGGCTCCAGGGGATCGCAGATATTGACAGCTGGTGGTGATCAGCCAGCTGGACGCGAGCGACAGTAACAGCCGCGCGACCACGGTGCAACCGCGGTGGCGTCAACGGCCGGGCGCGTCCGTCGCTCTCATCCGCCCCAGATGGCCGGCCGGCTGTTCGGCACAGCCGGCATGCGAACCACGTCGAGCGTCGGCACGCCGGCGGGTCACAGTGGTTCGACGACCTCGGACTCGTTGGGGACGCCCCGCTCGACCACGTCGGGCGTCACACCAGGGCGGCGCCACGCCCGGTACTCCTGGAATGCCATGGGCAGACCCCGCGCGGTGAAGGGATCGGCCGAATCCATGATCTGGATGTGCAGGTGCGGCTGCGTGGAGTTGCCCGAGTTGCCGCAGTCGGCCAGCTCCTGGCCGGCCACGACCGACTCGCCCTCGCCCACCCGCACCGAACCGGCGCGCAGGTGCGCGAGCACGACAAACCCGCCACGATTGTCCAGCTCGAGAAGCACATGGTTTCCCGCGATGGCGCCGGCGCCCCCGCGAACCCTGGCCGCCTGGGTCAGGGCGTAGGGCAGCAGGGCGAGCTGCGACCGTCGCGCCACGTGGTCCACCTCGCCGTCGTGGACCGACACGACCCTCCCATCCGCGGGGGCGAGGATGGGCTGACCGAAGGCGAAGAACCGCTCCACCGGCTCCGTGTACAGCAGCGACCGCCAGTCCCGCTTGGTGGCCGTGCGCCTGCCTTGTACAGCGATGAAGTCCATGGCGTACGTCGTGGCGAACAGGTGAGTACCGTGGCTGGGCACGCGCCGCGCGGGACTGTTGCGCGCGAGCCACGTGCCGCGAAACGGCAGCCTCAGCACGACATGGTCAGGTGTGGACATCGCCAGCCCTCCGTGTCGTCAACTCGCAGCCGGTCACGAACTCTATCGGCGCGGCCACCGCGCACTCGACCCCGATGTCCGCGCATTCCCATGCGTGGCCCTGCGCGGGGGCCTCAGGCGCCTGGCCGGACGGGACGAGCGGAAACACCCGTTCTCGTGCGACACGCCCGGTTTCGACCGCGCGACCGACGCCGCAGGTTTCGGCCGGTGTCAGCGGGAACGTGAACGCCACGAGGAAAGGGCGCCATGCCCAGCACGACGACGTCGCCCGCCACGGCGTGATCCCGCCGTCACAGAGGCCGGCAGGAAGGTAGCGACATGGACGCGCAGGAAGATGTGATCTCGGTACTGGTCACCGACCACCGCGAGGTCGAGCAGATGTTCACCGAGCTGGAACGGATGATCGGTGACATCGGCGAGAAAGCCAAGACACTGACCGATCAGGTGACCATCGAGCTGGTCCGGCACTCGATCGCCGAGGAGGCCTACCTGTACCCGGCGGTGCGCGAGCACGTGCCGGGCGGCGACCGGCTGGCAGATGAGGAGCTCGCCGAGCACGCCGAGGCCGAGCAGACGATGAAGCGTCTGGAGGGGCTGGAGCCGGGGGACAACGCGTTCTGGCCCACCGTCCGTCTGCTGATGGAGCAGATCCGCCACCATGTCCGCGAAGAGGAGGCCGATCTGTTCCCGCGGTTGCGGGCGGCCTGCACCGAGGAGCAGCTGAAAGAGCTGGGCGGCAAGATCGAGCGTGCCAAGAAGGTCGCGCCGACCCGGCCGCATCCTTCCGCGCCCGATACCCCGCCCGCCAACAAGCTGCTGGCGCCGGGAGTGGGTCTGGTCGACCGGATCCGCGACGCACTCTCCGGCCGAGGTCGATCCTGACCTCGCCCGACAGTCGCTCGGAAAGAGTCGCCAAGGGACATTCCTCCGGCGCCGTGGATGGGGCAGGCCAGGCGAAGGGAGCTCTCTCCTGTCCATGAGCCCCGATTGTCCATGAGCCCCGATCGACACGGCCCCGCTCAGCGCGCCGGGGTGGACTCGCACGCTCAACGCCGCGCATCCGCCGCAGGGGCGCACGGGACGTCGACGGGCCGGATTCGTCGTCTCAGACGGGCATCCCTGCTATTGCCGTCGATCTGCACCGTCAAATAAAGGTATGGGCATGCCCCTTCATTGGAAATCACCCCGATTCGCGGAATGCGGAACCCACCCCGACGGTTGCAGCACCACATATCCGGATTAATCACATAATTCCGGGAACCAGCCCGGGCCCCGCACCCAGGCACAAGAGACCAGACACGGAGTGATCCGCATGTTCACGATGAAGAACGTTCTCGCAGCCGGAGCAGTGGCAGCCTTCGCCCTCGTCGCACCCGCGACCGTGTCGGCCGATGTCTTCAGCACCGACACCGTGGCCGCCGCACACCACATCGCATCCGCCGACAGGCCCGGCCTTGGCAACGGAATCAGCCTGGGCGGCACCAATGCGGGTGGCGGCGGCAGCAACAGAAACAACTAATGCACATTTCTGAAATCTTGCGAAAAAGGGAAACGAAGAGGCGCCGGAAGCCACGCTTTTCGGCGCCTCTTCGCCGTTGCCGGAGACTTCTCCGCTGGCGGCAGAGGGCGGTCATCGGGGTCCCCTTGGCCCTGCGGTACGGCCCGCATGCTGGAGGCGAGCCCTGTCAAGATCGCCGGGCCCGTCCCGCAGGGCGGGATCGACGCTGGACGCGAGGGCTCTTCGCGGGTCCTCCGCATCTTTTCGGATTATCTTGGGCGCGATGTCGATCCGGCGGTTCCGCCGTTCGACTCATGGGTGAGAGGGTCCGAACGGGACCCGCGACACGGTAGGAGAAGACCGTGAAGTACATGCTGATCATGCGTGCGACCGACGAGGCCAACGCCGCGTTCCAGGATGTCGACTTCAACCAGATCATCGAGTCCATGGGCCGGTTCAACGATGAGATGATCTCGGCGGGCGTGCTGGTCGCCGCGGAGGGTCTCGACGACGCGTCACAGGGCGTTGTCGTGGACTACTCCTCCGAGCCTCCCGTCGTCACCGACGGACCCTACGGTGAGACCAAGGAGCTGTTCGGCGGATTCTGGATCCTCGACGTCGCCTCGAAGGAAGAGGCCGTCGAGTGGGCCAAGCGGGCACCGATGAGCGGTCCCGGGATGAAGGCCGAGATCCGGCGCGTCGCCAGCATCGATGAGTTCCCGCAGGACAACGAGTGGATCCAGAAGGAGCGGGCATGGCGGGTGGCGACCGGCCAGCTGTGAGCGATCCGTACGGCGGTCGGCAGGCCGTGGCGGCGGTGTGGCGGATCGAGTCCGCGCGCATCGTCAGCACGCTCGCCCGGTTCACCGGCGATTTCGCGCTGGCCGAGGACCTGGCCCAGGAGTCACTGGCCGAGGCGCTTGTCGCCTGGCCGCGGGACGGCGTGCCGCGCAATCCCGCGGGCTGGTTGCTCACGGTGGGACGGCGCCGGGCGATCGACTCCTACCGCCGCCGCTCGGCTCTCGACGAGAGGTACGCCGCCCTTGCCAGGCATCTGGGCGAGGGCGGCCTAGCCTCCGGCGATCCCGGCATGCCTCTGGCGGGCGCCGCACCGGACACCGACCTGCTGTGGGATCCGGACCGCATCGATGACGACCTGTTGGCGCTGATGTTCATCGCCTGCCATCCGGTGCTGTCGCGCGAGGCCCAGATCGCGCTCACGCTCCGCGTCCTCGGTGGCCTCACGAGCGACGAGATCGCCCGCGCCTTCCTCGTGCCGACCGCCACGGTGCAGGCGCGAATCACGCGGGCGAAGAAGACGCTCGCGGCCGCGCGGGTGCCGTTCGACGTGCCACCGTCCGACGAGTGCCGCAAGCGGCTCGGCTCGGTGCTCAGCGTGCTGTACCTGATCTTCACCGAGGGTTCGACTGCCTCCTCCGGAGATCAGTGGATCCGCCTCGACCTGGCTCGCGAGGCGGTCCGGCTGACCAGGATCCTGGCGCGGCTGGTCCCGGACCAGGCGGAGGTGCACGGCATGCTCGCGCTCTTCGAGCTCACCGCCGCCCGGTTCCCTTCGCGCCTGGATGACGACGGCGAACCGGTCCTGTTGGAGAAGCAGGACCGCCGGCGTTGGGACCGGGCTGCGATCCGGCGCGGTCGGGCGGCGTTGGTTCAGGCCGGGCGGGCCGGTCGTGGTCTCGGTGTCTACGGCGTGCAGGCCGCGATCGCCGAGTGTCACGCGGTAGCGCCGTCTGTCGAGGCGACGGACTGGGAGCGGATCGTGCTGCTCTACGAGGCGCTTGGCCGGCTGGCGCCTTCGCCGGTCGTCGAGCTCAACCGGGCGGTCGCGATCTCCATGGCCCAGGGCCCGGCGGCCGCACTCGCGGTCGTCGACGATCTGGTCGCGGCGGGCGGCCTCTCCGGCTCCCATCTGCTGCCGAGCGTGCGCGGCGAACTGCTCAGCCGACTCGGGAAACCCGACGACGCGCGGCGTGAGATCGAGCTCGCCGTACAGCTCTGCGGGAACGAGCGCGAGCGCGGCCTGCTCCAGCGCAAGCTCGCCGCCTTGGACTGACGATCCGGCGAGACCCGGCGGCCCTCACCGCACTCGGCCTCCTGGCGGGCCCACCTCCGCGTAGAGCCTGGAATAGCGGTTGTAGAGGCCGGTGGGCACCAGATAGGCGTTGATGACGACCTGCATCAGGAGCAGGAAGACGCCGTACTGCACGGCGCCGAGGCCGGGCACGACGTCCACCGGCAGCGTGTAGGCCATGACGACCCGCACGGCCGCGTCGAGCAGCAGGCCGGTGCCGTAGATCACCGTCACCACCCGCCAGATCCTGCGGAAGGCGGGCAGCCGCTCCCACAGCACGTCCCACGACTCGCGGTTCGGGCCGATGCGCCCTTCCAGCAGGAAGCGGGTGAGAACGAAGGCCAGCGGCCGGTCGCCGCGTGCGGTGGCCAGGAACCAGAGCCCGGCCACGGCGGTGAACCAGCCGTCCTTCGCCAGCAGGAACCGGTGGTCGTGGACGAGCAGGGACACCGCGGCGCTGCCCAGCATCATCGCCGTCATGAACAGGCTCAGACCGTCGGGCCTGCGCCGCCGTAAGAGGGCCAGGACGACGCTCAGGCCGGGGACGAGCGAGCTGACAAGCAGCGCGCCGTGATCGCTGACGCCGGTGGCGCGCAGCAGGTAGTACACGCCGATCGGCACGGCGACGTCCACCGCCACGACCAGCAGCCCCTTCGACCGAGGGCTCATCGCGCGGCCCAGGTGGCGCGGGCGAAGAGCTCGGCCAGCTCCTCGGCGTACTCGGCCAGGTCCGCGTCCGGGTCGGCCTCCAGCAGGAACGGCAGACCGTCGAGCGCGCGCTGGATCGCCATCGCCATCACGCGGGTGCTGAACGGGCGGAACGCTCCGGTGTCCTGGCCCCAGGAGAGCAGTCGTTCGATGTGGGCCAGGGCCGACAGGTCGGTGGCGGCCTCCCGGGCGGCCGTGCCGCCCTCCGGCCGGAAGTTGAGGAAGATCTCCGTGGCGGCGCGCATCTCGGCCCGGTGGTCGCCGATGTACTCCACCAGCGAGCGGATGTAGGTGTCGAGGGCCGCGACGGGCGTGGTCTGGGCGCCGACCCTGGCGGTCATGAAGGCCGCCAGGTCGGCGTAGATCGTGGTGAGCGCCCGGCCGATCAGCTCGTCCTTGCCGTCGAAGTGATAGGAGATCATCCGGGTGCTGCTGAGCTCTGCGCGCTCGGCGATGCGGGCGAAGGAGGCGTGGTGGTAGCCGAGTTCGGCGATCGTCTGGATCGCGGCCGTCACGATCTGCCGCCGTCTGGCGGAGCTGGTGACCGAGTCCGCCCTTTTTACTTGCATGAGTAATTTTTAACTCATGTGAGTAAGGCGAGCAAGGGGCTCGCGACGGTGCCGGCATCCGGCTCAGAGCGATCGCCACCGGCTTGGGACGGCAAAGGGTTAGCGCAAACGCGGCCCCGGCGAGAACAGCATGAGGCGCGTCGCCCGTCCGGACCCGGGTCCGCCGCGCCCAGGAAGGAGATCAGCTCATGCGCGCCGTCACCTACGACGCCTACGCGGCCGACAACTCGCGACTGAAGGTCGGCGAGATCCCTGATCCCAAGCTCGGGCCGGGCGAGGTGCTCATCGAGGTTCGCGCGGCAGGGGTCAACCCGGTGGACTGGAAGATCATGGCCGGTCTGCTGGACGGGATGATGCAGACGGTGTTCCCGGTCGTGCCCGGCTGGGACGTCGCCGGGGTGGTGCGGGCGGTCGGCCCCGACACTCCGGAGTTCGCGGCCGGCGACGAGGTCATGTCCTATGCCCGCAAGACCGTCGTGCAGGGCGGGACGTTCGCCGAGTACGTCACGGCGCCGGCCTCGGCGGTCGCGCGCAAGCCGTCCGCTCTCGACTGGAACCAGGCCGGAGGGCTGCCGCTGGCGGGGCTGACCGCCCAGCGCAGCCTCGACCGGCTCGAGATCGGCCCTGGCGACATCCTGTTGGTGCACGGCGCATCGGGTGGCGTCGGCGGTTTCGGGGTCCAGATCGCCCGCGACAGGGGTGCCCGCGTCATCGCAACCGCCTCCGAACGCAATCACGGCCACGTGCGGGAACTGGGCGCCGAACCGGTGACCTACGGAGAGGGCCTGGCCGACCGCGTCCGCGCGCTGGCCCCGGACGGCGTGACGGCCGTGGCCGACTTCGTCGGCGGCCAGCTCGAGACGACCCTCGCCGTTCTGGCCGAGGGCGGGCGGCACGTGTCGATCGCCGACAACACCGTGGAGCAGCACGGCGGCCACTGGATCTGGGTACGGCCGGACGGCGCCAAACTCGCCGAACTGGCCGAGATGGCCGACAGGGGGGCGTTGACGGTCGAGGTGGCGCAGACCTTCCCGCTGGAGCAGGTCGGCGCGGCCTTCGACCTCAGCCGTAGCGGCCACGTCCGCGGCAAGCTGGCGATCACGCCCTGACCCCGGCGGACCGTCCCGCAGCGCCGGCGACCCCTCCTGGGTCACTCGGGCGCGAGGGGGGGCGAGGCGGTCCCCTGCGCCGCCGGAGCAGGGATCACGCCCGGGGTGTGCTGCCGGCCGCGCGCAGGCGGCGGCCGAGTTCGAGGCCGAAGAGGATCTGCGCGCGTTCGGAAGGCGCGCACGCCGCGAAACGGGGGACTGCCGACGTGGCCGGGATACGGCAATGGAGCGGCATTTCCGGTGGGAAGCATAACCACGCCATGGCCGCGGCCCGCCCTGCCGTAGGGCGGGCCGCAGCTCTATGGCAGGGCACGGAAATTGATCCCAGACCGGGAAATTTCGTTCGTGAGTAGCGGGCCTACTCGCAATCAGTGAGCGGCTTCGTACCGTTCGACGATTGCGGAGGAGATCCTGCCTCGCTCGCTGACCTGGAGGCCATGTGCCTTGGCCCACTGGCGAATCTCGGCGCTTTTCTCCCTGCTCATCGCGGCGCTACCGCGGGTCCCGCCACGACCGGCTCGCACGCTTCTGGGCTGCACGACTTTGCGGGCCTTGATGATGAAGGGTGCGAGCGCCGCATGCAGCTTGTCGGCGTTCGCCGCCGACAGGTCGATCTCGTAGTTCTCGCCATCGAGGGAAAACTTCGTCGTCTTCTCCGCGACACTGCCGTCGAGGTCATCAACGAACGTCTCGACAATCTGCTTAGCCATTGATCATTTTCTCGCATCTATGTGTGAAGACGAGCCAAGCTCGGATCTTCCGTCGTCAGCAAATGGGCGGAACGAGTAGGCATACTTCGACGGCCTACCTGTGTGCTGCATGAACCTTATACCTGAAAGCACAGCAGCCGGTGTCGCCTGAGGACATTGTCGTGAGAGGTTCTCGCGTCCGCGGCTATCCATGGTTTGCGAAGAGTTGTCCGGCGCCCGCCCGCAAGACGTCGTTTCACCTGACGGACGATGGCGATGGCAAAGCCATGAAACGCACCCCCACCGATGGCGCGGGGCTGACAACCCGGCGAGCCGGGCGGCGACACCCTGTTCGAGATCGCATCGGTGACCAAGGTGTTCACAGGTCTGGCGCCTGCCAAGCAGGCGACGAGGCAGCGATCCTCGGGGGCGGCGGGCACGCGGCTCCGTACCGTGCCAGGCGCCCGGTTCCGGTATTTCCAATCTCGGCGCCGGACTGCTCGGGTCGTCCGCTCGACGGTGGCGGACCTGCTCACCTTCCTGCGGGCCCAGCCCGAGTGCGACGATGCCGCGATCCGCCTCAGCCGCCGGAGCGAGCACAGGATCAACCCGTCGCAGGCGATCCAGTTCGGCTGGATGGAATCCCGCCTGCATCCGAAGAGCGGCGGCGGCCGCCGGATCTGGCGCAACGGTCGCAAGGGCGGTTTCGCCTCATACGTGGGCTCCGACCCGGATCGGCGGATCGGCGTCGTCGTGCTGAGCAGCATCTCGCGGCCGGTGAACGGCATGGCCTCCGGCCTGTTCCGGACCTTGACGTCATGAACCGGGCCTCGTGGTCGCGGGGACCGCCTCGCGGGGAAGGTCGTCGCAGGATCCGGGTGTGAACCCTGACCGGGGACGGACGCCGTCAGGACGGCCTGCCGTACAGAAGGTGGCGAGCTCTTCTGCTCCCTGGACGACAGGCGGATGACTGACAGCCGTACGGCCCTCGGCGCAGTCGTCTCTCACTCGGCCCAGGGCTGGAAGCCGGTGTGGAGGACGGTCCGAGTGATGAGGGGTTCGCGTCCGTGCGCCGGAATCCGCCATGACGCGGCCGAGGTGGCTCTCGCGCGGTCAACCCAGGTAGAAGTCCCTGCGAGCGGCCACGAACGACTCGATCGTCTGGGCGGGTACCCCTGTCACGCGTTCCACGTCGTCGGACGCGCGGTCGTAGCGATTCTCACGGTGCAGCCGGGCCATGGTGGCGATGTGCTGTTCGGTGTGCGGAGGCAGGCCCGCCTTCGCGAGCACCTCGGCCAGCCACCTGTCGAGCGGCACGTCCAGATAGGACACCGCACGCCCCAACGCCTTCGAGAACTCCTCGGCCATCTCCGTCATGTCGACCGTGCGTGGCCCGGTCAGCTCGTAGACGTTCCCGGCGTGCGGAGCCGGGTCGCGCAGCACGGTGGCCACCACCCGGGCGACGTCGTCCACGGCGACCGGCGACGTGCGCCCGGTACCGAACGGGAGCGCGATCGTGCCGTTCTCCCTGATCGATTGTGCCGCCAGCGTGGTGAACAGCGGATTGTTCAGGAACGACGTCGGCCGGATGTGGACCACCGGCAGGCCCGACCAGTTGAACACCTGCTCGGCCAGCCAGTGCAGCCGCTGCTGGTGCGACTCCGCGGTGCTGGTGGCGCTCATCTGCGACACCGTCATCTGTGACATGCCGACCAGGCCGGCCAGCCCCCCACGCTCCCTCGCCACGGTGGCCACCACCGTCGCCGCCAGCAGATGGTCCGGCGAGACGGGCATCGCGAAGTACATCCGACCGACGCCCTCCAATGCTGCCGCGACCGTCTCGGGTCGCGTCAGATCGCCGAGGACGACCTCCGCGCCGAGCGCACGCATCGTGGCCCGCGGCGTCTGGAGAGCCCCGCCCGGCGGCATCTCGCGGACGTGATGCTCGACGGGTTCGACGACCGCCACAAGGAGAGGTGATCTCGCGCCGGGGCGAGGACGCCTTCCGGGTGAGCAACGACCGGTGGCACGCCACGATCAGGACCTGGGGCAGCGGAAAGGCCCTTCGTACGGTGTGTACGGTTTCCGTATGCGGTTCGGGGTGCTCGGTCCACTGATGGTGTGGGATGGCGAGGGGCAGGAGATCAGGGTCCCCGAGGCGAAGGTCAGGGCGCTGCTCGCCGATCTGCTGGCGCACGAGGGCAGGCCGGTCTCCGCCGACCGGCTCATCGACGACCTGTGGGGTGAGGAGCCGCCGGGTAACCCGGCCAACGCCCTGCAGGCCAAGGTGTCCCAGCTGCGCCGGGCTCTCGGCCGTGACCGCGTGGTCCATCAGGTGCCCGGTTACCGGCTCCGCGTCGACGACGCCGAGGACGAAGTCGACCAGCGTCTCTTCCAGTCCTTGGTGGCCGAGGCCCGCCTGGCGGGCGACCCGCGGGCGAGGGCCGCGCTGCTCACGGAGGCGCTGGAGCTGTGGCGGGGACCCGCGTTCGCCGATTTCGCCGACGAGGAGTTCGCGCGTGCGGCGGCGCACCGCCTGGCCGAACAGCGCCTGGCCGTCCTGGAGGAGCAGGCCGAGGCCCGTCTCGAAGCGGGCGACCGTACCCTGCTGACCGGGGAGCTCGCCGATCTGGTGGACCGCCATCCGCTGCGGGAACGGTTGCGCGCCGTCCAGATGCGGGCCTTGTACCTGGCCGGTCGCCAGGGCGACGCGCTGGCCTCGTACGCGGAGCTGCGTGACAGGCTGGCGCAGGAGCTGGGTCTCGACCCGAGTCCGGAACTGGCCGCGCTGCACACCGCGATCCTCCGCCAGGACGTGTCACTCGCTCCCGGCACCGTACCCCTTCCCGCCACGGCGCAGGACGGCGGCCGGCCCCTGTCGAACCTGCCGGCCCCGCTCACCGCCCTGATCGGCCGCGACACGTCCGTGGAGGAGGTCGTACGGCTTCTCGGCACCGCGCGCCTGGTGACGCTCACGGGAACGGGCGGGGTCGGCAAGACGCGGCTTGCCGTGGAGCTCGGCGCCAGGCTCCTCGGGGAGGTGCCCGACGGGGTGTGGCTCGTGGAGCTCGCCGGCCAGAGAGGTGAGATGGCGGACCTCGTCCAGGTGGTCGCGGGAGTGCTCGGTGTCAGGGACGACGTGCCCTCCGGCCTCGGTGGGCCTCAGGCGCCCGTCGACCGGCTCATCGCCGCCCTGCGCGACCGCCGGACCCTGCTCGTCGTCGACAACTGCGAACACGTCGTCGAACCGGCGGCCGAGCTCGTCGACCGGCTGTTGCGCGCCGCGCCTGGACTGCGCGTGCTGGCCACCAGCCAGGAGCCGCTGGGTCTGGCCGGAGAGACCGTCTTCCTGGTCGAGCCGCTCGAGGAGACCGAGGCGGTGCGGCTGTTCACCGCGCGTGCCGCGGCGGCGGCCCCCGGTTTCTCGCTGGACGAGGCCGACCGGGTGTCCGTGGCGGAGATTTGCCGCCGTCTCGACGGCATTCCGCTCGCCCTCGAACTCGCCGCCACCCGTGTCCGTGCTCTTGGCGTGCGAGAGTTGGCCGCCCGCCTGGACAACAGGTTCCGGCTGCTCACCCATGGGCAGCGAGGCGCCCCCGCCCGTCAGCGAACCCTGCGGGCGATGATCGACTGGAGCTGGGAACTGCTCGGTGAGCCCGAGCGTGCCGTGCTGCGCCGTCTCGCCGTGCACGTCGACGGCTGCACCCTGGAGGCCGCGGAAGCGGTGTGCGCGGGTGACCGTGTTCCTCACGAGGAGGTCCTCGACCTGCTCACCCGGCTCGTGGACCGGTCGCTGGTCGTCATGGTCGACGGGCCGGCAGGCCCCCGTTACCGGCTGCTCGAGTCCGTGAGCGTGTACGCGATGGAGCGTCTGCGGGAGGCGCAGGAGGCCGACGCCACACGGGGCCGGTACCTGCGCCACTACCTGGACCTCGCGGAGCGGGCCGAGCCCCGGCTTCGTGGGGCAGGGCAGCAGGCGTGGCTCGGCCGCCTCGACGCCGAGGCCGCCAACCTGCGCTCGGCGCTCGAGGAGGCGGTACGGCGGGCCGCGACGGACGAGGCCCCTGGCGGTGAAGCGGTGCGGCTCGCCACCGCGCTGAGCTGGTGGTGGCTGCTACGTGGCCGGTTGAGCGAAGCCGGCCGCGCCCTGTCGGCGGTACTCGCCGTCGCTCCCGAGGCCGCCGAACTCCGCGTCCTGCGAGGCGCGTTCGCGCTGCTGACCGGGGACCGTTCCCAGGCACGTCCGGGCCTCGATTCGGCGATCGCGGATCCCGTGCGGCGCGGCCGGGCCGTGTGGCTGTACGCGTACGGGCTGTTCAACGGCGGCGATCCCGCCACCAGCGCGGAGGTCAACGGCCGGGCACTCGACCTCTTCACGGCGGCCGGCGACCTGTGGGGCACGGCCGCCGCTCTTGGGCTGCGGGCCATGCACGCGTTGATCCGGGGTGACCTCGCCGGCATGGAACGGGACGGTCTGCGCGGCGCCGAGCTGTTCCGCGCGCTCGGGGACCGCTGGGGCGAGCTGCAGACCGCGCAGCCGCTCGCCGCGCTCGCCGAGATCAAGGGCGACTACGAGGAGGCCTGGCGCCTGCAGAGCGAGGGACTGCGCATCGCGCAGGACCTCGGCCTGGAGACGGAGCTCTCCTCACGCCAGTCCGGCCTCGGCAGGCTGGCGCTGCTCGCCAAGGAGTGGGACAGGGCTCGTGAGCTGCACGAGCGTGCCAGGCGGCTGGCCGCCGAACACGGGTACAAATACGGCGAGGTCCACGCGGAGATGGGACTGGCCCTCGGTGAACGTCGCTCAGGCGACCTCGATGCCGCCGAGGCGCGCCTGCTGCGCATCCGTGACGCGTACGCCGGTCTGTCCTCGAAGGCGGGCGACCATCTGGTCCTCGCGGAGCTGGGTTTCGTCGCCGAACTGCGCGGGGACGCGGCTCGGGCGGCAACCCGCCATCTCCTCGGGCTCGAGATCGCCCGCTCTCTTGATGAACCGCGCGCCATGGCCCTGTCCCTGGAGGGACTCGCCGGAGCGGCGGCGCTGTATGGCGAGGCGGATCGAGCCGGATGCGGCGCCCTACTGCTCGGCGCGGCGGACGCGGCTCGCCGGAGCGTGGGCGCACCGCTGCCGCCGGCCGAGCGCGGCGACGTCGACCGGATCACGACGGCGTTGACGGCCGCCCTGGGCGGGGCGGCCTTCGCCGACGCGTTCCTGCGGGGCACGGACCTGACGCCGGAGGAGGCAGGGGACGCCGCCCTGGCAGCCCTTACTCCTGCGTCCTGACTGGTCAGCTCTCCTGTGTCCTGACTGGTCAACGCCCTGAGCACCGGACGGCTCCCCGGCCTGGCGCGCGGACCTCGAGGGACTCCGGTGCTCGCGGGGACTGCGGTGCCTCGCCCGGCTCAGGAGATCTCATGAGGGATGGCCCCTCGTCGTCCGCGGGCCGGCTCGCGATGGTCATGCGGCGGCCGGTTCGGGCGCCGGGACCTGATGCGGGGCGGCGGTCGACACGGGGTAGTCGGTGTAGCCCGCTTCTCCGCCCGTGTACATCATGCCCGCGTCGCGTACCGGATTGAGCGGCGCACCGGTGCGGAGCCGTTCGACCAGGTCGGGGTTCGCCAGGAAGGCGCGGCCGAGCGAGACCAGGTCGGCTCCGGCGGCGAGCAGCCGCTCGCCTTCGTGCCTGCCGCCGTCGGCGGGCAGCGGCCCCGGCCACGGCAGCGCCGGGTTGGCGATCAGCGTGCCCGGCCAGCCCTCCCTGAGGGTACGGAAGATCGGCTGGTCGGGGTCGGCGAAGACGACGTGCAGGTAGGCCAGGCCGAGAGGCGCCAGCGCGTCGATGAGCGCCGGATAGATGCGCGCGGTGTCGCCTTCGTCGATGCCGTTGACCGCGACTCCGGGAGAGATGCGCAGCCCCACACGGTCGGAGCCGATCGCCTCGGCGACGGCCCGCACCACCTCGACCACGAGGCGGACGCGGCCTGTGACAGGGCCGCCGTAGGCGTCGGTGCGGCGGTTGGTGTTCTGCGCCAGGAACTGGTGCAGAAGGTAACCGTTGGCGGCGTGCACCTCCACTCCGGCGAACCCCGCGTCGATGGCGTTGCGGGCGGCGGCGGCGAAGTCGGCCACCGTGGAGGCGATCTCGTCCAGGGTCATCTGGCGGGGCACGACGGTGTTCTGGTGCCCGCTGGGAGTGAAGATGGTGTCAGGAAGAGGCACCGGGGAGGGCGCGACGGGTGTCGACCCGCTGTTGTCGGGGTGGCCGACGCGGCCGCCGTGCTGCAGTTGCAGGAACATACGCCCCCCTGCGGCGTGCACGGCGCCCGTGACCTGCCGCCATCCGGCCACGTGCGCCTGGCCGTAGATGGCGGGAATGTTGGGGTAGGTCTGTCCGACGGCGTTCGGTGTGGCCGCCTCGGCGATGATCAATCCGGCGGAGGCGCGTTGCGCGTAGTAGGTGGCCATGATGGGCTCAGGGACGCCGTCCGCCGCCGCCCTGTTGCGGCTCATCGGTGCCATGACCAGCCGATTGGGCAGACGCAGCGCGCCCAGCTCGGCGGGTTCGAACAAGGGGGACACCGGTGATGGTTCTTTGCCCGGCGTGCCGTCGACGAGCTCTTCGTTCTGTGCGTACGCGGTCATGGTCCGCTCCTGCCGTTGGTTCGTGCTGCTGGCAGGAATGACTGTGCTCGTAAGCGCTTCGGAAGCGCTGATGGTCCGCTGATGCGCGCTCTGTCGGCACCTCGGACCTCAGGGCCGGTTCCACGCCTTCACCGGGCGCCATCGGATCATGACTCGACGTCGACGCCGAACAGCGGTTCGTCCGCCGCACGGAGATCCTGGTTGGGCAGCCCGTTCGGGTACTCACGCCTCACCCGATCGAGGGCTGCCAGCGCGATACCGAGATGACCGCGTTTGCTCGCCTCGTAGAAGGACTGCGCGCCACCGGAGAGCTTGGGATCGGCGTGCAGAGGCTTATCCGAGACGCACAGCAGCGTCGCGTTCGGGATGCGGTAGCGGAAGCCGTTGGCCGCGATCGTCGCCGACTCCATGTCGACGGCGATACTGCGCGCGCCTTTCATCAGCGCAAGGGTCCTGCCCTGGTTGAACTCCCAATTGCGGTTGTCGGTGGTGTGGACGACGCCGAGGCGGTAGCGGGCGTGCGCGGCGTCAAGGCTGTCGAGCAGGAAGGTGTTCAGCCGGTGGTTGGGGATGACGGGGATCTCGATCGGCAGCACCTCGTCGAGCACGTGGTCGGCTCGCTGGTAGGCGGTCGCGAGCACGAAATCGCCCCGGGCCTGATGGTTGCGCAGGCCTCCGCAGTGCCCGATCATGATCATCGTGTCGGGCCGCAGCACGGCGAGGTGGTCGGTGATGGTCTTGGCGTTCGACGGGCCGACGCCGATGTTGACCAGGCTGACACCGTCGCCGTGCGGAGTGCGGTGATGCCAGGCGGGCATCTGGACCCCTGGTCGGCTCGGGCCCTCGGCATCGGGAAAACGCTCCCTGAAGGACTCGACGTGCATGGCGTAGTTGGTGAACAGGACATGCCGCTGAAAGGACTCGGCCGGTGTGCCGCAGTAGTGCGAGAGCCGGTCGAGGGACAGCGCCATGCGTTCGGGGCCGAACAGGAACAGCTTCTTGCTTCGCAGGTCGATGCGGTCCTCGTCGAGGGCCGCGAAGAAGGCGGGGTCGTCGAACGCCGGGGCGCGCCGGGATGCCCGCACGGTCACGGTCGCACCGGCCTTCAGCAAAGCCGACAGCTCTCGATGCAGGTAGCCGCGGATCGCGTCCGGCCTCGCGAATTCTCCGGTGATGCGCGGGTTGGCCGTCGACCATGGCCGCTCGACCTCGATCGCGGGATACCAGCCCTCCGCGTCCAACGAGCCGAGCGCGTCGAGCAGTTCGTCGACGGCGGACGCGATGCTCTGCGACGGTGTCCTCTTCTTGGTTACTTCGGCATCCACTGGGCCCCCTCATACTGTTCCAACCGGTTCTTAGCAGGTCAGACGGACCGGGCGATGCGCGTGCCGACGTCCTCGCCCCGGCAGATCGCGCTCATCGCGCCCACCGCGGCGACGTCGAAGACGTGCATGAGCAGCCCCTGCTCGTCAGCGAGGACGAAGGCGCTCTGGTCCATGACCTTCACCCCTGCGGCCAGCGCCTTCCGGTAGGTGAGGTCGGTGAATCGTTCGGCGTCGGGGTCCAGGTTGGGATCGCGGTCGTAGACGCCGTCCACCCCACGCTTGGCGACCAGCAGCGCGTCCACTTCCAGTTCCAACGCTCGCTGGACGGCGGGATAGTCGGTGGTGACGTAGGGCTGCCCGATGCCGCCCGCCAGCAGCACGATCAGCCCGCGCCGCAGGTGCCGGTCCGCGCGCAGCCGGATGTACGGCTCGGCCACGCTCTGCATCGGCACCGCCGTCATCACCCGCACATCCGACTCGCTGCGCGCCGTCAGCACGCCGCGCAGCATCAGCGCGTTCATCACCGTGCCGAGTATGCCGATGTTGTCGGCCTCGGCCCGGCCGATGCCCCATCCTTCGGCCATCCGCCCCCGGAAGTAGTTGCCGCCGCCGACGACCACGGCGAGCTCGATCCCGAGTTCGTGCACCGACAGCAACTCGTCCGAAAGCTGAGCAAGGCTCTCCGGATCGGCGCCCCAGCCCGTGGGGCCCGCCAGGGCCTCCCCGCTGAGCTTCACCACGACACGTGAATAGCGACCCACGATCTCACTCCTTCAGCGGGTCGCACGGTCGGCGACCCGGCCCAGCCTACGAGAGCGACGCGGCGTCACCGCGTTCGGCCGTGCCGGGCGAGCCCCTTGTTTTTCTTACGGTTCCTTTCAGGTCACGCGAGGTGTGTCGCCACCGCGCTTGTCCTGAGATGACGCATCACGATTCCCGTCGAATGGGGCGACGGATCAGCGGGGAACCCAGGCGGTGATCGCAGCCGCGATCGCCTCGGGCTGGTCTTCGGTGGCGTGGTGACCTGCCGGTCCAATGTGTTCGATCTGCAGGCCGGCGATGTTGTCCTTGCACCAGGCGGCGGTCTCCGGGGTGATGAGCAAGGTCGGGGAGGAGTCTAAGGTGAGCAGCAGCTTGGGGATGTCAGAGCTGGTGGCCAGCCAGGCGTCATAGGCGGCGACCCGTTCGGCCACGTCGGCGGGCTCGCCGTCGAGCGGCAGTGAGCGGGCCCACTGCAGGACGGGGCGACGGCTGTCACGCGTGGGGTAGGGCTCCAGGTAGGCGGCCATCTCGTCCGGGCTCAGCGGATGGAGGACGCCGCCTGTGTAGGCGGTTTCGATGAAGAAGTTCTGGTCGAGGACCAGGTCCTCGCCCTTCGGCGAGCGCATGGTCTCGGCGCGGGCGCGGGGGGCCTCGCCCAGTTCGCTCCACGACATGGGGCGGACGATCGTCTCGAAGAAGGCGATGCCGCGCACCCGCTCGGGGTGACGGGCGGCCCAGTCGAAAGCCAGGGCGCCGCCCCAGTCGTGACCCACGAGCACGACGTCGTCCAGGCCGAGGGCGTCGAACCAGGCGTCGAGGTAGCGAGCGTGGTCGGCGAAGGTGTAGGCGATGTCGGGCTTGCCGGAGCGGCCCATGCCGATGAGGTCGGGGGCGAGCAGCCGGGCGGGAGCGCCGATCCCGGGCAGCACCTTGCGCCAGGAATGGGAGGAGGAAGGGTTGCCGTGGAGGAAGACCAGCGCGGGACCGCTGCCGGTGTCCTCGTAGTGAATGGAGGAGTCCAGGACGTCGACGTAAGGCATGATCACAACAATCTGTTAGTCAGGCGAACGTTTGTGGCACTAACGAATCTATATCGTTAGGGCGACTAACGCAAGGGAGATATCATCGGAGCCATGGCCATCGGCGACATGCGGCATCTGGGCGACGATCAGGCGACTCCGGCACGGCTGCGGCGGATACCCAGCAGGCTGCTGTCGATCGCGGCGGCGCAGGCTGATCGGCTGGTGACCACCGGACTGGCCGAAGCGGAAGGACGCAAGTGGCACTACGCCGCCCTGACCGCGCTGCAGGACTCCGGCCCGGCCAGCCAGGCGACGCTGAGCCGCCGGACCGGCATCTACCGAAGCGACCTGGTCGCGGTGATCAACGAGCTCGCCGAGCGCGGTCAGGTGGAGCGCGCCCCTGATGAGACCGACCGCCGCCGCAACGTCATCACCATCACCCAGGAAGGCCGGAAGCAGTTGGACCGGCTCGACGCCCTGCTGTCGACCCTGCAGGACCAACTGCTCGCGCCCCTGACCGTGGCGGAACGAGAGCAGTTGGTCGAGCTCCTGGGACGGCTGGTCGAGCACCACGCACGAGCCGGCGACGCGTCCTGACCGCCGGGGTGGCGACCGGCCACCCGAAGGCCCGCCGTCAGCCGCGGCCCCTGCGGCACGTCGCACGCCCTCCGGCAGGCGCCAGCGTGATTCTGGCCGGGCTCGCCGCGCGGCGCGTGGGGGTTCGAGGACCTCCCACCCCCACGAAAAAGCCAAGAAGGTGCCTTCCGATCGGCACCTGTTCTCGTTCCACACCAGTCAGACGGGGAAGGCACCACCGCCCCCGGATGTCCGGCCCTCCGCATTCCTTCAGCCGTCGCCGCGATGAGCGCGCAGTTCCCGGCACGCCTGGTGACGGCTGCGCCGGCGCTCCTCCCGCCGGAAGCAGTACCACTCCCGATTCCCACCCCTGGTGCCGCAACCGAACACGTAGAAGGCGGGGGCACTTGCGGTGGCCCAGGGACGCGCTCTCGGCGGTGATCTCGTCCGGCAGCGTGCACGGCCCGAACCGATGATCATGCACGTGCAGGCAGGTCACCATCGGCACGTCGGCCATCCGCACCCACCAGGGCCGGGTCTTGTCGGTCTTGCTCATACGGTCACCTTTCGGCTCCGTGACGCCCCAGGATGGGGCCGTCATGGGACCGGGTGCACCGTGATCACCTCCGACGCCGGGCACGATCATCATGCCGCGTCCGACATCACCGTGAGCCCCTTGATCTTCATATGGATGGCATGCGCGTCAACCGGTCGTGGCGCTGTGGCCGGCAGCCGGCCGTTTGCGGTACGGCGGAGGCCTTAACAGACTGGGGATCATGAAAGCGTTGTCAGTACTCACCGTCAGCGCGGTAGCGCGCAGGAACGGTGAAGTCCTCCTGGTCCGACAGCGGAACGCGGGCGATGCGGGCTTGGGATGGGACTTGCCCGGCGGGATGGTCGAGGCTGGAGAACTCGCCGACGACGCGGTGCTCCGCGAGATCTGGGAAGAGACAGGGCTGAGGGCGGACATGCCGTCCCGGCTGCTGTGCATCGCGCAGTTCCGCAACCCCGACGCGCCGCCTCCTGGCATGTTGACCGCGATGTACTTCGAGGTCGAAGGGCTGCAGGGGGAGATCTGTTGTCAAGATCCAGATGGGGATGTGCTGGACGCGGAATGGGTCTCGATCGCTGAAGCGGTCATCAGACTGTCCGCCGGCCGCGCATCTCATATGCGTGATCCCGCCGTTCGCTGTCTGACCCGTCCTGGGCCCGAGGTGAGCTTCTGGACGTGGCCGAACGGCCTGGCTCACGAACCTCGGGTGATCCCGCCTGACGATTGAGGTGACGGCAGGCGGATGTATGCCGCATTCGGCGACGACGGTGACGCGACGTCCCACTCCGGCGGCGATTCGGATCGCGAGCCGTGACATCCGAACCGGTGACGACGGCCAGGCCGGGCTCTCGCGGTTCCTGCAGGACTTCCACGCCTGCCTGACCATGCTGACCTGCTTGATGAAGACCTAGTCGGGGAGTGTGGCGGCTTCGGCGGCGGCCGCCGTCGCCTCGTCGAGGCGGTCGAGCCGCTGCAGGCAGGCGCTCAGGGCGAGCAGGGCGTCACGCAGGTCCTGCTCGGCTCGACGGACCTCCTTCCGCGAGGACTCCAGCTCCTCGTGCCGCCGCTTGAGCAGGTACGCCTCGGAGTAGCGGTGATCGTCGTCCCAGTCGTCCTCCGCCTCCAGCTCCCGGTGCCGCTCCTGATGAGCGCGTGCTCTGTCGCGGTAGAGCTGTACCGCCTGCTCGCCGGCGCTCAGCGCTGCATGCGGCGCCCCCAGCGCGAGCAGGCGGACGCCGAGGTCGTGCCAGGCCCCTGCCTGGTAGGTGTCACGCTTACGGCGCCGCATCCTTCCCATCGCCTCGACGATGCACGCGTGCGCCTGTTCGGGCTGCCCGCTGCGGACGAGCCGTTCGCTGCACAGGTCCACCGCCTGGAGGAACTGAACCGTCGAGTCGGCCTGGTGCCACCAAGCCGCCATGACCTCGGCGCTCACCTCTGCGGCCTCGGCCACGCGGCCGACCTTGTCCAGCCGATCCGCATAGGCCGTCAACGCGTGGATGAGTTCGAAGCTCGCCGATGTGGCCCCAGCGTGCCGGAGCCGTCCGCGGATCTCGGTCACCGCCTCGGCCGCGGACTCCACCGCCTCCTGGTCGCGGCCGAGCCTGGCGAGGAGCAGCGTCCGTCAGTAGCGCGCGTCCGGGGCCTCTGCCTGCGCGGATCGGTTGGTCTCCGACAGCAGCAGGAGTTCGTCGACGACCTCGAGTGCCTCCTCGTGCCGCTTGCACTCCATGAGGCTGCGACGTAACGCGGCCAAGGCGTGGACGATCCGGTCGGCGAACAGACCCGGTCGGACGGCGGACAACCTCCCATAGACCGCCAGTTCTTCCCGGCGAGCCAGGCAGGTGAGATCGTCCCATCCCAGTTCGGTCAGCCACTTGGCGAGTCGGTCCAGCGAGTCGGGTAAGGCGGTCGGCGTGGGCCACGTATCCGGGGATCGCCCACGCAGCCGCCTGACCCGCTCGAGCTCGTCCGCCGCCCACCACACGGTCTTGTCCGGCCGGACCACACCCCCGTAACGGGCTGGATCCACGGGGCGTGCGAGCATCGCAGGCTGAACCACCTCAGCGTCCGGCCCGTTCGTCACCTGTGTATACCCTCTGCACGTGGTGGGGTGGAGTGGCGGCAAGGGCTCCAGCACCGCCGCTGAACGGAGGCCGGATCACCACGACCCACCAGATCATCTCAGAAGTAGATCAACCGAGTGATCCACTGTCCTAGTACGGCAGGTAGTAGCTGAGCAGGTCGGCGGTCAGCGGCGGGAAGAGCGCCTGGAACAGCTCTTCCTCCCCGGCGTAGACGTCGGGCCGGATCCGGGTCAGCCCCTCGATCCCGTGCGGGCCGAACAGCAGGGCGGGCAGGTGGTCGGGCGCGACTCCGGCGCCTCCCACGACTCCCGGGCCCTGCATCGCGCCGCCCGTGACGACCTCACCGAGGCCGTCGGCGTGGACCGGGATCCGGTAGTGGGCACCGAAGGTCGAGATGACGAGGTCGCGGCCGGTGTGATCCATCCCGGCTGTGGTGAGGCGCTGCCGGAGCAGCGGCCGCAGCCGGTCGAGCAGCGTCGCGACGTCCGGGATGCGGACGTAGTACTGCTCCGCCTGCTTGCGCGGCTCATGGTCGAGGAAGTCCTGCCATGCGGCGGCGGTCACGGTACCGGCCCGATGGACGACCCGCACCTGGCCGCCTGGCACCAGGCCGGCGACGCCTCGCAGCAGGTCCCGTGCCGCCGCCTCGTCCCGTGCGGCGGCCTCGGCCAGCAGCACCTCGTCGTCGTCGGGTGGCGTGGTGCGTCCGGTGGCGACGACGGTGCCGGCGCGCTCCAGGACCCAGAGGCTGCTCCCCTCGTGGGCCGGCAGCCACCGCCAGCACGCCGCCGAGTGCGGCATGGCCACGTCGAACCGGTCCTGAGCCGTGTCCTGCAGGGCCGCCATGGCGGGGATGTCGGAGGGCAGGGCGGCGCGGAGCGCGGGGATCCCCTCACCGGGCGGCGGGGTGCGCACGGTCAGCGCCCGAGGAATGTCGATGGCGTACTCGTAGCCGAACAGCCGGTAGAAGTACGGGATCCCGATCATCGTCTGAATCACGTGGCCGCGGGCGGCGGAGCGGTCGTGGGCCCATCGCATGAGCGCTCGTACGAGTCCGCGTCCTTCGTATTCGCGGTCGGTGGCGACCAGCTCGACCTGGCCGGCGGGCAGGTGGACGTCGCCGATGCGTACCACTTCGTCGAGGAGCGTCGCGGTGGACACGACCCGGTCGCCGTCGACGACCACGGCGCAGGCGGACCAACCGGCGTCGGGGTCCGTGACGACCAGCCGGTGGTCGAGGGCGTCGACCGGATCACCGCGCTCGGCGAGGAGCGTGCCGATCTGGTCGAGGTCCGCGGGCTGTGCCTGTCGCAGGACGAGACCGTCGGCCAGTGGAGTGGCTGCGGGGGAGGCGGTGGTCGTGGTCACGGCGGGACTATCGCATCGCCATGGCCGCCTCGTCCATCGAGTTTCCGCCGGGTGGGGCGCGCAGTCCTATCATTCGTTCCGACCTGGCCGTCTTCACGGAGGCGTCGCGCAGCGTGCTGGACGCTACCCCCGCCGAGAACGCCGGCGCCGACCATGAGGGGCAGCCCGGCGACCAGCAGGTTGTTCGAGAGCGTCCGGCTCCCGAACATCGGGATGTCCTCGCCCGGCCGGCCCTTGAGATCGGCGATGGCCCTGTGCGCGTCCGCCCGCCGCGCGATGGTGGTGGTGTCGGTCCACGGCGCCGTGTCCTTCTCGGTCAGCGAGTCGGACACGACGACCTTCCGCAACGCGTTGTCGCGCTGCCCGGTCTCACGGTGCGGGTCGGCCAGGCCGGGATTGTCGGCGACCGCAGGGACAGAGTGAGGTCCTCGACCGCCGGCCGGTACCCCTTGAGCCCCATGTACATCGTCGCGCCCAGCAGGAGAAATGTGCTGTCTGGTACCGCTCACGCGGGCACCGCCTCGCGCACCGGCCTCGAAGCGCCGGGCACCCGCGTCGACCTGGATAGCCACCGGGGTTGATGCGCGAGGGACACACGAAGGGCGTCGATGCGGCCGCCGGTCCGGGGCTGCGGGCGAGGACTCAGGAGCCGGGTACGGCATCGCCGTACAGAAGCGATGTCCAGGCCTTGGTGAGCGTGTCGACCAGGACCTCCTCGTTGTCGAACGGTGGGACCCTCCCTGACGGCAGCACGCTGACCGTCGAACTCCGTCTCGGCGACACCACGCTGGCAGTGGCGGGGGAGATGCCTGCTCGGGGGATGCGCGCTCCTGCGGGCCTCGGGGCCACCTCCGCGGCCTTTCACGTCCCGGTTCCCGACGTCGACGCGGCGTGGGCTCGGGCGATGGAGGCGGGTGCGACGGTCTTCGAGCCGGTGCAAGACGCCTTCTGGGGTGACCGCACCGGCCAGCTGCTGGATCCGTTCGGGCACCGGTGGGCGCTGAATCAGCACGTCCGGGACGTCCCCGCGGACGAGATCGCCCGCAGGGCGGCGGAACTGCTCAGCGGTTCAGCGTCGGCGTGAGGCGGACAGGCCGGCGCGCGCCGGCCCGAAAGGCGACGGCGTGCGCGCGCCGGCCGTCGGGGGCCGCGGAGACACGGGCCGGCCCTTCGACACCACGTCGATCAGTAGCGTTGGTCCAGCACCGCGACGAGGCCGCGAAGTTCGCGCGCCCGCTTGCGTGACATCGCCGCCATCACGGCCTCGAGATACTCGCGGGCCTGCCACGGGTCGCCGCAACACGCCCGCTCCGTGCAGCTGCCGCCGCCATCGTCCCAAAGGCGTCGATTCGGCCGGTGGACGAAGCTTCTCCAGAGGACGAAGGCGGACCCGGCCGACCCGTCCCACCGGTGCTGACCGCCGCCTCCCGCGTGTCGGGCCCACGGCGCGATTCGCCGCGCTGTGGGCCCGACAGGATCCGGAAAGGCAGGCACCTGCGCATGCGAGGCGCCGTCCTGTCCCGGCGACGGCGGGGAAGCGTCACTGGCCGGCGCTTCCCCGCGTCACTTGCCGACGAAGGCCAGCAACGCCTCGTTGACCTCGGCGGCGTGCGTCCACAGCAGCCCGTGCGGCGCTCCCTCGACCTCGATGTAGTCCGCCTCAGGGAAGGCCTGGTGGAAGGGGCGTCCGGTGGAGTCGATCGGCAGGATGTTGTCCTTGGTGCCGTGCAGGATCAGTGACGGCTTGCCGGCGGCCCGCACCGCGGCCACGTCCTCGCGGAAGTCCTCGATCCAGGAGGACACCACCGCGTAGGCCGCGACTGGGGCGGAGGTGGTGGCGGTGTTCCAGTTGGCGGTGACGACTTCCTGGCTGATCCTGCTGCCCAGGTTCTCGTCGAGGTTGTAGAAGTCCTTGTAGAACTGGGTGAACCAGGCGTAGCGGTCGGCTCGTGCCGTGTCGGCGATGCCGTCGAACACCGCCCGCGGTACTCCGGTGGGGTTGTCGTCGGCCGCCAGCAGGAACGGCTCCAGGGACGCCAGGAAGGCCAGCTTGGCGACCCTCTCGTGGCCGTGGTTCCTCACGTAGCGGGCGAGTTCGCCGGTGCCCATGGAGAATCCGACGAGGATGACGTCGCGCAGATCCAGTGTCTCCAGGAGGGTGTTGAGATCGGCTGCGAAGGTGTCGTAGTCGTAGCCGCTGCCGACCTTGCTGGACTGGCCGAAGCCGCGGCGGTCGTAGGTGATGACCCGGTGGCCGGCGGCGAGGAGCTCGCGGGTCTGGCGCTCCCAGCTGTGCCCGTTCAGGGGATAGCCGTGGATGAGGACGACCGGCTGACCGGCCCCCTGGTCCTCGTAGTAGAGCTCGATGCTGGTGCTGTTCTCGGCACCGACCTTGATGTAGCCCATGACAGTACTCCCTCCCTCGCAGAGAACGATCGTTCTCTGCCTGTGTCCCCTACAGTAGAGAACGATGGTTCTCTGTGCAAGGAGGGTTCTCGTGATCGATGAGGCGACGGCGCAGGAACGGGTGGTGTCCACTGCCGACCGGCTGTTCTACGCCCACGGGGTTCAGGCCGTCGGGATGGACACCGTTCGCACCGAGTCCGGCGTCTCGCTGAAGCGCATCTACGCGCTGTTCCCCTCCAAGGACGACCTGGTCCTCGCCGTGCTGCGCCACCGTACGAACCAGTGGAACACCGGCATGGCCGGTGCCGTCGCCGGTGCGGGAACGCCGCGTGACAAGGTGTTGGCCATCTTCGACTTCCTCGCCGCGTGGTTCCGCGAGGACAGTTTCCGCGGCTGCGCCTTCATCAACGTGTTCGGCGAGTTGGGAGGCGGCAGCGACAGGGTCGCCGAGGCCGTTCGCGAGCAGAAGGCGTCCTTCCAGCGCCGTGTCGCCGAACTGGTCCGCGAGGCCGGCGGCCCAGGCCACCTCGCTCCGCAGCTGGCCCTCCTCGCCGAGGGTGCCCAGACCACGGCCGCCATCTCGCAGGATCCCGACGCGGCGGCGCACGCCCGCGCCGCCGCGGAAACCCTCATCCGGTGCGCGCTCGGTGACTCCGAGAGCGCGCCCGCCGCCTGACATCCCACTGCCAGGGCCCGGTCACGTCGCCGGCCTTCCCCGGTAGGTGCGACGGTAGGCCGTCGGCGTGGTGGCCGCGTCCCTGGACATGTGCAGCCGCAGGTTCGCGGCCGTGCCGAGCCCGCAGCGGCGGGCCACCTCCTCCACGGTCAGATCGCTGTTCTCCAGGAGTCGACGCGCCTCGAGGAGACGTTGCGCGGCCAGCCAGCGCAGCGGGGTGGTGCCCGTCTCGGCGACGAAGCGCCGCGCGAAGGTGCGCGGCGCGAACCCTGCCTGGCGGGCGAGGTCGGCGACGGTCAACGGCTCGGCCAGCCGATCGAGCGCCCATGCGCAGACCGCGGCCATCCCGGCACCGGCGGCCGGTACCGGGCGCTCCAGGAACTGCGCCTGACCGCCGTCACGGTGGGGCGCGACGACCAGGCGCCGCGCGACCCGGACCGCGGCCTGCGGGCCGTAGTCGGTGCGCACCAGGTGCAGGCAGAGGTCGATGCCCGCGGCGAAGCCTGCGCTGGTCAGGACGTTCCCGTTGTCGACGTACAGCAGGTCGGGATCGACGTCGACCGCCGGATGGCGGGCGGCCAGCTCGGCCGCGTCCATCCAGTGGGTGGTCGCCTGGCGGCCGTCCAGCAGGCCCGCGGCCGCCAGGGCGAACGCTCCGGTGCACACCGAGACCACCCGCGCGCCTCGCGCGGCGGCGGCGCGCAGCGCGTCCAGCACCGGTGGCGCGGGTTCGTCCAGCGGCGCGTAACCCGGCACGACGACGGTGTCGGCGGTGGCCAGGGAATCCAACCCCAGCGGGACATGCATGTCCCAACCGGAGGTCGTGGGCACCCGTCCGGGCGACTCCGCGCAGACGGCGAACGAGTAGTGGTCCCGGTCGCCGAAGACCTCTGCCGGAATCGCCAGGTCGAACGCGACCACGTCGGGCAGCGCCAGGGCGATGACACGGTGCATGGCAGCATTCTTGCGCACAGAGGCATTCCTGCTACTCGTTCCGTGCGCCGTCGCGGGGCAGGCTGGTGGCTCGGCACCGGGGCTCGGCCGGCGAGGTCCGAGCGCCGCGAACGAAGGAGAAGGAACCCTCATGCTCTTCATCGACGCCCGCTCCTACACCGCCGAGCGGCCCTGGGGAGCCCTGGACATCACCGAGATCGACGATGTGAGCGTACGGCTGCACTGGACGGACCAGCCGTACGTCTGGCACGTCAACGACGGGCCCGAAGTCTTCGTGGTGCTCGACGGCGTCGTCGACATGCACTACCGCAGCGACGGCGAGGAGCATGTCGAGCGGCTCACCCCAGGGCGTATCTGCCACGCCGCACCAGGCGACGAGCATGTCGCGCACCCCGCACCGGAGGCGCGCATCCTGGTCATCGAACGCAGGGGCAGCATCTGATCCACCACGTAGCCGTGGCGCGTTCTGGGAATTCCCCTCGCGTCGTCGCGTGCGGTGGGCGGCGGGCGGCGACGCCGTCCGGCTGGGCCTCGATCCCGGCTGTTCGGCGCGCAACGACGATGAGGGCGATGGCCCTGACCAGGGCGATCGCGGTGGCGCGGCTAGCATGGTGGGTATGCGAGGAGTTGGCCACGGACGTGGCTCCGAGTCGGACATGATGCGGGACCGCGTCATCGAGACGGCCATCCGGCTGTTCGCCTCGCTCGGCCATGACGCCACCCCGGTCCAGATGATCGCCGACGCGGCTGGGCTCGACGTCGTCACCGTCACCGATCTCGTGGGCGACAAACGCGAGATCTACCTCGCGGTGATGAAACGGACCTACCGGGACGTATGGGTGATGCTGGACGGAGTGTTCGCCGAGTTCACCCCTGACCGGGCCGGCGTCCACCTGCTCGCGAACCGCTATCTGGACTTCTGCGTGGAGCACCCCGAGGTGCCCGAGCTCTGGATCCATCGATGGCTGTCGGACGCCGCCGACGTCAACGGGCTGGAGGCGCTCTACCTCAAGCCGACGCTCGATCGGCTCACCGACGCACTTCGGGGCATCATCGACACCGACGTGGACCTCGAGGAGGCGCTGTGGACCATCATCTGGTGCGTGCGCGGCTTCGTCGTAGGCGGTGTGCTCACCTCGAGCGGCCAGCGTGCGGGGCCGGGCAACATCTACTACCTCCGGCGCTTCCGCGCCCACTTGCACGTGCTCGTCGACCGGATGTTCAAACCGGACCGGTGACGACGGGGCCGCTGAGAGCGTGACGTGCGACGTCGCTCGGCCGCCGCGAGGGCGACCCGCTCACCCACCCGAAGATCCGCATCCGTGACCGGCGGGCGCTGCCGGCCTGGTGGGACGACTCGATCGTGCGCGACCGGCATGCGCTCGGCCAGGGCGACCCCCAGCCGTACGAGCGGACGCTGGTGTCGGCCGGTGACGCGAGATTCCAGCTTCATGCGTTACTTCGGCGAGGGCTCGTCCGCTGTGGCGATGTTGCCTGTGGGGGTTCGCCTGTCATCTTGCCGCGTCCCCGCTGTCGTCTGCCCGAAGAAGAAGCCGAGGATCAGCAGAAAGGCACTGGTCACAACTTCAGGGGTTCGGGTGCTGGTGAACATGGCGACGATGAGAGCGAGACCCAAAAGGATCAGCAGGACCGCGCCGATGAGGATCGCCACCGGCTCGCGTTCTAGGAACGACCAACGCATCCGCCATTTGCGCTCGCTGATCTCGATGTCCTTCAGCGCCATGTCCATGTCCGTGGACTGTGTCGCGGCGGATTGCTCCTCAAGAAAGCGTTGCTCCGCCATCAGGCTCGAAATCATGCTGTACAGCTCGTCGCGAACCACGGGGTCGTCGACCTTCTGGTTCACGATCTCCTGAACGTCTTCCAACTGCTCCTGGGGATACAGCACGCGGATGCGGTCGATGATGGAACGCTTCCGCTCCAGCAGGATGGGCAGGGCGCCGATCGTCACCGTGGCCTCGGCGCCTGCTCTGGCGATGATGGCGCCCGCTGATGTGGTGAGCTTCAACGCCAGCGTGCCGAATTGCGACGGATGGGAGATGGCGCGATTCACCCTGTCGAGGGAGTCTTTGAGCTCAGTCAAGGACTGCTGTTCGATCTCCTGATGACCCAGTCCCATGAGCTTCATCTGGGGCTCGTAGTAAGCGCGTGCGGTCTCCAGATAGTTCGCCAGCTGTGAGACTGCGACGTCAGGTGCTCGACTCATGGAAAACCTCCCCGTCCTGGAACCATGGCGGTGCTTCGTGATGATCCCAAGTCGGAGGGCCTTCGCGCCTGGATGAAATCAAACCGTCGTCAACAACCCCTCCGAAAGTGCATCGAGAGTACTTCGCTCAGGTGAGTCAGATCATTCCGCTGCTGTGGATGTCGAGGCCAGGTTCTTCGGCCAGCTGTGTCAAGGAGCGATCGAGCGAACCCTGCTCCTCGTGAGGGTGAGCCGTCGGCTAACCTCTGGCGGCATGACTGCCACCTCCCACGTGATGACCCGGTTCACGGACGGGCTTGTCCACGCGTATGACTTCTCGAGCAGCCCGGTTGAGTCGGCTGCGCCGTCGGTTGTCGCGTTTCCCATCGTCGAGGCCGTCGAACCGGTGAGCCACGCGGTGGCGCCGAACCTGCGACGTGCGGTGTATGCGACGGCCGACGAGATGGCGTGCCTCGACCGCGAAGGCAAGGTGCTGTGGCGGCTCGGCTTCGGCCCTGGGGCGGAGGAGCCGTACAACGCTGTGGCGAGCTGTGAGTTTTCGCTGGACGGGACGGTGGTGTGGGTCTACCGGCCCGACGCGATGTCAGGACGCGGCGATGGCCTGGATCATTGGCTCGCTGTTGACGCCGAAACCGGGGGCGTGGTCGCGCAGGCCGAGTTGGACTGCGCCGGACACGGTGGGCACCAGTTCGTTCACCCGGACGGCGCCCACATGCTGCTCGATGTCGGCGAGGGGCAGGACGGTTCGCGGGTGTACCGCGGCCGCCTCGACCGAAGCGTCATCGACCTGACCGTCTACCCGTGGACAGACCGCAGCCTCGTGAGTCTCGCTCCGGACGGCCATCACTTCATGACTGTCCACCACGATCAGGAGGACGTCGCTTTCCATGCGTACCCCGACGGTGACGTGGTGATCCGGATTCCGGTGGAGTCGTTCGGCTACGACCCCGACGAGGCATACGTGGAGTGGGCAGGTGGCTACCTCGACGCCGATAACGCCATTGTCACGATCGGCGGGGAAACCGAGGACGAACAGGAGTGGTACCAGCACCATCTCGTCGACGTACGGACCGGCCAGGTACACGGGACGCTCGGTGCACAGTCCAGCCACGCGTACGACGTCAGACCACTAGGGGACGGCTCGTGGCTCAGTACCGATCGTAACGACCGATTGTGCCGTCACACCCGATAGCCGGCCTGCCAGAGGCGCTGATACACCCCTGTAAGGGGAGAAGGCATCTCTCAAGCCGGGGCGGGGGCGAGTGCCTCGGACAGGGCACGGCCGAGGCGGCGCATGCCCTCGGTGATGTCCTCAGGGCGGTAGGTGCTGAAGGAGAGGCGGAGGGTCGAGGGGTCGGGTTCGGCCGGGTAGAAGGGTGCTCCGGGGACGAAGGCGACGTCGTGAGTGAGGGCTCGTCTGAGGAGCTGGGTGGTGTCGACGCCGTCCGGGAGGCGGACCCAGATGAACATGCCGCCGTCGGGGTCGGTCCAGGTGGTGCCCTGCGGGGCGATGCCGGCGAGGCCCTCGATCATCGCGTCCCGGCGGGGGCGGTAGGCGTCGGTGAGGGTGCGGATGCGGGCGTCGAGGTCGGTCGCGGTCAGATAGCGGGCGGCGGCGGACTGATCGATCGTTGAGGTGTGCAGGTCGGTGGCCTGCTTGGCGATGGTGAGAGCGCGCAGGAGCTGGGCGGGAGCGCGCAGCCAGCCGAGGCGGAGGCCGGGGGCGCCGATCTTGGAGAGGCTGCCGAGGTAGATCGAGGTGTTCTCGGCGCCGGGGTAGGAGCTCAGCGGCGGCAGGGCTTCGCCGCGGTAGCGCAGCTCGCCGTAGGGGTCGTCTTCGAGGATCCAGAAGCCGTGGGAGGCGGCCAGTTCGGCCACCGCATGGCGGCGCGGGCCGGTGAGCGTGCGCCCGGTCGGGTTGGCGAAGGTGGGCACCAGGTAGAGCAGCGTCGGTCGTTCCCGCTCGGCGATCTCGCGCAGGGCGTCGGGGTCGAGGCCGTCCTCGTCGCTGCGGACCGGGACGATGCGGGCGCCCGCCAGCCGGAAGCACTGCAGCGCGGCCAGATAGGTGGGCTCCTCGACCAGCACGACGTCGCCCGGCTCGACCAGGGCGGTGGCGACGAGGGAGATGGCCTGCTGAGAGCCGGTCGTCACCAGGAGCTCGTCGCCCGACGTCCGCAGCCCCCTGGTGGTGAGCCGTCGCGCCAGCAGGTCGCGCAGCGCCGGGTCGCCCTCCGTGGAGGAGTACTGCAGCGCGCGCCGCGCCTGGGCCGAGGAAAGGACGTCATCGAAGGCGCCGCGCAGGGCGTCCACGTCGAACAGTTCGGGACACGGGAGCCCGCCGGCGAACGAGATGACTTCGGGCCGGTCGATGAGGGCCAGCAGGTCCCGGACGGGCGAGCTGTCGATCCGGCCCAGCCGGCCGCTCAGCGGGCTCTTCGGGGCGGGACGGGACATGGTGGGCACCTCCAAGGCTTGGCGACGAGGCGAGGGATGACGCACTTGTGCTGCGTGTGCCTCGCACGAGAAAGTTCGCCGGTCAGGCGCCGCGATCATCCTACAGGCGGGTTTGGGGTGGAAGTCCTGGGGGGAGCGGATGAGGCCGGTTCGGCCGTCATCGTGGTGCCTCGCTCGCGTGCGGGCGCAGCTCCCCCGTGATGCCGGCCATGGGCCGAGCCAACCGCCGCACAACGGGCGAAGTGTCGGTCATGTCTACTACGGTCGTCTGGCATGATCATCAAAGGCGGCCAGATCGTGCTGGCCGGGCGGTTCGTCCGGCTTTCGAAGGATGAGGCCAAGCGTGGCCTGGAGGCGCTGGGCGCGAAGGTGACCGCGTCGGTCTCGGCGAAGACGGACCTGGTCTTCGCCGGGGCGAAGTCGGGGGCGAAAGCGGGTCCGGCTGCGGTGCGCGGCATCCCGATCCTCGACGAGGACGCGCTGGCGGCCGTGCTCGACGGCAGGGAGCCCGGCACCCCGCCGCAGTCCCCGCCGTTCACCGGTGTCCCCGACGAGCGGATGGGGCCCGACGAGGCCCTCGACACCCTCAAGAACGCCGACTGGTCCGCGTTCTGCCCGCAGCGCGACACGGTGCCACTGCGGGACGCCCTCCAGGCTCTCGAGCGCGTCCACGGCGTCACCGGCGCGCATCGTCTCGCGACCGCCCGGCTCCGCGACGCGGGCGCTCTGCTGCGTCACTCCGACGTGCACCACGGCGAGCTGAACGGCCATGCGCTCAGCCCCGACGGCCGCCACCTCGCGGTCGGAAGCGGGACCGGCGACGACTCCGACAGGGGCGGCGTCCTGCAGGTCTTCGAGGTCGCCACCGGCCGCTGCGTTCACGCGATCGACGGCATCATGGGGGGCATCGGCTTTCCGGACTACGCGCGCAGCCTCCAGTGGTCAGCGGATGGCACGCGAATCGCCCTGGAGTACAACACCAACGCGACCGGCGTGTGGGACCCGTTCGGCACCGCCCGCGAGCCGATCGCCGACGCGTTCTTCCTCGCCTCCGGCAGGCCACTGGGCATGGCCTTCGCCCCCGAGGGCAGGCGGGCGTTCGTCTACGGAGGCGAGTCGGACGTCCTGCGCAACGTCATCGTGGCGATGCACGAGGGCTCGGTCGCCGGGCCGCCGGACTCCCACCCCGAGGGGACGGCGCCGATCGAGTTCAGCGGACCGCTGCCGGACGAGTCCAGGCGAACCTGGGGCGACGAGCCCGAGCTCATCCTCAGCCGGGCGTTCTGGTCGCGTGACGGCTCGCGCGTCTACGGAGAGTCGACGGACGAGTACGCGGCGCTCTCGCTCGACGTGGAGAAACGGCGGATCTCCTGGATTCTGGGCCTGGAGGAGGACCAGGACGCGGCTCCGCCCGAGTGGAGCCTGGACGAACGGCTCCTGGCCCACCAGCGCGACGGCAAGCTCGTCATCGCCGACGCGCTGACGGGTGAGACGACGGCGGAGCTTCCCGGCCGACCCGGCGCCGACGTCCTGTGCTGGGGGCCGGGCGGCAGGCTGGCGGTGGTGGACCCGGAGGCCGGGACCGTCGGGATCGTCGACGCGGCCGCCGGCGAGCACCGGTACGACCTGAACGTTCGGGCGGCCACCTCCAACCCGCGCGGCTGGGACGCCCGGTCGTGGGCCTGGTCGCCGAACGGCGAGCGGGCGGCCTGCGTCACCGCCGAGGGGCGGATCGAGATCTGGTCGCTCGGTGAACGCCCCGAACGGCTGGGCGTCCTGGACGGCGTCCGGCGCACCGTCGGCCAGTGGGATCACGGTTTCGGCCTGGAATGGCCCGCCGACGACGTGCTGATCGCGATCGGCTCGCACGCGGTGCGCTTCCTGCGCCCCGAGAGCGGCGAGATCGTGGCCGACCACCCCTTCCACCACGCCCCTGCCGCCCGTCGCCCGCTCTTCTTCACCGGCCGTGACCTCGGCGACCGGTTCCCGCTCAACCCGACGTTCGCGCTGGACGAGGACACCTGGGCGGTGGCATTCGAGGACGGAACGGTCATCGCGCGGCCCGGCAGGGACGACGAACTCGCGGAGCTCGACGGCCGGCTCTGCTGGTCCATCGCCCGACGCTTCGCCTGGCCGTACCGCTGGGGCGAGCGGAAGATCTTCCCCGATCCCGCCCGCGCGGGAGTGGGGGCGGCCTCACCGGAGACCGAGCGGCTGCTGGAGCCCTTCCGGGGACGTGACAGCACGGCGGAGGCGACGGGGACGTGGCCGCCACCCGACACCGCCACCGTCGCCGATCTGATCACGGTGGTCCGGGGCACGCTCGTCGACCTGACCGTTCAGGACTCGGTCGTCCGCGGAGACTGGACCGTCGACACGCTCCAGCAGCTCGCGATGATCCACGCCCGGCGGGGCGAGGCCGCCGAAGCCCGCGAGCTGGCCCTCGCGATGCCAGAACACCGGCGGCGTCTCGGACACCTCGCGCGGATCGCGCTCGCGCTCGGCGCGGCCGGTTTCGACGCCGAAGCCGCCGCCGTCCTGCCCTACGCCGGCGGCGATCTCGCGGACGTGAGCGACGCGGCGGACATGGCGGCGCTCGCCGGGGCCTGCGCGGTCCTGGGGCAGGATCGACGCTCCCAGCAGTGGTTCGCTTCCGCGCGCGAAGCCGCCGACGCTCACCGTTCGAACTGGGAGGTCCGCCTGCCACTGGTGTGGGCGCTCACCGAGTGCGGCAGGGAGCGGGAGGCCCGCGCCGTGCTGGACGAGGGCGTCGGCACACCGGTGGGCCGGTATCACGGCACGCCCTGGCTGGTCTGCCTGCTCAGGCGGGGCGAGACCGAACTGGTACGCCAGCTGATCGGCGAGCGCAGCGAGCCGAAAGATCCAGAGAAACCGCACGTCAACGGCGTGCGCTGGTTCGACGACTGGACGGCGGCCCGCGCGCTCACCGCCTACGGGCAGCCGGATCTGCTCCAGCTGCGGGCCGAGATCAACTGGGTCTCGGTACGGCACGACCTGCCGACGGCCGAACGGATCGCGGCCGAGGGCAGGCCCACCCGCCCGACCGACGACCAGGTGACCGATCTCGCCGCCCAGCACGCCACCCTCGCGAAACTCCCCAAGGCGACGAAGCGTCGCGAGTCCGCGCAGCTGGCCCGTATCGCGGCGGAGTGCGGCCATATCAGCGCCGTGCTCGACCTGCTGCCCGGGACGGGCGACCCGGACAAGTACGGCGGACTGGACAGCAACGCGCGCACCTGGGTCGCGCTCAGCGCCCTGCGGACCATCGCGATCGGCGTGGACGTCGACGTGTGGTGATCGCTGCCCCGGCCGGCTCTTCGGCGGCTGCCGGGGAACCGGTCGAGGCAGCCGTCATGCCGGCACGCCGGGGGCCGCGGTGAGGCTGACCGACGCCTCGGCCGTGTAGACCAGGAAGGTCAACGTTTCCTGGAAGTACAGCCGGACGCTGGTCTCGTCGTGCGAGAGATAGCCGATCGACACGTCCTGGCCGATGCGCATCTCGAAGTCGCCGCCTCGGGTGGACAGCAGGAGAGCGCCCTCGATGGCGGGCGCCCAGATGATCTGACCGTCCAGCAGGCGGGCGATGTGCTCGTGGATCGGATAGCCGTGGTCGGAGGTCTCGCTGACGGCGGTGTAGGTGTCGGCGCTGAGCACCAGCGTGTACGGTCCGCCCACACCGGCCAGCCGGAGCGCCGTCACGGCCCGGCTCACGGCGTCGGGGTAGGCACGGGTCTCGGCCGGCAGCGCGATCGCCGCGTTGGAGGAGCTCTCGCGAATGCCGGAGATACCGGCCGCGGCGTACCCGTCGAAGACAGTGCGGTCTTCGGCGAAGGCGAGCCGGCGCGCGGCGTCCTTGACCGGCTGCCAGTCGGCGTCCTTCGCTCCGCGCTCGACGTCGTCCACCTGCCGCCGGTCGACGGTGAACGGCACGCGGAGTTCGACGAGAGGTTGGGAGAGGCGGACGCGCGCGATCACCGCATCGCCGGGAGCGCCGATCTCCTCCAGCCGGCCGGTGGAGACGGAGGCGAGCTGGGCGCCTCCCGGATCGGAGACGTCGACGACACGACGCCCGGCCACATGGCGTTCGAACGTACGCCGGGCCTCCTCCTCCAGGTCGGTCCATGCCGCGGCGGAGATGGGCGCCAGTTCGCGATGCAGATTGTTCATCGGGCAGTGCCTCTCTTCAGATCGCCGATTCCAAGAGATCCGTCGGTCGTGGCCGGGACCGGAGCCGCGGGGGAGGGCCCCGTGTCGGTCGTGGCCGGGACTGGAGCCGCGGGGGAGAGGTCCGTGTCGGTCGTGGTCGCGCCGTTCGGCGGATCGGGAAGGTCCTGGAGGAAGTCGGCGCTCGGGACGAAGAAGAGCGTGCCGGTCACGGCCGTGGAGAAGTCGAGGATCCGGTCGTGGTCGGCCTGCGGGGTGCCGAGGAACATCCTCTCCAGCATCCGCTCGGTGACCGTGGGGGTGCGGGCGTAGCCGATGAAGTAGGTGCCGAACTCGCCGCGGCCCACGGACCCGAACGGCATGTTGTCGCGCAGGATCTGCCGCTCGGTGCCGTCTGGGTCGACGATCGTGGTCAGGGAGACATGCGAGTCGGCCGGTTTGCTGTCGTCGTCCAGTTCGATGTCGGTCAGCTTCCTGCGGCCGATGGCTCTCTCCTGCGCCTCGACCGGCAGGGCGTTCCAGGCTCGTAGATCGTGCAGGTACTTCTGCACGATGACGTAGCTCCCGCCGACGAACGCGGGATCCTCGTCACCGATCACGACCGCCTCGTGCGCGTCAGGGCCGACGGGGTTCTCCGTCCCGTCGACGAAGCCGAGCAGGTCTCGGACGTCGAAGTACTTGAACCCGTGCACCTCGTCGCGGACGGTCACCGCGCCGTAGAGCCGGTCCATGATCTCCGATGCCAGGGCGAAGCACAGGTCGAGGCGCTGCGCCCGGATGTGGAACAGCAGGTCGCCGGAGGTGGACACGGCACGATGCCGGCTTCCGACCAGTTCACGGAAGGGGTGAAGTTCGGCGGGTCGGGGTCCGGCGAACAGCCGGTCCCAGGCGTGGGAGCCGATCGCGGCGACGCAGCTGAGCGTGCTGTCCGGCGCCCTGAAGCCGATGGCCCGCTGCAGCGCGTCCAGGTCGGAGAGGAGGTCTCTTGCGGCCGGTTCGCCACCCGGATCGATGGTCGCCACGATGAAGATCGCCGCTCTTGTCAGCGGGCTCAGTACCGGTTGGGGAAGCGCGTCCGCGAGTTCCGCCATGCCGCTCCTCCTCAAGCGTTCGTGTACACCGTGGCCCGCGCCGCAACCGTTCCCCGTTTTCGGTCAACCGATTCAAGGCATGTCGTGGTTAATCGGCCAGGTGCGGCGCGTGTTCCGCAGTCTTTGCCGCGACGCGAACGGGCCTTGGCGCACTGCCGGAACAGCCGCAGGCCCGACGCGGGCGGGGATGCCGCTCACTCCTTTCCGCGACGCCTTCAGCGCACGGAGCAGATCGCCGAGCCGATCACCGACGTCACCGCGTCCGGGTGCGATATGAGTGTCAGATGTGATCCGCCCTGGAACGTGGTGACCGTCGAGCGTGCCCGCTCCGCCATGGCCTTCTGCGAGTCCGGTGTGATGATCTGATCACCGGTGCTGACGAAGTACCAGGACGGGATCGTCTTCCACGCCGCGGCCTTCGACGGGGTCATGAACGCGCTGGTCGAGGCGGCTCGCTGGGAGGCCCACAGGCGTACGGCGGTGTCCCGCGGCAGGTCGGAGCCGAACGAGCGGACGAAGGGCTCCTGTTTGAGATACAGGTCCTTCGCTCCTTGAGGCGCTCCCGCGTAGGGCGCCGTGTCGTAGAGCGAGTCCGGATTCGCGCTGAGGGCGGACCCGGAACCGCTGAGCTGGGCGGTGGTCTCGCCGACGTCCGGGACGGCGGCGTCGACGTACACAAGCGCCTTGACGCCGGGGACGCTCGCGGCGGCGTTCGTGATCACCGAACCTCCGTAGGAGTGCCCGACTAGCACGATCGGGCCGCGCATGGTCTTCAGGAAGTCGGCGACCGTCTCGGCGTCGCTGGTCAGGTCGCGGAGCGGGTTCGCGATGGCGCGTGCGTCGTAGCCCGCCCTTCGCAGGGCGTCAGCCTCGCCGTTCCAGCTCGAGGTGTCGGCCCAGGCTCCGTGGACCATGACGACAGCCGGCTTGGTAGGGGCCGGTGACGGGCATGGCAGGGGGATCGCGGGGGCGGATGCGGCCGTCTCAGCGTTGACCGCCGCCCCCGCCACAGGCGTGGTGACCACGGTGAACGCCGCCAGGGACGTCATCATCTTCCTTCGGCGTGAAAGTGCCATCCTCTTCCCCCTCGGTCGGGCAGTGCGCTGCCGCTCGTGGCGCCGGGCTGACCGGTCGTTCATGGCGGGCCCAGGCGGCCCCGCCGCCCGGGGCGCGCGGTCATCCCCATCGCGCGGCGAGCTCCTCGTGGACGCTGCGGGAGGCCGCCCGGGTCTGCCGGGCGCTCGGCGAGGTGAGGCGGTTGCTCAGGTCGTGGCTCACCACGCCTGGGTCGTCGAGCGCCGGGATCTGGTTCGCCCGCGGACCGTGCGGGAGCAGCCCGCCGGAGAGGGTTCCCACGATGAGGGCGATCACACGATGTCCGGCGTGGTTGGGCAGGTGTGCGTCCGCGGCGACCACCTCGGTCACCGCCTCGGCGAGGGCGAGCCCTTGGTGGAGCCCGGCCTCCCATGCTTCCGGTCGTCGCCCTCCAGCGCCGCCCGGCCCCCGGGGCGCAGCGACGCCTGGAGCGCCTCACGCATCCGCCCGGAGTCCACCACCCGGCCGGAGACGAAGGGGCGGACCGTGTCCGAACGCTCCTGCTCGGCGGTCCGCCGCTGCGTCCGGTGTCGAGTGGCCAGTTTGGTGCGTGCCATCCCTCGCCCCCGTCCCGCGTTGCCCCTGATCTGATGCCTCGAAAGGTGTGAAAGTAATCCAAAAAGGACTAAAGGAATCGCCCGCCGCGACGTACACCGGCGCTGACCCCCGGCAACGCCCGTGCCCGGCCGTCGCTGTGCCCTGGGCCGCAACAGGGACTGGTCGGCGCCTGCTCGTATGCGGCGTTGCAGGCCTCATGGCCGCGGTGCGGGCTGGCGAGCTGCGCCGTCACCTTGACGACGTCGGAGAAATCGAGGTCTCGAGCGGCGCAGGGGGGTCGCGACATGCTCGGGAACGCCATCGGACAGGCTCCATCCGTCGGCCACCGTACCCGTCTGCGAAGGCTTCCATACAGCACTGTATGGTACGGATCGTGGACACCGTCGACCGGAGGGCAGGGCAATGGAGATCGTCGGGTTGTTAGCCGTCGTGGGGCTGGCCGCCGTAGGAGGGTTGCACGCCGTATGGGCCTTCTCACCGTGGCCCGCCACCGACCGCACCACCCTGGCCAAGGTCGTGCTCGGCGATGAGGGCGAGGGATTCCCGTGGGGCCCTGCCTGCATCGCCATGGCGGCAGTGCTCGGGAGTGCGGGTTACGTGGTCGCCGTCCGTTCGGGCCTGCTTCCACCGGTGGGCCCGGCGCAGCTCTACACGGCGGGAGCGTGGGTGATCGCCGCCGTGCTGTTGGCGCGGGGCGCCGTCTTCCCTGCCGTCGTGACGCTGCGCGGCACGTGGAGTCAGGAGTTCAGGACCTGGGACCTGAAGGTCTACGCGCCGGTCTGCCTGGCCCTGGGCGGATTGACGCTCGCGGTGGCGCTGGGCGGGCAGGGCTGATGGTCACCCGAGGTCGGCGAAGATCTCGCGCAGCAGTCGCAGCCGTGCCGACGTGACCCGCCGCAGGACCCGGTGCCACCACCGGGTCGGCGACCTTGGCGGCCGGCGTGGCCTCGACCTCGGCCGTGATCGGATGCTTGAAGGCCGTCTCGAAGATCGCCCGCAGTCGCTCCTCGGAGTCGTAGTCAGCTCGCAGGACTGCCTCGACAGTAGTACACAGAATCCGGCAGGCCCTGCGGGCCTTCCTGAGGCCGGGGAGCGGGTCCGGGATCGGCGTCCTCGATCGTGACCCCGATCCGCTCTGCGACGTCGCGCGGCGACGCGGCCACAGGGCGGGACGGCGGCGGCAGCCGGCCGCGGAGGACGAGCGATGCTGGCCCGCGCCGTGGAAGCGGGCGTGCCGGTCTCCTGGGTGAGCGCCGATGAGGCCTACGGCATGGAGCACAAATTCCGGCGCTTCCTGGAAAAGCACCACCTCAGCTATGTGGTCTCGGTGCCCAAGAACCAATGGATCGGCATGGGGTGGGGCGGGGAGGTCCGCGCCGACACCGCGACCGCCCAAGCTCCGCCCGAGGCGTGGAAGCGCCGCTCCTGCGGCCAGGGCGCCAAAGGGCCGCGCCTGTATGACTGGGCGCTCGCCACGGTTCATTTCGAGGCCGAGCCCGGCTACCAGCGCTGGCTCCTGGTCCGCCGCGGCCTGACCCCCAACGCCAAGGGCGAGCTGGAACTGGCCTACTACCTGTGCCACGGCCCGGTCGGCACCACGATCGAGGACCTGATCGGTATCGCTGGAGCACGCTGGGCCATCGAAGAGTGCTTCCAGTCCGCCAAGAACGAGACCGGCCTCGACCAGTACCAGGTCCGACGCTACGACGCCTGGCACCGCCACATCACCTTGGCCATGCTCGCCCACGCCTACCTGGCCGCCACCTCCGCCTGCGCCCCAAAAGCCCGAGCGGCCTGGTCCGCCTCACACCCGCCGAGATCCGCCGTCTCCTGGCACACCTGACCAGCGCCGCCACCCGCCCCCTCGGCCAGAGGCTCCCACGGGCCCTCGCCTGGTCACAGCGTCGGCGACAACACCAAACACGCGCCCGCAGCAGCCACTATTGGAAACGCTGGCTCCGCCACAACCAGATCCAGATATAGATCACAAAGTCTGGCTGTAGTACTAGTCGGCATGCTCCAATGTCAAGGCGCTGCTCACCGGGGTGGCTTTGGCGACGGCTTGGAACGGCGGAAAGTCCTGTGCCTCCGCAAGAGCCGCCTGCCACTCCTCATCGCCGTTGGGGAAATAGAAGCCCGTGTGGTCCGAATGAGAGCTGAGTACTGACCAGCGCCCCCATTGCAGGATGAACCCGTCGGAGTCGGAATCCGGTTGGGTATCGATTCCGGCGACCTTCGTCTGAGCGAACTCTGCGTATGCCGCCCACGCGGCCATGGTGTCCGTAATAGCGTCGGGTGCTTGCCCGTGTTGGCGCAGGATGCTGGCAAGAAGGTCGGGGGCGGCCTGCCAGTCGACGCGAGTCATGGCCGGACCATACCGTCGAGCCCGTCAACACCGATGGGATTCAGGGGAGGCCGCCGTCAAGCATGTCCTGAGACTGCTGTATCAAGCATGTCGCGGGACAGGACGTTGCTGGACCGAGTCACGCTGCCGGATTGTTCTTTAGGGATCAAGGGCCACCGCGCGGTGGCCCTTCGCACCGACAAGCACGAACGCATCTACGAAGGCGCCATCGACGTCGCCTCGATCAGGATCTGGCTCCGTGACCCTGTCCTATGATCCACGGGACCACGCTCTAGGAGTAGGCCGGGACGCCGATGGAGGCGACGTCGAGGGCGATCGCCCCTGAGTCCGCCCGTATCTTGGCCGCTCGCCAGCGGCCGGCCGACCGGTCGGGCAAGGCGTTGGATCAGTCGGCGGCGTCTGCGGGGCCACGCCGGTTCGCGGGCAGGTCGGGCTTCTCATCGGTCCAGCCGGTCTCCTTGACCGCCTCGTAGGAGAAGCTGGCCGCACCCTGCCTCGACGGGTCCGGTGCGTTGGTGTGTACCAGCGCCAGCGGCAGCCCGGTTTGGGCGTCTACCACGAGCTGGTCCACGCCCTCCGACTCGCCCGTGTCGGTCGTGCGTGGGATGCTGACAGCCCGGCCGCGGCGACCGAGCGGGTCGGTGACTTCGCCGACGGCCGTCACGCTGGGCAGGGACGCGATCATCCGGTACGCGGCGGCCCGCACCTCCGGTGACACCGGGAAGTGCATGATGATGTGCGCACCCATGTCGTAGAGCCACAGGTCGGCGTGCTGGCCCCGGCCCAGGGGAGGTAGGTTGCCGTCCGCGGCGCCCTTCTCGATGACCGACTCCAGGTAGTCCCGGAGCCCTTCAGGAGTCGCCGGCAGCTTGCCCAGCCGGTCCGGGGTCATCGGCTCGCCGTTGGTCAGCATGCCCAGTGACCCGCCCGCGTCCTCCCGCCGTACCTCGCGCGGGCCCGCAGCGGCGGTGACCGCCCTACTCTTCGTCACGAAGGACGTACCGCCCTCGTCGATGCGCTTCCCCGGATACGTCCAGGTCTTCGGTGAGCCGTCGGCGCGCCATGCCTCCTCGTCCTTCGGGGTGGCGGGCTTGGCCCCGAGGAACTGGGTGATCCGCCAGGTGGGCTTGCCCGCCTGCGGGGACGCCCACAGTTGCTCGGAGAAGGTCCGCTCCAGCAAGTACTTGCCGCTTGGGTCAGGCTCCATGCTGCCGCTGACGACATGGTTCATCCAGTAGTCGCCGTCCGCGGAAGTCTTCGCGACCGACGCTGCGGCGGCGAGCAGGATTTGCCGGGCCGACGGCGTCGCGTCGGGCCGTGGGGACGAGCCGGTGGATGTGTCCACCGAGGGCGGCTGGGCAAGGGTGGCGGAGTCCGGGCCGCCTGGGGCCGTGCCTGATGTGATCACCACGGTGACGGCGGCCGCCGCACCGAGCAGCCCCGCCCCGAGCGCCGTCCACCTGGCCGTGCGCAGCGCGGCGCGGCGGCGCCCCGCCCCGGCAGCGGACCGGCGGGAGTGAGGGGAGGTCTGCGTGGCCAGGTGAAAATTCTCCTGAGGGTTCGAAGTGGTCGTCTGGGCGGTGAAGGAGGCGACGAGCCGGGCACGGCCCTCGGCGGTCACCTGCGGGGAGGGCGGGGTCGAGGAGAGCAGGTCCCGCACCGCGTTCAGGTCATCCATCTGCGTCTCCAAAGTCTTCGTGCATCGGGTTGACCCCGCCCAGGGCAGCGCGAAGCTTCCTGCGGGCGCGGTTGAGCCGGGATCCGACGGTGCCCGGGGGGATGTCGAGGGCTTGGGCGATCTCCTCGTAGCCGAGCCCGGCCAGGGCCGTGAGGATCAGTACGTCGCGGTCGGCCTCGGAAAGCGCCGCTAAGGCGTGTCTGATAAATGATCTCGGTGGTGCGGTTAGATGATCCTTCGTGGTGCGACGAG
>NZ_JBHUFV010000051.1:0-241674 GCF_042681425.1 Nonomuraea mangrovi | reverse complement strand
TGATCAGATGATTCGGGAAGGTACACCCCTTCCCGGCAGATCCACAGGTTTCGATCATTGCTCGGGCGGTGCCGGTGCCCCAGCGCACGTACTCGGTGGCGCCGCCCTTGGAGACCACGCGGCCGCGGCGGACTCCGGGGCCAGATCCTCGATGTCCAGGCTCAGCACCTCTCGGCGTGCGGGTCCGCAGCCTGGTGCGGGTCTGCGACCTGTGAGTCTACGGGCCCTGCCTCCTGTGGATGGAGTCCTCAAGGGCCGTGCCGAGTCGCTTATGTGAGGCTGAGCGGGGCCGGTTCAACATCGAGCTCCCTCATCGCCTCGGCATAGAGCCGGTAGCGTCTACGCGCCTCACCATGGCGGCGAGCCCCGGTCAACGTTCGAACCAGGTCCAGGTGGGCCGCCTCGTCGTAGGCATCCCGCTCGAGCAATCGAAGCAGGTAGCGAACCGCTCTGTCGGGGTCATCGGCCTCCTCCGCGAGTGAAGCCAGTTCTCGAAGCAGGGCCTGGTGTACGGCACGGGCCTCTTCACGAAGAGGCTCCAGCCACTCGGCATAAGGAGAGTCCTCGCAGACATCCCCTGTGTAGCGAGCTTCAGCCGCGACAAGGAGATCCTCATCTTGAGAGGCGAGCGCCTCAGCGGCAGCGGAGAGGAACTCCTCTACATCGGTTCGGAGTCCGACCAGCTGGATGCTGTACTTGTCGGCGCGAACGAACTCCCCAGGGCCGAACTTCCGTTGCGGATCCAGGACCGAGCGCACGGTGGACAGCGCGACCGAAAGCCGGTTGGAGCAGGACGCGGGGTCCTCGCCCGGCCAGAGGATCTCCATCGCCGCTTCCCGGGCGACAGGGCGGCCGCGCTGGCACGCCAGCCAGGTCAGCAAGTCACGCGCCTTACGGGACTGCCATTCGACAGCGCTGCCGCGGCGGCTGAGCCGTACTCCACCCAGCATGCAGAACCGCACAGCGCCATGGTCGAGCAGCGTGATCCCGCGAAGCAGGCCGGCGCCAGAGCTGTGCGGCCCGCGGATGCCGACGCGACGGAGCTCCTGTTCCGCCTCGTGAAGGCCGGAGCCGTTGAGCCGCGCCCGGGCGAAAGCGTTACGCGCGATGTTCACAGGGTTGCCGATCTGCGCCCAGATCTCGGCTGCGGACGCTAGCAGGTCTGCTCGCTCGTCAGGGGATTCGGCCACAGTGAAGGCCGATAATTCCAAGGCTTCCGCCAGCATGGCCCGGTCGCGGCGGCCGACGGCCGCCTCGCGGGCGGATTGGGCGTAGGCGCCGGCTTTGGTCCGGTCGCCGGTCTCTGCCCAGACCCAGCCGGCGGCCAGGAGCGCGTCCACCCGGCTGGAGCCGCCGCCTGCCGCGACCGCGCGTTCGGCCAGCTGTACGGCGAGCGCCGGATCGTCGACCGCGTGGACACGGGCCAGTCCGGCTAGGGCTGTCTGGGTTAGATGGGCGTTCTGGAGTTGTTCGGCGTGCTTCAGGGAGTTTTCGAAGCTGATTCGTGCATGCATCAGCTCCCCGCGCTCCAGATAGACCTTGCCGAGCCCGGCCAGTGGGTGGCCGAGCTTGTCGCTGCCTACTCGGCTGAAGATGTCGCGTGCCCGTTGGAAGTCGGCCAGGGCTTCGTCGAGTCTGCCCAGGCCCATGAGTGCCTCGGCGCGGTTGTGCAGGGCGATCGCGGCGTTGACGGGGGCTCCGACCAGGTCCGCTCGCCGTACTGAGAGGTCCGAGTCGGCGATGGCCTCTTCGTAGCGGGCCTCCTCCGCGCGGCTCGCGGCGCGGTTGGCCAGGACGCGGGCGGACAGCAACAGGTCTCCTGAGCTCTCCGCGGCCGCGAGAGCGAGGGCGCTGTGCCGCTCGCTTCCGGCCCCGTCGCCGGCGTCGTGGGTGACCATGGCCAGCGCGGTGTGGGCGCATGCGGCAGCGCGTTCGTCCTTGCAGAGGGTGGCCAGCGCCAGGGCTTGTTCGGCCAGCCGGGTCGCCTCCGCGCTTTCGCCGACCAGCCAGCGAGCGCTGGCGGACCAGGCAAGCAACATCGCCCGGTCGGAGGTGCGAGAAGAGGGTGAAGGGGAGTGGGTGAGGGTGGGCGATGGAGGAGGCGAGAGGGAGGGGGTCGACGTGGGCAAGGGTAACCCTGAGCTGTCAAAGCCGCCCGCCAGCTCAAAAGCCGACAACGCCGCCTTATAGTCCCCCCGCTGGTAATAGATCATCCCCATCCGCCAAGCCACCGCAGGGTCAGTGGCATCGGCATGGCGAAGGCATTCCAACGCGCCAGCCCAATCACCCTGAACCTGGCGAGCCTGACCCTCGGCCAGATCCACGGCACACGTCCGCGACTCCTCTGGCACGGCAGCGCAAGCCCGAACAAGCTCAGCCGCGTGACCCTCGGCAAGCAGCGATGCATGCCACCTTTCGATCATCCCCACCCGATGGCCGGGATCCTCACAAACCGCCAGTGCCTCCCGGACAAACCCCTGCGACTCATACCAATGGGCCGCCACCGACACCCGGCCGACATCACCCATGAACTCCCGGACCAAGGTCGACACCACATAACCTTGATCGCAGGGCGTGATCAAGATGTGCTGGGCGGCCAGAGCGCGGAGCTCCTCGCGGGAGACAGCGACCCCCATCGCCTGGCACAGCTCGTAGGTGAACCAAGGCAGCCGAGCGGTCGCGCGAAGGAATTTCTCATGCTCATCCTTCACCACCTCCTCGACCAGGTAGTCGAACAGCGGCGTGGCAGCGACCCGCTTGGCACGGTCCGACAAGGGCAAGCCGCTCAGCCAGCTCAGCGTGAGCCGTACAGCGACCGGCCACCCCTTGGTGAGCTCGTGAACCTCCTCCGCCAGGTCATCCGACCCCAGAACGATCGAGGAGAGTGAGCGAGTCTCGGCACGTGTGAAGGCCAGTTGTTCCGCCGACACCTGGAAGACGTGCCCCAGGCCGCGCAGGCGTTGGATCGGGAAGGGCACGGCGGAGCGTGAGATCAACACCAGGTGAAGGTCGTCGCCGCCGTGGTGACAGAGCTCTTCGACCAGACGCGCCCCAGGGGTGCCCGGCTCGATCCGCTCCACCTCGTCGATGACGAGTATGGTCGGCCGGGAGACTGCGGCGGCCAGCTCGGCGGCGAGTCCGGCGGAGCGGATCCACCCAGCCGGCGCGCCCAGGGCTTGGCAGATCTCTTCGATGAGGGTGGCGTCGTCAGCCCATGTCAGCCACGCCACCGGATGATCAGGCCTGGCTCGCGTCCAGCCGCGTACGGCCGAGGTTTTGCCGCCACCCGGGCCGGCGGTCACCACGGTGAGCCGGTGTCGCAGGATCTGATCGAAAAGGCCGGTGAGTTGCGCTCGTGGCAGCAGAGGCTCGGTCGCCTTCACAGCGAGAGTATCCGCCGAGCTGGACTCTAAGGCAACTCAAAGATCCATTTTTAACGTTGCCCTCAGTCCCGAACAACGAGGAGAAAATCAGCCGCGGATGAGTACATGGGTGAAGCCTGTCTGCGCAGGCGGGCAGATTCCCGTCGGCGGCCCGGTCGCGCGCACTGTGGCACAAGGGGATGAGCAGGGCATGACGGTTGCGAAGCCGGTGGTGACCTTGGAGCATCTCCTTACCGACGCGTGCGACGTTCTGGGAGTGTTCTGTGATCATCGAGGATCTGTCCGAACCGGAACTCGCCCTCTGGGAGGCGTTTCCCGCAGCTTGCCCTGTAGATCTTCCCGGCGCCCCCGTTCGGGCTTCGGTCATCGCAAGGATGCTGCTCGGCGCCCGGGAACGGGCTGAAGGGCAGACGCCCCGCATGTACCTGTCCGGAGCCCGGATCACCGGCCGGTTGGACCTGTCGTACGCCGAGGTACAACACCCTCTGATCCTGACCAGGTGCGATTTCGAGGAAGCGCCGGTCTTCACCGGAGCCCGCACCGGCCTGGTCGACCTCGCGGCCTCCCGGGTGCCTGGACTGCAGGCCGTAGACGCCGAGATCGGCGGGGGCCTGCGTCTGGAAGGCTGCGTGATGGATGGCCCGATTCGGCTTGGTGGAGCCCACGTGTCCGGGACGATGAATCTCAGCGGCACGGTGATCCATGCAGATCTGGCCGTCCATGCCGACGGCCTGATCGTCGACCGCGATCTTCTGTTTGCGAACGCCGTCATCGACGGCGAGATACGCGTCGCAGGCGCCAGGATCGGCGGGACGATGACCCTCGATGGCGCGCGTGTCGGGCGGTCAGGCGGCTTGAGCCTCACCGCCGAGGGGATCGTCGTCGACGGCGGGCTGTCGTGTGGACACGGCTTCCACTCCTACGGCGAGCTGAGCGTGCAGGACGCCCGGGTGGGACGTCGGTGCGTGTTCAGCGGAGCCCGGCTGTCCAACCCCGACGGCATCGCCCTGAACGCGGAAAGACTCACCGTCGAAGGCGGGCTGCTCATCAATGGCGGCTTCACGGCCGAGGGCGAAGTCCTCTTGCGCGGAGCCCACATGACAGGTTCGCTCTCCTTCGCTCATGCGACCCTCACCCATCCGGGAGGACGCGCGCTGAACGCGTCGCTGATGGAGATCGGCAGCGGACTGCGAGCCACCCCGGGCTTCGTGGCGACCGGAGAGGTCTTCCTGGACTCCACGCAGGTCCGCGGATCGGTCAACCTTGACGGCGGGCGACTGTCCAACCCGGGTGCGACGGCGCTTTCCCTGCGGCGGCTGGGGGTAACCGGCAGGCTCAGCTGTAGTGAGGGCTTCAGCGCCGATGGGGAGATCGTGCTCATCAACGCCAAAGTCGAGGGCAGCGTGGAGTTTCACGGTGCTGCCCTCAGCAATCCCGGGGGGCGGGTTCTGGCCCTGTGGGAGGTGATCACGGGCGGTGGCGTCGACTGCTGCGAAGGCTTCACGGCCAAGGGAACCCTCTCCATCAGAAATACCCGGATCGCCGCCACACTGTGCTTCGCGGAGACCACCATCGACGGTGACCTTCACCTTCGTGGTGTCGAAGCGGCTTCGCTGAAGATCGGGCCACAGACCGTACTGCTCCGCGCCGTCGACCTTCGCCACACCCGAGTCGGCGTGCTTGATGACATCCCTGACCGGTGGCCTGCTCAACTGCAGACAAATGGGTTCACCTACGACAGCCTGGAGGCTCCCCTGCCTGTCCAGGAGCGTCTTGGCTGGCTGGCCAAGGAGGCCTACCAGCCCCAACCGTATGAGCAGTTGGCCGCCGTCTACCGCAGGCATGGTCACGATGAGGCCGCTCGGGACGTGCTGCTGGCCAAACAGCGTCGCCGCCGGTCGGGGCAACGGCTCGGGGTCCGGCTGTGGGGGTACATGCAGGACTTGACCGTCGGGTACGGCTACCGCCCCTACCGTGCCGCGCTCTGGCTCGCAGCCCTTCTCCTCATGGGCGCGGTCGTTTTCACCGTCCACCAGCCACCGGCCTTCAAGCCGGGCGAGGCGCCACCCTTCAACGCCTTCCTCTACACCCTGGACCTGCTCCTCCCGATCATCAGCTTCGGCCAGGAGACCGCCTTCGGCCCGCGCGGCTTACAACAGTGGCTCGCCGCCGCGATGATCACTGCAGGGTGGATCCTTGCAACGACCATCCTTGCAGGCCTCACTCGCGCACTCTCCCGCCAATAACCCCGACCAGAAGCGTTCACCTCGGCACCCTCAGCAGCCAGGCCGCCACCGTCAGGTTGATCTACTTCGGGGCCGGGGTCACGGTCGGGAGAGCACCGCGTAACCGTCGTCACTCAAAGTTACTTTGCCCCTGGTGACGGGGCCCGTGGTGGCAGCGGCATGGCCCCCAGACCCACTACGAGGATCTCCACAGCGCGCTCCAGCGCCTTCTCCAGGTCCTTGCCCGAGGTCGCCGCCGGGCCCTTGCGCCGACTGCCGTACCGGATTATCGATCATCACGCTGGCCGGCATCCGCACCCGGGCGCTCCTGCTGAGCCGGCAGACCGGAACGGACGTCGCTCCCGAGGCACCTGTCACGGCCACGTTCGGCGAGCCGGTCACAGGCCCGCAGATCACCGTCAAGGACGCCTCCGGCACCGCGGTGGCCCGAGAGTGCGCCGGTCTGGGCACGGACCATCCGCGCGTACCACCCGTGCCGGTCGCCGAGCAGGTCGAGGCGATCTCCGTGTTCCGCTACCCGGCCCTCGTCCAGGGCCACGACGGTGTCGAAGGACTCGAACACGCCGAACCTGTGGGTGATCATCACCGTCGTCCGTCCCGCCCGTTCGGCCAGGAGCGCCTCGACGACCTCCAGCTCGGTCATCGGGTCGAGCGCGGAGGTGGCCTCGTCGAGTACCAGCACTGACGCGTCGGCCAGAAGCGCGCGGGCCAGGGCGATGCGCTGCCGTTCGCCGCCGGACAGCAGCGCCCCCCGCTCCCCCACCAGCGAGTCGTAGCCGTCCGGGAGTGCCATGATCCGCTCGTGGATGCGGGTGAGCCGGCAAGCGCGCACGAGATCGTCCGCGGTGGCGTCGGGGGCGGCGTATCGGAGGTTGTCGGCGATCGACCCCTGGAAGAGGAAGGGCTCCTGCGTGGCGATGCAGACCTGCCCGGGTGACGGACGGCCGATCTTCGCCCCGTCGATCAGGACCGACCCCTCGATGGGCGCGTGCAGGCCGACGAGCAGGTGGCCGAGTGTCGTCTTGCCCGAGCCGCTCGGGCCGACGACCAGCGTGGTGGATCCGGCCGGGAGGGTGAGGTTCACGCCGTCCAACGCCGGACGGTCCCGCTCCCCTGCGGCGTACCGGAACGTGGCCTCGCGGACGGCGAGCGCGCCGGGCCCGGGGACGGGGTCCGGCCGCGGATCAGGCCCGGGCTCCAGCCCGGGCTCGGGCTCCATGTCGAGGTAGTCGAAGACCCTCTCGAAGGCTCCCTGGGCGGAGCGGAACTCGGTGGAGATGTGCAGGAGCTGCCACAGGGGCTGGTAGAGCCTGGCCTGCAGCACGGTGAAGGCGACCAGTGTGCCTGGGGTGATCCCGTCGGACAGTCCCGCCGCCACGAACACCAGGTAGGGGGTCAGCACGAAGAAGACGTGTCCCGCGCTCAGCACCCCTTGGGCCACCAGTCCGGAGCGCACCCCGAGCCGGATCAGCCGCCGGCTTTCCGCGGCGAACCCGGTGGCCTCGTCCGCGCTTCTGCCGTGGACTCTGGCAAGGATGACGGCGCCCAGGCACAGCCGCTCCGCCACGATGGACGACAGTTGCGCGCGGGAGCGCTGGCTGACCTCCGACAGGTTCTTGAGCGCTCGCCCGGATCGGGAGGCCACCCAGACGACGATCGGCGCGAGGATCAGGGCGGCACCCGCGAGCAGGGGTGACAGTGCCGCCATTGCGCCGGCGGCGGCCACGAATCCGATGACGCCGGACAGCGTGCTGGGCAGGGTGTCCTTGACGGCGTGCTCGATCTGAGCGGTGTCGTTGGCCAGCCGCGACTGGATCTCGCCGCCGCGTGTGGCGGCGAAGAAGGCCAGCGACATGCGCTGGAGACGCCCGAACAGCTCCACGCGCAGCGCGTGCACCACGTGCTGCGCGACGCGGGCCGACACCCACGTCTGGCCGAGGTCCACCACGCCCACCGCGCAGGCGGTGGCCGCCGCCAGGCCGGCGATCAGCGCGAGCAGCGGCAGGTCGGGGCCGCCCGCGCCGAACAGCGCCCGATCGAAGACCAGCTGGGTCAGCAACGGGACGGCGGCGTTCAGAGCGGAGTAGGCCACGACGAGCAGGACGACGAAGCAGATGGCGAGCCGGTGCGGCATGAACAGCCGCACGACCCTGCGCCAGGTCCCGGGGGCGGGAGGCTTCTCCGAGGCGGAGAGGGGACGATCGTGCACGGGCCTGGCCTGTCCTTGTCATGGTCGAACACCTGCTGATCGAACGCTTGGTGATCGACGCCTGGATCGAACGTGATCGAACAGAGCCCCGCCCGCCCGTGTCCGGGCGGGCGGGTTCGGCTGTCAGCCGTCGGTGCAGCCGAAGTGCTTGATGCAGTGGGTCAGCCGGAGCGCCTCGTTGGCGCCGGGCTCGAGCTCCTGGAGCGCCTGCAGGTCCTGAACGTCGAAGGACATGGTCGTTCACCTCCTTGTGAATGCCGGGGCCGCCCGTGGTGCGGCCGTCTGTCATCGCCGTCCCGCTGCGGGAGCGGCGAGCCTGGGGGCCTCCTCCGGCATCCACAACCGGGCGGACCGGTCGCGCATCCGGAGGAGGAAGGCGACGATCCCCGCCGTGCCGGCGAGAAAGGTCGGTGGGAAGTCTCCATGGGGTCCGGGGACGAGCAGGCGGCCGCGACGGTCGACCGCGCGGATCTCCAGGCATCCGGCCAGATCTCGCGCCCACCGCCGGTAGCGGTCCTCACCGGTGAGGTCGGCCATGTCGAGCAGGAATTCACCGTCTCCGGGCAGCCCGTGACACGGCACCGGCCCTGACTGCCATCGGGTACGGTGCACGGCCGCCGCGGCCTTGCGCGCCAGGTCCAGCGCGGGCGGGTCGCCGGTGGCGCGCCAGTACCTCACGAGGAAGGAGCCGATCCCTGAGGAGCCGCTGCACCAGTACGGCCGGCGCGGGCGCACCGTCGACAGGTCGCCGCGCTGCGTCGGCCACCAGGCGGTGTCGCCGTCCACTTCGGCGTGTTCGTAGAGGGTGCGGGCGATCTCGTGGACGGTCGCCGTCCAGTCCGGCTGGTGGAGGGCCCGGCCCGCCTGGAGCAACGCGGTCCCGATGCCGGCGATGCCGTGCGCGAAGCCGAAGTGGTTGGCCCCGGCCAGGCCCGAGTCGAACGTCTGCGGCGTCGGCCACTGCGGGTGGCCGTCGCCGTATGACCGCGCCTGGTGCAGGTTCTGGAAGGTCTCGGCGGCGCGGTCTCGCAGCGCGAGATCACCCGAGGCCAGCGCGATGTGCAAGAGCGCCATGCCGCATCCGGCCAGTCCGTGCGTCACGTCGGAGCTAGGGTGGTCGGTCGGCAACTGCCGCGCTGTCCGCACCGCGAACCGTGCCAGCTCGGCGTCGCCCATGGCCCTCGCCGCGTCGTACAGCGCCCACACCGCGCCGGAGCGCCCGAAGTGAAGGCCGGGCGGCCAGACGTCCTCGGTCGCCAGCCGCCGCCTCAGCCAGCGGGCGAGTTCGGCGACCGCTTTCGCCTGCGGGTCGGCCCGCGCCAGGACGCCGAGGATTCCCGCCGCGCCGCCGTTGATCGAGCACGGATCGGCCTCGATGCCGTCGGCGGCGTTGGGCCACGGCGACGGGGCGTCCTCGCTCGTGTCCATTGTCTCCACCAGGTGCGCGGTCCCATCGTCGATCAGGCGGTCGATCCGCTGCGGTGGCCGGGCCCGGTGGTGGGGGGCGGCCCGCTCCGGTGTGAGCGCGGCGAGGAAGCGCCGGCATCTGTCCAGCGACCAGCGCCGCTCCGGGTCTGTCGCCAGCAGGCCTTCCACGAGCGGCCGCAGCAGAGCGAGCGTGGGGTTGGCCGCTGCCACCGCTGCCACCCCGGCCGCCCGGTCGGGGGCCGGCGGGTCCAGGTGGGCGCCGACCGCCAGGAAGTACACCATCGCGCCGAGGCTGTAGAGGTCGGCGCCCGTGTGCGGGGCGGGCCTGAACTCCCCCGTGTGGCCCGCCAGCTCCGGGGCGAGGTAGCCCGGAGTCCCGCCCACCATGACGGTGGTGCCCGGCACGGTCGCGTGTTCCAAGTCGATGAGCCGTAGTTCGCCGCCGGGCGAGAGCATCACGTTGTTCGGCGACAGGTCGCCGAACACGTAGCCCCGGCTGTGCAGAGCCTTCAGCAACTCGGTCAGGCGGCTGACGACGGGCAGGACCTGAGCCGCCGCGTTGCCGAACCCGTCCTCGCCCAGCGGTCCTGCGTTCTCGTCCGACCAGCGCTGCAGCGTGATCCCTGGCACGAACTCTTCGACGAGGAAGGTGTGGCCGCCCTGCTCGAAGAAGTCCACCACGGCCGGCGTGATCCCGGCCGTGGCGAGGTCTTCCAGGCAGGAACGTTCGGCCGCGATCCGATCTCGCGCGTCGCGGCCGCTCAGATCGGCGCACGCGTGCGGACGCCCCTCTTTGACGACCACGTCGTGACCGGTGGTGGTGTCCTCGGCGAGGTAGACGCCGCCGCGGTTCGCATGCCGTACGGCTTCGCGGACGACGAACCGGTCGTTGAGCATGACCGCGGCCGCCCGCCGGCGCGGGCTCGCCGCCGGAACCTCGAACGGGCAGGTCGCGAACGATGGCGGGGAGAAGCTCGGCCGCCTTTCGTCTGGAACGAGCCTGCCCTGCGGCGAACGCAGCCGGATCTCGTAGAACCCGTCGTTGCCGAGCACGCGGTGCCCGCTGAAGGCGCCGTAGCGGTAGTGGACGATCCCACCTGTCCGGTACGGACGGTCGGAAAGGATCAACGGGCCGGGAAGCCCCCGGGTGGCGTCGTCGAGCAGGGCGGCCAGGCGCACCGACTCGGCATCGTCGAGGGGATAGACGGTGATGAACTTCCCGGCCTGCGCACGGCTGCAGTGCGGTTCGAGGAGTTTCCAGTAGTCGCTCAGCCGGGCGGGGAACTTGAAGGCGCAACGGGCCTCGGTGAGTACCCGTGAGACGCGGGCGAGCGCCAGCGGGGCGGAAAGCATCGTCGCGGAGACGTGCAGCTTCCATCCCTGGTCGGGCATCGGGTAGGCGTCGGGGGTGACCTTGCACCAGAGGTCGTCCTCGGCGATCGACCAGTCCTGCGCGCCCGCGCGCCCGAGTTCGGCGGTCACGATGTCGCGCAGAATGGCCGGGTCTTCCGAACGCATACCCACGTGAACCCGCTTCCGCTCGTCGCCGCTTTCCTGCGGAACCGAGAGTCGCGAAGCGCCCTTGCAAATGAATGGAAAATGAATTGAATGCGAGGTGAAAGCTGGTTTCCCGATCGAAGTGGGGCGTCGTCCCATTTATCGGTCATGTTTCTCCGCTTTTTTGTTCCGCCCGTTGAATGGTCCGGAAATCGGGTTCACGGACGTGTGTATGAAGCGGTCCCTCGCCGAGACGCGCATGCTGACGTTGACAAGCGGAGCAAACTGCGGGGAGCCCGACGAGGCCGGTGTTCGTCAGAGAAAGTCTCGAACTCGCGCAGCGCATACAGAAGGTGGCGCCGATCCAGATCAAGGTTCGATCCAGCAGCTCGCGTCGACAGGTCCGGATCCATCGCTCCATGACGGAGTTCATTTGCGCCGGTTCATCGCCCGGTCCCAACGGCACGCGCCGATGTTGGCCGGTCGGACAGACCCGCGCCCGCCGCGCTTCGCCATGCTGGAGCGATGCGTCGATCAGGAAATGAAGATCCCGCCGCGGCCGCGATGATCGCCGACATCGATCGGCTCGTGCGCTGCGAGTCCCCGTCCGAGGACCTGGCCGCGGTCGCCCGCAGCGCGGAGGCGGTCGCCGAGGTCGGCGCCCGGCTCCTGGGCGCGGAGCCGGAGCGGGAGGTGGTGGACGGCTGCACCCACGTGCGCTGGCGGTTCGGCGGCGAGCCCCGGGTGCTGCTGCTCGGGCACCATGACACGGTGTGGCCGGTCGGCTCGCTGCGGACGCATCCCTTCGAGGTCAGCGACGGGCTGCTGCGCGGGCCCGGGTGCTTCGACATGAAGGCCGGGCTGGTGATGGCCTTCCACGCGCTGGCGGCGCTGGACGACCTGGACGGCCTGACCCTGCTCGTCACCGGCGACGAGGAGACCGGGTCCGCCTCCTCCCGCGAGCTCATCGAGGACGAGGCCCGCGGGTGCTCCGCCGCGCTGGTCCTGGAGGCCGCCGGGCCCGGCGGAGCCCTGAAGACCGCACGCAAGGGCGTCTCGCGCTACGAGGTGCTGGTACGGGGACGGGCCGCGCACGCGGGACTGGAGCCGGAGCGCGGCGTCAACGCCTCGGTGGAACTGGCCCGCCAGGTCGTCGCCGTGGCCGGGCTGGGCGATCCCAGTCTGGGCACGACCGTCACGCCGACCCGCCTGGAGGCGGGCACCACGGTGAACACCGTGCCCGGGTCGGCGCGCTTCGAGGTCGACGCCCGGGTTTGGGAGAACGCCGAGCAGATCCGCGTCCACGCCGCGATGCTCGGCCTGCGACCCGCGCTGGAAGGCGCCGAGCTGGAGATCAGGGGCGGTCCGAACCGGCCGCCGCTCCCGGCCAAGGCGTCGGTGGAGCTGTTCGAGCGGGCCCGCCGGCTCGCGGCGACGCTCGGGCTCGGCCGGCTCGCCTCGGTCGCCGTCGGCGGCGCCTCCGACGGAAACTTCACCGCGGGAGTGGGCACGCCGACCCTCGACGGGCTGGGCGCGGTCGGCGGCGGGGCGCACGCCGACGACGAGCACGTGGTCATAGCGGAGCTGCCGGGGCGGACGCGGCTGCTCACGGCCCTGGTCGCCGAGCTGCTCGGGGCGCGAAGTTGTCCGCCCGGACGAACCGGAGCCCGTCCTCCCGTGCTCGCCGACCAGCTACAGGGCCCGACCGGCTGGAACCATGACCGGCGTGACTGATCTCATCCGCGACCGTCGCGGGTCCCGGCCCGTCGACCTGGCGTACGGCGCAGCCGAGGCGGCCGCGCGCAGCGCGGGCATCGACATCCGCCCCCTGGACAGCGTCGCCGAGCTCGAGGCCGTCCGCCGCCTGTACGAGCACATCTGGCGTACTGGTGACAACAACCCGCCGGTGACGGCCGACCTGCTGCGGGCGATGGCGAAGGCGGGCAGCTATGTCAGCGGCGCCTTCGACGGCGACGAGCTGGTGGGCGCCTGCTTCGGCTTCTTCTCCCCGCCCGCGCGCGAGGCCCTGCACAGTCACATCGCCGGGGTGCTGCCGCGCGTGCAGGGACGCAACGTCGGCTTCGCGCTGAAGCTGCACCAGCGCGCCTGGGCCATGTCGCGCGGCGTCGGCGAGGTCTGCTGGACCTACGATCCGCTGATCCGGCGCAACGCCTACTTCAACATCACCAAGCTGGCCGCCGACCCGGACGAGTATCTCCCGAACTTCTACGGCCCGATGGACGACGACATCAACCGCAGCGACGACACCGACCGGGTTCTGGTGCGGTGGCGGCTGGAGTCGCCCGCCGCCGTGGCGGCCTGCGCGGGCGCGCCCAGGCCGGCCGACGCTGCCTCCGCCCGCGCGGCGAAGGCGGCCGTGGCGCTGGACGTCTCGCCCAGGGGCGGGCCGGTCGCCGGCCGCGCCGGCACGCGCACCGTGCTGGTCGGCGTCCCCGGGGACGTCGAGACCATGCGCGAGCACGACCCGGGGCTGGCCGCACAGTGGCGTACGGCGCTGCGGGACGTGCTTGGTGACCTGCTCGCCGAGGGCGCGCGGGTGCGCGGTTTCGACCGCGCGGGTTGGTACATCGTGGACAGGCGGGAGTCGCTGTGAAGCTCATCGGGGTAGAGATCCGCACCATCCGGATGCCACTCGTGTCGCCCTTCCGAACATCGTTCGGGACGGAGACCGTGCGGGAGGCGCTGGTGCTGCGCGCCGTCACCGGCGAGGCCGAGGGGTGGGGCGAGTGCGGTGCGGGGAGCGCGCCGCTGTACTCCTCGGAGTACACGCACGCCTCGGCCGACGTACTGCGCCGCTATCTGATCCCGGCGCTGGCCGGGGTGGCCGACCTGGACGCGCACCGGGTCGCGCCGGTGCTGGCCGGGTTCAAGGGCCACCGGATGGCCAAGGCCGCGCTGGAGACGGCGGTGCTGGACACCGAACTGCGCGCGGCCGGGGTCTCGTTCGGCCTGGCCCTCGGCGCAGTCCGCGAGAGCGTGCCGTGCGGGGTGTCCGTGGGGATCACCGGGTCGATCCCCGAACTGCTCGACACCGTGGCCGGCTACCTGGAGGCAGGCTACCTGCGGATCAAGCTGAAGATCGAGCCCGGCTGGGACGTCGAGCCGGTCCGCGCGGTGCGCGAGCGCTTCGGCGACATCCTGCTGCAGGTGGACGCCAACACCGCCTACGGGCGCGGCGACGCGCGGCACCTGGCAGGGCTCGACCCGTTCGGGCTGCTCCTGCTGGAACAGCCGCTGGCGGAGGACGACCTGCTCGGGCACGCGGAGCTCGCCGGGCGGATCAGCACACCCATCTGCCTCGACGAGTCGATCGTCTCGGCTCGCGCCGCCGCCGACGCCATCGCGATGGGTGCCTGCCAGGTGGTCAACATCAAGCCGGGCCGGGTGGGCGGATACCTGGAGGCCAGGCGGATCCACGACGTCTGCGCGGCGCACGGCGTGCCGGTGTGGTGCGGCGGCATGCTGGAGACGGGGCTGGGCCGCGCCGCCAACGTGGCGCTCGCCGCGCTGCCCGGGTTCACCCTGCCCGGCGACACCTCGGCGTCCACGCGCTACTACCGGACCGACCTCACGCCGCCGTTCGTCCTGGAGGACGGGCACCTCTCGGTGCCGGCCGGCCCGGGGCTGGGCGTCACCCCGATCCCCGAGGTCCTGGACGAGGTGACGGTCGCCACGGAGTGGGTACCCCTGCCTTGAGATTGGTCCGGGCCGACGAACCGGGTAGCATCCTTTCGTCATGCAGAACGAACGCCGACCCTCCCGCGCTGCGCTAGCTTCGGGCGCGTGCTTGTCCCCGTGACCAGCCTCCCGCGAGCCAGCCTCGCCCGCGTCCTGGAGGAACTCGGCTCCACCCTGCTCGATGTCGTCTGCGGCGACGTCGAGCAGGCCGGTGACGTCGGCGGCGTCGTCATCTACGACCCACTCGACGAGCCCGAGCTGCCGAGCCGCGCGCTGGTGTTCGGCGTCGGCCTGCACGACTCGGCCGACCTCGCCCAGGTGGTGACCCAGCTCGGCCGGCACGACGCCGTCGGCCTCGTGGTCCGTGCGCCGGTCGTACCCGACGAGGGTCTGGTCGCGGCGGCGCGCGAGGCGGGGGTGACGGTCCTTTCCTTTGCGCGCGGCGCGTCATGGACGCACCTGGCGGGGATGCTCCGGTCGCTGACCGCCGAGGGCGGCGCGCTGGACGACCGGGACGCGCACACGGTCGGCCGGATCAGATCCGGCGACCTGTTCGCGGTCGCCAATGCCATCGCCGCGCTGCTCGACGCGCCCGTCACCATCGAGGACCGCAACTCGCGGCTGCTGGCCTTCTCCAGCCGTCAGGAGGAGGCCGACCGCTCGCGTGTCCAGACGATCCTGGGCCGCCAGGTCCCGGAGCACTACACGCGCATCCTGGAGGAACGCGGGGTGTTCCAGGCGATCTACCGCAGCGACCGGCCGATCTACGTGGCGCCCCTTCCCGAGCCGGTCGACCCGTCGCTGCCGCCGGAGCTGCCCCGGGCGGCGATCGCGGTGCGGGCCGGGGACGAGATCCTCGGCACGATCTGGGTGGTCGTTCCCGAACCGTTGGACGAGGAGCGCAGTGAGGCGCTGTACGAGGCGTCCAAGCTGGTCGCGATGCACATGGTGTGGCAGCGCGCCGACGCCGACATGGAACGGCGGCTGCGGGCCGAGTTGCTGAGCAATGCCCTGGAGAGTGGGCCGTGGTCGCTGGAGGCGGTCCGCCGCCTCGGACTGAAGGACGAGCCCGCGGTCGTCCTGGCGCTGACCGTCGTCGGCTCGGCGGCCGAGCACCCGCTGCCCGCCCAGCTGGCCACCGAGCGCAAGCGGCTGGCCGATGCCTTCGCCATGCACCTGTCCGCGGCGCACCCGAGGGCCGCCGCGGCGCTCATCGGCGACGTCGCCTTCGGCGTACTGCCCCTGCCGCAGAACCGGGAGCAGAACCGCGAGGACGCCGAGGAGCGCGCGATGTGGGTCGCCACCGAGTTCCTGGCGCGCGTCGGCTCGCGGCTGCGCCCGCTGATCGGGGTCGGGCCGCTCGCCGCTGACAGCTCGGCGCTCGTCCGGTCCCGGACGGGGGCAGAGCGCGCCCTGCGCGTGCTGCGCTCAGGGGTCGGCGGACAGCAGGTGGCCTGCCTGGACGACGTGCACGTCGAGGCGCTGCTGCTCGAGCTCGCCGATCTCGTCCCGCGCGGCGACATCCCCAGCGGGGCCGTCGCCCGCATCGTCGCCTACGACAGGGAGCACCAGACCAGCCTGGTCGAGACGCTCCGGGCCTGGCTCGACGCCTTCGGCGACGTCGTGGTGGCCGCGGGCGCGATGTACGTGCACCCCAACACCTTCCGCTACCGGCTGCGCCGCGCCGCCGAGGTCGGCCGGCTCGACCTCGGCGATCCGGGCGCGCGGCTGTCGGCCATGTTGCAGCTGCGCCTGATGTCGATCAGGTCGGCCCCGGACGGCTGACGCCCCGCAGGCCGAGCGTGCCGATCAGGAACGCCAGCCACTCGGCGTCCTGCGCGACAGCGACGTCGCGGGCGGTCGCCGCGCCGTGGCCGGCGTCCTCGAAGACGTGCAGCAGGATCGGCGCCTCCCCCCGCTGCGCGGCCTGCAGGCGAGCGGCGAACTTGCGCGCGTGCCAGGGCCGGCACCGTGGGTCGGTCGCCCCGGCCTGCAGGTAGACCGCCGGGAAGACGCCGGGCTCGACCAGCTGGTACGGCGAGAGCCCGAGGAGCCGCCGCACCTCGGCGGGGTCGTCAGGGTCCCCCCACGCCTTGCGTATGACGAAGTCGAGGTAGGGGTCTCGGGTGCCGCCGATGAGGTCGAGCAGCGGGGCCCTCGGCAGGACCGCACGCCACAGCTCGGGCCGCCGGGTGACGGCGATCCCGCACATGAGGCCGCCGTCGGAGCCACCGGTCAGCGCGAGCCGGTCGGGGCTGGTCAGGCCGGTGGCGAGGAGATGCTCGGCGACCGCGACGAGGTCGGCGTCGCGGACGTGCTTGCGCTCCCGGTGCGCGGCCAGGTACCAGTCGCGGCCGAACTCGCCGCCGCCACGCAGGTACGCCTGGACCAGCACACCTCCGGCGGCGACGAAGGCGGCCAGGTCGGGCTGGTACTGCGGCAGGAGCGGCACGTTGGCCGCGCCGTACGCGGAGATCAGCACCGGCGCCGGATCACCGCCGGCGCCGCGCACCACGTGGTACGGCACGGCGACGCCGTCGGGCGCGATGGCCTCGCCCTCCTCCAGCACGGCGTCGAGGACGATCGCGGGGGGCGTCAGCGTCTCCGGTTCCGACTCGCCTGGCCGGTGCCGGTACACGCCCCAGGAGCTGGTGAGGGTGGAGAAGGCGAAGACGAAGTCGGCCGCGGGCGTGCCGGTGGCCAGGGCGGTCAGCGGGAAGAAGGGCGCGGCGAGCGCTCCCCGGCCGGGGAGGGGGACCTCGCCGGTGACGGCTCCCGAGCGGTCGAGGATGCGCACCCTGGCGAAGGTCCGGTCGAACTCGCTGAGGTAGAGGTGCTCGCCGACGGGGGTGAGGGAGCGCAGCACCGTGTCCCCCTCCGGGACGAGCTCGGTCCACCCGGCAGGGTCGCCGGGGTCGGCCGCGTCGAACGGGATGGCGACCACCCTGCCGCGCGGGGCGTCGACGTCGGTCACCGCGATGTAGCGGTCGCCCACGACGTGCCCGGCGATCGTCCCCGTGCACCCGGTGACGAAGGGCTGCCAGGCCGTATCGGGGTCGGACAGGTCGCGCACCGCGACCGGGACGGGGCTGCCCACCCGGTGGGCGGCGACGGCCCAGCGGCTGCCGGTCGACATCTGGACGAGCGTGTACTCGCGGGAGCCCTCGCCGACCGGGATCGGCTCCGGTTCGGTTCCGCCGCCGAGCCGGTGGAGGAAGACCGCCTGCCGGAACTCCTCCGGCGTGCCGGTGAGCGCGAAGAAGTAGAAGCCCGTGCTGTCCGGCAGCCACGAGACGCCGCCCGCCCACGCGCTGTGCAAAACCTGCTCGGGCGCGCCGTCGAACTGCCTCCCTGAGGCGACGTCGACGAGCCGGATGGTGTTGTGCTCGCTGCCGTCGGTGCACAGGCCGAGTGCCAGGACGCGGCCGTCGGGCGCGGGCGCCAGCCAGGACACGACCGGCGGGTGCTCGCCCTCGCCTGATCCGGCCAGGGCGACGACCTTCCGCCCGTCTCCGAGGGGCTCGTCGGAGACGACCACCACGGGCGCCGAGCCCCCGGGCGGGGTCACGACGCGGAACCAGCGGCCGGAGGCGTACTTCGGCAGGTCCGGGCGGGAGCCGGCGTCGCAGGCGAGGATCAGGTCGCGGACGGCCTCCGGATCCTGGCCGGCGTAGACGGCGGCGGTGGCGAGCTCGGCCTGCCGCCGCTGCCACTGCCACACCTCCTGGGTCTCCTTCTCCAGCCAGCGGTAGGGGTCGGGCACGCGCACGCCTGCGACGTCCTCGAAGACCTCGACGGTGCGGGCGGGCGGGTAGGCGACGGTCACGGTGACTCCGGCTCTTCTGGGGGCTGGGCTACGGTCTCGAACTCCGCGCGGAGCCGTTCGAACGCGCCGGGGACCCGGGTCACCCGGCGGACGTGGATGAGCGCGTCGTAGGCGGCGGGGAAATCGTCGACGGGGTCGAGGCCGCCGGCGGCCAGCGTGCCGTCCACCCCGTCGAACAGCCCGGCCGGCGCGTGGCGCAGGTCTACAGCGGCGACGGGCGGGCCGAGGCGCTCCAGCCGCGACTCGATGGCGTTCGGCGGCAGGGTGCGCTCGTGGAGGGAGACGTCGCAGTCGAACGGGCGTGGCGAGCGCTGTGTGAAGCGCACCTCGGGGCCGGAGCCGTACGTCATCCCGATGACGACGGACCCCTCGCCGAGCAGGCCGCCGAGCATCGGCCGGCCATGCAGCGGCGTGCGCCTGACATGCGCGTTGTGCGCGCTCACGACGATCCGCTCCTCGCGCTCCAGGATCCAGCGCACGGTGTCGGCCATGAACACGTCGCGCGGGTACGGCCCGGCCCGCGGCACGTCCAGCTCGGCGAGGAAGGCCCCGATCGAGGCCCCGCACCGGCGCACGACCCCGTCGTCGTGCGCCGCCGTACGCTCCACCAGGTGGCGGAGGCCGTCGAGCAGCCGGGCCCGCTCGGCGGCGGGCATGGCCCGGTAGCGGATCGCCGCCTCGGTCCGGCCGCCCAGGTCGCTGAGGCGACGGAGCTCCTCGTCGCCGGGGAGCTCCGGCAGCCGGTCGAGGCAAGCGCGCACGGCCGGTCCTGGCGAGGTGGAGGAGCCGGGCAGGTCCATGCCGTAGAAGCTGACCTTCGCCGGGTTCGCGGCGTTCCACTCGCGCATCCACGTCAGCTGCCGCCGCATCGGCTCGCACTCGCCGAACCGGTAGGTGATGCCGTCGCGGGCGACCGTCTCGACCTCGCCGGGCCCGCCGTGGATCCACGCGTCGACGGTCAGCCCCTCGGCGAAGCCCGACTCCATCACGAAGGCGGTGAACCCGTGCTCCTCGACGAGCAGGCGGAACAGCTCGTCCTTGAGCTCGTAGAACTCCGTGATGTTGTGCGCGCCCTCGCCGAGGGCCACCACCCTGGCGTCGCCGACCAGGTGTCGCGCTAGCCGTGGAAGTACCATAGTTCCGGCGTGTACAGGAAGCTGATCAGGGCGTTGAACGACGACTGCGGGCCCGACAGGGTGTTCTTCCACACCACCAGCGTGTGCGGGGTCGGGAGGAAGAGCACCGGCAGGTCCTGGGCGAGGCTGGTCACCTCGGCCGAAAGCGACTTCTCGTCCGCCCCGAAGGTCGAGGCGCCGATCAGCTTGTCCACCTCGGCGTTCTTGTAGCTGCCGAGATTGAAGCTGCCCTCGGTGTTGAACACCGTGTTGCTGCTCGGGTAGCCGGCCGCCAGGTAGAGAGGGCCGTAGTCCTGCATCGCCCACTCGTTCTTGGTGGCGGGAGCGAAGGTGTTGCCGTAGTTGGCGTACATGTAGTTGAGCGACTTGGTCACGATCTTGACGTCGATGCCGAGCTTCTTGGCCGCCGAGGCGAAGGCGACGTCACGCGCGCCGACGAAGGCCGGCGAGCTGGCGGAGGCCAGGGTGAAGCTGATCTTCTGCCCCTGCGGGATGTCCGCGCCGCACTGGCCGGGCCCGGTGCCGGGACGCTGGCAGGTGGTGGAGCCGTTCGGCGCCACCTTCCAGCCGTTGTCGGTGAGCAGCTTCTCGGCGGCGGCCGGGTCGTAGGGGTAGGGCGGCTGGTCGCCGAAGGCGGGCGGGTAGGGGGATCCGGTGCCCGCGGTGCTGTAGTTCGGGGAGCCGGCTCCGTTGTAGATGCCGCGGCCGGCGATGTAGCCCTGCTGGTCGATCAGCCGCTGCAGGGCCTGGCGAACGTACGGCTGTGCGATCACCTTGTCGAAGTTGTCGACGGTGTTCGCGAAGTTGATGACGAGCGAGTCGAACCGGGCGGGGGCGGGCGCGCCGTACACGTTGTAGCCCTTGGCCTTCAGCTCGCCGATCTGGGTGGCGAAGCTGGAGTCCAGCGTGCCGACGGTCAGGTTGCCGGCCTTGAACTGGTTGAGCACGGCGGCGGCGGAGGTGAAGGCCTTGAAGTCGATCTGGTCGAGCCGCGACTCCCCCGGTCCGCTGTAGGACTCGTTGCGCGCCAGGGAGAACGAGCCGGTCGTCGGGTCGAAGCTCTTGAGCCGGTAGGGGCCGTTGACGACCTGCCAGAGCGGGTTGCCGGCGAAGGTGGCCTGCGACTCCGACTCCTTGGTGAGGTACTTGTAGATCGCCTTGGCGTTCTTCGGCTGCTTGTAGTCGAGGTGCGGGCCGCCGGTTGCGGCGATGTTCCACTCGGTGGAGGGCAGCACGTACAGCAGCGTCAGCATGGACAGCAGGTACGACGGGTTGTACGCGGTCTCCAGCTTGAGGGTGAGCGTGTCGGGCGCGGCGGCCTCGGCGCTCACGCCGTCGGGGAACTGGCCGGGGGTGTAGAAGCTCCAGTTGGCCGGGCTCTCCGCGAGGGCGGCTTTGAGCAGGGCGAGGGAGAAGACGACGTCATCGGCCGTGACCGGCTTGCCGTTGGACCACTTGTAGTCCTTCATCTTGATGGTCACGGTGTCGCGGCCGGGGTTGTAGACGGGCGGCTCGGCCAGGCTCAGCTCGGCGTCGGCGACCTGGTCGCCCTCGCCGCTGGGCCGGTAGAGGGAGCGCCACAGCTGGCCGCGGGCGATGACGGTGCCGTTGGCGGCCGCCGGCGGGTAGGGGTAGATGTAGTTGGGGCTGAGCCCGGGGGTCAGCGCGACCGTGGCGGTCCCGCCCTGCTTGGGGGTGCCGGTCTGCGTGGGCTTGGCGGTGTAGCTGTCGGCGATGTCCTTCGTCGTTCCCCCGCCGCCGCTGCACGCTGTGGCCAGCACGGCGACGGCGGCGACGAGGGCCACGGAGAGGCGGCCTCGGTGCTTCATAGATGGCTCCCTGAAGAGGTGTGCGGGGTGCGTCGACGATGCACCAGCGGCTTCGGCCCGTGTTCGGCGGTGCGGACAATTCCGCGCGCCCGCCTCCGTCCTGGTGAACAGGTCATCAGTCGGCCCGCCGCCCGACCGCGTCGCGGAGCGCGTCGGCGAGCAGGTTGAGCGCGAGCACGGTGAGGATGATGCAGCCGCCGACCGGGTAGATCAGCCACCAGTAGTCGGCGGAGATGTAGGTGACGCCGCTGGCCAGCTGGCTGCCCCAGTCGGCGGTGGGGTAGGTCAGGCCGAAGCCCAGGAAGCCCAGGGCGGCGACGACCAGGACGGCGTCGGCGACCTGGAAGGTGATGTTGACGATGATGACGCCGAGCGCGTTCGGGATCAGGTGGGTGAGGATGATCCGCCGACGGGAGGCGCCCATCAGCTTGGCGGCCAGCACGAACTCCCTCACCCGTAGGGTCAGCACCTCGCCGCGCACCAACCGGGCGGAGACCAGCCAGGAGAACCCGCCGATGACGAGGCTCAGCGACAGCGCGTCGGCGTGGAAGCGGGCCGACAGGATCAGTACGAAGAACAGGAACGGGATCGACAGCATGACGTCGACCAGCCGCATCATGAACCCGTCGACCACGCCCCCGGCCAGCCCGGCCACGGCCCCGTAGACGGTGCCGATCGTGGTGGCGAAGAGCGCGGCCAGCAGCCCGATCTGCAGCGACACCTGGCCGCCGGACATCAGCCGGCCCAGCACGTCGAAGCCGTTGGTGTCGGTCCCGAGCGGGTAGCCGGGGCCGGGCGGCAGGGCCGCGTTGACCAGGTCCACGTCGGTCTGGTTGGTCTGGTAGAACAGCGGCCCGAGGAAGCAGAACCCGGCGATGAGCAGCAGGAGCAGCCCGCCGGCCAGGCCGAGCGGATGCCGTCGCAGCCCGCGCAGGACCGACCTGATCGAGACCGGATTCCTCTCCGCCGGCGTCTCGGCCTCGAGGGATGGCGCGGCGGTCACGTCTGGTGCGGTCATGTGCTCAGCTCGATTCGGCGGTCGGCGGCCGCCACCACGACGTCGGCGATGAAGTTGCCGGCCACGGTCAGCACGCCGCCGATGAGGGTGTAGGCCAGGAGCACCGGGTAGTCCTCGCGCTGCAGGCTGTTGAGGAACAGCAGGCCCAGGCCGGGATAGTTGAAGAGAGACTCGACGATCAGATTGCCCGCCAGCAGCGTGGGGACGAGCGTGCCGACCAGCATGACCAGCGGCAGGCAGGCGTTGCGCAGCAGATGGCGGGTGAGGATCAGCCGCTCCGGCAGGCCCTTGGCGCGCGCGACCCGGATGTAGTCCTGGCCGAGCTGGTCGAGGGCGGCGGAACGCTGGTACTGCGCGAAGACCGCGACGCTGGTGACGGCTAGCGTGATGACCGGCAGCGCCATCGCCCGCGGATCGGTGAAGACCACCCACGGCGAGTGCGACTGCGACGCCTCCGCCGGGAAGATCGGGATCGTCTGGCTGAAGACGGCGATCAGCAGCAGCCCGACCAGGAACGACGGCGTCGCGTAGAGCACGTACGACGCGGCGGTGGCGACCCGGTCGACGACGCTGTTGCGCCGGACCGCCTGCAGGACGCCGAGCGGGACCGCGATCAGCAGCGCCAGCACCAGCCCGGCCAGCGACACCATCGCGCTGCGGCCGGCGTTCAGGGCCAGTAGCGTGCCCACGTTCTCGTTCAGCTTGTACGACCGGCCCAGGTCGCCCTGGAGCAGCTGGCCGAGGTAGCTGACGTACTGCACGACGACCGGACGGTCGAAGCCGTGCGCCCGGTTGAAGTCCGACACGGCCTCCGGCGAGGCGCGCTGCCCGAGGACGACGCGTCCCGGGCTGTCCGACACCAGGTGCAGCATGAGGAAGACGACCGCGGAGATCCCGAGCAGGACGAGGAGCGAGACCGCCAGGCGGCGGAGCACGTACCAGGTCATGAGCGCGACTCCTCTCGGCGCAGCGGGTGGTGGCAGGCGACGTGATGGGTGCCGGTGACCGGCGTCAAGGGGGGCTCCTTCTGGGCGCACAACTCGCTCGCCAAGGCGCACCGGGTGCGGAACCGGCAGCCGCTCGGCGGGTCTATGGGGCTCGGCAGCTCGCCGCGCACCCTCGCGGCCGCCGGGGCTCGCGGCGCCTCGGGGTCGGCGTCCGGGATCGCCGCCAGCAGCCCCGCGGTATAGGGGTGCGCGGCTGAGCCGTACACCTCCTCGGTGGTGCCGGTCTCGACCAGCTTGCCCAGGTACATGACGCCGACGCGGTCGGCGAGGTACCGCACCACCGCGAGGTCGTGCGAAATCACCACGCTGCTGAGCCCGCGTTCGAGCTGGATGCGGCGCATCAGGTTGAGGACCTGCGAGCGGATGGAGACGTCCAGCGCGCTGACCGGCTCGTCGGCGACCAGCACCTTCGGGTCCAGGGCGAGCGCGCGGGCCAGGCCCACCCGCTGCCGCTGCCCACCGGACAGCTCGTAGGGGTAGCGCTCCAGCACGCTCGCCGGCAGGCCCACGTCCCGCAGCAGCTCGCCGGCGCGGGCGGTGCGCTGGGCGCGGGTGCCAACCCCCTGGATGGCCAGGGGTTCGCGCAGGATCGCGCCGATGCGCATGCGGGGGTCGAGGGAGGCGTTGGAGTCCTGGAACATCATCTGCAGCTGGGTACGTCGGGGCCCCAGCGCACGGGCGCTCATCCGGGTTACCGGCTCGCCGTCGAAGATCACCTCGCCGGAGGTGGGCCGGTCGAGAGCGACGAGCATGCGGCCCAGGGAGGACTTGCCGCAGCCCGACTCGCCGACGAGCCCGAAGGTCTCCCCCGCCGCCACCTCGAAACTCACGCCCGAGACCGCCTTGACGGTGCGGCGGCCGCCGAGCAGGCCCGCGCTGCCCGCCGGGTACTCGCGCCGGAGGTCGACCACGCGCAGGCGCGGCTCCGTGACGGCCGGCGCCGGGACGACCAGCCGCGCGCGGCCCCTGACGGCCGGGCCGTCGGCGGGGTGCCAGCAGGCGTAGGCGTGGTCATCGGCCTCGGCCTCGGCCGCGGGCGGCGGGGGCTCCTCGCGGCACCGGTCGGTCACGGCGGCGCAGCGTGGCGCGAAAGGGCAGCCCGCCTGGACCACGGACAGGTCCGGCGGCGCCCCGGGGATGCTGAAGAGTTCCTCGCGGCGGTCCTGCGTGAGCGACGGGATCGAGGAGAGCAGCGCCTGGGTGTAGCGGTGCCGCGTCCGGCCGAACAACACGGGAGTCGGCCCTGTCTCGGCCACGCGCCCGGCGTACATCACCCCGACGCGGTCGGCGTGCCGGGCGATCACCCCCATGTCGTGGGTTACCAGGATCATCGACATGCCCAGCCGGGACCTGAGGTCGTCGAGGAGGTCGAGGATCTCCGCCTGGATGGTGACGTCGAGCGCGGTGGTCGGCTCGTCGGCGATGACGAGCCGGGGCTCGCAGACCAGCGCCATCGCGATCATCACGCGCTGCCGCATGCCACCGGAGAGCTGGTGCGGGAAGTCGTCCAGCCGCTCGGCCGGCCGCGGCAGCCCCACGAGGGCCAGCATCTCCTCGGCGCGGGCGCGCGCCTCCCGCTTCGAGGCGCCCCGGTGCAGCCGCACCGGCTCGGCGACCTGCTCGCCGATGCGCTTGGTCGGGTTCAGCGCGGTCATCGAGTCCTGGAAGACCATCGCCACGTCGTTGCCCCTGATCGCGCGGTACTGCGCGGCGGCCAGCCCGACGAGTTCCCTGCCGTCCAGGTCGATCGAGCCGGCGGTGACCCGGCCGCCGGCCGGCAGCATGCCCATGATCGCCAGACCGGTCATCGACTTGCCGGACCCGGTCTCGCCGACGATCCCCAGCGTCTCGCCGCGGTCGAGCGTCAGGCTGACGCCGAAGACGGGGCGGACGACCCGATCGCCCCGCCGGATCTCGACCGACAGGTCACGGATCGTCAGCACGCGACCGCCATCCGCTTTCCTGGAACCATCGGCCGTGCTCAGGGCCGTGCTCTCCCAATCCATTCGACGATAGTGGGGCGCGATCACCTGGCGGTGTTCGTCGCTTCGATCGAACCTTGAAGTCCGCGTTCGTCCAGTTCGACGAACTGATCGCCGGGAGCCGTCGCGGCGGAGCGGGAACCGTGAACGGCTGGACGACTGATTCCAAGACAGACGGCTGAGCGTCAACGGTCATAGGCGGTGAGGGGTCGGGGCGGTGGGCCGGCCGGTCTTGTCGTTGTGCCGGATCGCGGTAGTCAGAGCATGATCCGGATGATCACTCTGATGGAGACGCCGGCTGGAGTGTGTGCGGAGACCTGACCGTCGGCCCCGGGTGGACACACCGTCGTCCTGGGGCGGCCGCAAGCCGGCGGCACCCGAATCGCGCGGTTCAAGAAGTAGCGCAGGTCAAGAGACGGTGCATCGAATGCCCGCTGCGGGCCGATACACCACCACCACGAGCGGACGCGGCCTCAACAACGATGTCTGGTTACACACCCGCGCCGCGGCCCTTGATCCCCGCACGCCGATCCACCGTGGACTCACCCACACGGCGGCGTCTGGACCCTCGAGCCAACCACCGTCTGACTGCAGGACGCCGATCCCACCTCTTCAGCGATCCTTCTACGCGTTCAGGACGGCACGCGCCGGTCGGCCCGGCCGGTGTGCAGGTAGAGGGCGCGCCCTTGCCCGTCGTCTCCGAGGAAGGCGAGCGGCGCGCCGACGCCCCCTTCGGATTCGGTCGGGAGCACCGAGTCGCCGCGCCAGGCGACCAGCTCAGTGCGGTACGGCGCCTCGTCCAGGTCGGCGGTGACGCCGAGGGGGACGCGGTCCAGCCACAGCCGCCCTTCGGCGTCCTGGCTCACCGTGGTCCGCGAGGTGCTCGACAGGTAGGTGCCGACGTAGCGGGCGGCGTCCAGCAGGCGCGCGGCCAGGTCCGGCCGGGGCACCTCGCCCGGCTCAACTTCGGCGAGTTCGCCGAGCAGACGTCCGGCGAGCTCGCGGAAGACCGGCTTCGGGGAGCCGCCGTTGGTGAGGATCACCAGCGCCACGTCGCGCTCCGGGACCACGCGCAGGAACGCTGACTGGCCGATGGTGTTGCCGTCGTGACCGAAGATCGCCCGGTCGGGGCGGTAAAAGAGCTCCCAGCCGAGGCCCCAGCCGGTGCCCTGGTCGAGGTCGGGCTGTGCGACCTGCGGCTGCCGCATGGCCCGGACGCTCTCCTGGCTGAGCACGGCGCGGCCGTCCGGTCCCCGGCCGCCGGCCAGGTGCATGCGGGCGAAGGCCAGCAGGTCGCGGGCGCGCATCGCCAGCATCGAGCCGGCCGGCGCGTTCGATCGGGCCAGCGCCCAGACGCGGGTGGGTGCGAGCGGGCCTCCGGGCTCCTGCTCGATGTGCCCGACCGCGGTGCGGTGGAGGATCGCGTCGTACGGGTCGTTCGCAGCGTGCGTCAGGCCCAGGGGCTCGAACAGGTGCGCCCGCATGCAGTCGTCGAACGGCCTGCCCCGGACAACCTCGACGATTCGCCCCAAGACGCAGAAGCCGGCGTTGTTGTAGGAGAACATCTCCCCTGGCTCGAACAGCTGCGGCACGTCGTGCAAGAGGTCGACGTACTTCTCGAGGCAGTCGTCGCCCTTGCCGGTGTCGGTGAAGATGTCGCCCTCGAAGCCCGAGACGTGGCACAGCAGTTGCCGCACGGTGATCCGCGCGGCCGCGCGCTCATCGGCGATCACGAAGCCGGGCAGGTAGGCGCGCACCGGCGCGTCGAGGTCGAGCCTGCCCTCGTCGACCAGCTGCATGGCCAGCGTCGCGGTCAGCACCTTGGTGATCGAGCCGATCTGGAAGAGCGAGCCGGTCGTGGCCCCGACGCCAGTGGCCGTGTTCAGCACCCCGGCCGCGACGTCCACCGACTCGTCGCCGGCGCAGACCGCCACCGCCGCCCCTGGCACCCGGTTCTCGGCGAGCAGGTCCGGCAGCCGGCTTCGCAGCCATGCGCTGACCTCATCGAACTTCGACACCGGCATCCCTCCTGGCTCCATCTCCGCTGGAGCATAAGCCAGGTCGAACGGACCGCGTTCGTCCGCTTCCACCACAGGCGGCCCGCCGGTTCGTCCCGGCGGACGATCAACCGTCGAGATCGCCCACCCGAAGCACCCCGTGGGACAGGTCATAGGCGGCCGCGACCCTAGACCTGGCCGGCGGCCACGGTGTATGCACGCCGACCGCTGTGCCCGTCTTGCGGCATGACGCCACACCGCATATCGTGCCGATGTATCAACTCGATATATCGGGCCGATTGCCATAGCCCGGATGACGCGGCGGGAGCTGCGATGAGGCGGATCGACTACAACACGGAGCAGTACCAGGACTACGCGCGTGGCCGCGCGCTTGCCGAGCAGCAGCTGCAGGCATGGATCAGCGCCTTCGGAGCGGTACTGCCCGAGCGGCGTCCGCTGGCCGGGCTGGACGTCGGCTCAGGGACCGGCAGGTTCACCCCCGCGCTGGCGCGAGCGTTCGGGCCGGTCACCGGCGTCGAGCCGTCGGTCCGCATGCGCGAGACAGCGCAGGCGCAGTCCCTGCATCCCGATGTGCGGTATCTGGCAGGCTCGGCGGAGGACATGCCAGTGCCGTCCGGCAGCGCCGACTACGCTCTCATGTTCTTGTCCTGGCACCACGTCCAGGACAAGCCGCGGGCGGCCCGGGAGCTGGCCAGGGTGCTCAGGCCCGGCGGGCGGCTGCTCCTTCGCGCGAACTTCAGCGACCACCATCCCAGGCCGTGGTGGCTGGAGCACTTCCCCCGCGGCTTCGAGGCGGACGCCTCGCTGTTTCAGCCGCTGCACGAGGTCATCGCGATGTTCACGTCGGCCGGCTGGCGCGTTGCCGGCTTCGGCACGGTTACCGAGCCGTCCTCCGGCACCCGCGGTGACATGCTCGAACGGCTGCGCCTGCGCACTCTTTCGTTCTTCGCTCAGCTCAGTCCCGACGAGCTGGAGACCGGCTTCCGCCGGCTGGAGCAGGCTGTCGCCGCAGATCCCGACGCACCGGCGCCCGTGTTCTCTGAGCCACTGCTCACGCTCGAACGGAGCTGGTAACGCCAACGGCGCCTCGTTGACAGGCGTTGCGACGAACCAGCCGACGCGTGCGGGTCCGGACCCTTGTTCCAGCCGGCGGGGATGACGACCTTGCGAGCGAGGTCGGCCACGGCTGCACCGCGCTCGCGCGCCCCGTCATGCAGCCGGGTCAAACCAATATCGAGGTGAGATTCGCCGGCGGCCGCCGTCCGCGGCCACGGGGGTGCTGCCGTTCCCCCACGCCTGGGACATGTCCAGCCGGGCGTGCGCGTTGACCACGTCCGCGACCGCCTCGTTCGGCTTGCCCGATGGAAAAGTACCGGCTGGCGGCCATGGACAGCTCGCGCCCGCCCACCCAGGGGATGTGCCGGGCACCCTCGTACGGGCTCATGTTGCCACGAACGTGGTGATGGCCGAGGGCATACACGTTGGGGCCGGGTCGGGACAGGTCCCCGTTGCCGGGACAGCCGCCGTCAGCCGCGGCCGGCGGTAGGCGCGTGATCGCCAGATCCGTTCCCGGCATCGTGCGCGTCCGGCACAGAACCCGGCCAGGAGGCGGTAGTTCGTCCCACGAATTTGTTACTCTGGCCAAGTGAGTAAGCATGATGACGGTCAGATCGGGACGGTGGCCGCGCTGGTGCGGTCCACGTTCCTGGTGAATGCCGTGTACGCAGATTCAGCCCGCGAGTACGGCCTCACCCAGCAGCAGGGCCAATTGCTGTGCGTCCTGATGGCGCAGCCGTACGGCATGAGCGAGCTGGGCGCGGTGCTCGGCCTGGCCAAGTCGAGCCTGACCGGCCTGGTGGACCGCACCGAGCGCAACGGTCTGGTCCAGCGCGCATCCGACCCGCAGGACTCGCGCGCGGTACGAGTGGCGCTCACCAGGCGGGGCGCCAAGCTCGCCGACGAGTTCTACACCGAGACCTGCCGTCGCGTCGAAGAGCTGACCTCGGGGTTCGCCCCAGCGGAGCGCGACGCACTCGCCGCCCTGCTCGGCCGCGTCGTGACGGACAACAAGGTTCCCACCGTCTTCCTGGAACCGGATCCCGCACGCTGAATCCAGGAAGGAGTTGCAGTTCGTGCTACGAACTAATATTGTTCGTGACACGAACTGCAACCCCTTTTTGCTGGAGCGTGCATCATGAGTCGTACAGTCGTGGTCATCGGCGGAGGTTACGGTGGTTCAGCAGTCGCCAAGGCGCTGGACCCCGAGGCCGACGTCGTCCTCATCGATCCGCGTGACTCGTTCATCAACTCGGCCGGCTCGCTGCGGGCGCTGACCCAGCCCGACTGGGCGCACAACATGTTCTTCCCCTACGACCAGTGGCTCAGGCACGGCACAGTGGTGCGCGACCGCGCGGTCTCGGTGGACCCCGGCGGCGTCACCCTGGCCTCAGGCCGGCGGGTCGAGGCCGACTACCTGGTCCTGGCCACCGGCTCCAGCTACGCCTACCCCGCCAAGCCCACCTCTGACTCCACGGACGGGGTCCTGGACGACCTGCTCAGGACGCACAAGGAACTGGCGGGTTCCGAGCGGGTGCTGATCCTCGGCGCCGGGCCGGTAGGCCTGGAACTGGCCGGGGAGATCAAGGAGGTCTGGCCGCACAAGCACGTGACCCTCGTCGACCCGGCCGAGCGACTGATGGACACCTTCCCTGCGGAGATGCGCGAGGAACTGCACCGCCAGCTCGACGAGCTGGACATCCACCTGCGGCTGGGCACAGGCCTGACCACGCCTCCGGCGACCGAGCCCGGCCAGGCGGCGACGTTCACCGTCACGACGACCGGAGGGGAGGAGATCACCGCCGACATCTGGTTCCGCGCGCACGGGGTGCGTGTCAACAGCGACTACCTCGCCGGCGGCCGGCTGACGACTCGTACGCCGCAGGGGCAGGTTCCCGTCAGCGAGACCCTCAACGTGCACGGATACGACCACGTCTACGCCATCGGCGACATCACCGACGTGGCCGAGGCCAAGATGGCCGGGTACGCGATGCAGCATGCGGAGGTGGTGGCCCAGAACATCATCGCCCAGCTGCGCGGCGAGCAGCCGACGGCCACCTACCAGCCGCTCCCCCACCCCATGATCCTGCTGCCCCTCGGCCCGCGTAGGGGTGTCGGCCAGTTGCCCACCCCCGACGGACCGGCCGTCGTCCCGGCCGAGACCGTCTCGGCGTACAAGGGGGCCGACCTGTTCACCGGCCGCTTCACCGAGCAGTTCGGCGCCGCCTGACATGGACTACACCCGGCTCGGCCGCAGCGGCCTCTCCGTGTCCCGGCTCGTCCTGGGCACGATGAACTTCGGGACGGAAACGTCCGAACAAGACAGCCACACGATCATGAACCGTGCGCACGAGCACGGCATCAACTTCTTCGACACCGCCGATGTGTACGGCGAAGGCCGCACCGAGCAGATCATCGGCCGGTGGTTCGCCGCCGGGGGCGGCAGGCGCGACAGGACCGTCCTGGCCACCAAGCTCTACCTCCCGACGGGCGAGTGGCCCAACGACAGCCGCCTGTCCGCGCTGCACATCCGGCGCGCGTGCGACGCCTCGCTCCAGCGGATGGGCACCGACCACATCGACGTGTACCAGATGCACCACATCGACAGGAGCACGCCGTGGGAGGAGATCTGGGAGGCCTTCAGCGTCCTGCGCCAGCAGGGCAAGGTGCTCTACTTCGGCTCGTCCAACTTCGCCGGCTGGCACCTGGCACAGGCGCAGGAGGCGGCGCGCTCGCGGCACATGCTCGGTCTGGTCGCCGAGCAGTCGATCTACAACCTGATGAACCGCTGGGCCGAACTGGAGGTGCTGCCCGCGGCGCGGCACTATGGGCTGGGCGTGATCCCGTGGTCGCCGCTGCACGGCGGTGTTCTCGGCGGCGTCCTGCGCAAGCAGAAGGAGGGTGGCGCCTCCCGCGGCGATTCCGGGCGGTCGGCCCGCACCCTCGCCGAATACCTCGAAAAGATCGAGGCGTACGAGAAGATGTGCGCCGCCATCGGCGAGGACCCCGCTGACGTCGGGCTGGCCTGGTTGCTCACGCGGGACGGCGTGACCGGGCCGATCATCGGGCCGCGCACGGCCGGACAGCTCGACGGCTCGCTCAGGGCCCTGGCGATCACCCTTGACGAGGGCACGCTGGCCAGGCTGGACGAGCTGTTCCACCCGCGCCGGAAGCGTACGCCTGGTGAACATCTCCATTTGCACAGGAAGGCAGAACATTGTCCGCGCATAACGTCGTCTTCGGCTTCGGCACGCATCCCGGCATCGACGACATACCCGAGCTGCTGCGCATGGCCCAGCAGGCCGACCGGGACGGGCTCGACATCTTCACCCTGTCGGACCATCCCTACATCGGCGGGCGCCTGGACGCTTACGCCGCGCTCGGCTTCATCCTCGGGCGTACGGAGCACATCGCCGGCTTCGCCAACGTCACCAACCTGCCGACCCGGCCTCCTGCCATGCTGGCCAGGACGGTGACCTCGCTGTCGGCACTGTCGGGCGGCCGCGTCGTGCTCGGCATGGGCGCCGGCGGGCTGTGGGATCGCATCGCCGACATGGGAGTGCCGCGGCTGACGCCCGGCGAGGCCGTGGACGCCTTCGAGGAGGCCATCGTCCTGGTCAAGCTGCTGTCGGGCGGCGGCCCTCCGGTCACCTACGAGGGCAACCACTACCGGGTGAACCAGATCGAGCCCGCTCCCGTCGCCGCGCCTCCCGTATGGACAGGATCGGTCGGCTCGAAATCACTGGCCGCCACCGGCCGCGTGGCCGACGGCTGGATCCCCGGCCATGCGGCCGACTGGCTCAGCGAACGCTACCGGGCCTCGCGGCCCATCATCGACGAGGCCGCAGCGTCCGTCGGCCGCGATCCGAGCGAGATCCGCACGGTCTTCAACCTCCCCGGCCGCATCACCGACCGGCCGCTGCCCGCCACCCGCGACCGCGACGGCCGCTGGCTCGGCGGCTCCGTCGACCAGTGGGTCGAGGAACTGACCGGAGCCGTGCTGGAGCACGGCGCGTCCGGCTTCACGCTCTTCTCCGCCGGCCACGGCGCCCCGGACCTCACCGTCCTGGCCCGCTGGGCCCAGGAGATCGTCCCGTCCGTACGCGAGGCGATCGCGAAGTAGCGCGACACCGGACCGACTGGGACATCCGGTCCGCCGGTGAGCGGGTGCCCGTCCCCGGCCGACGGCCGGACCGGTGGCCAACGTGGCGGCGCGCTGCTGGGAGATCGCCCTGGCGCTCGCCGAGGAGCGCCCCGGCTTCCACGCCGCCGCGCGCCATCACCGGGTACTCGCACCCGCCGAGCAGCGCTTCGCGACCTACCTGACCACCACCCTGGCCACGATGGTCCACGACATGGACGCCTCCGGCTTCTTCGCCGGCGGCTGGTGGCGCAACGGTCACCGATGTGCACGTACAGTGCACCATCGAAGGCGTCAGCGTCCGCGTGGCCCAGCGGTGCCTCGACGTCATCGAGCCGCTGTCGCGCGACTTCCACCTGGTGATTCCCTCCATCCCGGGGTACGGCTTCTCCGGGCCGACCCGCGAGCGCGGCTGGGACATCGTCCGGGTCGCGCGGGCCTGGGTCGAGCTGACGCGCCGTCTCGGGTACGAGCGCTACGGCGCGCGGGGCGGCGACTTCGGCTCCGGCGCCTCAATGGCGCTCGGCGCGGTGGCACCCGAGCGGCTTGTCGGGGCGCACGTCAACTTCCTGCCGACCCGGCCGGTCCCGGACGCCGATATCGACCTGTCCGCAACGCACGAGTTCCCGGCTGACAAGGTCAGGCAGCTGATGGCGAACCGGCCGCCGTTCCAGGCTTTGCAGGCCCTCACCCCGCAGACCATCGGCTACGCGCTGACCGACTCGCCGGTCGGCCAACTGGCCTGTATCGCCGGCGGCTCCGCGCAGTGGACCGGCCCTCGCTCGCCGATCAGTGACGAGCGGATGCTCACCAACATCTCGCTGTACTGGCTGACCGCCACCGCGGCCTCCTCGACGCGGCTGCACCACGACACCTCGCGGGCGCTCGAGCCGTACCCGGTACCGGTCGGCGTGGCGGTGTTCACGCACGACATCACGCAGCCGGTGCGACCACTGGCCGAGCTGCTGTACGACATCAGCCACTGGTCGGAGAACCATCGAAACCCTCCCTTTTCAGTGCAGAACGTGATGACACGCCCTACCAGGGCCGAACGTCACACTGATGTCAGGACTATGGCCGTGACCAGGTGGATCGCAACGGTATCCCTGCGGGACCGTGGTCGAGGGGTTCGTCGTGACGGCATCGGCTGACCGCGCAGCATGTGGCGCGGCCCGGCACCAGGCCTTGGGGCGAACGACCCGGATGTGAGGGACCAATGGCTCTTCGAGCGATCCGCGCTGACCGTCACTGTGGAGGGGTGGGGAGGGCATGCACTCGGGGCCACGGGGTTCGCGCTGTCCCACGCCGCTGCCTGACCTGCCGTGCCGATGGTCATGCCGGTTTCGCCGTTAGAGATCTGCTCGGTGGGGCCGCCATGACCGTCATCTGGGGGACACCGGCCTTGCGATGGTCCGGTTAGGGGGAGGACATGAAGATCAAGAGCGTGATGTCCACGCCGGTGGTCGTGGTGCCGCCATACACGGCGGTGTGTGACATCGCCCGGCAGATGGACCATTCCGGGGTCGGCAGCGTCGTCATCAGCGACGGACGGGAGGTCATCGGCATCGTGACCGACCGCGACCTGGTGCTGCGGGTGCTCGCACAGGGAGGGGACGACCAGGCCCAGGTGCAGGAGGTCATGACCAGGGATCCGGCCACCGTGCGGCCTGATGACGACCTGGACGTGGCGGTCGAGATGTTCCGGCGGAGCGCTTTCCGCCGATTGCCCGTGGTGGAGGCAGGCACGGTGGTCGGCGTCCTGAGCGTGGACGACCTGCTGCTGCGGGTCAACCAGCTCACAGCCAACCTGCTCGGGCCGCTGGCCAGGGAGATCAGCACGCCCGAACACTTCCAGGAAGGATAGTGCGGTTTCCACGAACGTTCACGGCTTGAGTGATCAGGCTGCTCGGGCGAGCGGCCGGCCCGGCATCGCCGTTTCTCGCTGCGGGCACGGCACGTTCGCGGCGTGGGCGGCCAGTTCCTCGAGCCGGTGAACCTATGTGGTCACCGCACTGGCAACCGTGCGACTCGGGCACGTTATCGCCGGAAGTCTCCTGGGATCGGACGGCCAGCGAATCGACGGCAAGATCCCGGTGTCGGTATCGCGTCAGAAACAGGCCGCCGGAAGCGTCGGCGGGGCCGGCGGAGGAGTACGCGGCCAGCACGTCAGGTGGTCTTGGCGGTGTACCGCTCAGGCCATCGCGGCGCAGGGCCGGACGGTTCGCTTCGGAGGGCCTTCGACTTCTTCAGTCCAGGACCTCCGTCAAGGAACGGCGCACTCCCCGGCTGTCGTCGAAGACGACCCCCAGGCGCATGATCATCTGGGGATAGTCGCCCGAGCATAGCTCGTGTCGGAGGAACTCGCGCAGCTGGTGCATCTCGAGCGCCTGGGTGTGGAAGGCAGCGCTGACGCCGTAGGCGGAGGCGTGCAGCAGGACCCGCTGCAACGCCTGGCCTGTGGCGATCCACTCCTCGCGGCTGTCGCCTGGCGTCGTCATGATCGTCACGATGCCGGTCGAGGTCGCCATGCTCTGGTCGGTGTTGGCGCCCCAGTCGTGGCCGTGCGCGTAGTCACGCTGTGGGAAGCGACAGACCGCCTTACGTGGGTAGGCATCGGCGGGCACCCCGTCGCGGCGGGAGCTGCCCGGCGGGCGGGACCATCGGATCACCTCCAGGTCGAATGTCCGGTCCCGTCTTTGCACGCTCTGCGCGGCCTGTGTGAGTGCGACGAGCACGTCCACTCCCTCGGGGGAGCGGATCTGCGCCAGCCTGACCTTCTCGGCCGCCGCCTGCTGGACCAGTCGCTCGATCACCCGGTCAGGCACGGGCAGATTGGTGAAGCCGCCACGATGGGTACGACGCCGCTTGATCTCGCCGGCCAGCATTGTGACGGTCTCGTCCGGCGTCACCGAATCGCCGAGCCGTACGGTGGCCAGCAGCGACGGGCGGTCGAGGTCTGGCAGGATCCGCACGACGGGCTCATAGCCTGCGGCCCGCACCGCCGTCCGGAGGGTGTAGAGCGCGGCGCCGCAACTGATGATCAGTTCACGAGCGGACGGGTCGCTCACGGGGAGCTTGCGTTCGACGTCGGCGCGCAGACTGATCTCGTCCCCGAACACGCCGAAGGTCCAGGGCTGCGTGTTGTGGACCGAGGGGGCCCAGGTGGCGGCCTCGATCGCCGCATGGATCGCCTTATCCTTCATGGCGGTACACCTCCAGCATGGATGAGACCAGCGGACCATGCTGGAAAGTCCCTTGCCAGGGCCGAAAGCCCCCCTGTGGTAGGCCGTCGGCCCTCTTGTCTGGTTGCCGGGAGATGTCTGCGCCAGAACCAAGGCCCTCCCTCATTCGGGTTCTCCGGCCCCAGAGCGATCCATCCATTGATGCAACGCTTGTCACTTTTCTCGTACATACGAAAGGACCCGACGCCATGGGAGTCATGCAATGAAACGGTCCAAGCCCGTGAAACCCTGCGTTCGCGGAGGATCTACCCCGGACAGGTCAGCGCCACGAGAATAAAGAAGATGGCCGCCCGAGTGATCGATTGATCGTCAACTTGTTGCCATTGAGGTTTTCTCAATGAAGACTTGCGCCAGTACTTACATCAGCAAGGCGTAGGGACATCGAAGACCCGGACAAGGTCAGCGTCATGTCCAGCTACCCGCAGGGCTGTAGCGTTTGATGCATGCGCGATGACCCAACCGCCGTCCTCCTCGAGCCGGGTGCCACCCAGGAGGAGCTTCTCCGGGCCGTGGAGGAGGTCCCCGTCGGCCGCCTCATCTACCACGGTCCATTGAGGGTTCGCCAGATCTCCCCAGAGGTGTCCGACCTTACCGCTGTGCTGCGGTTCGAGCGCCGTCACATCTCAGCACTCATTAAGATTCTCTCCAGCATGGACGTAAGGGTCAGGGGGCTTTTCTGGCTTCACCAGGAACCCGAGTCCTTTGTCCGGGTTCATACCGACTGCGTGTACCACCCCTACCAAGACTATGTGCGATGTATTGCCGCATTGGCTCCGTTTCTCGCCGACGCTGACTTCTTCCTGTGCCTCCGGTACGAAGATGATGACGGGGACTGGACTTACCTCGTCGACCGTTACCGCATCACCGATGGGAAGCTGCGGTGGTTGCGTAGCCGGACGCCGGACGACGACCTGGATACGTACCTTGCGTCGGCCCGATGACGACTTCGGCCCTCGGCAACGGCGTCCGGTGTCTGCCGCGATCACCGGCTTGCCAGCCGCGTCATCCTCGCAGAGCGCCCGGTTGACAAGTAATCAATTGGTGAGCGGAGCGTGCCCGGCGACGCCTTCTCGGGGTAGCCATCTGCGCGAAGCTCCGGAGCACGCGAAGCGCCTGGTAGGAACAGGTCTGCCAAGATCATGTCCGCTGAACCAGAGGCTTCACGTTGGTTACCTACGCTGCGCTGCTTGACGTCCCGCGCCATGTCGTGGAGCATCTCGCCCGGCTGCTAGTGCTGTGACCGGGATGGTTCACCGTGATCGGGAGACGGCTCACGGGCCGACCGCGTTTCGCGAAGCGACTGGTATTACTGGCATATGCAGGAAGAGACCGCGCGGTCCGCGATCGACACGTTCATCTCCGCGTTCAACGCCTCGGACGACAGCTATGTGACTGCGCTGCTCTCCCAGGCCCTGACCTCGGACGTGATCTTCTGGGGGCCGTTGGGCCGCAGCGAAGGGATCGAGGCGGTCGAGCGGTTCGTGCTGGACATCCGGCGCCACCCGGCGGGGACCGGCACGATGGTGCGCTGCTCGGCGGTAGACATGCCTGACGAGTGGGCCCGGTACCAGTGGGTCTTCACCACGCCGGATGGAGGTCCCCGCCTGGCGGGAACGGACGTCGTCCATCTGCGGCGGAGCCTCATCGACCAGGTCATCGTCTTCGCGGGGGAGATCGAGCCGTCCGCCTCCTAAGTCATCCTTCTCTGGCGCCGTCCTTCTCCTGAACCGGCCCGTTCGGCGCTCCGGGGCTGCGGTTCGCGGTTGGTCAGGCTGCGGTATGGAGGGGGCGTCCGCCCCAGCGGATGCCTTTCTCGCTGCGGATGCGGGCGCGTTCTTCGCGTTCGGCGGCCAGGACGTCGCGGTGGCGGGCGTTGGCGTTGCGCCAGCGCAGGTAGGCGTGCAGGGCTCGGGTCTGCACGGTGTGGTTGGGGTGGTTGGAGTTGGCGATGGTGAACTGCCTCAGGGGTCCGAAGTGCCCTCGATCGGATTGGCCCAGGACGCGTAGGTCGGGGTGAAGCACAGCTCGACCTTGTTCGTCTTCGCCCAGCGGCGGACGTCGGCGCCTTTGTGGGCGGACAGGTTGTCCAAGATCACGTAGATTGGGGCACCGTCCGGGCGGGCGGCGCGGATCGACTTCAGCGCGGTCAGCGTGTTCGCGGCACCCTTCCTGCGGTGGTTGACGCCCCACAGCCGGTTGTCGCCGATCGAGTAGCAGCCGTGGAAATACCGGACGCCATGGGTGCGGTGGTAGGTGGCGGGCAGTCGGTCGGGGCGTTTGCGCTCGGCCCAGCCCAAGCCCGCGGTGGGACGAATCCCCAGTGGCCCGAACTCGTCGAAGGCGAACACCCGGTCGGGGAAGCGGTCAAGGACCTCCTCGATCCGGTCCAGCTTCGCCTCGCGGTCGGGGTCGGGAGATTCCTTCCAGGTCTTGGTGCGCTGGAAGGTGATGCCGCGGCGGGCGAGTAGGCAGCGTAACGCCTCGCGGCCGATCCGGATGATCCGGCCGTGGACTTTGCGCAGGTAGGCGACGAGCTTGCGCAGGGACCAGCGGGTAAAGGGCTGGCCGAGCTTGGTGGGGCGGGTAGTGGCCGTCTGGATGACGAAGTCCTCCTCGTCAGAGCTGAGTTGGCGGGGACGGCCTCCCGCCCACCGAGGGTCCAGGCAGGCCAGGCCGATCTCGTTGAAGCGGTGGATCACATCCCGGACGGTGTCCTCGTCGGCCTGCACCAGCTGGGCAATCACAGGCACCCGGTTCCCGCCAGCCGAGGCCAGCAGCATCATCGCGCGCCGGTAGCGCACCGAGCTGGTGCTGCCCCGACGCACGATCTGCTGCAACTTCTGCCCCTCCTGGTCGGTCAGTCTGCGCACACGGACAGGCTCGGCCACCGCGCCTCCAGCGGTCGGATCGGACGTCACCGCCCATCAAACCGCCACGATCACCAAACCGGCGAACCTATGCGGTCAGAGCACTAGCCTCCCGCCGGCGCCGGATCGGGACGCCGAAGGGCTCGCGGGCGCTGGGCCCGTTCCGGCAGGCGGTGCTGGTGCTGCGCTGGTTCCGCGAGCGTGGCTGCGTGCACTGCCTGGCCCGCGACGCCGGGATCTCCCAGGCCACCGCCTACCGATACCCGCACGAGGGCATCGACGTCCTGGCCGAGCGGGCCCCCCGACCTGCACCAGGTCCTGGACCGCTGCCGGCAGGAGGGCATGACCCACGTGATCCTGGACGGGACGCTGATCGAGTGCGACCGGGTGGCCGGGGTCCGGGACAACGGCAACGACCTGTGGTTCAGCCAGAGACACAAGGCATTCGGCGGGAACGTGCAGTTCCTGTCCGCTCCCGACGGCACGCCGCTGTGGGTCTCCGACGCCGAGCCCGGCTCCACCCCGGACATCACCGCAGCCCACCTGCACGCGCTGCCAGCCCTGTACAAGGCGGCGGCCGACGGCCTGCCCACCCTGGCGGACAAGGGCTACATCGGCGCGGGCATCGGCATCCTCGTTCCCCACCGACGCCCCAAGGGCCAGTCCGAAAAGGCACTCCACACCGACAACCGCGCCTTCAACACACTCGTACGACGCATCCGGGCCCTGGGCGAGCGCGCCGCCGCCGAACTCAAGCAACGCTGGCGCAGCCTGCAGCACATCACCCTCAGCCCGAACCGGATCGGCGGCATCGCCCGCGCCGCCCTCGTCCTCAACAGAATCTGCAAATGATCAACGCTGAGAAAACCTCATTGACCAGGGCTGAAAGCAAGGGATCTTCTGGTCGCACTGGCCATACGGATGCGGGCGTCAGGGCGGACGGTCCGATGGCGGCCAGATATCGGCGAACGCGTCGTACGACGCGCTCATACGAGGCTTACCGGCCATCGGCCCCGAGTCAAAGGACATCGGCCCTGCCGTACAGCGGGCTATGAGCGAAGGCTGACCGCAAGCGAACCTCAACTCTGCCCTTTTCGGCGGAACGGGACCGTCACCGGCAGTACGTTCCTCCTTGAGCGCCCAAGTGGCGAGCGACTCCTGCTGTACTGCGCCCTTCTTCAAGGTCACCGCGCATCGGGGGCCGTGGATGCGCCTTGCGGCGTCTCGGCGGCATGATCACGACGGTCATGTGCCGTGGCGAGGTCGATATCGCCACGGCAGAACAACTTGAGCGGCTTCTCGTCGACGTGCTCAGCCGGTCGCGTCCCGATGTCGTTCTCGACCTGCGTGAGGTCACCTTCCTGGATGCCGGCGGTTTGACCGCGCTGATCCGCGCCGACGATCGGGCGCGCCGCCTCGGCGGGCGGTCGAGCAGAACGAGATGTCACCTGTCGGTGCGCGTCCAGGGCGGGCGTCGATCAGTCCACCAAGGGTTGCGGCATATCCGGGGGACAGTGTCGTTGGTCGCCCTCCACCGGGCCTTTCGACCCTGCTCTTTCTTCTCGAACGGCCGCACTGTGGAGACTGAAGGAGGACGTGACATGGACACGAAGATCGTTGTTGGGACGGACGGATCACCAGAGGCGAACGTCGCTGTCGACTGGGCCGCCGAGGACGCCGAGCGCAAGGGATCATCGCTGCGCGTCGTCCACGTCGTCGACCACGCCCGCTACAGCGTGCCTCGCTTGTCGCCCTTGGACCTCAAAGACCAGTTGATCAAGGCTGGCCAGGAACTGCTCGAGCACACCGCCCAAGGTGTGCGCGAGGCTCGGCCCGGTCTCAAGGTGATGACCCAGTTGATGGTCGGTCACCCCGTGGCCGGACTACGGGTGATGTCCGAGGACGCGATCGAACTCGTGGTGGGCACGCGCGGGTTGAGCGGCCTCACCGGCGCCGTCCTCGGCTCCGTAAGCGTGGGGGTCGCGGGCCATGCGAACGGAGTAGTGGTCGTGGCGCGCCAAGCGCCTGCGGGCGAAGAAGTCGTGGTCGGGGTGGACGGCTCGCGGGCCGGCGGGCCCGCGCTGGCGCATGCCTTCGCCGAGGCCGAGCTGCGCGGCCGGCCGCTGCGTGTCGTGCACGCATGGGAGGTCCCCATCCACTTCATCTCCTTCGACAGGGACGCGGCGCTCGACGCCCACACCCGCACCCTGCGAGAACTGCTCGCCCCATGGCGAGAGGAACGGCCCGACGTCGACGTGATCGAAGATCTTGCGTGTGCCCCGCCGACCTCTGCCTTGGTCACCGCGTCCAAGCGGGCAAGCCTGCTTGTGGTGGGCAGCAGAGGTCGTGGCGGCGTGAAGTCGGCGGTGCTCGGCTCGGTGAGCCATGGCGTCCTCCACCATGCCCACTGTCCGGTGGCCGTGGTCCGCTGACAGTGGCTGCGAGGCAGCCGGTTCACCGGCATGCCGGCAGGCCCCCTCTTCAGTCGAGAACCTCGGACAACGGACGCCGGACGCGCCGGACGCTGCGGCTGACGTCGAACGTGAACCCCAACCGCATGATCATCTGCGGGTACGCGCCCGAGCACAGTTCCTCACGCAGGAACTCGCGCAAATGCGGCAGCTCCAGTGCCTGGGTGTGGAAGGCAGCGCTCACCCCATAGGCGCACGCGTACAGCAGCACTCGCTGCAAGGCCTGACCGGTCGCGATCCACTCTTCCCTGGAATCCCCTCGTGTCGTCATGATCGCCACCACGCCCGTCGCGGCCATGGACTGATCCGTTTCGGTCCCCCAGGCGTAGTCGCGCTGAGGGAAACCGGTATCGGCCGGCTCACGCGGATAGGAGTCGGCCGGCACCCCGTCTTTGCGAGGACTGTCCGGCGGGCGGGCCCACCGGCGGACCTCGGGGTCCTGGGGTCTCGCACCCTGGGCTGCCTGCGTGACGGCGGCGAGCATGCGGAGAGCCGCCTCGTCTCCGGCGGGCACGAGCTTGACGTTCTCGGCGGCCGCCTGCCGTACCAGGGCCTCGATCAGCTTGTCGGGGACCGGCAGGGTGGTGAACCCCGCGCGGTGGGTGCGCCTGCGCTCGATCTCGCCGCTGAGCAGGCGGGTGGTCTCGTCCGGTGTCACCGCCTCGCCCGGCCGTACGGTCGCCAGCAGGTTCGGCCTGTCGGGGTCGGGCAGGATCCGCGTCACCGGGGCCCATCCCCTGTCTCGCAGCACAGTGCGGATGTTGAACAGCGCCGCGCCGCAGCCGATCAGCATCTCCCTGCCCGCGTGGTCGCCAACGCGCAGCTTGCGATCGGCGTCCGCACGGACGCAGATCTCCTCGCCCGCCACGGCGAACGTCCACGGCTGGCTGTTGTGCACGGACGGAGCCCAGGTCGCGGCCTTCAACGCCGCGTGTATCGCCTCTGACCGCATGGCGATCACCTCCAACGGTGTCCACTCCAGCGAATCACCCGGCTCTCGCCTCCGGTCAGGGCCAAAAGTCCCGTGCCATCAAGCCGTTGGCCCCATGCACAACCCGTGCAGCACCTCAGGATGCGACTCGCGGGTCCTCTGCCCAGCGGTGCGACCGCCCCGTCCACTTCCGCTTCAGGGTGGTCGTGATGGTGTCGGCGCTCTCGCCGGTCTGGGCGTTTCAACTCGGGGCAGCCGGCCTGACGTGATCGAACGGGCTTGCGAGGGCTGCACCCGCTTGTGCCCCCGATGGGAGGAAAGCGCTGGCTAGGGCCGCTGGTGCCCGCCCACAGCGCTACAACCCCATCCCCAGGTTGATGAATTGCGCATCTACGCAATTCATTACATCATGGACGTGGACAGTTGGGGATCGGGACCAAGGGGTGTTGTGAGCGGGTCTTTCGCTGCGGCGGTCAGGGAACGGGCACTTCGGGCGGGCATGGCGTTGGAGGCGGCCCGCCATGACGATGACGCCGACGCGCTGGCGCTGGCCCAAGCCGAATGGGAGCACGTGACCCGGCTGGCGCGCACGCATGGCGTGCAGATCAGCCTGGGCGAGATCGAACCGGATGAGCCCGAGGGGCGCGAAGGGACGGCGCTGTGATGTCGGTGCCGTTGTACGAGGCCAAGGCTGAGCTGTTCCGTCTACTGGGCCACCCGGTCCGGATCCGTGTGCTGGAGCTGCTGCAGGACGGGCCGAGACCGGTGCGCGACCTGCTGGCCGCCATCGAGGTGGAGCCGACGGGCATGTCACAGCATCTGGCAGTACTGCGCCGCTCGGGGATGGTCAGCGCCCACCGCGACGGTTCCACCATGGTCTACGCCCTGGCCGGCGGAGACGTGGCCGACCTGCTGCGCGCGGCCCGCAAGCTGCTCACCCAGAAACTCACCGAGCAGCACGAGCTGCTGAGTGAACTGATGCAGGCGGAGGCCGGCTCCTCGTGACCTCCCTGTTGTCCTCGGGCTGGGCCCGTCTTGTTTCGGTGCTGCCCGAGCGTGGGGAACTGACCGCGATGGTCCGTCGCCCCCGGCGTGACCTGCTGGCCGGGCTCACGGTGGCGATCGTGGCGTTGCCACTGGCGCTCGGCTTCGGCATCTCCTCCGGTTTGGGCGCGGAAGCGGGTCTGGCCACCGCGGTGGTCGCAGGTGCGCTGGCGGCGTTGTTCGGCGGCTCGAGTCTGCAGGTGTCGGGACCGACCGGCGCGATGACGGTGGTGCTGGTGCCGATCATGCACGCCCATGGCGCGTCGGGGGTGCTGACGGTCGGCGTGCTCGCCGGGCTGCTACTGATCGCGCTGGCACTGGGTCATGCGGGCAAGTACATGGCCCTGGTACCGGCCCCGGTGGTGGAAGGCTTCACCATCGGCATCGCCTGCGTGATCGGCCTGCAGCAGATCCCGGCCGCGCTGGGAGTGCCGACCCCGGACGGGGACAAGGTCATCGGTGTGGCCTGGCGGGCCATGCAGGACTTTCTCGCCAGTCCACGGTGGTGGGCGCCGGCGATCACGCTGGTCGTGGCTGTGGCGATGCTGCTGGGCGCACGCTGGCGGCCCACCGTGCCGTTCTCGCTGCTGGCCGTCGCGGCGGCCACACTCGCCGTCGAGCTGGCCGGCCTGCCGGTGGCGCGGATCGGCGACCTGCCCGCCGGGCTGCCCGCGCCGTCTGTGGCCTTCCTCGATGTGAGCGCACTGGGTTCGCTGATCGCCCCGGCGATCGCGGTCGCCGCCCTGGCCGCGCTGGAGTCGTTGCTGTCGGCTGCGGTGGCCGACGGCATGAGCGTCAACCACAGGCACAACCCGGATCGGGAGCTGTTCGGTCAGGGGTTGGCCAACCTCGTCGCGCCGCTGTTCGGCGGGGTGCCGGCCACCGGCGCCATCGCCCGCACCGCGGTCAACGTCCGCTCCGGCGCCTCCTCGCGGCTGGCCGCGCTGGCGCACGCGGGCATCTTGGCCGTCATCGTCTTCACCGCCGCCGGCGTGGTGGCCCGCATTCCGCTGGCCGCGCTTGCCGGCGTTCTGCTGGCCACCTCGGTCCGCATGGTGGAGGTCGGCTCGGTGAAGGCGATGATGCGCTCGACTCGCGGCGACGCCGTGGTCCTGGTCCTGACCGCGATCGCGACGCTGGCGCTCGACCTGGTCCAAGCCGTCATCCTGGGTCTGATCGTGGCCGGGGCGCTGGCTCTTCGTGCCGTCGCCCGCAACGTCCGCCTCGATGAGATGCCGCTCACCCACGACCTGCCCGGCGACCACAACCGGCAGGAACACGACCTGCTCGCCGAGCACATCGTCGCCTACCGGCTGGACGGGCCATTGTTCTTCGCCGCCGCCCACCGCTTCCTGCTGGAGCTCTCAGAGGTCGCCGCCGTCTCCGCGGTGATCTTGCGCATGTCCCGCGTCACCACCATCGACGCCAGCGGCGCCCTGGTCCTGGGCGACGCCATCGAACGTCTGCAGCGCCGCGGCATCACCGTCTATGTCTCCGGCATCCGCGACGGCCACCACCAGCCCCTGCACGCCCTTGGCGTCATCGCTCACCTAGACCAGGCGGGTCGCGTCTTCGCCACCACCCCCGAAGCCATCGCCGCCGCCCGCGACCAACTCCGCCATGCTGGAATCCTGCCGGTCCCCGCCGGCCCTCGCCCAGCTGCGCCCCGCTGAGGAGAGTCCCGAAAGCGCACAGACCGGCCGGCCCGGGGTGGTGTCGACTCTCAGGCGGCCTACGGAGTCCGCCATCGGGACGCGCAGATCGGCCTTCTTGCTGAAGTAGACCTTGCCGGTCTTGGCGTCGATCACATGGGCGGCACGGCCGAGCACCGCGGGGGCGTCAGCGGAGGGGGCGGGAACGTGGGCGCGGGGGCCGGCGAAACAACCGAACCGGCCGGTGGGGCGGCCTGTGCGACAGGGGCGACGGCGGTCACGGCGCCTGCGGTGATGGCGACGCCGAGCAGCGCGCGGCCCAGCCGGTTCTTGAGGTACGTGGGCATGAAGGGGTTTGCTCCTAGCTTCCATTCGGCCTACCGGGTTAGCCGCTGGTCACCGTCGGCGCCTCCGACGGCGGCGGCCGCAGCGGCTGAAAGCAGGGATCGACATGTCAGACGGATACCCGACCGCGGCTCAGAAGGAGGCCTTGCGCCTCATCTGCGACCACGGCCGATGCCGTACGGGATAGCCCTGCCCAGGTGCGGGTCGGGGAAAGTCATGGGTGGCGACCGCGACCGGCTGACCCGCAGGGCGCCACTCCCGGCCGGCGTTCTTGAAGGCGCCGATGAGCTCCTTCTTCTTGGTATCGACGCTCACCACGGGATCCCCGGCCGCCTGGTGCTGCTTGACCTGTTCGTTGATGTACCGGAACTGGGCGTCTCGATCCGGGTGCCGACGGCCCTCCAACGTCTTGGCGTTGCCCCTGCAGGCTGAATCCCTCCAAGCGCAGTAAATCCCCGACGGTATCGGCGCTCACCTTGTGCCCTTGGCGGGTGAGCTCCACTGCGAGCTTGCGAGTCGAGATGGTCGTCCACCGCAACGGCGACATCGGATCGCCACAGGTGTCCGGCTCCACCAGAGCCGGCAGCGCCCGCCGCAGTCCGGGATTGACGTCGGCCACCCGCTTACGTCCACCACCGGGGCGGCGAATCCGGCCCAGCGGCTCGGGCCCCGACTCCAGCTCGTTCACCCCGGTGGCTACCGTGACCTCACGAACTTCGGCAGCGCGAGCCACCGCGCGGATCCCGCCATGCCCCAGCGCGCGGGCTTCAGCCCCCATCAGCAACCGCCGCTGCCGCTCATCCAGGTGGGGAAAGACCGCCTCGAACGTCGCTGCCCAGCATGGTCACAGTCCCGGCCGCCATGCCCGTACCACAGCAACGAGAGCCATCCTTGATCGTCTGCAATCCCTAAGTCTCGCCGAGGGTGTGAGCGACGGTGTGGTCGGCGCTGCCCCACACGTCCTCTTCTTCGACCAGCCAAGTCGAGTGATCCTTCTGCCGTTCCTCCTGTCCGCCCATGCCGGTCATGGGCATTATCGGCATGCCGGCCGTCCCCTGCGAGCCCAGGAGGCGGTCAGCCGTAAGGTCGCCCGACCGGCTCAAGCTGCCCTGCTCAGCACCAGCGCGCGCCCCGTGCCGATGCTGACGCCGTCCCCGGGGCCGAGGCCGATACCGGTCGGCAGCCCGGACTTGGTGTCGATCGGCAGATTCACCGAGTTGTCGATCTTCGGCGGCTGGTGGTCGGAGAGGCGCGTGGTGCCCGCGTCTGGGGTGTTCACTCCGGGCGCCCGAGCCGACCTCGCGTCGTCACGATGAGGGCGACGGCCAGTGCGCCGAACACAACGTCCTGCACCACCAGATAGCTCAACGAGTTGTCGACGCCGGGGAAGAACACCGGCAGCAGTGAGGCGTTGAGGAAGGTGTGGGCGAGGATGGCCAGCACACCGCTGCGGGTGTGGTTGGCCAGCCAGGCCAATGGGATGCTGATGGCGATGGTGAAGATCAGGAACGCCGCGAACGGCACGGCCATGCCGATCAAGTCGGCACCGGCGTGGTTGTAGCCCTCGATCAACGACAGCGGCGCGTGCCACAGGCCCCAGAGCAGGCCCAGCAGCAGCGCTCCCCGAACCGGTCCGAACCGCTGCTGCAGGTGCTGATGGGCGAAGCATCGCCACCCGGGTTCCTCGCCCAGCGGGCCGCCCAGCACAAGCACGATCCCGAAGCCGAGCAGCCACGGGAGTACCTCGCTGCCGACCGGTCCGGCGTGCTGCCATGCCCCGGGCAGCGGCAGGACACAGGCCATCAGGATCACCGGGAGACCGAGACAGACCGCCAGGTACCAGCGGCCGGGCACCCGCCATCGCACTACCTCGCCGAACAGCGCGCGTACTCCCGCGCGACCCCGTCCGGCCCAGGTGACCAGGACCGCGGCGAGGGTCGGCCCGAGGAAGGGTGTCACGAACATCCAGGGGGCTACGGGCAGGTCGAAGACCAAGATGCCCACCAGCTCATAGGCCCACACAGGGACGAAACACAGTCCGAAGAACGCGATGAGCGGATGGCGGGTAAGCAGTGCGCGCGCTCGGGAGAGCGGATGGGGCGCGGCGAGGGTCATGACAGCTCCTGTCCTGAAGGGATTCGGTCGTCAGGAAGGGTGGGCCAGCGGCGGGTAGAGCCGGTATCGGCCGAAGGACGGATCCGGGGCCGTGGTCGGGCGCTTTCCGACTTTGGTAGGGCGCTTTCCGACTTTCGGATGAGGGTGCGGCGACGCCGTGCTGCACTAGCCTCGCCGGCATGTCCGAGATGGCCGCACAGCGGCAGCAAGCACAGTCCTGGGCGTCCGCACTCATGCTGGCCTCGGTGGCCGCCTCGTCCGTGGTCGTGGTGAGCGGTGCGGGTCCCGTTCAGGGTCTGTGGGGGGCCTGGCCGCTGGTGGAAGGGGTGATTCTGCTCATGCTGACCGCCTCCGTCGTGCGCCGCGCACCCCGGGAGCGGGCAGTACTCGGCGGTGTGCTCGGACCGGCTGCCCTGCTTGCGCTGCCGCTGCGCATGCTCGTCGGCTCCGACGCGAGCGGGACCGAGTGGGCGTTCTTCGAGATCGCGTCCGTGCTTGCAGCTGCGGGCGCGACGGGGTGGGGCGCGCTGCGCCGCGCTCGGGATGCAAGCCGGGTGCGCCGCGAGGCCGAGATCCGGCGCGGTGAGCGGATCGCGCTGGCCGGGGAGCTGCACGACGTCATCGCCCAGGACCTCACCGGCATGGTCCTGGAGGCCCAGGCCAGCCGCGCGGAAGGGGAGACCATCGGACCCGAGACGCTCGACCGGATCGAGCGCGCCGGATTGTCGGCGCTCACCTCCATGGACCGGACGGTGGCCATGCTCCGCTCGGCGAACGGATTCCCGGCCCGGGTCGCGCACGTCGACGAACTCGACGAACTGCTAGACCGGTTCGAGGCGACCGGGCGGGTTACCGTACGGCGCACCTTCGAAGTCTCCCCGGCCGCACTGCGCGGGTCGATCGGCGACGAGGTCGGGGACACTGTGTACCGAGTGGTCGACGAGGCGCTGACCAACGTCCGCCGGCACGCGGCCGGTGCCCGGACGGTGCAGGTCGGCCTGCGGTACGCGGCCGAAGCTGTGCAGGTCCGGGTGACCGACGACGGCGGCACGGCGGCGATGTGCCGCGCCACCGGGGGATCGGGCCTGCTCGCGATCACAGCCCGGGTGGAGGCCCTGGGCGGCACGGTGCAGGCCGGACGGCACGGGCCGGGATGGCGAGTCCAGGCGCAGTTGCCCGCGCGGGAGGAAGCGTGACCATACGAGTGGTCGTCGCTGACGACCAGGATCGGGTGCGCCGTGGACTGCGCCGGATCGTGGACGCGAGTTCGGGGATGAGGGTCGTCGGAGAGGCTGCGGACGGGGTGCAAGCCGTGATGATGTGCCGTGCGCTGCGGCCCGACGTCGCGCTGGTCGACATTCGGATGCCCCGCCGCAACGGGCTGGAGGTCACCCGGCTGCTCGCCGGGGCCACGGTCGCCGAGCCCATCCGAGTCGTCATCGTCACCACTTTCGACGACGACGAGTACGTGCATGCCGCCTTGCGGGCCGGGGCGTGCGGGTTCCTGCTCAAGCGGTCCGGTCAGGCGATGATCACCGAGGCGATCCGAGCCGCTGTAGCCGGTGAGGCACTGGTGAGCCCGGCGATCACGGTCCGGCTGCTCGATCAGTTCGCGGCCCGATCGCCGGTCGCAGCCGCGGCATCGGACGCCTCTCCGCTGTCGCCGCGCGAAACAGAGATCGCTGGGCTGGTCGCACGCGGGCTGTCGAACACCGACATCGCCGCCGAGCTGGTCATCTCGCTCGGCACCGTCAAGACGCACCTGACGAACATCACCGGCAAGCTCGGCGTTGCCAACCGGGTCGGCATCGCCGTGTGGGCCTGGGAGCGCGGACTCCTCGCCGACCGTGAACGTTTCTGGGCCGGCGACGCCGAGCGCTGAAATGAATGGATCATGATGTGGAAAGGTGCTTCATGCGCAAGATTCTTCGGGTTCTTGGCTTCATCGTCGGCGCCTATCTGATCGCCCGCGCCCTCGCCGAACCGTTCGTCATCGATATGTTCGATTCAACGACATACCGAAATGATTGGGGTGGCCCCAGCCTGGCCGGCGTTCTCCTGGTGCATTGTGGTCCAGGTGCCGTTGCAGCCGTGTTGATGGCCCGCGCTTTGATACGCCGTCGGAGAATTCGCGGCCAGGAATATTGAAACAGCTGCCGCCGGTCGACCGCGTTCGGCTTGTGTCGCGAAAGTCATGTGGTTATTGAATGTGCTCCGATCATGATTTGTCATGGAAAGGTGGGTCATGGACGCCTTGTCGCCAGGAGACCCTGAGCGCTTCGGGGACCACGCCATCGTCGGACGCCTTGGCGTGGGCCCGCGCGGCGCGGTCTACTTGGGGCGCGACTCCGATGATGGAGAACTGCGCGCCATCAAACCGCTGACGGATGAGTCCGCGGATGACAGCGAGACCCTGGATCGGCTGCGCAGCGTCAAGCGCGTCTCCAGCTCCTATGTGGCCCGCGTGTTCGACGTGGGCGTCGAGGACGGCACGCCGTACGTCGTGCGCGAGCACGTCGAGGGCCGCAGCCTCGCCGAGACCGTCGAGGCCGACGGTCCGCTCACCGACGACGCGCTCGAGCGCGTCGCCGTCGGTGTGCCCACCGCGCTCACCTCCGCGCATCTGGCGGGGGTGACCCACAGGGGCCTCACCCCGCACAACGTGATCCTCGGCGCGGACGGCCCGAGGGTGACCGGGCGCCGCTGGGCACGCAGGGCCAGGCCAAGGTGGCGGTGCAGTGGGCCAAGACGCCGGGGCCCGAGTCGACCGACGAGCAGGCCGCCGGAGCCCAAGCCGACCGAGACCCAGGACCGTCGATCCAACCCCCAGTCAGCGGGCACCAACACCGCCACTCACCTGCTGCAGGCGTGCCACCCGGGTCGTCGTCGATCCACATGTCCCTGACCTGCGCCAGCGGACGATGCTGTGCAATGTCTTTCGGCCTACCGTCATTTTCACCGATCCGAGCACTGAGTCACCCGCTGGGAGTCCTCAGCCCGGGTTCGGCGCTGGACCCCCCTGGTTCATTTGCCAACGTCAAGGTGGCGAAAATCCTCATGCGGAAACCCGCTCGGGGTTCATGGCTCGCTATAAATACTGGCGAACCATGGGCGACAACGGAACGTGGGGCTGGGCCCCTGCCACGCACGTCTCGGGCGGTGATAACTATGCGCCGATACCAAACTTGCCCGACTGCGGCAACGGACCATTTCCCGCCTAACCTCGATCCTATGAGAGCCAGTGCCGCATCAGGCAACGTTAGCCCCATATCGGGCCTCGGAGTGTTCTTCGCCGGCGTTGTCATCGGGGCGAGATGTCCGTTGGCACCGTGTCGGAGAACTCGAAGCGGCGATCAGAGGTCAGGGGCGCCAGCCGCCTTCGACTGACCGGCGGCACTGTTCGGGATTGTCGCCTGCGCTGATGAACCGAGCGGTCAGCGGCGGCACGCCATGGGCTAGCGACTGACGGGGTAGGGGGCCGGTGGCGACCAGGGATGCCAGTCCGTGTCCGGTGATCCAGCTCGATGTGCCCACCCGACACCTGGAGGCACTGGCACCAGGTGCGCGTCGTGTGCACCTTCATCGTCGGCGTCGAGCAGCACGGACCCCTGGTGGACGGGACCAGCGTGTCACAGGTCCTCTACCCCAAGAACACCCAGACCCTGACGAGTGACCGCACGGGCTCCGGGACCGCCATCTCGATCAACACGCTAAGCATCCATGTGATTACAATGCGTTGTGCCGTTCGAGTTCCGGATTCTGGGGCCCGTCGAGGTGGTGCGCGATGGACTTCCTCTGGCCGTCCCCGCGGCCAAGCTCAGGACCTTGCTCGCCGCCCTGCTCGTCGACGCCAACGACGTCGTCACCGTCGACACGCTGATCGACCGCCTGTGGGGCGCGAGGCCGCCCGACGGCGCCCGCAACACGCTGCAGAACTACGTGCTGCGCCTGCGCCGCCTGCTCGGCGCGGGCAAGGAGTGCCCCCTGGTGACGCGTCCTCTGGGGTATGTGATCGACGTCGACCCCGAGGCGCTGGATCTGCTCAGATTCGACGTCCTGGTACGGCGCGCCAGGATCGCCGCCACCGCCGATGAGGCCGACCATGCCGCCACACTGCTGCGGGAGGCGCTGCGGCTGTGGCGGGGAGAGGCGCTTGCGGACATCAGCTCGGCCGTCCTGTGCCGCGACGTCGCCCCCGCGCTGAACGAGCGGCGACTGGACGCGCTGGAGTTGCGGATCGAGACGGATCTCGCACTCGGCCTGCACCAGAGTCTGCTGACCGAACTGCACGAGCTGACCGCTGCCCACTCCCTGCGCGAGCGGTTCTGGGCCCAGCGCATGCTGGCTCTGTACCGGTCGGGACGGCAGAGCGAGAGTTTGCGCTGCTACCACACGATCAGGCGGCTGCTGGCTGCGGAGCTCGGCGTGGATCCGGGCGCTGAGCTGCGCGAGCTGCACCGGCAGCTGCTCGCAGGCGACCTCGCGACGGTCTGCCCGAGCCGCCCGCGGGCGCGCGGCAACCTGCCTGCTGAGGTGACCACGTTCGTCGGCCGGAAGCGGCAGCTGACCGAGGTCGGCAGGCTGCTCGCGACCAAACGGCTGATCACGCTGACCGGCGTGGGCGGCGTGGGCAAGACCAGGCTGGCGCTGCGGGCGGGGGCCGAGCTGTCCGGCGAGTTTCCGGACGGGGTCTGGCTGGCCGACCTGGCCGCGCTGTCGGAGCCGCGGCTGCTGGATCGGTTTGTGGCGCAGGCGCTCGGGATGCGCGACCAGTCGACGCGCCGTCCCACCGACATCCTGACCGAGTTTCTGCGGGATAAGCGGCTGCTGCTGGTGCTGGACAACTGCGAGCACGTGGCGACGGCGGTGGCGGCGCTGGTGGACGTGCTGCTGAAAGCCTGTCCGGGGTTGAGGGTGCTGACGACCAGCCGCCATCGGTTGAGCCTGGCCTGTGAGCACGTCCTGCTGGTCCCCTCGCTCGCCCTTCCTCCCGCACCCGCCTCCGATCTCTCCCCGACGCCCACCGGCCTTCCCCGTGCGCCCGCCGCCGAGGGAGACGCTCTCCGGCCGCTGACCGATTACGACGCCGTCGCGCTGCTGGTCGACCGCGCTGCCGCAGCGGCGCCCGAGTTCGCCGTCACGAGGGACAACGGGGAGCGCGTCGCGCAGCTGTGCAGGCGGCTGGACGGCATCCCGCTGGCCATCGAGCTGGCCGCCGTACGGCTGGGCACACTGTCCGTCGACGAGATCCTGGAGCGCCTCGGCGACAGGTTCAGGTTCCTGGCCACGCCCGCCATGACCACACCCCCCTACCACCAGACGCTCAACGACGTGATCGAATGGAGCTACGGGCTGTGCACCGAGCCCGAACGCCTGCTGTGGGAGCGGCTTTCGGTCTTCGCCGGCGGGTTCGATCTGGAGGCGGCAGAAGCCGTGTGCAGCGGTACCGGCATCGCTCGGACGGACGTCTGGGACCTGCTGGCCGGGCTGGTGCACAAGTCGGTGCTGCTGGCGCGCGCCCATGGGCGCCGCACCCGCTACCGGCTGCTGGAGACCCTGCGCCAGTACGGCAGGCAGCGGCTTGCCGAGGCCGGCATGGAGGAGCCGCTGCGCCGCCGCCACCGCGATCACTACCAGCGGATGGCCGCCGAGGCCGCGGACCGCTGGTGCGGCGAGCAGGAGATCGAATGGCTGTCCAGGCTCCGGCGTGAGCTGCCGAACTTCCAGGAGGCGCTGAACTTCTCGCTCGCCGATCCTGGCGAAGCCGTCCACGGGCTTGACATCGCCGTCAACCTCACCAGGACACGCGTCTGGTTCTTCGCGAAGATCATCGGTGAGGGGCGGCACTGGCTGAAACGGGCCTACGACGCGGTTCCCCCGCACCCGCCCTCCTACCGCGCCAGCGCCGCCGCTCTGCTGGCGTGGAGCGCGCTGGTCCAGGGTGACCGTTCGACGGCCGAGGCCTACATGCCCGCCGTCGAGCGGCACGCGGCGGATCCGGCCGTGTCAGCGATCACAGCCTACGTCGAGGGCAGCCACGCGCTGCTGGTGCACAGCGACCCGCACGCCATCCCGACGCTGGCGCGGGCCAGGGCCGCCTTCCATCACGCAGGCAGGTACGGCGACGCCCACATGGCCACCATGATGTGGGCGATGAGCTGCGCCGTTCTCGGCGACGTCGAGCAGGCCCGCACCGCCACCGGCGAGTATGTGGCTGAGGCGGAGACCAACGGCGCCGGATGGGCCTACTCGTGGGCTCTGTGGACGCTCGGCCTGGCCGAGCTCCGGCACGGCGACGTCGGCAGGTCGGCCGGGTTGTTCCGCGAGGCGCTGCGCAGGCAGTACGACATCGACGACTGCTGGGGCCCCACCTGGGCCATGGAGGCACTCGCCTGGTCCACCGCGGCGGCCGGGCACCACCACCAGGCGGCCGAGCTGCTGGGCGTCGCGCACCGGCTGCGGCAGGTCACCGGCGTCTCACTGACCGCGCTGCGGCCCTTCCACGACCTGCACACCGCCGCCGAGCAACGGACGCGGGCCGTCCTCGGTGAGGAGGCCTACACGGCGGGCTTCACGCGCGGAAGCCGGATCGAGGACATCCAACGGTTCGCCCTCACCGACGCGTGAGCTTACTCCCGGGCGACGGCGGGCGAACGACGGTCCCGATTGGACGGCCACCGGCGGTGGCCGTCCAGCTGGACCGCGAATACATCCGCGAAAGGACGCTGTGAGGCAGGCAGGCCACCGCCGCCAGGGGCGACTGCGGGGAACAGGCCATCACCCTCTGGGGTGTTGGTGACGCTGTCCGCTGTCGTTCGGGCCGGGGCGGGATCCACATCGGCGCTCAGCGCGGGCGACCATGGTGCCGAACAGGATCCGCCGGTCCAGAGCACCGTGGATCGACAGGGTCTCGGTCCGATCGAGCGCGCCTGTCACCTCGGTTTCCCGCCGACGGTCGTGAGCCAGTCCGCCAGGCTCGCGTAGGCAAGCGCGGCCCCGGTATCGGTGATGATCCCGTGTCCTTCGCCTGCCAGTTCAACCAGCGTGTAAGCGGGGTGATCGCCTGCGTCGGCGACGATCTGCGAGAGGGGGATGCGGTCGTCGGCTCGCCCGTGGATGGCAAGCAGCGGGATGCGTGCGAGACGCTCCTGACGCGGTTCAGGAAGCGGGAGTGCCTCGCGGAACGCCTTGACCGCCTGGTGCGACGACGCCTCCAAGCTCTTCGGGCTCAGGAAACCCGACAGCGAGACCAGGCCCGCGTACTGGCCACCCGCGGACACCACCCTTCCCGCCAGATACGCACCATAGCTCCAACCGGCCAGCACCACGGGGAGTCCGTCGGCGGCGGAGTCCACCAGGTTCACCACATCAAGCGCGTCGTCGACGCCGTGACGGCACGAGTTCGGCAAGAACCGGGACCCCAGGGAACTGCTGCGCGGATTGACCGCGACGACCTCCCAACCGAGGCGGCAGAGGAAGGCGACGAGCGGCGAATAGACGGGCCACACCGAGGAGTGCGGCCCGCCGTGCAGCATCATGATTCTGCCGATCGGGCTGCCCAGCGGCGTGTGCACGATCGCGCAGGCATCTTCGACGAAGGCGGTGCGCGCGGTGTACGGCTGGTCGGCCGGGCACGGGCAGTGGCGGTTCAGCTCCGCGACGAGCTTCGGCACGCTGTCCGCTGTGACGACAGACGAGGGGGTGTACGCGTCGCTCCACACGGCGACGGCCCGCCCCGGAGACACGGTCAGGTTCGAGAGGGCCCCCTCGGGAAGGGGCAGTCGTTCAGTGAGCTGGCGAGAGCGGAGGGACCAGCCCACCACCTCCTGTCGCGGCCAGGCCTCGTACAGGAGCCAGAGCGTCTCGTCCTCCCACGCCGGGTCTCCCATGGTCGGGGCCCGCCATCTCCCGATGACCTCGTCGCTCTTGGTGTCGCTGACCTCGCAGACACTCATCCCGGGATAGGAGCGCCGCGCACGGTAGGCGAACGGCGCGTCCGGGTGGAGGATCAGCGGCGGCCGAGGTTGCGCGGCCACGGCCGAGGCCGTCCAGCTCTGGCCGTCATAGGCGGACCCCGACAGGACGTTCCCCGAGATGGGATCGCCGTCCCATGCCTGCAGCGAGGCGCCGCCCTCGAGGTGATGGAGCCAGCTGCCGGCCCGCGTGTGTCGCCGCCATCCGCCGGGCGTGTGCTCGTAGAGCCAACGGCCGGAGTGACGGTCTCCGACGGCGAACAACCGTCCCTGGAAGACCGTCAGGCAGCGTTCCGCGCCCGAGAGCGCCCCCACCCGGGCCCGGTCGAAGTCGGGACCGAGCGAGGACGCGGCGTTGGGTGCGCGCTGTCCCAGGGACAGGATCATGGACACCTGGCCATGGGCGCGTGGGCGGCCGCGGCCAAGCCGGCGATCGCGGCCGCCAGCTCGTGGCGCAGTTCCTCCGAGGAGCCAGGCCGGTCCGTCGTGGCCACGATTCTCTCGACCGAGCCCACCGTGCCCGTGCCTCCGACGAAGGTCATGCCGACCGTTGCGATCGCCGCTTCGGTGATCAGCCCGCATCGCGCCGCGTTCGTCGTGATGTCGCGCCAGGTGCCGGGGTCGTCCGGGTCGATGGACAGCATCGTCGTCGCCCACCTCACCACCCCCGAGGTGTCGCCGACACCGCCGGCGGCTTTGAGGTGCGACTCCGCGACGATCTTCATGTTCTCGGCGCTGACGAGCCGGTTGTACCGGGAGCGCCTCCGGCTGATCCGTTCCAGCTCCAGGGCCGTCTCCAGCGAGCGTTCCATGGCGGCCGACTGGCCGTCCGTGTCTCCTACGCGCATCGCGACCAGCGCGGTGAGGCGGGAGGCGCGGCTCTGCAGCAGAAGGCGCAGGAAGCCGTCGAAGCAGGCCTCCGCCTCCGCGTATTCGCTCCACGTGGCGCTCACGTGTGCGGTCGCGCTGTCCATGTCTCCCTGCAGACGTACGGCCATCGCGCCGAGCTGGACGCGGGCCAGGACTCGCAGCATGGGTTCTTCGCACAGGTCAGCGATACGCTCGAAGACCTGGCGCGCCTGCGGGTTGTACATGCGGAGAAGGACTCTTCCCACCTCGTACAGGACTCGGCATCCAGGAACGGTCAGCAGATGGTCGGACCTCAACTGACGGACAAGAGAGACGGCGACCGCCTGCTCCGTCAGGCAGTTGAGGCAGGCGAGCACCTCCGCCTGCCTCGACAGGGCCAGGTCGTCGAAGGCGGCGATGTCGGCTCGCAGGGTCGAAAGCCCCGTGCTCGTCCCGCCGCGTGCTTCCTCGGGGCGCAGCCCGACGTCAGCGTCCGCGAGCCTGAGGGACCGTACGAGCGACGCCCGCAGCCCCGAGGGCATCAGGATGGACGACATCGGGACACCGCCGCCGAGATCTCCGGAGGCGAGGAGCGGCGCGTGCCGGACGTGCAGGGGGCCGCGCTCGCTCTCGCGTAGGGTGATCATCGTCTCCCAGACCCTGTGGACGACCGCTGGCGGCGGCGCCTCGACGATCGTGCCGACGGTGTCCGGGGCGCTCACCGTCTGAGCGTCCACTGGTCCCCCTGCTTGATCAGCAACCGGTTGCGAGCGTCCTCAACGCTCTCGACCGTCACCTTCACCGTGCGGTCGGCCAGCTCGAACTCGCCGCTCTCGCCTGGCTTGCGCTCGTCGATCCAGTCGTGGAAGTCGTCGAGGGAGTGCAACGCCATCCCCTCGACGGACCTGATGATGTCGTTGGGACGAATGCCGGCCTGCTCAGCGGGCGAGCCTTGGATGACGTCGTAGACCAGCAGCCCCAGGTCGGGTGCGCCGCCGACGAACTGCAGTCCGGCTAGCGCGTACGGAGTCGGCTTGCCCGGGCGCTCCTCGAGGTGGGCGGCCAGGTCGCCGACGCCTTGCCGCCAGTGACGCGAGTGACCGTCGAACTCGAAGAACCCGACGCCCTGTGTGGGAAATCCGGAGTGGATGAGCCACAGGTCGCATTCCGGCCCGACGTCCACCCCGAACATCGAGAACGAGGGTTGGATCTGCAGGGACAGGTGCGTGACGTCTCCCCCGAAGGGGAGGATCCAGTCGAGGGCCAGCAGACGGTTGGGGATCACTTTGCGGACCGTGCCGGTGAAGCGGAGGAACTTCTCGCCGCTGACCTTGCCGCGAGCCTCCCAGGTCAGGTGGAACGGCGCGCCCTCCTCCAGCGGCATGCTCGCGCTGGTCAGGCCGAGCCACCGTGTCAGCCCCTCCTCGGTGGTGAGCTCGCGCCAGATGACCTCTGGGGCCACCCGAATGTGTTGGATGAAGTCGATGGTGTTCTCTGTGCGCGGCCATGGGTGCAGATTCGCCATGTGAGCCTCCTCAGGGTTGTTTTGTTCGGCAGGTGGTCGTCTGGTAGGCGTGCCAGCCTTCCGGCCGGATGGCCGGCGGGCCGGTACCGGTCTGATGGCGGAATCCCGTCGTGCCGCCACCGGGCAACCGGCCTCGGATGATCCTGGGGCCAGTGATGGGTGACTGCGTCCGGACGCCGAGGGCCACCACGTCGCCTTCGGCGACCGCGATCCAGTCGGCGTCGGAGTCATCGAGACGGACCCAGCGCCGGGCGGCCGCGACGCATATCTCCGTCCGGCAGGCGCGGGCCGGCAGGTCGAGGCGCAGGCCGTACTCCAGGTGAAGGGTCCAGTCCATGGGGTGCCCGCCCGCGACCGCGTCATCGATGAAGGCGTCCGTCGAAGGCTCCAACTGGTCGGCTAGCGCGGCCCTGATGTTGGGGCATGCGCCGTACAGCTCGTGCCGGAGTATGCGCAGGGCTGAGAGCGCCAGGACACGCTCTCGCGAGTCCTGCAACGCCGTGATCCGGCCGGGGGTGGGGAATGTGGCCTGCGCGCTCATGCCGTGGCCGCCACGCCGCGCGCCCGTCGCAGGTCCGAGCGCCACTCGTCCAGGTCCTCCACGCGGTCTCGCTCCACGGTCAGCGTCGCGATGCGCCCGCCCTCGGTCCACGCCCGCTCCAGCAGCAGCCACGACTCCACGGAGACGGGCTGGTCGTGGGAGTCGATGATGAATGAGGGATCCAGGTCGGACGGGCGGTATCCGCTGATGTGGCAGTGGGCGATCTCCATGCCGGCGGTCAGCCATTCCGCAGCGGCGTCACCGCCGTTGCGCTCGGCGACGATCGCGTTCGACAGGTCGAGGAGGGGCCGGACTTCGATGGCGCGCGCCATTTCAGCGAAGAAGGCGGCTTGCCCCTTGCCCGACGAGGAGCATGACGGGAAGTTCTCCAGCAGGAGGTCGTACCCGATGAGGTCGCGCCACTGCTCGATCGCGGTGATGAGCGGCCGGGGCCGGTCGTAGTCAACCTCCACCATGTCGGGCAAGAACTGGCTGTCGACCATGTGCAAGCCGAGGTGGTCGGATACGTAGACGGGTTGGATGGCCGCGAGAACGCGGCGCATCCTGCCGGCCAGCTCGGATAGTTCGTCCTGGGTGCGGTGCAGGAACCGTGACGACATGATGTGGATCCCCGTGGGCCGACCGTCCATCTTGCGCGCGAGCAGATCGGGATCCACTCTCAGGAAGTTGTCGAGCATCAGCTCGAAGTAGTCGACCAATCCCTCGGCCCAGTAGGCCTCCGCGTGGTCGAATCCTCGTGGCGAGGTGACGTTGACACCGATGATCACTTCTGCTCCTTGGACATCGACAGGACGTATCTGCGCGCGGTCCGACGCAACGCGCCGTCACTCAGCAGCCAGAGGCTCAGCGTCACCAACAGCAGCACGCCGGCCAGCAGGAAGGGCCTGGCCCCCGCCACGGCAACGACGGGCGCCATGATCAGCGGGCCGACCGGCATCAGGCCGCGGATGAGCATGCGGTACGCGCCGACAGCTGTGGCCTTGGCCTCCGGCTCGAAACTGGCCTCCAGGTAGGACATGCGCGCAATTCGGGCCATCCCCTGGGGGAGGTAGAAGAGCACGATCCCCGCCAGAAGGCCGGACGTCGTCTGGGACAGCGCCAAGATCACCAAACCGACGGATCGCAGGGCCGGCTCCAGGACGACGGAAACCAGGAGCCGGCGCCCATGGCGGGCGTACGTCCCCAGGATCGAGCCCACGAGTGTGGCGGCGATGCCTGCCGAACCGGCCCAGGCGATGCGGTCGAGCGGCAGGCCGCGTTCGACCACCAGGAGCGGGATGGCGAAGAGGACAGCGACAGCGAGAAAGTTCATGATCGCCAGGGCCAGCGCCGGTGATCGGATCAAGGGCGCGCGAAGCACCATGCCCAGCCCCATGGACCGCGATAGGCGCGCGGGCCTCTGGCTCGGGCCCTCTCCTGCGGTCGCCTTCAGCCGCCAGGCGATCGGGATCATGAGGGCGAGCCCTGCACCGAAGCTGAGGGCATCGAAGAGGATCAGAGTACGGTGACCCCATGCCCCGACGAGGATGCTCGCCAGGACGGGTCCGACCGCGAGGCCGGCGCTCATCAGCGTGCTCGTCCAGCTCAATACCCGGGCGACGAGCGCTGGTCTGCCCGGCGGCACGAGTTGGGACACGCGTGCCTGCCAGATGACGGCGATCGCCAGGCCCAGCACACCCAGAGCGAATGCGGCGACATAGGCTGCGATCGCCGCGTACTCCGACGTCCATGACGCCCACAGGGCAAAGCAGCAGGCGGCGGAGCCGGCGAAGGAGCCGAGCAGGACGTGGTGGTTACGCGCGCGGTGGCGGTCCAGCCAGCCGCCGACGAGGCCCCCGAACGATGGCGGCAGGGCGATGAGAAAGCCGAGCAACCCGATGGAAAGCGGATGATCTCCATTTACGGCTTGCACGAGAAAGACGTAGTGCAGCAGCTCGTCGCCAACCACCGAAATCGTCAGCGCCGCCGAGCCGAAAGCGATGTACGGCGGAAAGGCACGCAGCATCGATTTTCCTCCGGGTGCGCAAGATAAGGGGAAAGGAAAGCCCGGGCCGCGGTGCGGCCCGGGCATCACCTCAACCGGTACGGCGAGCCTTTACCGATTCAGTAGTGCCTCATGCAGATGACGACGTTGAACTCGTCCTCGACGACTTCCTCGGTGATGATGACGGCGTCCATGGCGATTACCTCCATTGGTTGTCGCCGGGCGCCCGGCACGTGCTCTTGCGTTCCGGCGGACCCGACTTCCGACAGGGAAGACATTGCCATGGACGTTGCGCCGAGTCACCATCTTTCGACTGGCATCAACCTGCGGGCAACATGCTGCCAGGAACACGGCACTGAGCTGCCAGGACCATTCCTGCCACTACCGGTGCGGCGATTCACTCGACACAACGTGTAGTGTTCACGCGAAAGATCCGCGACAACCATCACGAGGTGAAGGAAATGCCCTTCCACTACGCGCACGAACTCATCGCGCCCTGCTCGCGGTTCACCGACGGGTTTTCCTGGGGATGGTGCCGGCGTGCATTTAGTGCTGATCAATCTGACATCTGAGGGCGTGTATCCCATGACGCCTCCGATTCAGCAGATGACGGACGCGTTCTGGGCGCACTCCCGCGCCGACGACCTCCTCGGGCACGTCTCCGTCAATGCCGGCGGCAGCGTGCTCGGCATCGCGATGTACCTGTCCCATCCGGATTGGCGAGGGGCACGTACGGCTGCCGTCACCGTATGCAACCGGGTATTCGAGCACTGCCCGATGCTGTCACCGTGGACCCTCGACTGAAGGAGCCCTCATGACCCATGCGTACTCCGTCCGGCCCGGGGTGGTGTGGATGGACGGCGAGCGCTACCGTCGCTTGCTGCGGGATCATCCGGCCGGCGTGGTGATCGTGAGCTTCCAGCACGGCGGGCGGCCGCACGGATTCACCGCGACGTCGTTCACCTCCCTCTCCCTCGACCCGCCCCTCGCGGCAGTCGCCGTACGGGAGGGCAGCGCGTCGAGCAAGGCGCTTGCCGCGGCCCCGAGCTTCGCCGTCAACTTCCTGGCCGCAGGGCAGGAGCGGCTGGCGCGGACCTTCGCGTCGTCCGTCACCGACCGGTTCTCCCCGCCCACGCTCGCCCGGCGCCTGGCCAACGGCGATCCGGTCATCCTCGGCACTCGCGGATGGCTGTCGTGCGCGACGCACGACAGGATCGCCGTGGGGGATCACTTGCTCGTCATCGGCGTCACCCTGGACGGCGAGCAGAACGACCTGCGGCCTCTGCTCTACGGCGGCCGCCGGTATCAGACGATGGCACCTCTCGATCCGGGACCGGCGGGGTGAGCCACCGTCACAGCCACTTGTTCTGGGTCGCGCGAACCCCGGCCTCAAAGCGGCTGCGGGCGTTCAGCTTGACCATAAGGGCGGCGGCAAGCCGGCGCACCGAGCGCAGCGAGATGCCCAGTGCCCGCCCCGCCGCCTCGTCCGTCATCCCGTTGGACAGCAGCCGTAACAGCTCGCGCTCCTGCGTCGTCAGCCCATCGGCGTCGAGCCTGTGCTCGCCCCACGGCGTGGCCGTGTCCCACAGCAGCTCGAACAGCACCCGAGCCACCGCGACCGCGCCAGGGCTGCTCAGCGACATAGCGCCGCGCCGGCTCTCCTTGACGTCGATCGGCACGAGGGCCACCTTCTCATCGACGATGACGAGCGGCAGGGGCAACGTCGGCAACGTCCTGTTCTCGCCACCGCGCGAGGCCAGCCACTCCACGTAGGCGCGCGTGGCAGTGTCGTTGCGGCAGCTGCTCTGGTAAATGGTCCGCAGGCTTATCCCTCGATCGAGGGCGCCCTTGTCGAGCGGGCGGCTGGACTCCAGCGCGTCCGAGCTCTGCGGCCCGCCGGGAAGCAGGGACCAGCAACTCTCGCGCACGGACGCTGCGAGCTCCCGCAGCCGGGCCCTGACCGCCACAAGACTGTCGAGACGCTCGGACTCGCCGGCCTCCTTGTGGGACAGCTCGCTGGCCAAGGTGTTGATCGCCGCCCTGGCGGCGTCGAGCTCACGCTGCCGGTTGATCAGATCCGTCTCGCGTTGAAGAAGGAGCGAGCGCAGCGCTATGCCGGGGTCGACGACCTTGATCGGCCCAGCCTCCGACTTGCATGTGACCAGATGCAGCTCCGCCAAGTGATCGAGGTCGGCCCTTACCCGAGCCTCGGGCAGGCCGAGATGGTTGGCCAACTGGGCCACTCCCCAGGCCGGACGCTCACAAATCGTCCGGTAGATCACTTCGCTGGTGGCGTTGAGCCCGATGACTTCAAACAATACGGCCTAACCTCCGCTCATGTCGGGCGACGTCGCCGCGCCCTCATCCGAAAGTCGCAACCTGTTGCCAGCCCTGGCTCAGGTACTTGCTGTGGTTCTTCTTCTCGCAGTCATGGGGAAGAGCCAGTCGGGATCGGCGTGCGCCGGCAGCCCGCTCAGCGGCGCCGCTCCAGCCGCCGAGACGCCAGTGACTCTCAGGCGTGCGTTCATACGGATCTCCTTTGCCCGTGTCGGGTTCACATGGCGGCGGACGATCACTCGGACCGCAGCGGCGTCCGCCGTCACCCCGATACGGTGCGGCACGGCGCTCACTTCTCGTTCGCCGCCCGGTCACGCGCGGCGTCATCGCTCCGGACCGACCCAAGCGAACCGTCGGCACCCTTGACGGTGCCGATCGGGGCGTGGCTGAAGAGTCGTGCTGCCGGGAGATGTCGCCTATTTCGCGCGAGCGATTCCTTTCCGGCGAGGCGGTGGTCTGCATAGGTGAGGGCCCGAGGACGGAAGGGGGAGCACCATGACCGCCGGACGTTGCGCTCCCTACCGGTCGGCACCGCCACCGCAGTCGACTATGTCGCCCAGCAGGATGCGGACAAATCCGCCGACCAAGTGATCGAGGACGACATGACGCTGGCCGGTCCCCGCTAGAAGGACCCCATCGTGCGGCTGCGGCGCGCATCCGTGCACTCCTCGGCCCGGGCCCAGGCCGCAGCCACCACCCGGGCCAAGCAACTCGACCGCGCTCGCGACGACCTGCGGCGATGGGACCGACCTCCAACTCCGTCTCCTGACTCTCCTCGATATCGATCCTCGAGACCTCCGCGGACGATCACTCACGTGCGGAAGACAGGGCTGGCGCGAGGCCGGCCCCGCCACGTTCTCAGCGTGTGGGCACGGTGACCGCGTTCATGATCAGCGGGAGGAACAGCCGCTCGAGCCGCCCCGCAGGCAACACGTCGGGCTCGACGTAACTCTGCGCCCTGGCCCCGTCGATCACCGCGATGACCAGGCGGGCGAGCTCGTCGAGCGGCACCGTCGCCGTGACGCCGACGGCGGCGAACAGTTCGCCCAGCAGGCCCGCCAGCGCCTCGCGCACCCGCGCCTCGTGCGCGGCCAGCGCTCGGGCGGCGTCGGAGTGGCGGATGGCGTACAGGTTGAACTCCGCCGACACCAGGTGCCAGCGCCGCTCGTCCTCTGAGGTCTCCACGGCGGCCTCGACCACGCGGGTGAAGGCGTCGTCGCCGCTCGGCGGATCGATCCGGCGCAACCGGTCGAGCACGCGCTGCCCCTGCAGGTCGAACAGGGCGAGGAAGAGCTCGTCCTTACTCGCGAAGTTCGAGTAGAAGGCCCCTCGGGTGAAGCCCGCCTGGGTGCAGATGTCCTCGATCGAGGTGCTCTGGAACCCACGCTCAGCGAACACGGTGAAAGCCGCTTCGAGCAGCCTGGCCCTGGTCTGCGGGCGGCGTTTTGTCGGTCCTCGCGGCACTCGTCACTCCCTCTTCGCTGTTGACAGGCTCGCGCCTCTGCGTAAATGATACAGGAACGTATCCGATACACGGATGTATCCGTTTGAAGGGGAACGTATGAGCAACGACGAAAGACTTCAGCGCAAGCGCGAGCTCGCCGCCGCCTTCCGGATCTTCGGCAGTTTCGGCTTCTCCGAAGGAGTCGCGGGCCACATCACCGCCCGCGACCCCGAGAACCCGTCGACCTTCTGGGTCAACCCGTTCGGGATGAGCTTCTCGAGGATCAAGGTCTCCGACCTGATCCTGGTGAACCACGAGGGCACCGTGCTGGCCGGCGACGGCCCGGTGAACAGGGCCGCCTTCGCCATCCACTCCCAGGTGCACGCCGCACGCCCCGACGTCATGGCGGCCGCCCACGCGCACTCCCTGTACGGCAAGGCCTTCGCCGGCCTCGGCGTACAGCTCGATCCGATCACCCAGGACGCCTGCGCGTTCTTCGAGGACCACCACCTCTACGCCGAGTACGGCGGGGTGGCCCACGACCTCGAAGAGGGCAAGCGCATCGCGGTGGCCCTGGGCGCGGCCAAGGCGGCCATCCTGCAGAACCACGGCCTGCTCACCGTCGGGCGGTCGGTGGCCGAGGCCGCCTGGTGGTTCGTCACCTTGGAACGTTCCTGTCAGGCGCAACTGCTGGCGATGGCGGCCGGGACGCCGAAGCACATCGACAGGGCGACAGCACTGGACGTGCGCGAGCAACTCGGCACCCCGATGGCCGGGTGGTTCCAGTTCCAGCCGCTGTGGGACCAGGTCCAGGCCACCGACCCAGACCTCTTCGACTGATGGAGGACCCAGGAATGAACGCGCGAGCGAGCTTCCACGCGATGACCGACTCGACCGCCGCTGACTACGAGATCATCGTGAGCGAGACGATCGAGCACATGGCGGGCCTGCCCGAGCGGATCCTGGCCCACCTGCGCTTGCTCTCCGGCGACCACGGCGGCTTCGCCGTAGACCGGCTGACCCACTGCCTCCAGGCCGCCACCCGCGCCCAGCGCGCCGGCAAGGACGACGAATACGTGCTCTGCGCGCTGATCCATGACATCGGCGACACGCTCGGCTCGTTCAACCACGCCGACGTCGCCGCGGCCGTGCTCAAGCCGTTCGTCAGCGAGCGCAACCACTGGATGGTCGCCAACCACGACGTCTTCCAGGGCCGCTACTTCTTCCACCACCTCGGCCTCGACCCCGAGTTGCGGGAGAGGTTCAGAGGGCACGAGCACTTCGAGCACACCGTGGAGTTCTGCCATGAGTTCGACCAGACCTCCTTCGACCCCGGCTACGACACGCTGCCTCTCGAGCACTTCGCCCCGCTCGTGCGCGAGCTGATGAATCAGCCCAGACGCAGCCTCTATCTGGGGTCGGGATGAGCGCGCAGGTCCTGACCACGCTGCTGCCGATCGCGGTGGTGATGTTCGGGCTCGGCCTGACGCTCACGCCGCGGGACTTCCTGAGGGTGGTCGAGGCGCCGAGGGCGGTGGCCGTCGCACTCGCCGTCCAGGTGCTGGTCCTTCCGGCGCTCTGCTTCGCCCTTGTCGTCGCCTTCGACCTGGCCCCGGCACTGGCGGTCGGCATGATGCTGCTGGCCGCCTCGCCGGGCGGTACGGTCGCCAACCTGTTCAGCCATCTGGCCAGCGGGAACGTCGCGCTGAACGTCACCCTGACCGCGATCAACTCGGTCCTGGCCGTCGTCACCATGCCGCTCGTCGTCAACCTCGCCGTCGGCCACTTCCTGGGCGGACATCCGAGCCTGGGCCTCCAGCCGGGTGAGACGCTGCAGGTCTTCGCGTTCGTGCTGGTGCCTGTGGCGATCGGGATGGCGCTACGGCGTCGCGCTCCCGGCTTCGCCGAGCTCATGAAGCGGCCGGTGAAGGTGGCCTCGGCCGTCCTCCTGGTGGTGTTCGTCGTGGTCGCGCTGGCGGCCAACCACCGGATGCTGCTCGGCCACTTCGTCACGGTCGGCCCGGTGGCGCTCCTGCTCAGCGTGGCCGGCCTGGCCCTCGGCTACTGGGCGCCGCGGCTGGCGCGGATCGGTCACGCCGAGGCCGTCGCATCGGCGTTCGAGATCGGGCTGCACAACGTCACGATCGCCCTCGCCGTCGCGGTCACCCTGCTGCCCGATCCGGACATCGTGATCCCGGCCGCGATCTACGGGGTGGTGATGTACGTGCCTGCGCTGGTCTGCTACCGATTGCTCGCACGCCGTGGCGGCGGGTCCGGCGGACGGCGGGCCGGGCCGCTTGCCGTAAACGCTAGGAGAGCTCTTCGAAGAGCGTCAGTCGAAGTCCGACGGGACCCTCCAGGTGGGAGCTCAGCGAGTTCCCCGGCGTGCGCGTCGGCTCGGCGATCAGCGTGGCGCCCGCGCCGGTGAGCTCACCTGTGACGGCGGCCGAGTCGTCCACCTCGAAGGCCACCCGGATGCGGCCGGCGCCCCTGCGCCCGACCTCCACCTCGTCGATACTCGACTCCCCTGCCCGGTGTTCACCCGGGCGTCGTCCCTGCTTGCTCAAGTCTGCCCCGCACACGACCCACGCCCCGCGGACAGGGTGGCCGTATATTCTTCGTGATCTATCTCTGACACGGCTCCGCGACGCGCTTCGCGGCCGTGTCGCCGTTCCTTTCCCAGCATGACCTTTCAGAGGGAAGATCAGCATGTCCGAACACTCGACCTTCGTCTTCGTCCATGGCTCGGGAAGCAACTCTTTCCTGTGGACGCCGCTGATGCGCGAGCTCGCGCTGCTCGGGCACCGCACGCTCGCCGTGGACCTGCCCGGCCACGGTTTCGGCGCCCAGTACCCCGCCTCCTACCAGGCGCCCCAGGACCTGAACGCGCTGGCTACCGAGCCCTCCACGCTCGCGTCGGTCACGCTCGCCGACAACGTGAACCACGTCGTCGACATCGTACGGCGGGTGGCTGAGCACGGTCCGGTAATCCTGGTGGGTGCCAGCCTCGGCGGCCTCACGATCAGCGGCGTCGGCAACATGGTGCCCGAGCTGATCGGCCGGATCGTCTACATCTCGGCTTGGTGCTGCGTGGAGCTCCCGAGCCTGGCGGCCTACGTGCAGACGCCGGAGTTCAGCGAGCAGATGACCGTGGCCGTGCCGCCAGTCGGTGACCCGGTCGCGCTCGGCGCGGTCCGCGTCAACTGGCGTACGGCGGACGCCGGCTTCCTCGCCGACGCCAAGCACCTGTTCATGGCCGACGCCACGGACGATGAGTTTCGCGTCTTTCTCAACACCCTGCAGCCCGACTCGTCGATGGCGGTGCTCACCGCCGACGCACGGGTGGACGCGGCGACCTGGGGCACGATCCCGCGCAGCTACATCCGGCTGACCAAGGACCGCACGACCCCGGTGGTCTTCCAGGACCGGATGATCGCCGAAGCCGACGCCCTGACTCCGGACAATCCGTTCGACGTGCACAGCGTCGAGTCGAGCCATGCCGGGTTCGTCCTTAGATCGGCCGAGGTCGCGAAGATCCTCGCCGGTCTCGCCTGATTCAGAATGTGCTGGGCCGAGATGCCAAGGACGCCTGGGACAGGTCGGTCTTGGCCGTCGCCCGGGTGACGTGCCCGAAGCTAGTCGAGGCCCCTGACCGCGGAGAGAGTGTCGAGCGTGGCCAAGGCCGCGGTCACACTAGGGCGTGCATCGGTGCCCGAGCGGATGGCTGCTTCGATGACACGTCCCGCCCCTGGCAGGGGCAGTATCGCCGTTCCCGCGGGCCGGTCCCCGCAGAGCATCCTTGGCAGGATCATCACCCCGAGCCCGGTCGAGACCAGGGACAACGCCGCGCGAAGGTCGCGAAAGCTGTGCTCGATCACGGGGGTGAACCCGGCGCTGCGGCAGGTGTGCAGCAAGACCTGGCGACACCGGCTCGGCTCCGGGCTGGCGATCCAGGCAAATTCCCGAACACCGGCGGGTCCCTGCTGTTCGACCGCTGAGCGCAGTCGTTCGGGTACGGCCAGCACCAGGGGATCGTCGAACAGGTGGCGGATCGTCACGCCAGCGGGCAGGGGGATGCCCAACTGGTTGTATCGGTAGATCACCGCCAGGTCGAGGTCACGTCGTTTGAGGAGGGGAAGGCTTTCCTCGGGTTCGGCTTCGATGATGCGGGGACGTAGCCGCGGGTATCGCTCGTGCAGTGCGGCGGCGAGTGGGATCGCGATGTGATTCAGCGCGCTCGGGAAACAGCCGATGACGAAGTCGCCGCTGATCTGATCATCCAGCGCCCGGACGGTGCTGTGGGCGCGTTCCAGCGCGGCCAGCACATGCTCGCACTCGGCGGCCAGAGCGACGCCGGCAGCGGTGAGCCTGACCGTGCGGCCTTCCCTGATCAGCAGCTCAGCTCCCGCTTCGGCTTCCAGCGCCCGCAGCTGCTGGGATACCGCCGACGGCGTGACCCTGTGGATGCCGGCCACGGCGGTGACGGTGCCGTATTCGGCCAGATCCCGCAGCAGCACCAGCCGGTTCACATCAAGCATAAGTACATCTTAAAAGCATTGAAAATATAGGTAGCTGGACTTGGCAAAGACAGGCCGGTCATAGTTGGCCTGGCGGTCGGGTCTCGGGTACGCCACCGCCCGGTTGGGCCTGGCAGTGCCGGACACGGGTCTCTGGCGCAGGAGACCAGGCGCGCCACGTCGGCCGCTAAGGAAGGAATGTCATCGTGCACCACCCAGCATCAGAAGCCTTCGACACGCAAAGGCGACGGACCCGGAGAATCGGCACGTGCGTTGTCCATGCTCTCTGTGACGGAGCCGGCACATTCTTCGAGCCGCTCTCGTCGGCTTTCCCTGACGCCGGCGCCACCGACCTGGCCTCGGCCGCAGCGCTCGATCCGGATGCGTTTCTCCCTGACGATCGCTGGCGATTGCACTTTCACGCGTTCCTGATACGTCCCCGTGAGGGCGGCGCCATCCTCATCGACGCCGGGATCGGTCCTGCGAACGCGCCCGCGGCGGCCTGGGCGCCGACACCTGGGCGGATGCCCGAGAACCTGACGTCATGGGGAGTGGCCCCCGACGACGTGGACGTGGTGCTGCTCACACACCTGCATTCCGACCATGTTGGTTGGTCGGTGGTCGAAGGCCGGCCCTATTTCCCCAACGCCCGTTACGTGGTTCCCAAGGCCGACCATGACGCTGTGGAAAAACTCAACCAGCGCGTACGTGAGGCGATCCTGACGCCATTGGCCGCAACGGGGCAGCTCGATCTGGTCGAGGAGAGCGTACGGCTCGGCCCCGGAGTCACCACCGTGCCAACGCCCGGTCATACGCCCGGCCACACCTCGGCCCTCCTGCAATCGGGCAACGACGCGGTCCTGTTCTCGGGCGATGCCGTACTGAACGCACTGCAATTGGTCGCACCGCGAGTGGCCTACCTCTTCGATGACGCCCCTGAGGCCGCCCGCGCCGCCCGCCTCGCCCTTCTCGAGCAGGCGCGCTTGCGTGGCGCATGGCTCGCCACCTCGCATCTGACGGATCCGTTCGTCCGGGTGTGATTCTCGTACATGAGCAAAGATCAGCAGGAAGGAGATGAGATGGTGAGCACGTCTGAAGCGCGCGTCCTGGATGCCATTGACGACGCCGAGGTTGTGAACCTGTTGGCCGAGGCCGTGCGGATCCCGAGCATCACGGGGACCGCCGCCGAGTCCGAGCTCCAGCACTGGTGCGCCCGCCTGCTCACCGAGGCCGGCCTCGACGTCGACCTCTGGAAACTCGACCTCGCCGCGCTGAAGAGCATGGACGGTTTCCCCGGAACCGAGGCGCCACGCGTCGAAGGGTACGGCGTGGTCGGCGTCACCGAGGGAGAGGGACGGCCCGCCCTCATCCTGCAGGGACACGTCGACGTGGTCCCCACAGGCGATCTGGCCCAGTGGGAAGGGGGCGCCCCCTTCACGCCGAGGTTCACCGGAGACACGCTCCACGGCCGGGGCACGTGTGACATGAAGGCAGGCCTGATCGCGAACCTTGCCGTGGTCCGTGCGTTGAAAAGATCGGGGGTACGGCTGGCCCGCCCCATGGCCGTGCACTGCGTGGTGGGCGAGGAGGACGGGGGCCTCGGTGCGTTCGCCACCCTGGCCAGGGGCCACACCGGCGAGGCCGCGGTCATCACCGAGCCCACCAGCGGCAAGGTGATCATCGCCAACGCGGGGGCGTTGACCTTCCGCGTCGAGATCGCCGGCCGGGCAGCGCATGGTGCCACCCGGCAGGAAGGCGTCAGCGCCGTCGAGATGTTCTGGCCCGTCTTCGAAGCGATCAGGAAGCTGGAAGCCAGGCGGAACATCAGGCCGCCTGCCGTCTTCGACCGCAACGCCCTGCCCTATCCGATCGAGATCGGCACCGTACGCGCCGGAGATTGGCCCAGTAGCGTGCCGGATCTGCTGGTGGCCGAGGGCCGGATCGGAGTGCAGTTGGATGAGGACCCCGCCGACGCCCGCGCCGCGTTCGAGGAGGCGGTCCAGACAATCGACCATCCATGGCTCCGGGCGAACCCGCCCGCCGTCTCTTGGCCAGGCGGCCAGTTCGCGAGCGGAAGCCTGGCGGCGGATCATCCGCTGCTCGACGAGATCACCAGGGCGGTGGTCGACACCACCGGGGGCACGCCCGCGGCGGGGGCCGCGCCGTACGGAAGCGACCTGCGGCTGTACACGGCGGGAGGGATTCCGTCGTTGCACTATGGACCAGGCGACGTGCGGTTCGCGCACGCGCCCAGGGAGCAGGTCGACCTGCGGGAGTTGAGGGAGACCACCCGCGCTCTCGCGGTGCTCGCCGTGCGACGCTGTGGGGAGCGCTGAACGGTCGGGACGCGAGACCGCCGACCGCGGCGGCGCGCCACCATCGACCTGGACGCCCATCCCGGTCACCTGCCCTGCCGGGGCAACTGTGACCATCCGCTCCAGCGGCACGCCGCCACAGTTATGTCGAGCGGCACGTGCAGCGCGCCGTCCTTCTGGTGAACGAGCCGGCCGTCGACCGGGGGAACGCGCCGTCTCCGTGATCGAAGGTCTCAATCAGCTCCTGGTACGGCATGCGGCCGTCTCCAACCTGCACGGCCATCCGGACGAGCCCCGTCCTGGCCTTCCATCGCGCGGACGTGAAGCTGGTCGACGCCTGGACCGCGGACGCCCTTGCGTGCGACGTCCACAGGACCGCCACCCGAACCGCGGTCGCCGCCCACGTGGTCGTCGATCCGTTCGAGGTCCAGCTCCAGCACTTCGGTAAGAAGAGGGCGCGGAGGACGCCCATGACTCCAGCTCGGCTGACGGCGAAGGTCGCGGGCTCGATTCCGAACAGGTCCGTGGCGCGGGTCCGTACAGGGCGACCCGCGCCCACAAAACTGTAATGCGTTCTACTCTGGAACCTACACTTGTACTGGCGGGTAACAAATTTCTAGAACTCGTTCTCATTAGGCACGGCGACGACTGCCGGTGGGCGTGAAAGAAGGGGCCCGCTAAGGCGCGGGCCCCTTCCAGGAGGAATGCTCAGGCGGCCCGGCGGCGGGCCACCAAAACGCCGGCCAGGACGAGGGCCACCCCGACGATGAGCAGCACCAGCGGGATGATGTTGCGCAGCAGGTTGATCTGGCTCTTGCTCTTCTCCGCAGTGGAGACCAGGTCCTTGACCGTCTGGTCCGTCATCTTGGCGGTGGCGACGAAGGCGACCGAGCGCTCCACCCCGTCCTGAGTCTTGAGCACCTCGTGCCGCTGCTGCTCCTGGCGGACCGGCGCCCCGCTTACCGGCTCGATCCAGTACGTCGTCTTCCCGTCGTACCACCGGTCCACCTGGACCTCGCCGGTCTGCGTCATGCCCAGCACGGCGGCGGGCACGCTCCGCGTCGAGACCTTCGTCGGCGGCACGTCCTGCTCGAAGACGTAGACGGGCAGCCCGTTCACCTTCTCCTCGCGGACGAACCGGGCGTCGAAGGCCTTCCGGGCACTGGAGTTGAACACCTTGTAGGTCTTCCGCTCCACGTCGAACGGGAACTTGTAGATCTGCCCCTCGAGCTGCACCGGAGTCTTCTGGATGTTGACGCCGCAGCAGTTCACGCCGACCCCGGTGTACTTGTCGAAGGCGCTGCGCCGCTCGGACATGTCGATCTGCGGCCGCCTATTGGTGATGTCGTTGACCACCGTGCCCTCGTTCCACACGACCCGGTTCTCGGTGGCCTCCTTCACGTCACCTTGGGTGGTGACGATGATGTCGAGGTCGGCCGTGAGCACCTTCAGGTCCTGCGTCGAGAAGTACTGCGCACCCGCGGCGTGCAGTCGCGAGATGCCGTACTGGTCCGCCGGCGCGGCGATGATCTTTTCTGCCGCCCAGAATTTGAGCAGCGGCGCGAGCGCGATACAGAACGCGCCGACCCCGATGAGAACGAGCGTGGAGATGCGACCCATCCAAGGCCTCCGCGATCTAGAACCTGTTATGTAATGTCCGAGCATCCGGCAACAAAGTATGACAATGAGTGACATGCGTCACTGGCCGGTATGGAGCCGCAATCAAATCGATAGAAACAGGTTCTATCGTGGGTTCGCCTATGGAAGCGGAGAAAATGCCTATGCGTGCGGACCTGGCGCGGTCGATCAGGTTGTTCCGCGCGTTCCGGTCGGAGCAGGCCGACCAGCGGGCCTACTACACGACACTGGCCACCGACACGGCCGCGCAGCTCATGGAGCACGTCGACCTCGACGGCAAGGTCGTGCTCGACGTGGGCGGCGGCCCAGGCTACTTCGCCACAGAGTTCCGCCGTCACGGCGCGCGGTGCGTCTGCGTCGATGTCAACGCGGGTGAACTGGCGGGCGGCGGGCTGCTGGGCAGCGCGCTCGAGTTGCCGTTCCTGGACGACGGCGTGGACGTGTGCTTCTCCTCCAACGTGCTCGAGCACGTTCCTGAGCCGTGGCGGATGGCCTCCGAGATGGTCAGGGTGACCAAGCCCGGCGGCCTGATCTTCCTGGCCTACACCAACTGGCTGTCGCCCTGGGGCGGGCACGAGACCTCGCCCTGGCATTACCTGGGCGGCGAACGAGCTGCCCGGAAATATCACGACAAGCATGGCAAGCCGCCCAAGAACCGCTACGGCGCGAGCCTCTATCCGGTCTCCGTCGCCGCGGGCCTGCGCTGGGCGCGGACCACCCCCGAGGTCGAGCTGGTCGACGCGCTGCCGCGTTACCTGCCGTGGTGGTACCGCCCGATGCTGAAGATCCCGATCGTCAGGGAGTTCGCCACGTGGAACCTGGTGCTGGTGCTCAGGAAACGCAAGTGAAGAACAGGGATGCCGCCCTCGACGGCATCCGCGGGCTGGCCGCGCTCGGCGTGTGGCTGCTGCATGTGGGCGGCAACACCGGCGTGATCTACGGCGACGGTATGTTCGCCTGGATGGCGGCCCGGCTGGGCATCGCCGTACCGATCTTCTTTCTGCTGTCCGGGCTGCTGCTCTACCGGCCGTGGGCCGAGGCGGTCATCGAGGACACCGACCCGCCGAAGGCCGGGAGGTATCTGTGGCGGCGCGTGCTGCGGGTCATGCCCGCCTACTGGGTGGTCACGGCGGTCGCGCTGTGGGCGTGGAGCTCGCTCGACGTCTACGGCTGGGCGAAATGGCTGCTGCTGCTCCAGAACTACACCGAGCAGACCCGCGCCCCCGACGGCCTGTACCAGATGTGGACGATGCCCATCGAGATGGCGTTCTACGTGGCGCTGCCCGTGCTCGCCTGGCTGCTCGGCCGCTGTGCGCGCGGCGGCAACCGGCCGGTCAGGCTGCTGGCGGGCATCGCCGTGCTGCCGGTGGTCTCGATCGCCACGGTCGTGCTGAGCCACGTCCACGACCAGCCGCAACTGGCCCTGTGGCTGCCGTACCATCTGATCTTCTTCGCCGCCGGCATGGCGATGGCGGTGCTGTCCGTCTGGATCAGGCAGTCGGAGGTGGTGGATGCGCTGGCCTCCCAGTTGCTGGTCCTGGCGGTGCTGCTCTATGCGGTGCTGAGCACCGAGCTGGCCGGGCCGCGCACGCTGACGCTGCCGACCATGTCCCAGTCGCTGTGGCGGATGGTGCTGGAGGCGACGGTGGCCGTGCTGGTCGTCGCGCCGTTCGCGCTCGCGCCCAGGCACGGCACGCTCAGGTACCGGGTGCTCGGCAACCCGGTCTCCGCCTATCTCGGCCGCATCTCCTACAGCGTGTTCCTCTGGCACGCCGCGGTGATCACGCTCTTCTACAAGGTCACCGGCAGTGCCCCGTTCGCGGGCAACTTCGTGCAGGTCGCCGTCTTCACATTCGTCGGCACGATCCTGGTGAGCATCGCCAGCCACCACCTCGTCGAGGAGAGCGCGCAGCGGCTCAGCGGGCGCCGGTCAGCACCTGCCGGTCAGCTCCCTGAGGCTCCGGTGCCGCAGCCGGCCCCTCCGGGTCCGTGACCAGCTGCCCGAACAGCGCGCCCATGGCCGCGCACGAGACCAGCTGCGGCACCTGATCGGTCAGCCACCCGGCATCGAGCGCCTGCCCCACGGCCATCGACACCGCCGAGGCGCCGAACAGCCAGGCGGCTGTCCACGGCGAGGCAAGCGCCCGCGCCCGCCGTACGCGTGCCCAGAGCACGATCACGGTGGCGGCGAGCATCACGAGCATGCCCGGCCAACCCGCGGTCCAGCCGCCGAAGCCGAACCCGAGCACGATCACGTACGGCACGCGCCACCGGGACAGGCGTGCGCCGCCGGCCGGTGCGCTCTGTCGAACGTCCTCGGGGAGCGGGCCGCGCAGCAGCAGACCGAGCAGCCCGAGCAGGCCGATGCAGGCCAGCCCGAGGGCGAGCGCCAGCCAGTAGGGCCGGTCGGGCGCGTACTCCAGACGCACGATGCCATCCGTGCCCGCGGGCAGGTCCCAGGCCTGCTTCCAGCCGTCGAGGCGGACCGGGGTCAGCGTCCGCCCGTTCACGGTGGCCCGCCAGCCCTCGTTGAAGTTCTCGTTGACGACGAGGAAGGAGTCCTGAGGCGCGCTCACCCGCACCTCGCGCGTGGACCCCGTCCAGGCGCCCATCACGGCCGAGCCCGCTTCCCGCGGGGGTGCGGGCGCGAGCGCGCCGACCACGAGGTTCGAGACCGCGAACGGCTCCCAGCCTGCGGCCCTGACCCGGTTGTCCCCCGCGGCGAGGGGCGCCTTGGCGCAGCCGGTGAACCGCACGGGCCGCTGCTCGAGCAGGTCGGCGTAGGTGCCGGTGACACGGGACTCGATGGTGGTGCCGTTCACGTGCAACCGCGGCCCCTGCCCGCAGGGCAGCCCGAACGGGATGCCCTCCGGCCGGCTCGCGGGGGCGATACCGGGAATGAGCAGCTCGGTGACCTGCAGCCGCCGCGACGCGGGAAAGAAGCGGATCTTGAGCTTGCGCGTGGTCATCGGCGCGAACCTGAAGTGGCCGCCCGCCTCGACCCTGCTGCCTCGGGCCACTCCCTTGTCGCCGGTCACGATCACGTCGAGCGGCTGCTTGTCGCCGCCCGGCCGGGCGATCTGGATCTGGGACACGCGGTGCGGACGCTTCCAGTCAATCGTGAGAGTGGGCTCGGGGTCGCTCGGGGAGGCGATCCAGGTGGTGGAGGCGTCGGCGTCGAAGGCCGACCTGGGCGCGGCTACCGGGTCCTTCGCCACCTGGGAGGATCCGGTGACGGCGGGCAGGTCGCCGGTGAGCCGCGTGTAGCGGTCGACGAGCGTGGAGTCGCGCAGCACGGCCGATCCGCGCACCTCCGCCTTCATCGCCGCCCCGGCGGTGAAGGTGCGGTCGAAGCTCGCGCCCTCCTCACCCGGCCTGGCCAGCAGCGGGTTGCAGATCCAGCGCGCCTGGTTGCGCATGCACCACGGGCGCTCATCCAGGCCGCGGTCCATCACGTACGCGTCGCCGCGCTCGCCGGGGAGCTTGATCGTACGACCGGGCAGCACCCCAGGGATGGTGATCTCGGTGATGCCGACCCGCTGGACGAAGCTCCAGGTAGGGCTCACGGTGGCCACGATCTTGATGCGCACCCAGCTGGTGGCCCCGGCGGGCACGCGCAGCGGCTGCGGCTCGTCCGTCCGCCGCACGTCCTGCACCAGCCGCCCAGCCTCGGTCTCCACGGCCACCCGCCGGGGCGACTGGCCGAGCAGCACGTTGTCGGTGAACGTCACCTTGAGGCCGGGGATCTCGCGCTGGCTGGGCAGGTCGACGCGGAGCCACTCACCCACCGGGCTGGTCCAACCGCCGCTCTCCCAGTTCGTCTCGTAGTCGCCGTCGATGGCCGCCCATGGGCTGCGGCCGGTGGTGCTGAGGCCGGGCACGGCGTCGGCGTCCGCGACGGAGGAGGAGGCGGTGACCGCGGAGACGCCGTCGAACTCGGCGGTGGCGGTGTTCTCCAGCCAGCCGTCCTCGAGCAGGTCCAGGGCTCTGACCCCGGTGAAGTCCTCGCGCCTGTCCGCGGTGAGGGTCTGCGTCCAGTTGGATCTGAGCTCGCCGAAGTTCCTCTCGCGCAGCCGGAGCGCGTCGGTCACCACGGTCGGGGCCTCGCGGCGGCCGGCGTCACCGTTCACCAGCACCGGCCCCTCGCCGAGCAGGCCGAGATCGCCCATGGTGAGCAGGGAGTCGGGGCCGCCGGTGACCCGCAGCGCGTCGCCCGCCGACTGCACGCCGACCATCGGCGCGTTGCCCGTCACCTCGTAGAGCTCGAGGGCGGGGAAGGGCCAGTCCACCGAGTCGATCACGTCGTCGGTGAAGCCGTCGCCCACCTCGCCGCCGAACGACCGCAGCTTGGTGATGCCCGGCGACTCGAGCAGCGCCTCGTGGATCCGGGCCGGCCAGGCGCCCTCCAGGTTCGCCCGGATGAGGTCGTTGCGGACGACCAGGTAGCGCACGCCCATCCTGCGCAGCACCTCGGTCAGCCCCTGCGAGCCGTGTCCCGCGGCGAGCCGCTGGTCGATCGCGTCGAGCAGCCGGCTCAGGCCGACCGAGCCCGCTGCGGTCACCTGCCGGGTGGTCCAGCGCGCGGTGAACATCGGCTGCATGGGGTCGTCCATCGGCCTGCCCCAGAGGTACTCGCCGAACTTGGCGCCCGGCACGACCAGCACGCCGTCGTCGCCGGCGTTCTTGTTCAGCCAGGCGGCCGCCTCGCGCCAGTAGGTCGGCACGTCCTTGAACTCGCCGGGCGCGGCCAGCCCCTGGTTGAAGGCCGGCAGCACGAGCGCGGCGAACGCCACCAGGGTCACCGAGCGCAGCGCCGGCCTCGGCCGGGGCAGGCGCACCATGGTCAGCAGGTGGGCCAGTCCGAGCACGAGCGGCAGTCGTACCAGGGGGTCGAACTTGCGCAGGTTGCGCAGCGGCGCGAGCGGGCCGTCGAGCAGCCATCGCACGGGCTCGGCCACGACGGGCTCAAGGGCGCTCACGTGCCCGGCTGCCATCGCGGCCGTGCCCACCAGGAACAGTACGATCAGGAAGCCCTTCGCGGGCAGGTCATGGCGGGCCAGCCCGGCCAGGCAGAGCGCGGCGAGCACGCCGGTGACCACGATCATCGCGGTGGAGGTGGCGATCGTATGGCCGACCGGCTGGGTGGTCACGCCGTTCACCGTCAGGTAGCGCACCCAGTCGGCCGCGCCGCGCAGCACGTTCGTCAGCGAGGTGACCTGCGTGGTGACCGAGGAGGTCTCGGTGTACGGCAGGAACGAGAACGCGTAGCGGCCGACCAGCAGCAGCGGCAGCCACCAGAACAGGGTGGCCAGCGAGACCGCGGCCGCCCACCAGCCGAGCATCCGCCAGCGGGGCACCGGCCGGGGCCGGCTGAGGATGTAGATCACCGGGGCGACCAGGACGGCGAGCACGGCGACCGCGTTCACCCCGCCGCACAGCGCCACGGCCAGCCCGGACCTGACGGCGGCCCTGGCCCGCTGGCCGGTCTCCGACGCGGTCAGCAGCGGGATGAGGATCCACGGCAGCATCGCCGCGGGCAGCCACTCGGCGGAGGTCTCACCTATGATCGACAGCGTCCGCGGCGCGAGGGCGTAGGCCAGTGCGCCGACGATCCTGGTGGCCGGCGCGCCGATGCCGAGCTGCCTGGCCAGCCGTTCCACACCAAGGAACGCCACGCAGAGGAGCAGCGTGAGCCAGAGCCGCTGGGTCACCCAGGGCGCCATGCCCACCAGGTCGCCGAGCGCGAAGAACGGCCCCATCGGGAAGAGGTAGCCGGCCACCTGGTTCTGCAGCTGGCCGAAGTGCTGCAGGTCCCACAGAAAGGCGGCGCGCTCAAGGAAGCCGATCGGGTTCAGCGCGAGGTCGATCTTGGTGTCCGAGATGATGCTGCCCGGCCTGGTCGTGAACGACATCACGGCGAAGCCGAGCAAGCAGATCACCAGCCACAGCCGGTGCCGTGCCCGCTCGCTCACCTTTCCTCCCGACCAGAGCTCACGGGCCGTCCTCCCAACCGGAGCTCACGGGCAGGCCGAGCAGCAGGCGGGCAAGCCGCTCGGCGCTGTGGTCCCAGTCGAACCCAGCAGCCCATTCCCGGCATCTGTCGCTACAGGTTTCGGTCAGCTCGTCCAGCGCGGTGGCGATGCCCTTGGCCAGCTCCGTGCCCTCGGGCAACAGCCAGCCCGTCTCGCCGTGCCGTACCGCGTCGCGCAGCCCGTCCACGTCGAAGGCCACCGTCGGCACGCCCAGCGCGGCGGCCTCGAGCACGCACAGCCCCCAGCCCTCCCCTTGCGAGGCGTTCACCTGGAGCCAGGCGGCGGCGATCAGCCGCTCCTTGTCCCCCACCTGCAGGTAGCCGTGGAAGGTGACGCCTTCGGGCAGCCTGGCCCGCAGCCGCTCCTCCTCCGGTCCCCTGCCGATGATGTCCACGGTCAGGTCGGGCCACCGCTCGCGCAGGTTGCCGACCGCGTCGAGCAGCAGGTCGACCCGCTTGTGCGCGACCAGCCTGCCCACGCAGACCAGCCGCGGCGACGGGCTGCGCGGCTCCCGTGGCCGCGTGGCGAGCGAGACGCCGTTGGGCACGATGTGGATCGCACCGGTCCAGCCGAGACGCTCCCGCATCGCCAGCACGGTCGACGGCGAGACGGCCACGCTGGCGCACCGGCGGTAGGTCCACCGGGAGACCGGCCCTTCGAGGAAGCACCCGAGCACGGCCAGCCAGTGCGGCAGGTGCACGGCGAACTGCCGGTCGTGGACATGGTGCACGACACAGAAGACCTCGGTACGGCGGGGCAGCACCCACGGCGTGAAGAACGGGATGCCGTTCTGGCAGTCCAGCACCGCGTCGAAGCGGCCACGCCTGCGCAGCAGCCACCACAGCACCAGGATGTAGACGGAGAACGTCCCGCCCATGCGCGCGAGCCGTACCGCGTCGATGGTCTCCGCCCGTTTCTGCCCCGGCGCCCGTGCGGTGACGAAGTGCACACGGGCGCCGGCGGAGGCGAACCTGGTGGCCATTTCCCAGGCGTATGTCTCCGCGCCGCCGGCGGCGGGATGCCATGGATCACGCCAGTTGACGACGGCGATACGCCGACCGGACAGTTCCGCAGGGATCACGGGTATCCGATGGGGTTGAGCAGCGGGTCCCAGGCTGGCTCCGCGCCCGCGCGTGACTCCGCCCGCAGCCGTATCCAGATGCTGCCGAGCTCCAGCAGGATGCCGACGCCGTGCCTGGCAAGCGAGAAGCGGGAGCCGGGCACGTCCCGCCACTGGACGGGGATCTCCAGCACCGCCGCGCCCAGCCCCACGCAGCGGGCGAGCAGCTCGACGTCGAAGGCGAACCCCGGCGTGCGCAGCCCGGCTACGGCCTGCCTGACGAGCGCGCCGTCGAAGAACTTGAAGCCGCACTGCGTGTCGCTCACCCCGCGCACGATCATCCTGGCCAGCGCGCGGAACCCGACGGCGCCCAGCTCGCGCGCGGTGCTGTGCCTGTTCTCCACGTCGGAGCAGGCGTGCGCACGTGAGCCGATGACCACCTGCTCACCGGCGATCAGCAAGCCGACGGCCGCGTCCAGGGCGTCGAGGCCGGTCGCCATGTCCGCGTCGCAGAACCCGACCAGCGACGCCTTGGTCGCGAGCAATCCCGCTCGCACCGCGGCCCCCTTGCCTGGGGTGGCGCAGTGGATGAGCCGGACCGGGACCGCGCCCTGCGGCCAGGCACTGACAATTTCGGCGGTGAAGTCCGTGCTGTTGTTGTCGACGACGATGACGGCGGTCGGGAACGGCATGCGGGCAAGCTTCGCGCACAGCTGCAGGAGGCCCCCGGGGAGTCGCTCTTCCTCGTTGAACGCAGGAATGACGATCTCAAGCAGTGGTGTTCGGCTCGTCCTCTCGTCCCCTTGGGGGGAGGGCGGCATGGCAGCCGGTTACCGGTCGCCGTAGTTGTAGAGCGGCTTGTTGACCGGCGTGGCAGTGGCGCCGGTGAGGGAGACGGTGGTGACCGTCGCAACCAGTGCGGCCACGGCGATGCCGATGATCGCGGCCAAGAGGATCTTGATCACGGGGGGCTCCTCCTCGGACGGACAGATGTGGTGGCCGTCACAAAGTTAGAACCAATTCTTGCTACTCGGAAGTAGCTACATGAAATTTTATAAATCCACCGATCGGGTGACTTAGTGTGACGCAACCGGCGCTACTGGACCCTCGAATCGATACAGTCGCAGCTCGCGACGGTCAAGCAGGAGGCTGGCAGCGCCCAGTCGGGCCGCGAAGCCCGCCCACTCCTCCGGGGTTCCGGCATCGACGACGACGTACCGAAACCCTGCTGTAGCAAGGCTTTCCGACGGCCTTTTTAGTACGCGTTCTACTTGTTCCGCACGGGGATCTTCCGCGGCGACCACCATCGAGCCGACCCGCACGGAGTCGTCGGCGACCACCTCCCGGCCCGGCGCGGCGAAGAACCGCTGCGCGGGATCGAGCACCGCGCGCCCCCCGTTCCAGGAGAACCTGCGATACGACTCGAACGGCAGCACCAGCACGTCCCCCGGCTCCCGGTCCTGCTGGATGATCGCCCGCGCCTCCATCCAGGCCCTCGGGTACGGCACGGCGTCCAGCGCGCCCCACGTCAGCGTCGGCAGCGCGGCCAGCGGCGCCACCACCATGAGTGCCGCCCATCTCGCTGTGACCCTGGCGGTCAGCTGACCGAGGCCGATGGCGACGAGCAGCGCGAGCGGCGCGACGAACTGCTGCGCGTCACGCAGGACGGCGAACCCGCCCCAGACCCCGACCAACCACCTGAGCAGGTCGCGCCCCGGCTGGAACACCCCGAGGCAGGCGATCACGAACCCGGCGACGGCCGCGACCCCCAGCCCCCTCCTCAAGGCCACCCCCTCTCTCGCCGCGCCGGAGGGGGGCGTGGCGAGACAGAATCCGGCGATACCCGCCAAGGCCAGCGACAGCCTGGCCACCGCGCCCAGCCAGGTGTCGTAGCCCGCCGGGACCGCGTTGGCGTTCCATACCCCGCCAAGAGACAGCAGGCTCCCTACGGCCCCGAACGGCCCGTCCGCCCTGGCGGCGAACGCGTCCACTCCCACCGGATCACCGGCGAGCACCCTCGGCCGCACCACCGCGAGCATCAGCCACGGCAGGCTGAACAGCAGGACAAGCGCCCCCACGCGCACCCACCGGCGGCACTGCGCGGCGACGGGCAGGACCGTCAGCGCGGAGATCGACATCGCGGCGAAGCCCCCCACGGCGGCGGGCACCAGAGCGAGCGCGAGGCGCCGGCCGCAGGCGGCACGCACCACCCACGGCAGGCCCGCGTATCCGAGCAGCAGCGCCCACTGTCCCATCAGCAGGCGCTCGGCGACGTACGGGTTCCAGGCGTAGCAGGCGCCCGCCACCAGACGCGGCACCACCGACTCCGACGGCACGAGGCGGGCCGCGCCGGAGCAGCCCAGCACGAAGATCCCCAACAGGATCGCCTTCTGCACCAGCTCGGCGGGAAGCACCTGCGCCAGCGCGGTGACGACCGCGTCGCTCGGCACCACCCGCGGTGCCCCGCCCGACAGCCCGAACGTGAACGTGGAGAACACTGGGTCCGGCACGAACACCATGTCCTGCACCAGCACGAAACCCCAGCCCAGGGCTGGCCCGAGCGCGAGCGCACCGAGCGCGAGCCCGAGCAGGGCGGGGAGCAGCGACCGGTGCATCCCGATATGACACCACAACCAGACCACCGGTCCCGACCGGGCACTTCGCGGTGCAGGGTTGGCCGCCGCACGGCGTGTGGCTAATGTTCGCTTGAATCAAGGGGGCGCGCAGTGGCGGCGGTGACCGAGAAGAGCGTGGTGGCCGAGTGGAGACACTGGCTCCGCGGCGACGTCGTGGTGGGTGCCGCGCTGGCGATGATCGCCGCCCAGCTCGTCTGGAAGTACGATCTGGTCCGGCGGACATACTTCAGGCAGGACGACTTCACGTTCATCGCCAGGGGCCTGGACAACGACCTGACCTGGGACTACCTGATGCGGGTCGACTACGGCCACCTGATGCCGGGCCCGTTCGCGATCCAGTGGGCGATGGGACGGCTGGGCGTCTACAACGACGTGCTGGCCCATGTGATCGTCATCGGGCTCCAGGGCGCGGCGGGCCTGGCTCTGCTGCGGTTCCTCCGACTGCTGTTCGGCTCGCGGCCCGCGATCCTGGTGCCGCTCGGGTTCTACCTGATCACGCCGATGACGATCTCGGCGTTGTCGTGGTGGGCGGTGGCCATCGAGATGCTGCCGTTCCAGATAGCGCTGCCGATGGCGTTGAGTTCGCACGTCCTGTTCGTCAGGACCGGCCGCTACCGGCACGCCGTGGCCGCCGCGGCCTGGGCGGTGTTCGCGATGACCTTCTACGTGAAGGCGCCGTTCATCCTGGTGCTGGCGTTCGTGCTCACCGCGTGGCTGGGGTTCAACAGACGGCAGTGGCGGGCTTGGCTCCTCTACGCGGGCGTCCTCGCCGCCTACTCGGCGATCTTCTTCCGTCAGCTGTTCACCTCCGTGCAGCTGACCAACGACACTGTGCGGCCGACGCTGCCCGACGCCGCGCTGGCGGCGCGCTTCGCCTGGAACCTGCTGTCCGGCTCGCTGGTGCCGACCTCACTCGGCGGCCCGTGGCGATGGCTCCCCATCGGCGACGACTACGCGATCGCCGCTCCGCTCGGGGCGCTGGCCTGGGTCTGCGTGGCAGTGGCGGCCGTGGTGGTGCTCTTCTCCGCGTTCTACCGGCGGCGAGCCTGGCTGGCATGGCTGACCCTGCTGGCCTACGTCGCGCTGGCCGACGTCGTGCCCGTGATGATCGGCCGGATCCAGCAGATGGGACCCGACCTCGGCGGCTTCGAGTTGCGCTACGTCGCCTCCAGCGCGTGCGTGCTCGCCATCGTCATCGGGCTGGCGTTCGTCCCCCTGGCCGGTGAGGAGCGGCCTTGGCGGCGGCGCCCGCCGACGCTCGCCAAGGTCGCCGCCGCGGCGCTGGCGTGCGCGTTCGTGGCCGGCTCCGTCTGGTCGGTCGCCGCCTACGCGCGAAGGCCACTTGGCGAGCCCGTGGAGAGCTACATCGAAACCGCCAGGCTGGCGCTGAAGCGGGCGCCGGGCGACGCGGTCATCCTCGACCGGTATGTGCCCGGCAAGGTGGTCTATCCGATCTTCTTCTATGACTACGCGCTCGCCTCGCGCGTGCTCGGCCCGATCGCGCCGCAGGGAACGGCCTGGGCGAGACGGCTGAACGGGCCGATGCGGAACGTGCTGGCCTTCGACGACGCGGGCCGGTTACGCCCGGTGAACATCGAGGGCCTGACGATCCCGCGGCCCACCGCGTGCCAGGAGGTCGGAGCCAGGGAAGTGCGCTTCCGCCTTCCGCTGTCGCTGCCGAAGGGCGAGTGGACCGTGCAGGCGGCATACCTGAACCCTGCCCCTGCGCGCCTTGCCATACGACTTGGGAGCGCCGAGGCCAACGTCGAGGCGGGCAAGGACTTCGGCTGGACGTTCGCCACCATCATCGGCGAGGCCACTGAGGTCGGCATCCGCGCGCTCGGCGGGAGCAGTGCGTGCGTGGGCGAGATCAAGGTGGGCGTGCCGACGCCCGCGAAGAACGGCACGCCCGTTCCGCTCCAGCCGGTCGAGCCCTGACGGCTGCGCGGGCGAGATCTTCTGAACGCGTATCTGTACGTGAGCAGGCAGCGGCTGTCTCGACGGCTGCGGTGCTCTGTTCGACGTGGCATGGCCGACACTCGCTCCCGCGCTGGGCGTGCTCGCGGCTGCGCGCGCTGGTGGCGGCCGTGGCCGTGTACGCGATCATGTCGGTCACACCGGTGGTCGACACGATGACGCACTATCCGTACCACGTCATCAGGTGCGGCGGCCTGCCCGTCGTCGCCAGCGGCTTCGCTGCGGCCATGAGCTACAACGTCCCCGGGACAGGGACTACGCGGTGACGCCGTTCGACGGGCCGTTCTTCTGCACGGAGAAGGAGGCCAAGGCCGCCGACTTCCACCACTACGACGACGACTTCCGACCCGGGGAGTCCGCGCCGACCCGCGGCCGGAGACAACCTGTCGACGCTAGCCCTGGTGCACGCCCTGTACCGCTCCTTTTGATCCGTAGGTTCCGGATTCGAGCCCCGGGCGCCCCGGTAAGGCAGCGCCCCGCGCCGGCAGTAGCGCGGGGCACCCGAACCGGTCAGCGCACCTCGAACCGGAACAGCGAGTAGCCGAAGGTGGTGGCCCGTCTGAGACCCAGCATCCGCACGTAGCGCGCGGAGATGGGGGCGAAGGCGAGGCTGTCCACGCCGACCCCGGTCTTGCCGCGCACTTGCGAGACGGTCTGCCAGGTCGTGCCGTCGCCGGAGACCTGGACGTCGTAGTCCTGGCCGCGCGCGGCCTCCCAGTCCAGCAGCACCCGGCTGATCTGCTGTGTCGAGCCCAGGTCCACCTGGAGCCACTGGTTGTCGCTGTACTGCGAGGCCCAGCGCGTCTTCGGGTCGCCGTCGGTGGCGTTGGCGGGTCCGAAGTAGTCGACCTCACTGGAGGACGCGGTGGTGGGTTTGCCCTTGGCCAGGTCGGGCGCGTCGAAGACCTGCACGCTCCACAGGGCCGAAGCGCCGGAGACGCGGACGTAGCGCGCCGTGACGCCGGGACTCGCCTTCACCCAGTTGCCGCCCGTGGTCGAGACGGCGACCTGGTAGTCGTCGTCGCCGTCGACCGCGATCCGCTGGACTGGCACCGCCTTGCCCAGGTCGAGCTGGACCCAGGGAGCACGGTCGCGGCGATCGGCCTGCCAGCGCGTCAGCCGCGAACCGTCGGTCAGGACGGTGGGGTCACCGCCGGATGAGGCGGTGACCGAGGCGCCGAAGGACAGCTCGTCCGGCTCGGGCGCGCCGATCGTGGAGCCGAGGCTGGTCAGCCCCGGGCCGGGGGCGAGCTCCCGCAGCTGCTTCATGAAGGTCCCGTAGGGCACGCCGGTCCCGGCACCGCTCCACATCTTCTGCCCGAGCAGGCCGAAGGTCGGCTCCACCAGCCGGTGTACGTCGCCCTCGGTGTAGGTGGCGCGCACCAGGTCGTTCCAGACCGCCGACATGGCGCCCTTCAGCAGCGGCTCGCCCGGCTGGACGCTCTTGCCGCCGGGGAAGACGTGCGGCTCCCAGTTGTCGTAGAGCCACTGCCCGCTGAGGCCGTTGCCGTGGTAGTAGTCCGCGAACGGGACGATGTAGAGGTAGGCGTCGTTGGTGTTGATGAAGGAGTAGCCGTCGCGCACTGCGGCGTCTGGTCCGTACCAGCCGTTGTTCCAGCTGTTGATCGTCACGTCTCGGTCGTAACCGTCGGCGGTTCCGGTCATGGCGGTGGCGCTGCCCCAGGCGCGCGGGTGCTTGCCCAGCGTGCGCAGGTGTGCGGCCATGTCGTTGAAGAACGTGCGGTACAGCTGCCGGTCGGCGGTGTACTCGTCGGTCCCGTAGTGCACGTCCTTGCCGCGGAACCAGGGCGTGAACTCGTCGAAGACCGACTTCATGAAGGCCGTGGACTCCGGCTTGGACAGGTCCAGGTGGTCGGAGTCGCCGCCGTTCAGGCCGAGCTCCGGTTTGAAGGCGATGAAGGCTCTCGCGTGTCCCGGCGCATCGATCTCGGGGACGAGCGTCACCCCGTTGGCGGCGGCGGTCTCCTCGAAGGAGTCCCAGTCGGCCCGGGTGTAGGCGCCGTCCTGGGCGGCCAGCCCTGCGAACGCGGGGTTGTCGCTGGCCAGCCGGAAGGCCGAGTAGGCCTTGCTCCAGTCGTCGCCGGGCGCCTTGATCTCGTTGTCGTTGAGGTGCAGCTGCAGCTCGTTGACCTTGTACCAGCCCATCATGCGGATGTAGTCGCGGATGAACTCGGGGGTGAAGTAGCGCCGGCCGACGTCGAGCATGAAGCCGCGCGAGGGGTAGTTGGGCCAGTCGGCGGCGGTCCCGACCGGGAGGCTGGACCGGTCGGCGTCCCTGGCGAGGATCTGCAGCATGCTGCGGCTGCCGTAGAACAGGCCCCTGGCGGTGGGCGCGGTGATCCGGACCCCGTCCGTGGAGACGTCGAGCCGGTAGCTCTCCGGCCCGGTCGTCAGCGAGGGGTCGAGCTCCAACTCGACATCGGCCCGGCCGCTGGTGGCCCTGGCCTCCTTGCCGGTGACCTCGCTCAGGTCGGCGGCGACCTGCTCGGCCAGCTCGCCCGAGACCTTGGGCCGGTCGGGCAGCTCGAAGGTGCCCGTCCCGCCGCTCCAGCTCTGCAGGGCCGGCACGACGACGGGCGGAGGGTTGGCCCCATCGGAGGCAGCGACCCTCGATGAGGCGGCGGAGGCGGGGAGGGGGGCGATGACGCTCAGTGCGAGCGCCATGGAAATCACAACACGCATGCCCATTGTCTACCGAACCCGGACCAGACCGGTCTAGACCCCCTCTTGCCGAATTTTGTCGCGCCACCATACGGTGTGAGCACAAACGCGCAGCACTCACCCCCCGGAGGCATCGCGAATGCGCAAACCCGCGACCTGGTTAGCCGCCCTGGTCCTGGGCGCGTCGGCCGTCGTGGCCATCCCTGCCACGGCCCACGCCGATACCCTCGACTCCATCACCGGATTCGGCGCCGACGACGGCGCCTACACGATCACGGCGGGCAGCGCCAAGCTCCGCCTCACTTTCCAGCGTGACGACGTCTTCCGCCTCGAACTGGCCCCCGACGGGGTCTTCACCGACCCGGCCAACACCGGCGAGGGAGCCAAGCTGGTCGTCAAGACCGACTACCCGGCGGTCCAGAGCAGCAGCAAGGAGCTGGACGACCGCTACGAGATCTCCACCGGAGCGCTCACCGTCGCCGTCACCCGCAAGCCTGTCCGGTTCAGCGTCAGGAGAGCCGACGGCAGCCTGGTCTGGGCCGAGAGTGCCCCGCTGAGCTGGGACGCCACGGGCGCGCGCCAGGCCCTCGAGCCCGCGGAGGGTGAGCGTTTCTTCGGCGGTGGCATGCAGAACGGCCGCCTGGAGCACACCGGCAGCACGATCCGGATCACCCGCGACTTCGACTGGGACGACGGCGGCAACCCCAACGCGGCGCCGTACTACATGAGCACCGCCGGCTACGGCGCCTTCCGCAACACCTTCGCCCCTGGCGGCTACGACTTCCGCCGCCCGAGCGTCCTGACCCACCAGGAGCAGCGCTTCGACGCCTACTACTTCGTCGCGGCGCAGCCGTACGACCTGAAGACCCCGCTCGACCGCTACACCGAGCTGACCGGCCGGCCCATGATGCCGCCGATCTACGGCCTGGAGCTGGGCGACGCCGACTGCTATCACAAGAACGCCAACCGCGGTCAGCGCACGCCGGAGGATGCGGTCAAGGTCGCCCAAGGCTACGTCGACCACGACATGCCGCGCGGCTGGATGCTGGTCAACGACGGCTACGGCTGCGGCTACGAGCGGCTGGACTGGACCGGGCAGCAGCTGCGCGAGCGCGGCATCCAGCTCGGGCTGTGGACCGAGTCGAGGCTGGACAACCAGCAGTACGAGGTCGGTACGGCGGGCGTGCGCGTGCGCAAGCTGGACGTGGCCTGGGTCGGCGCCGGATACCGGCACGCCCTGACCGCCTGCGAGGACGCGCACGGCGGCATCGAGCGCTACTCCGATGCGCGTGGTTACGCGTGGATGGTCGAGGGTTGGGCGGGGTCGCAGCGGTGCGCCGTGCAGTGGACCGGCGACCACGACGGCACGCTCGACGCGATCCGCTGGCAGATCCCGGCGATCACCGGCGCCGGGATGTCCGGCATGCCGTTCACCGCGGGTGACATCGATGGCATCTTCGGCGGCACGGACGAGTCCTACGTGCGTGACCTGCAGTGGAAGGCCTTCACCCCGGTGCTGATGAGCATGTCCGGGTGGGCGGCCAAGGACAAGCAGCCCTGGGCCCGCGGCGAGCCGTACACCTCGATCAACCGGCGCTACCTGAAGCTGCGCGAGCGGCTCCTGCCGTACCTGTACACCTACGCCGCCGAGGCGCACCGCACCGGTCTGCCGGTCAACCGGGCGCTGGCCCTGGAGTACCCGCGCGACGAGAAGGCCGCCGCAACCAAGGACCAGTTCCTGGCCGGGCGGGACTTCCTGGTCGCGCCCGTCTCCACTGCGGGGCAGGTGCGCAACGGCATCTACCTGCCCGAGGGGCGCTGGGTGGACTACTGGAGCGGCCAGGTCCACGACGGGCCGAAGACGATCGACGGCTACCACGCGCCGCTCGACCGGCTGCCGCTCTTCGTCCGGGCCGGGGCGATCGTGCCCATGCACCGCGCCGGGATCAACAACCACTCCGAGGTCAAGCCGGGCGACCCGCTCACCCTCGACATCTATCCGCTCGGCGACTCCGCCTTCGACCTCTACCTTGACGACGGCAAGACGCGTGCCTACCGCGAGGGCGTCTCCGCCACGCAGCGCTTCACCGTGGACGCGCCGGACAAGGGGATCGGCGTCATCAAGATCGGCATTGCCGCGGCGACTGGTCCCTACCAGGTCGCGGCGAAGCCGTACGAGCTGGTGGTCCACACCGGACGGGCGCCGGCCGCGATCCTGTACGGCAAGCGGCCCTACGAGAAGATCACCAAGGCGGCCTACGAGGACGGGACGCCGGGCTGGTACGCCGAGGGCACCCTGGTGAAGATCAGGCTGGCGGCGGTGGAGCCGGCCGAGGTCGAGCTGATCGGCGCGGGCGTGGTCGGCGGGCTCTTCCCTGGCGACGGCGACGTCACGGTCGCCGCGGAGCTGCCCGCGCTGATCGCCCCGGGCAGCACTGTCGAGGTGCCGGTCACCTTCACCAACCGGACTGGGCTGCCGGTCCGCGACGTCGAGCTCGGGCTGACCTGGAGCAGTCCTACCAAGGTGGGCATCGTAGGCGACAGCGTCACTCGCAGGATGGCTGTGACGGTGCCCGAGAACGCCAAGCCGGGTGCGGTCACGCTGATCGCGTCGGCCTCCTACAAGGCCCATGTCGAGCAGCGCACGGCCACGGCCGCTGTCGCCTCGCGCGTGCCGCACCGGAACCTGGCCGCGGCCTTCGACAACGCCGGCATCACCGACGACGCGGACACCGCGAAGGGCAACATCGACGGCGGCGGCTCCAGCTTCTCCTGGCAGCGGCTGGCGACGATCGGGCTCACCCCCGGCGCGCGCGTCCAAGCTCAGGGCGTCTCCTTCACCTGGCCCAACGGCTCCCCCGACAACGTGACCGGGCGCGGGCAGACCATCGCCGTCGAGGGGCAGGGCAACACCCTGGCCTTCCTGGGCACCGGCACCAGCGGCTCGGCGGCGGGCACCTTGACCCTGCACTACGCCGACGGGAGTGTTTCGACGGCCCAGCTCGGCTTCGCCAACTGGTGCTGCCTCAACCCCAGTGCCTACGGCTCCGTGACCGCCTTCGCCACCATGGGGAAGAACACCACGGCCGGTCCCAACCAGTACCCGACAGTGGAGTACCGGATCTTCTACCAGCAGGTCCGGTTGAACCCCGACAAGCAGGTCGTGGCCATCACGATGCCGGACAACGGGGCGATCCACGTCTTCGCCGCGACCGTCGCCACCAAGCAGTTGCCCGCGCCTCCCCAGGGGGAGGTCTGGGCCTCCGACCACCCGTGGTTGTCGGCCACCAACGGGTGGGGGCCGGTGGAGAAGGACCTCAGCAACGGCGACAGCGGCGCCGGCGACGGCCGCGTGCTGAGCCTCGGCGGCGTCGTCCACGCCAAGGGCCTGGGAACGCACGCGCCCTCCACTGTCTCCTACTACGCGGGCGGCCGCTGCGGCTCCCTCACCGCGACGGTCGGTGTGGACGACGAGATCCCCGACTACGGGTCGGTGGTCTTCAAAGTGGTGGCCGACGGCAAGGCCGTCTACACCTCACCGGTCCTCACCGGTACCTCCGTGCCTGTCCCCGTCACCGCCGAGCTGACCGGAGCCCAGTACGTCGACCTGGTCGTCGAGGACGCGGGCAACGGCAACACCGGTGACCACGCAGACTGGGCCTCGGCCCGCTTCACCTGCTGACCCCCTAGCGCGGGACACGCACCGGCGTGTCCCGCGCTGATACTGCAACGGCACTTGTTCCGCTTCGCCCTCTTCATGATCATTGATACCTGTGACAGCGGTAGATCCCGAGACGTGGTCGGCGGGTCTGGCGGAAGTGCACCACCCAACCATGACACCCGTACGGCCGAGGCCGATGTGGTGATCGCCGGTGCGCGCAACCGACCCGGGCGCGACATGGGCCTCGCCGCATGGGTCAGGGTCGACGGAAGACGAGGACGGTGATGTTCTCCTGGCCGCCGTTGTCGTCCCGCTTGGGGTCGTTGACCTGGAACCGGAGGCGACCGCTCGACGAGCCCCGGTAGATGTAGCAGGGGCTGTTGGACCCGACGGGCCGCCACGCGGTCGTGCTGAGCTCGCCGTCGTCGAGCCGGATCGGCCGGTTCGTGACCCGCGAGAACGCCTTCACCATCAGCATGTACGGTGCGAGCGTCGGCGCCGGCCAGCCGGGCCCGGCGATCCGGCCCTCGTCGCCGTCCGGGTCCTTCGTGGTGCCCCACCAGTCGATGCGCAGGATGGAGAAGTTGTCGGTGCTCGCGGAGAAGACGTCGCCCGGGAGGAGCGTGCCGACACTCACTCCCCGCGGGTCCTCCCCGTCGAGGGTGGCGTGCAGGACGCGGTCCGGGGCGTCCCCGCCGTCGCAGTGATCGAACGGGGTGCGGACGGTCGCGCTCGCCGGCACCGTGGCGAACCCGGCCGCCAGGGGCAGCGCGAGAGACAGCGCGGCGGCGAGCAGTCGGCGTGCTTTCATGGTGATCTCCTTGCCTGTCTTGGAAAAGTCGATAGGTGGTACGGGGCGGGGGCGGAGCAGAGGGCGGCCACGAGCGCGCTCAGGAGCCTCATCCGCCGACAGGGTTGGGGACGACGTCGTCGCGCAGGGACACGCAGCGAACCGAGACGTCGACCGGGTTGGAGTAGTGGACGCCGTCGTCGTAGTGGACGGCCGCGCTGATGCGCCGGACGCTCTGGTGGACGATCAGGTTGGTCTGGGGCGCCATGCGCTGGCCGCCGCCTTCCAGCGTGAAGTCGAGCTGGTGCCACCGGTAGGCGCGGTTGGCCGCGTAGAGCCGCCAGCGCAGCGAGACCGGCGCCCGCCGCACCTCGACCGAGAGCGTGAACCGGAACGGCACGCGCCGCCCGGTGCTGTCCGCCGGGTAGCCGTTGACGCAGCGGCCGGTGAAAGAGGTGCGGTCGGCGCTGAGCCAGAGCCGGCTGATCGGGCTCGGGTCGGCCGTCGCCTGCGCCCGAGCCGGTACGGCAGGCAGCAGCACGCTCGCTGCGACGGCCGCGGCCACCATCTTCGTCGTTTTCATGGTCCCCCTTACGGAGTGAGGTGATACGACCATGAGTGAGAGGCGGGCGAAAAACCTTGAAGAATCCTTGAATGGGAGAGCGCGTGGAATTCAGGCTGCTCGGCTGGGTCGGACTGGAGGACGGTGGCCGCGAGATCGACACTGGGCACAGCCGGCAGCGCTGCGTTCTTGCGGCGCTGCTGATCGACGCCCGCGAGCCGGTGATGACCGCCGAACTGGTGTCCCGCGTGTGGGGCAGCGACCCGCCCGACTCGGCGCTCAACGTGCTCTACGGCTACGTCACCCGGCTGCGCAAGATCCTCGCCCCCTCCGGGGTCCGGCTCCTACGCCGCGGCGGCGGCTACCTCATCGACGTCGAACCCGCCCTCGTCGACGCGCTGCGATTCAAGCGCCTGCAGGCCACGGACCCCGCCGCGGCGCTGGAGGCCTGGCGGGGCAAGCCGCTACCCGGCATCGAGGGCGAGTGGGCGGATCAGGTCCGTGCTGGTCTGATCGCGCTCCACCTGTCGGCGCAGCTCCGGCTCGCCGAGGAGGAGACCGCGCAGGGCCGTCACACCGCCGCCGTGGACAGGCTGACTGGTGTGCTCGCCGAGCATCCGCTGGAGGAGCGAGTCGTGACGGTGCTGATGACCGCGCTGTTCCGCGCCGGGAACACGCCGCAGGCCCTGGACTGCTACCTGGCCTTCCGCCGGCGTCTGTCCGACGAGCTCGGCATCGGGCCGGGACCGCGGTTGCGCCGGCTCCATCAGCGCATACTCGAAGGTGACAGCGCGCTGGACCGGCAGGAGGCCGCGCCCGTTCCTGCCGGCCTGCCGTACGACGTGCCGGGATTCGTCGGGCGCGCCAGGGAGTTGACGGCGATGAACCAGGTGCTGGGCAGCCGGACGCCGCTGGTGATCTCCGCGATCGAGGGCATGGCGGGCGTCGGCAAGTCGGCGCTCGCCGTGCGCTGGGCGCACCGGGTGCGCGAGCGTTTTCCCGACGGCAGCCTCTACGCCGATCTCGGCGGCCACGCACCGACCGGCCCCGCGGACCCGGCCCGCGTGCTCGGCGACTTCCTCGCCGCACTCGGCACCGCACCGGCCCGCATCCCCGGCGGGCTCGACGCCCGTTCGGCGCTCTTCCGCGCCCTGCTTGACCAGCGCAGGATGCTCATCATCCTCGACAACGCCCGCTCCGAGCAGCAGGTGAGGCCGCTACTCCCGACGGCGGACAGCTGCGCCACGGTGATCACCAGCCGCGTGCCGCTCCATGGCCTGGTCGTCCGCGAGCGCGCACAACGCATCGTCATCGGCACGCTCACCCCGGCCGAGGCCGAGTCACTGCTGCGGACCTTCGTCCCGTACGGCGACGCCGCATCGTTACGAGAGCTGGCGCGGCTGTGCGCCCACCTCCCGGTGGCGCTGTGCGTCGCGGGCGAGAGGGCAGCGCGTGGCGACCGCCCGCTGCCTGACCTGGTAGCCGAGCTCCGATCGGCGAGCAACAGGCTGGACCTGCTCGAGGTGGCGGGCGATCCGCTCAGCAGCGTGCGGGCCGTGTTCTCCTGGTCCTACCGCACGCTGCCGGAGCCGGTGGCCTTGATGTTCCGCCGGCTGGGCGCGCACCCGGGTCCCGACATCGAGCCGGGCGCCGCGGCGGTGCTGACAGGCTGCTCGACCGGCGAGGCCGCCGACCTGCTCGGAGCCCTCGCCGAGGCGCGGCTGATCGAGCCGTACCAGCCCGGCCGCTGGCGCATGCACGATCTGCTGCGCGCCTACTCCGCCGAGTGCGGCGGCGAGCAGGACGAGTCCGTGACGCGGCTGCTCGACCACTACCTCGACCGCCTGTCCTCCGCCATCAGTCTCGCTCTGCCGGGAGAGGTCGTCATCCGGCCCGACGCCGAACCGTTCCCCGATCCGGCGCAGGCGCAGGCATGGATGGAGGCCGAGCGCTCCAACCTGGTGGCAGCCGCCGACATGGCGCTCATCCGGTCACCCGCGCTCGGCAGGGATCTCGGCCGGATGCTGGTGCGGCACCTCGACATGGCCGGGCAGCAGGAGGAGGCCAGGCGTCTCTACCGCAGTGCGGCACGTGCCGCGAACGCCACGGGCGACCTGATGGGAGAGGCGTCGGCGCTCACCGCGCTCGGCGTGGCGCTGATCCGCAACGGCGAACTGGACGAGGCGCACGAGAGCTTCCAACGTGCCGTTGAGCTCTGGGAGACCCTGGACGACCCACACGGCCAGGGCCGCGCGCTGGGCAACCTCGCGATAGTCGAGGTGTTCCGGGGGCAGTACGCCGCCGCGCTGACGAATCTGGAGCGGGCGGCCGCCCTGTTCGAGCGCAGCGGCCACCTGTCCGGGCAGGCCAACGTGCTCAACCACATCGGCGAGATCCACTGGCGCACCGGCGCCTACCGACTCGCCGTCCCCCTGCACGAGAGGGCGATGGAGATCACCGCCGAGATCGGAGACCGGGCGGGCGTGGTCGTCTCGCACGGCGGCATCGGCAACGCCCTGTTCAGGCTCGGCGAGTACGGCGAGGCCCTGGAGCACCTGGAAGCCGGCCGGGACCTGGCCAGGTCGATCTCCTACGTCTACTCCGCGCTGAACTCCATGGTCAACATCGGCCGCGTGCATGCCGCGACCGGCGACCTCCAGGCCGCCTACGACCTCTACCAGGAGGTGCTCCTCGCGCTACGCGAGACGGAGGACCGTGACATGGAGGCGGAGACGCTCGACTGTCTCGGCGAGATCTACCTGGCCTGGGGGGAACACGAGCGCGCACTCGACCACCATCGACGCGCCCTGGAGCTGCTCCGCGCGTCAGGCAGCCGCACGTTCGAGGCAAGCGCGCTCAACGGGCTCGGCGAGGTGGAGCGCGCGCTCGGGCATCCGAAGGAGGCAGGTGCCCGGCATCAGGAGGCGCTGGAGCTCACGCAGGCCATGGGTGACCGGTTCCAGCAGGCCCGTGCGCTGGTCGGCCTGGCCAGGCTCCGCGCCGACCAGGGGCTGCCGGCGGAGGAGTGGCGGGAGGCTCTGCGGCTCATGGACGACATGGAGGTCCCCGAGGCGGCCCAGCTACGAGGGGAGCTGAACGCCCCGCTCTGAGGCGGCGGGACGGACAGCAGCCCGCGTGAGCCGACGCCGCCTGGTTCGGCCCGGCCCGCTGGAGTACCGGCGCGCGCTGTCCGAGGTTCGCAGCCTCGTCGCTGATGAAGTGCTGAGCATCCCCCAAGGCGAGCCGTTCCCGCACGAACGCTTCACCGAAGCCATCTCGTTCGCCTGCGGGGTGAGCGAGCCGTCCGCGAGCCGAGCTATGGATCCGTGAGTTTGGCGCGGACCTGATCGGCGTCGGGGTGACCGAGCACCTCGAGGATGACCAGCGCCTCGCGCCAGACATGGCGGGCGACGTCGAGATCGCCGGCGGCGTCATGGGTGTCGCCGAGCCGGGTAAGGGTGTCGGCTTCGTGATAGTGGTGGCCCGCCTCGCGGAACAGCTCCCTGGCGTGCTGATAGCAGCCGATGGCCCGCTGGTGGCGGCCCAGATGGTGGTGGACGTAGCCGAGGCTGTCCCACACGTGCGCCTGCCCGCGGCGGTCGCCGAGTTCCTCGAGCACGGCGAGTGCCTGCTCGCAGTAGTCGAGCGCCCGGTGGTGGTCGCCGAGCAGCGCGTGGTGCCAGCCGACCGCGTTCAGTGCCCTGGCCTGCCCGGCTCGGTGGCCGGTGGCCCGGCACAGCGCGAGGGCCTGCTGCGCGTGGTCGAGGGCCTCCTCGTAGCGGCCCTGCATGTCGAGCGCGCTGGACAGGTTGCCGTGGGTGTGGGCCTGGCCGCCGCGGTCGCCGAGCTGGCCGTACAGTTCGAGCGCAAGCTGGAAGTGGGCGTGGCCGTCGTCGTGGCGGCCCAGCCGGGTGTATGCCCAGCCGAGGTCTCGGTGGGCCTGCGCCTGTCCGAGCCGGTCGCGCCGACGTCGCGCGGCGTCCAGGGCGGCCTCCTGGGTCAGTGCCTGATCGTGCCAGCGGCCCCGGCGGTCCAGATAGTCGGCGAGTGTCCAGGCCAGGTGCCAGGTGTGGCCGTCGAACCCGGCGCTCGAGGCGTGAGTGATCGCGGCGAGCAGTACGGCGTGCTCAGTGGTGAACCAGGCCAGGGCCTGATCGTGATCGGCGAGCTCCGCGCAGACGGCCCCGGACAGGGGTGGGGTGGGATCGACCCCATCTCGGTGCGGGTTGAGCAGCCGGGTGGCGGCATGCGCGGAGTGCACGTAGTGGTCGAGCATCCGGTGCACCGCCGCCTGCCGTTCGACCTCCGGCTCACGGGCGCCGGCCAGTTCGGCGGCGTACGCACGGAGCAGGTCGTGAAGGGCGTAGCGGCCCGGAACGTGTTGCACGACCAGGTGGGCGTGGATCAGCTCCGCCAGCAGCGGGCGCAGCTGCCGCCCGGGGACATCGGCCAGGCTCTGCGCGGCCGGCAGGGCCAGGTCCGGGCCCGGGTGCAGGCCCAGCAGCCGGAAGAGCCGGGCGGCGCCAGGGGTGAGCGCGTTGTACGACCAGGAGAACATCGCCCTGACCTGCGTGGCCGGATCCCCGCAGTCGAACACGTCCAAACCACCGCCCGCCTCACGCAGCTCGGCGGCGAGGGCGGCGAGCGGGAACCCCGGGTAGGTGGCGGCGCGGGCGGCCACGATCGTCAGCGCCAGCGGCAGCCGTGCACACCTGGCGATGATCTCCTCCACCGCGTCCGGTTCTGCCGCGACCCGCTCGGCGCCCAGGCGGCGGGCAAGCAGCTCACCGGCCTCGGCCACCGGCAGCAGGTCCAGCGGCAGCGGGTGTGCGCCTTCCGCGGCGACCAGTCCCGCCAGCTGGTTGCGACTGGTCACCAGGACCAGGCAGCCGGGAGAGCTGGGCAGCAGCGGGCGGACCTGCTCGGCGTCACGCGCGTTGTCCAGCACGATCAGGACCCGCTGACCGGCCAGCAGGCCGCGGTACAGGCCGACCTGGGCCTCCAGCGTGGCAGGGATCCGTTCCGCCGCTACCCCGAGCGCGTCCAGGAACCCGCGTACCGCCTCCGCCGCCGACATCGGAGATCCGCAGGGGTCGAAGCCACGCAGGTTCACGTACAGCTGGCCGTCGGAGAAGCGGTCGCGGACCCGGTGAGCCCAGTGCACGGCCAGTGCGGTCTTGCCCACTCCGGCGGTGCCCAGCAGGGCGGAGATGACCACCGCGGTGGGCTGCCGCCCGGCAGCGGCGAGGATCGCGTCGAGCCGGGCGAGTTCGCCTTCTCTGCCGACGAAGCCGTACACGTCCAGCGGCAACAGGGCCGCGGCCGGCCCAGGCAGCGGTGGCGGTGGCGGTTCCGGACGCGTGTCGGCGCCGAGTATCTGCTCGTGGATCAGCCTCAGCTGTCGGCCCGGCTCGATACCCAGCTCGACCACCATCAGCTTGCGGGCCTCGTCATACTCCCGCAGCGCCTCGGCCCGCTGCCCACAGGCGCTCAGGGCGGTCATCAACTGCCCGCGGAAGCCTTCGTGCAGGGGATGCGAGGCCACCAGGGACCGCAGGGTGCCCAGGAGTTCGACGTGACGTTCCATCGCCAGCTCGGCGCGGACGTGGCATTCCATGGTCTGGAGCCAGACGTCCTCCCATGCTCTGACGTGCCGCGAACGCAGGACCGCGGAGTTGACGTCGGCCAACATCGGCCCCCGCCACAGGTCGAGCGCCTCCCTCAAGATCGTGGCGGCGCCCTCGGGACTCCGGCCCTCCGCCTGGCTGCGCAGTGCCTGCACCCGGTGTAGGTCGATGCCGTCCGGCTCGATGTCGAGAAGATAGCCGGGCGCGCGGGTGAGCAGCGGCATCCGCCCGCTCCCGGCCAGCGCCTTGCGCAGCCGCATGACATGACTGTGCACGGTCTCCCGCGCGGTCGCCGGTGGGGACTCGTCCCACAGACAGTCGATCAGCTCCTCGACCTGCACCACCTGCCTGACCCGAAGCGCGAGCGCGGCGAGCACCACCCGCTGCTTGGCCGAGGTGACCGGGATGAGCGCACCCTGCTGATCCCGCACCTCCAGCGGGCCCAACAGCCGGATTTCCAACCCTGCCGCTCCTTCGTGACCTGTATCGGTGCTGTGGCGGCCGCCAGGGTCCTTCCAGCGGCCTGCCATCCGTCTGCCAGGCGCTCGTGGCAGCCTGCAGATGTCATCGGGGACTAACAGCGCAAAGCCGACCTCCTGATGAAGCTGTGACGAATCGCAGCGACCGATGGGCCGTCTCCGCGCATCCCCCCAGCAGAAGGAGACCAGGATAATGATCAAGAAGCTGGCCGTCACGTTATTCCTGACAACATCCCTGGCCGCCACAGGAATTGGCCAGGCGTTCGCCGCCGATTCACCCGCCGGCGACCCGACCGCACCTCCCCCTGCCGCATCCCCCGAAGAATTCAAGAACCAGTTGCTCGGCAAGCTGGAAAAGCAGGCGATCAGGGACATCGAAGTCATCAACAAGACAGCCGCGGCCGACCCCCGTTATGCCAAGGCCGTCGCCACCGAGATGAAGGTCGAGAAGGGGACCGGGCCCGCCGATCCCCGCACCACCCTGGCCAACCCCGATGGGGCTCTGGCGGGCTGCAACGCGGCCTGGGTCACCGTCTACATGAACAACGTGAGTGGAAGCACCATCTGGCGCTACCGCCAGCAGGTCGACTGGTGCTCCAACGGTAGCCAGGTGACGTCCATCAGCCCGGCCCAGATCAGCGGATACGTCTATGGATGGGCTGCCGCCCTGGGTTGGTCCTACGAGGGCGTCCGGAACAACGCGCAGTGGGACTACTACGGCAACCGGTGGGTGTACCGGACCTACACCCAGGGCGCCTTCCACTACTGCCCGCCGCGGGTCATCTGCGTCCAGAAGGTGTACCCCAACATCACCATCGACACGTACGGCAACGGCAACTGGGACTACTACTGGAGCAGGGGCTGATCTCCCGACCATCTAGATAGGTGAGGACCCCTGGAATCCAGGGGTCCTTTCGTTGCCCCGATCGCCGCTACAGCCGACCTGTGAGTGAAACCGGCGCGGCCCTCGAGGAGGGCGAAGAGGTCCTGCAGCGGGCCGCTTTCGGCGGCAAGCAGATCGGGGGCGACGGCGGCCTCGTGGTGGTCGGCGCCCGATCCAGGCCGTAACGCCACCGCGGTGAACAGGCCGGTCTCCGGTACGACGGCCAGGTGGGCTTTGTAGCCGTCGTCGCTGTTGCCGGCTCTGGTGAATATGGCGGGCCTCGGGGTCGACGGTGGAGATGATCCGGTCGGGTGCGGTGCGGCGGGCGATCTGCCACCGCCCGTCGCTGCCGTCGGCGGGTTCGACGTCTTGGCCGGCGATCAAGGCCGGCAGGCCGACCGCGCGGGCAGCGGACTCGTCCAGGTCCTGGCCGGCCAGATGGTCCAGCAGGGTGAGCGCGTCGGTGACCAGGGCGCTGACCAATTCTGGCGAGCTGGTGCGTGCGCAACCCGCGGCTGGTATGCCGACCCGCCGCCGTCTCGGCCCAGCCCGGTGCTGCGCGGGCCGCGCCACCTGCTGATCGACTACGACGGCGTCGAACCCGCCTGAGCCGCCCAGGTCCGGAGGCCGGGAGCGGCGGCCGCCGTGACGTTGATCTAAGACTTCCGGTGCAGTTGAATGAGCGGGTGCGTGCTGGGCGGGTGGTCTCCCCGGTTCTGGTGGGGCGGGAGAGGGAGCTCGCCCGGCTCGTCGCGCTGGTCGCCGGGGCGCCCGCGGTGGCCGTCGTCGAGGGCGAGGCCGGCATCGGCAAGTCCAGGCTGACGGCCGAGCTGCTCGGCGGTCCCGCGGTGGCGGGCCTGCGGGTGCTGAGCGGGGCCTGCGTGCAGATCAGGGAGCCGTTCCCGCTGGGGCCCGTCGTCGAGGCGTTACGCGGACGCGCGCCCGAGCTGGCCGGGGCGGCCTTGTCGCCGGTCGCGGGGGCGCTGCGCGAGCTGCTGCCCGAGCTGGCCGGGGTGCTGCCGGAGACGCCGCCGCCGCTCGACGACCGGGCGGCCGAGCGGCACCGGGTCTTCCGGGCGCTCGCCGAGGTGCTGACCGCGCTCGGCCCCGCCGTCCTGGCGGTGGAGGACCTCCACTGGGCCGACGGGCAGACGGTCGAGTTCCTGACGTACCTGATGTCCGTGCTGCCGGGCACGTTGCGGGTGGTGCTGACGTACCGGAGCGAGGAGGCGTCCGGGGCGGTACGCGCGATCACGGCGCGCGCCCCCGACACGATCGCGGCCGAGCATCTGGTGCTGCCGCCGCTCGACGCCGCCCAGACGCGGGTGATGGCCTCGGCGATCCTCGGGGCCGAGGAGGTGACGGCCGAGTTCGCCGAGCACCTGTGCCTGCGGGCCTCCGGCCTGCCGCTCGCCGTGCAGGAGCTGCTGGCGCTGCTGCGCGACCGCGGCACGCTCATCCGGTGGGAGGGCGGCTGGGCGCGGCGGGCGCTGGAGGACCTGGACGTGCCGAGCGGCGTGCGCGCCTCGGTGCAGGAACGGGTGGCCCGGCTCTCCCCCGACGCCAAGGAGGTGGCGGAACGCGCCGCCGTGCTGCAGCTCCCCGTGCCCGTCGCCCTGCTCTCGGGGCCCGACGTTGGGGCGATCGACGAGGTGCTCGGCGCCGGATTGTTCGCCGACACCGGCGGGCTGGTGGGGTTCCGTCACGTGCTGGCGGCGCAGGCGGTCTACGAGGCAATCCCGCTCGGCCGCCGGCAGGCCCTGCACGCCGCCGCCGCCGACACCGTACGCGGGCTGCGCCCGGTGCCGCTGGGACGCCTGGCGCACCACCTGCGCCAGGCGGGCCAGGCCGGGCAGTGGGTGGAGGCCGCGATCGAGGCGGCTGAGCAGGCCTCGAGGCTGGGCGACGACGCCGAGGCCGCGCGCCTGCTGGAGGACGTGCTGCGCGACACAGACCTGCCCGCGGCCCGGCGGGCCGAGCTGACGGTGAAGCTCGGCTGGGCCGCTCTGGAGCTGCTACGCCCACCGCCGGTCGCCGACCTGGTCACCGGCGCGCTGGAGCAGGACGTGCCGCCCCCGCTCCGCGGCCACCTGCGCCTGCTGCTCGCGCTGCACCTGGAGCGCACCCGCACCGACGGCGCCCGCATCGGCGAGGCCTTCGCGCGGGCCGCCGACGACCTCGCGGGCGAGCCGGGGCTGGCCGCGTGGGCCATGGCCGGGGTCGGCCGCCCGCCGAGCGACCTGCCGCCCGAGGAGAGCAGGTCCTGGCTGGAGCGGGCGCTCGCGACCCTGCCCGCCGTCGCCGACCCGGCCATGCGGATGCTGGTGCTCGGCAAGATCGCGATGATCTTCGTGGTGATGGGCGATCCGCGCTGGGCCGCGCTCGCCGGCGACCTGCTGCGGGAGACCGGCGGGCGGCGGCTGCTGCGCCGCGAGGTCAACGCCTACCGCTCCATCGGGGGCGCGGCCCTGTTCAGCGGGCACCACCGCCAGGGCCGCCGCCTGCTGACCGCGGCCGTCGAGGACGGCGCCGAACCCGACCTGCGCGAGCGGCTCGAACTGCGCTGCCTGGTCAACCTGGCCGCGGCCGACTACTTCGAGGGCTCCTGGCACGGGCTGCCGGCCAGGCTCCAGGAGCTGCGCGACCACTTCGGCGACGAGCCGCACGAGCGCATCCTCGTCGACATCGTGACCGCCTGCCTGGTCGCGGTGCAGGGCCGCCAGGAGGCCGCGCTGCCGCCGCTGCTCGACGCCGCCGCCGAGGCCCGTACCCGGAGGCAGTTCGACGACCTCGTGCTGCCGCTGGCCATGCTGCTCAGGCTGGCCGCCGCGCGGGGCGAGCCGGAGCCGGCGATCGAGGCGGCCGTCGAGGCGGGCCTCCACTGGGAGGCGAGCGAGCTATGGCCGGTGGCGGTCCGCGCACTGCCCGCGCTGACCGAGGCGCTGCTGGCGGCGGGCCGTCCGGACGAGGCCGCCGACGTCGTCGCGCGGCACGCCGCCCGGCTGGCCGGGCTCGACGCGCCGCTGGCCACGCCCGCGCTCGCGCAGGCCCGCGGTCTGCTGGCCGCCGCCGACGGGCAGTGGGCGCGGGCCGCGGCGGAGTTCGCCGCCGCGGCCGACGCCTTCGAGCTGATCCCTGCGCGGTACGAGGCCGCGCAGGCCGGCGAGCAGGCCGCCGCCTGCCTGTTCGCCCTCGACGACCCCGAGGCCGCCGGGCGGCTCGGCCGGGCCGTCGCGGTGTACGCCGACCTCGGGGCGCGCTGGGACCTCGACCGCGCGACCGGGCTGGGCCGCAGGTGGGGCGTCCGCCCTGCGGCGCAGAGCGCGCCCGCGCAGGCGGGGAACGACCACGCGCTGTCGGCCCGGCAGGAGCAGGTGGCCCGGCTGGCGGCCGAGGGGCTGACCAACCAGGAGATCGCAAGGGAGCTGTTCCTGTCGCCGAAGACGGTGGACAAGCACGTGAGCGCGGCCATGCGCAAGGTCGGGGCGCGGTCGCGGACGGAGCTGGCCCGCCACCTCCTCCCCCACCACTGAATCCCCAAATTGGGGATTTTTCCCCATAGGGCACCCCATACCCCACCCCATACGGCTGCCGCGACACTTTCGGCATGTCCGAAACCACCGAAGATCCCGGCCCGCCGGAGGACCCCGTTCCCGGTGGCCCCTCCCTTCACCATGAGCCCCCGGAGCCCCCTCGCCCCCCGGACGGCTTCGAACCCGTCTGACCCCCTCCCCCCGCCAGAAAGGCCACCATGGCACTGCCCCGCCCCCCGCTGGCACGCCGGACAGGCGTCCTGCTGACCGCGGTCACCGTACTCGCCGGCGTGCTGACCGCCGGACCGGCGACCGCCGCGGCGCCCGGCACCCCCGCCCCCTCCCCCGCCGCTCCCGCCGCCCCCTCGCAGGCCGCCAAGGACGTCACCCTGTCCGGGGTGCGCGCCCAGAAGGTCGTCGTCACGCTGATCACGGGCGACAAGGTCCAGCTCACCCGGTCCGCCGCCGGCCAGTACCGCGTCGAGACGGCCCCCGGCACGCGCCAGGACGGCCGCCGGATCAACCTGTTCACCCAGTTCACCCCGGACGGCGTTTTCGTGCTGCCGGACGACGCGGTCGCCGCCGTCCAGGCGGGGCTGGTGGACAGGCGGCTGTTCGACGTCAAGTACCTGGCCGAGAACGGCTACTCCGACGACGTCGCCAAGCGGCTGCCGGTCATCGTGCAATACCCGAGCGACCAGCCCGAGGCCGCGGTCAAACGCTCGGCCGCCGCCGTCCCCGCCAGCGACCCCACCCGGACGTTGGAGAGCATCCACGCCTCCGCCCTCGACGTCACCAAGGCCGAGGCGGGCACGTTCTGGGAGGCCGTACGCGGCGCGCGGACCGCCGGGCAGGGCCTGGCCAAGGCGCCCGGCACGCTGCGCGGCGGCATCGCCAGGCTCTGGCTGGACGCCAAGGTCAAGGCCGACCTGGACGTCAGCGTCCCCATGATCGGCGCCCATCAGGCGTGGGAGCGCGGCCAGGACGGGACCGGCGTCAAGATCGCCGTCCTGGACACCGGCGCCGACACCGGCCACCCCGACCTGGCCGGGAAGATCGCCGACAGCAAGTCGTTCGTCCCCGACCTGCCCGTCCAGGACGGGCACGGACACGGCACGCACGTCGCCTCGACCATCGCCGGCACCGGCGCGGCCTCGGGCGGCAAGTACAAGGGCGTCGCCCCCGGCGCGCAGCTCGTCGTCGGCAAGGTGCTCGACAACACCGGCTCCGGACAGGAGTCGTGGATCATCGAGGGCATGGAGTGGGCTGCGCGCAGCGGTGCCAAGGCCGTCAGCATGAGCCTGGGCGGCCCGCCCAGCGACGGCACCGACCCGCTCAGTCAGGCCGTGAACGACCTGACCGCCGAGACCGGCACGCTGTTCGTGGTCGCCGCGGGCAACCTGTACGAGACGGAGACGATCAGCATGCCCGGCGCGGCCGACGCCGCGCTGACAGTGGCCGCGGTGGACAAGAATGACCAGCTCGCCGGGTTCTCCAGCCGCGGGCCGCGCCCCGGCGGCGGGCTCAAGCCCGACATCGCCGCGCCCGGCGTGGACATCGTGGCCGCGCGGGCGGCCGGCACCGCCATGGGCTCCCCGGTGGACGAGCACTACACCGGCGCCTCCGGCACCTCCATGGCCACGCCGCACGTGGCCGGCGCCGTCGCGATCCTGGCCCAGCAGCACCCGGACTGGACGGGCCGGCAGCTCAAGACCGCCCTGATGTCCACCTCCAAGGACGACGGCTTCACGGTCTACGAGCAGGGCGCCGGCCGGGTGGACCTGGACCGCGCGACCCGGCAGCAGGTGTTCGCCGACAGCGGCGGCGTCGACTTCGGCCTGCTGGAGGGCGGCAGCGCGCCGAAGACCGGCCAGATCTCCTACCGCAACCTGGGCGACCAGCCCGCCACGCTCACGCTGAAGGCCGCGATGAGCGGCGGTGCGAAGCCGGTCCTCGCCGACGCGACGCTGACCGTCCCCGCCGGCGGCACGGCCGGCACCACCGTCACCCTCGACCCGGCCGAGCTCTCCGTCGGGACCTACAGCGGGGCCGTGACGGCCGAGGCCGACGGCGTGCGGCTCACCACGCCGCTCGGCGCGGTACGTGACGTCCCCACGTACGACCTGACCATCCGCACCCTGGACCGGGACGGCAGGCCGCGCACCCCGACGGCCATGAGCGTGCTCGACGTCGAGGGCGCCAAGGGCGAACTCGGCCCCAGCCGCATCGACGACGAGGGCCTGGTCGTCACCCGGGTCCCGGCGGGCACCGTCAGCCTGCTGCAGGTGCTCGACTGGGTGGACGGCGACGACCGCGCCAACCGGGCCTGGCTGTTCGAGCCCGAGCTGACCGTCACCGGCGACACCGAAATCACTCTCGACGCCCGCAAGGCCACCGAGATCAGCTTCAGCGCCCCGAAGACCGCGCAGCCGCTGAACAACACCTACGACGTCTTCTTCCAGCGCACCCTGCCGAACGGCAAGGTCTTCGGCGGCACGCTCCTGGCGGGCCGCCCGCTCGGCGGATGGGAGAAGGTGTGGGCGCTGCCGACCAAGAAGGTCACCAAGGGCGGCTTCCGCTTCACCGGCCAGTGGGAGCTGGGCGTGCCCGAGGTCACCATGACCATGCGCACGCCCAGGCGCACGACCCTGCACCCGGTCTCCCGGGTCCACACGATCGACGCGGGCGAGATACACCCCGGGTACGTCCCGTTCGAGGGCACCAAGGACCTGCGGGTGATCGACGCCGGCAAGGGCCGTCCCGAGGACCTCGCGGGCAAGGACCTGCGCGGCGCGCTCGTGCTGATCGACGCCGAGCCCGCCGAGGGGATCTTCGGGCCGGCGTGCGGCCTGCAGATCGAGCGCGTGGGCCCGATCAGGGACGCGGGCGCCGCCGGCGTCCTGGTCTTCAACGAGCGGGCCTCCGCCTGCCCGATCCCGTTGCAGATCACGCAGAAGCCGTTCAGCGGGCCGTTCAAGCCGGTCAACATCCCCGTGGCCTACGTCTCCAACGCCGAAGGCACGAAGATCCGCCAGGAGGCCGGTCGCGGCCCGGTGACCATCCGGGTCGAGGGCACGCCGAACACGCCGTACTCCTACGTGTTCAAGCCGTACGCCGACGGGCGCGTCCCGGACTCGATGCGGTACAAGGTGACCGAGCGCCAGTTGCACCGGGTCGATTTCGATGTGCACGCCGGGCCGTACACGAAGTACATGAACTGGCGCAGCACGTGGAAGACCGACGACATCTCCTACGCGGTGACCAACACCAACATCCTGCAATGGGCCTCCCCCATGCCGGAGCGCAGGTCGCAGTGGGTCTGGCCGCTCGACCCCAAGATCGTGAGCGAGGCGGGCATGTCCGCTCTCGTCACGTCCGAACCCGGCGCGGAGGTCCAGGAGACCCGATACCGCGCCGACGTCTTCGACCGGCCGGGCAGCACCCGCCAGCAGTGGTTCGCCACCCCGAGCACGCCGGGCGCCTCGACGGCCTCCGACAAGCTGTACGCGCTCGGCGGCGACCCGGACGCGGCCCCGCTCCAGCAGCTCGTCATCGGGGTGCCGTGCGCGATCTGCATGCACGACGGCAACCTGTGGGTGACCCCGTCCATGGTCAGCGGGGTCGGGGAACGGCGCGACGACGGCGTCGCGTTCGGCGACCTGGCGCCCCGGTACGACCTGCACCTGTACCGCGACGGCAAGGAGATCCCGAACGCCCCTCTGCCGGGGTTCGACACGCTGCCGCGCTACCCTCTGCCCAAGGAGCAGGGCGTCTACCGGCTGACGGCCAAGAACGACCTGCAGGACATTGAGTGGACGTTCACCGCCCCGCCGGCAAAGGAGCAGCTGAGGCCGGGCTCCAACTGCTACGCCTGGTTCGTGGACGGGCTGGTCGAGCAGTGCCGCACCACCCCGGCGGTCTACGTCAGCTACGATCTCGGTGACAGCCTGTCCGCCGCGAACACGGTCGCGGCCGGGCGCAGGCACACGTTCGAGCTGGAGGCCTACCGCGGGCCGTCGGCGGCGAAGATGCCGGCGATCTCGGGCGTGCGGCTGTGGACCAGCACCGACGACGGCGCCACCTGGCAGCCCGCCGACCTCAAGCGGAGCCGGGATGGCGTCTACACCGCCGGCGCGGGGTACCCGGCCTACCGCGCCACCAAGGGCGCGGTGAGCCTGAAGGTGGAGGCGTGGGACGCGGCGGGCAACCGCGTCAGGCAGACCACCCTCCGCGCGTTCAACCTCCGCTGACCGAGGTGACCGCGGCCACCCGCCCGGCGGCCGCGGTCACCAGCCCAGCGTGACGGGCGATCCGCAAGAATCCGGGTGGTCAAGAACAACAAGACCGGGAAAGTGATCTCGGTCGGCCGAAACAGCAGTAGCAAGAAGAAGCGGTAGACGCTGAATGGGTCTCGGCGTCGCCGATAGCCGGCGGGCTACTCGCCGCAGTTACTGTCGGGTCAGTCGCACCTGTCGGCGTCACATACACAACCGCACTCGCCGTGTGCATGATCGTGCAGGCCGCCTTCGCCGTCGCCTTCGCGCTTTGCGCCCTTGCCCTTCCACGCCGCTGATCCCACGGCTCCCTGAGCGGGCGCGCAACACGGCAGTCCGAGCCGCTCGCGCGCGGTCGGCGTCCGCGAGCGGCACCGAGGCGCTTCCACAACCCCGACGCATTGACCGCCACCACCACGTGGTCGTCCTCGGCCGGGCACCAAAGGGCCTCCGAGACTGGTAAAGATCGTTGATCGAGTGATCCGAGTTCGTGCTCGGTCTCTGCTTCCGTTCACTGTCGTGCTTTCGGCGATCGCCTCCCACACCGGGGCCGGCCTGCCCGATCACTACAATCCAGGCATGTTCGATCTCGACCCTGTGAAGTCGATCTTAGTCCTGGCCCTGATCGGGCTCATCGTCCTGGGGACGCGGGCCTGGCGCCGACGGCGCGACAGCGTGCGGATCTCCATCCCGATGCCGCTATTCACCCCAGTGGAGATCCAAGCCTAGGCTCACGACCTCATCGAAGCCGGGCGGTTCGACGAGGCGGTCAACCTACTCAAGACGTCGCCGCCTGCCAGGAACATGGGGTCGGCACGCTGGTGATCGTCGGCGGAGTGGCCGCGAACTCCCGGCTGCGCGAGGTGGCCGCGGAACGCTGCACCGCCGCGGGCATCAAGCGCTGGGCAGCCACGTCCGGGGCCACGACCTGACCGCCGACGCGTATCGGGCGGCCTTCGGACTGTTCGCCACCAAGGCGTTGTCGTCTGACGAGCACTCCGGCGCGCGCAGCGCCACGCAACGACGCGTCTACCGGAGTTCACCTCGCACCCGCGACAACCTCGAACCCGGTCGCCGGCTGGCCCGCACCGGCGCGCTCAACACGCTCGCCCGCCGGACAAGCCCGCAGCGCCGTACCGCCCAACTGGATGACCTGCAAGCCGGTAGGGCCACGTGGCGGGAAAGCAATATCGCTCAATCCCGCGTCTTTCCGGATACGCGCGCTCATGTGTTGAAGTAAAGGGCAGTACTCCCTTTACGCGAACAATGGCCGCACCGGCGAGTCGCGGCTACCCGAGGCGACGGCGCGACAGCGAGTCGGGGTGCTGGTAAGAACCGAGTCACGCGCCCCGAACGAGCGACATCTTCGCAGGTGACTGCACGTGACCGGTATCCCGACCGAGATCCCCAGGCCGGTGGTGCCAGGCGTTTTCACGCCCGGTCTGGGGCACGTCATCCGCCCGCGGGCTCCTCGGCCTCCCAGCGCAGCAGGTCGCCCGGCTGGCACCTGAGTACCTCGCAGAGCGCGGCGAGCGTCGTGAAGCGCACCGCCTTGGCGCGGCCGTTCTTGAGTACCGCCAGGTTGGCGGGCGTGATCCCCACGCGGTCCGCGAGGTCGCCCACGGACATCTTCCGCCTGGCCAGCATCACGTCGATGTCGACGACGATCGGCATCAGATCACCTCGTCCAGCTCGGCCTGCATCTGCGCCGCTTCGACGTCGCGCGCGACAGCCTGGGCGAGCAGCATCCGCAGCACCATCACGATGAGCGCGACCCCCAGGATGGCCAGGCCAATCCCGCCCATGATGACGGTGACGCCCGGGTCGGCCCGCTGGCCCGGCGCGTTGAGGGCCGTGACCGCGAACCACAGGAGGGCAGCCGCCACGATCGCGCCGATCACGGCGTCCACGTACCGGAAGGCGGCGTGGGAGAACACGGTTCCGCGGCGCACCATCGTCACCAGCCGCCATACGCTGACCAGGGCGACCTGGACCGAGACCATGCCCAGGATCGCGATCACGCGCAGCGGGGTCAGCGGGAGCGACCCGTCCTCCGGGTCGCTCCCGCTGACCAACACCCACACCATCAATGCCTGTACGAACACGGTGCCGGCGAGCACCACCACGAGCACAGCGCGAAGCGCACGCACTGCCAGCTTTCCCATGACCTACCCTTCCATCGAGTTACGATGAGAATCTATCGAATCTCGATAGGTAAAACAAGGGCGAGGCCAGACACCTAGCCCTCCGGAGCCCTGGTAGCAATGAGGAATTTCCAACGGATATCCAGGTCAGAGCCCCAGTCGAGGGTCACTGAGAGTCTGGAAGACGGGCCACCGACCTGGATAGCCGTTGTTCCCTGCACCGTTGCTACCGATGTTCCTCAGACCCCTGACCCGCGACGATGCCGCGCGCTTGGGGCGTGTGACTCGGTTCTTACCAGCACCCCGAGTCACACCGCCGCAAGATCACGTAGCGTACCGGGGGCGCGGGAATTTCCGGGGCGAGCACCTTGTCGGGTGCCAAAACTCGCTCATAGCGCTGGCCTGCGGTTTCACGCGGTGTCAGGCGGCTCTGCGATACTCGTGGATCAGGCCGCAGACGGCGCTCGGTCGCTTTATTCGAGCCGTGAGATCGACCACTTCGGCCGAATCGTGCGTGGGTTTACGTAGTGACAGGGCCTGATGCGGCCTGTGCCAGACGTAGTGGCGCTCATACTCGGCCAGCAGTCGTCGCAGATGACGCTCACCCGTGAACCAGAAGGTGATCGAGGCATTCGCGCTGAAGTGTCCCGACGAACCGCTCGGCGAACGCGTTCGCCCGCGGTGAGCGCGGCGGCCCTTTGAGGACCCGCACACCTGCACCGGCGAACACCGTGTCAAAGCCTCCGGTGAACTTGGCGTCGCGGTCGCGGATCAGAAACCGAAATCGATCGGATCGTGCGCCCAGCTCCATCAGTAGGTTGCGCGCCTGCTGCGCCGTCCAGGCACCGGTCGGATGAGCCGTGACACCGAGAATGTGCACACGCCGCGTTTCGATCTCCATGATGAACAACACTTCAAACTCATCGAGTCCGCCCAGGCCCGCTGGCGCGTGGTCAACGCACCCCACCTCGTCGAACGCGAGCCGGCGACCGCGGCCTGACGTGCGGTGCTAAACAGAGACACCGTGAGAGAGGCAGCAATGGACCAAGGCACCCGCGGCGAGCTCATCAGTCGGCTGGCCGAGGCGATCGGGTCCGTCACGGCCGCGCACCCGCTGCGGGTCGCCATCGACGGGCCGCCCGCCGCCGGTAAGACCACGCTGGCCGACGAGCTCGCTGTCGTCCTGCGCGCGCAGGACCGCGACGTCATCCGCGCGACCATCGACGACTTTCTCTTCCCCCGTGCACAGCGCTACCGACGCGGCCAGTACTCGGCCGAAGGCTGCTACTTCGACGCCCACGACCACGTCGCGCTGTGCCGGGTCCTGCTCGATCCGCTGGGCCCAGGCGGAGACCGAAGGTTCCAGCACGCGGTCTACGACAGAGACACCGACACCCCATCGTCCCCGCCGGCCACGACCGCCCTCGCAGATGCGGTACTGCTCTTCGACGGCGTCTTCCTCCTGCGCCCAGAACTCATCGACCGGTGGGACCTGCGCATCTTCGTGTCCGTCCCATTCGAGCAGACGGTAGATCGCGCCCGGGACCGAGGCACAGCGCTGGCCGGATCCACCGCCGACACCGCCGACATCGAACGGTCCTGGCGCAACCGCTATATCCCCTCCCAACAGCTCTACTTCGCCACAGCTCGCCCAACCGAACACGCCGACATCATCGTGTACAACGATCAGCTCCAACGGCCGACCTGGGAAGTCCGACCGCACTCATCGATACACAGGATTTGACAATCGCTCTCACCGGTCGTGAGGCAACGAGACAACCGGCTAGGCGGGCTTCGAGCCCCCGGGTCATCTCGTGTCGCTCCGACCGCGCAGGATTTCGACGCCGTCACCGTCAAGTTCATCGCAGTACACCGAGCGTCCGGTCGTGGCCATCACCAGTGCCAGGGTGGTGCCGGACACCAGCGGGCCGGAACCCGTGGCGAAAGGGGCGTCGGTGGCAACGAGTCGCAGGCCGACGATCCGTCTCTTCGCGGCGGCGACCAGGTCCGAGCCCCGGTAGTACTCGGCTACCCGAGTGAGGGTCTCGATCGGGTAGTCATGACGAATACCCAGCGGTCGCCGAATGTCCTCGGCATGCACGATCGTCTCACCCAGCATCGCGATGACCGGGAGAGGCGGTTTGGTGGTGCTCGCGACGACGCTCCGGAACCCGTCATACGTCTCGGCCGCAGTCGCGCCCAACTGCTCGGCCAGCCGCATGGCGACCTGCTTGTCGAAGTCGAACCGGCAGCGGATCACCCCCGCCAGCCACCGCACACCGTTAAGGCTCGCCCCTGCGGCGAGATGTGACCGGGCACGAACCGCTCTGGTACCGCAACCTCCCGCCGACTGGCGATGGCTGCGCCGCTGGGTGCTCGACCGGGCAGGCAACCAGTGCGCACGATCATGCCAGCCGCGTCCCCCCGCGCCCCCAGCCGATGAGGGGTCGGCCTCCTTGAGCAGGGGTCTGGCGAGCGGCCTGCGCCGTACTGGACGCTGGCGCACAATCTGAGCACTGACGCTCCTTACCACTGTGACCTCTTACGGCGGTCGAAGCGGGTGAGAGCGGGACCGTAGACGAAGTCGCGTGACATCTCGATGAAGTCCTGGGGAAAACCGAGCTCGATCTGGCTGACCTGATCCAGGCGCCGCACCGCGTCCTCGGGGAGTTCCAGCTCGAAGGCGGCAAGGTTGTCGGTGAGCTGGTCCAGGGTGCGGGCGCCGAGGATCGGGTGCACCCACGGGTGATGGGCCTGGATCCAGGCGAGCGCGACCTGGGCGGAGGTGATACCGAGGTCGTCGGCGACGATGTCGACCTGCCGCGCGATCTCCATGCCTTGCTCGGTGACGGCGTCGCGGTTGATTCGGGATCCGGTGGTGGCGTCGGTGCGGGTGAACTTCCCCGAGAGGATGCCGCGGGCCAGCGGCGCCCAGGCCGCGACCGACAGGTCGAGCGCGTCGGCCATGGGTAGCAGCTCACGTTCGATGTCGCGCTGGATGAGGCTGTAGGACAGCTGCACGCCGACGAAGGAAGTCCAGCCGCGCAACTCCGCCAGGGTGTTGGCCCGGGACACCACCCAGGCGGGGGCGTCGGAGATGCCGAGGTAGAGCACCTTGCCGGCCCGAACCATGTCGTCAAGGGCGCGCATCGTCTCCTCGATGGGGGTGTCCTGATCCCAGATGTGCACCCACAGCAGGTCGATGTAGTCGGTGTTCAGCCGCCGCAGGCTCTGCTCCAGCGAATGCGTCAGGTTCTTGCGATGGTTGCCGGAGGCGTTCGGGTCATTGCCGTCCATCGACACCGTGTACTTGGTGCTCACGACAAACCGGTCGCGATCGGCCCCGAGCAGCTCACCGATGATGCGTTCGCTGGATCCCTCGGTGTACTTGTTCGCCGTGTCGATCACGTTGCCGCCCGCTTCCGCGTAGGCGGTGAGCATCTTGCGGCACTCCTCCGGTGACGCGCCCCAGCCCCAATCCTCCCCGAAGGTCATCGTGCCCAGAAACGCCTGCGAGACCCGCAGCCCGCTGCGGCCGAAAGTGGTGTATCTCATGAGACGACCATACATAGTGTTTATACATAGTGTCTATATGAGATGTATAGACGATGCGTTCAGGGCTTGCGTTACGATGAACGCCATGAGAGACCGGCGTGCCAACCGTCCCGCGCGCGACGATCGCGACCTGCGCGAGGTGATCCTGGACGCCACCCGCCGGCTGCTGGACGAGCGTCGCTTCGACGAGGTCAGCGTCGCCGACATCCTGAGTGCGGCTCAGATATCGCGGGGCAGCTTCTACTTCTACTTCGCCGGCAAACACCAGGTCCTCGCCGAGCTGGTCCGCCGGGCCGTCGACCGAGGGCACAAGGCGGCCCAACCATGGCTCGGCCACTCCGGGGAGCAGGAGCAGCGGGCCACCGTACGGCACGGCATCGCCGAAGGAGCCAGGCTCTGGCGCGACGAGGCGCCCGTGCTGCGCGCGATCGTGGAGAACTGGCGCAGCGACCCCGAGCTGAGCGAGCTCTGGCTCCAGTTGATGAACGGCTACACCGGCGTCACCGCCGAACGCATCGGCACCGACCGCGCCTCGGGCGTCGCCCCGCACACCGCGGTCGACGCCACCGCACTGGCCACCGCCCTGACCTGGCTCGGAGAGCGCCTCTACTACCTCGCCGCCATCGACGTGGCCCCCTTCGACGACCAGGACACGCTCGTCGACGTCCTCACCCACATCTGGATGACCTCCCTCTACTCCGCTCCGCAGGCCATCGAGGACTCAGGCGCCTGAAGCCGTCCGCACCCTACGGGCGAGGGCGCTCCGTCATGCCGGGCCTGATGCTCGCCGCCGCCATGGCGGCATCGCGTATCAAGGCGTCCCACTGATAGAGCTTGTCACCTGAAGCGTGTAAAGATCGTTCCTGGTAGACAGGTAGGCGATGTCGAGTTCGTTGAGGTTTCGCGCCATCCCACCAGGTCGTTGGGCGGAAGGTCGTCGGAGTCGGCCGCGGCTCGTAGAGCGTCGGACATGATCCCCGCCGCGATCACGACCCTCCTCCGTAGGAGTGGCCCCGCCGTAGGGCGAAGTCGTCCACGCCGAGCACCCGCGGGCCCGCCGCGAGAGCAGGGTCGGGCAGGGCGCGAATCAGCCTGATCAGCGTCATCCGACTCACCGAGGCCGCCAGCCGATCCGCGAGCCGGGCACCGGCGCGGCCGCCCAGGGCAAGTGCGATGGCCTTCAACGCCTGTGCCGCTCGGATGCCGCGGCGGCCGTATCGGACGGTCAGCCCCGGGATCTGCTCGGCGAACGTCGTCTTCGCGCAGGTGTCAGCACGGCGAAAGAATCGGTGCACCCGCAGGTGGATGAGCAGTTCTTGACCCCCGACCGCGGTATCGGACAGCCGCCGGTTCATAGTGGCCGTGCACCCGCTGCGACGGTGTTCCACAGTCCGGACATGTGGCCTCCACGGTGCCGCTCCTGGCTCGGATCCGCACCGTGGCTCCCGACCGGAACACCTGGTCAACGCACACGCTGGCCAGGTGAGGGAACAAGACGGCGACCAGCTCCTTGATCAACACGCTGCAGATGTTCGTGATCAAGGAGCCGGCTACCGGCCAGGTGGTGAGTGGCAGGGCCCGTCTTGTCTGCTGTTCGGCAGGGGTCTGCGTGGCGACCCGCTTTCTCTCAGTCAGCCCGCGCGTCGCCATACGTCATCAGCTCAGCGGCCTGCACATGATCGACGGTTTGGCCCCTGGCCGCAGAGTTCTTACCAACGCCCCAGGTGGCTCGCTAGAGGCGGCGGCAGTTTCCGGGCCGCTTCGGGCGGTCGTCAGTCCAACGTGTCACGGAGGTCCAGACCTCGGAGTCCATGGTCCCGCCTTTGGCGAGGCCCACGGTGCTCTCTCCCGCCTTCGTGACCTTGGCCAGGATCTCACCGGTCAAGGGGTCCAGGATGGTCGTGTGGTCCTCGGCCACCTCGTCGTCCTCACCGAACTCCCTGAAGTACTCGCTGCCCTTGTCGAAATCCACAGCGAGGCCGCTGCGGCCCAGAGGGTCTTTAGCCAGCCCTCGAACGCTGGTCGTGGGCAGGTCGGCGAGCAGGCGCAGGACGGCGGCCCTGGCCGCCGGGGTGAGAGGCGTCGCCAGCAGGGTGTCGGAATTGGCAATAGCCTCCTCCAGCGTTCGCGCCGTCTCCGTCTTGGTCCGGTTGGACTCCCAGCGGGCACGCAACCACACGCGCAGCCCCTTGTCATCGGCGGGCAGCGCCGAGATCTCGGCCAGCGTGTACGGACCGAGCGGGTGAGCGCCGGGCCCGTGGTCCGGCGTGACCCCGTGGGTGAACTGGCAGTCTCTGCTCTCCGCACGTATCTGCAGCTTCACGCAGTCGGCCGCTGTCGTGCCGGGGGTGCACACACGCTGAACCTTGGCGGGCGATCCCGCGGCCCGCCAGGCGCGTTCGTCGGCCGGAGTCGCCGGGCGCAAACTCGGTTCCCCGCCCTGTGTCTGCACAGGATCCTTGAGATCGCGCGGCAGCCAGAGTTCTGTCCTCGACGAGAGCACCGCGTTGAAGGCGCGCCCCCCGGCCTGCACCCGTATCAGATGGTCGTTCTCCAGCGACCTGCGCCAGTACGCGCCGCGATCGTCCGGCAACCGCGCGGCCTGGGCGGCCAACTGGCGCAGTGCCTCGTTCCCCTCAGAGGGCACGAGCATGGGAGGAGACACGGGGGCGGGCACGGCGATCATTTTCGAGACCAGCGCGACCATCGCGAGGATGACGACGACCGCCGCGGCCGTCAACATCGGCAGCCCTCGAAAGCCCCGACGCGGACGGATCGCAACAGGATCCGCGACAGACCCTAGGCTCTCCGGGGCCACCAGTTCCGCGCCGGCGGAGAAAGCGTCACGGAGTCGGTCTTCAACGCTTCGAGTCATCGCTCCTCCTGCAATTTCACGGCGAGCACCTTCAGCGCCCGGGATGCTGTCGATTTGACCGTTCCGCGGCTGACCCCCAGCACCTGGGCGATCTCTGCTTCCGACAGGTCGAGGTAAAAACGCAGCACTAACACCTCGCGCTGGCGTCGCGGCAGAGCACGGACGGCCAGGAAAACCTGTCGCCGGGTCTCCCCGAGCAACGCCGCCGCCTCTGCTGACCAGAAGGGGACCTCAGGTCGACCGCGGAAACGCCCGATGATCGCTCTGCGCCTCAGGATCATCCGGCACCCATTGACCACTGCTGTGCGCAGGTACGGCAGCACCTGCCCTCGGTCGGCCAGCTTGCTCCACCTGCGATACACCGCGGCGAACGCGTCCTGGACGACGTCCTCGGCAGTTCCCTGGTCACCCAACAGCAGGAATGCCAACCGCACAAGGGCGAGCCGGTGGACGACGAATAGCTCGGTCACGACCGTATCGGCCGATGCCTCGGCGCCCGGGGAACCGGGTGGAGCGTGGATGATCTCGGATTTCATGTCTTCTACATGCACAAGCCATCGAGGAGGTTGCGTCACGCCACCACCTTCTTCTCCGCCCGAGTTCGGCACTGCCCTGCTGCAGCACCCTTGAGGTGTCTTCGATCTATGAGAAGCGCGTGCGGATCAGGCTGCCCTGGCTGCCGCGCCTATCTCCCCCGTGTGGCCGGCATCAGCGTCTTCATAGCGGTGCTCGCCGCCACGCCGCCATCACTCGCATCAACACAGGCGCCGGCCTACGACGGCCGCTCCTGGCCGGGGCCGTCGCCACACTTTCCACCGGCACGCTCTGGCGCCTGATCGACGAAGGTGTGAGCGTTACCGAGGCCGCCCGCACGTTGAAGATCGGCCGACCCACCGCTTACGACCCCTCCGGCGCGGTGTCGCCTGACGCTGTCTTTCGACGCGCGAAGTCGCGCCGGACGGCGCCCGGGCTCGCTGGACGCGAGGGACTCGACCGTAAGCTGGGCCGCCATCGGTTACAACGCGCTCAGCCGACCCTGCCGCCACTGGCCGTACGGTTGCTGCTCAGCCCCGCTTCCTGTCGCGGCCGATGCCCCAGTCGCCCTCGGTTGCGGCAGGGCCCGGTGCCGCTGCCCCCTTTCCTGAATTTTCTTCGGCGCGGATGTCAAGACTGACGCTGTTGTTACGACTCTGCTGTGAGGCGCTCCCATCAGGGGAGCGGCCGATGGCAAGGAGTCGACATGGGAACGTTGGAGAAGAAGACGGCTCTGGTGACCGGCGGGTCGCGGGGGATCGGGCGAGCGATCGTGGTGAGGCTGGCTCGTGAGGGCGCGGCAGTGATGTTCAGCTTCAACCGCGACCAGGCGGCGGCTGAGGACGTGGTGGCTGAAGTGGCGGCCTTTGGCGGGCAGGCGATCGCGGTACGAGCGGACCAGGGGCGATTGGAGGACGTGAAGTACCTGTTCGGTGAGGTCGACCGGAGCCTGGCCGGTTTGGACGTGGTGGTCAACAACGCGGCGATCAATCCGATGGGGAACATCTGCGACGCCGCTGAGAGCGACTTCGACGAGGTGATGGCCGTCAACGCCAAGGGGCCGTTCTTCGTTATCCAAGCCGCTGTCGAAAGGCTCGGCGAGGGTGGGCGAATCATCAACATCTCCTCTGCCGGTGCGGTGCCGGGTCTGGCCTTGTACTTCGCCAGCAAGGCGGCGCTGGAGTCGATCACCGCGGTCGCCGCCCGCGAGTTCGGTCCCAGGGGCATCACGGTCAACAGCGTGTCCCCTGGTGCCACCGACACAGACATGATGCGCGCCGCAGCCGGGGAAAATCTGGAGCAGGCCATCGAGCACGTCGTGGCCCTGACGCCACTGCAACGGCTGGGACGCCCGGAGGACATCGCCAACGTCGTTGCCTTCCTGGCCGGGCCCGACTCGCAATGGATCACAGGTCAGAACCTGCGTGTCCCTGGTGGCCTGATGATCTGACCGGCGGTCGGCGGCGAGCCGGACGCATCATGGGGCCACTACGCCCTGAACAAGCCCTGCCGTCCGTCGATCCGTCGCCCCGCGGCGCGCATCGCGTCCACACCAGGCCGGCGGCAGGGCCAGACGCCAGATCGCGGCTGGTGAGCATGTCGAGCCGCGCTTGCGGTCACGGCGGCGCGAACCAGCGTCGGCCGACCCGCGCGATCATCCACCGCCGCCGTGTCGGCGCGCCTCCCGCAGCGAGCCCCGATGATTCGCGAACGGCCGTGTACACGAGTCGGGAAATCGATTACTTTCTTGGCAAGGAGGCTGTCATGAGAGCTGCTTTAGCGGGAGTGTTAGTCGCGGCCGGGCTGGCGGGGATCTCCTCGCCGGCCGCGGCCGCCACCTGCGACACCAAGATGATCTTCGAGGTGGGTGGCCACCTCGATCCGGACGCGAACGTCTACGACCGGACGAACGCCACCCTGCCCCCCGGCGTCGGCTTCACGAAGATCCACTATTCGGCGTCCATCGCCCCTTACCCGGGCGACCCTGTCTCGCTGGACGACTCGGTCGCCGAGGGCATCGCCACCCTCGACCGGGCGGTGCGGGCCTTCCACGCGACCTGCCCCGGCAGCCGCATCACGATCTCGGGCTACTCCCAGGGCGCGATCGTCGCGGGCGACGTGCTCCACGCCCTTTCCGGGTCCGGCGACATCCCGGACGACCTGATCAACGGCGTCCTGTACGGCGACCCGCGCAGAACCGGTGTCAACGGCGGGCCCGGCGGCATCGCGACCAACCTGCCCACCGTGGTGCCCGGCATCACCATGAAGGGCCCGCGCGGCTTCGGCGGCCTGCGGGTGAAGGAGATCTGCAACCAGAACGACGGCATCTGCCACTCCGAGAACCCGATCACCAACCTGCTGGGCTTCGCCAACGGCGTCGCCGGCTACTTCCTCGGCGACCACGCCTACGACATCGACCCCGACGCGGTGACCGGCTCCGGTGACGTCGTCATCGCCCAACTCCCGAGGGTTCCGTACGGTCCCCCGCTCCCGCTGCCGATCCCCACCCCGTACGAGCTGTTCAACGGCGATCACCGGCGGGCCACGGACGCCGTGGCCGGTTACCGGGCGGCGATCGGGCCCGTCCTTCCGCCGGCGGTCCGGGACCGCCTCCACGAGTTCCCCTGGTTGCCGGTCTCCTAGGAGTCGCTCATGCGTTCCGCGCGTCTCGTCCTGTCGGCGGTCGCCCTGCTGCTGGGGCTGTTACCCGCCATTCCCGCCCACGCGGCGCCGCTGTTCAAGGCGCCCTTCCCCTGCGGTCAGACCTGGACATACAGCCACCACTCCACCGAGGTGCGCCTCGCGCTCGACTTCGTCAGGTCGGACGGCAGCGCGACGGGCGGCACCCCGGTGCTGGCCTCGGCCTCGGGCACCGCCTACCGCTACTGGGAGGCCGGGGGTGCAGGCAACTACGTGGTGATCGATCACGGCGGTGGCTGGAAGACGTACTACTTCCACCTGGCCTCCTTCTCGGTGCCGCACGGCGCCTTCGTGTCGCAGGGCCAGCAGGTCGGCGTGACGGGCACGACCGGCGGCTCCAGCGGCCCGCACATCCACTACGAGCAGCTCTACAACGGGGCCGGGCAGACGATCGTGATCAACGGCCAGTCGCTGGCGCCCTACCCCCCGTACTACAACCAGCGCTACCTCACCAGCGACAACGGGTGCTCGGGCGGTGGCCGGTCCTGGGTGGACACGTTCGCCGACGCCACCGGCTACGCGGAGCCGAACACCGCCGACGCGCAGGGCGTGCTCAAGGCGGGCACCAACTACGTGTACTGCAAAGTCTGGGGCCAGGAGATCCGCGACGGCTCGGGCAACTACAACCACTGGTGGCTGAAGACCGACCTCGACATCGTGTACGCGGGCAAGAACGGCTGGGGCGCCCATGTGTCGGCCTACTACCTCAGCCGGTGGGGCAACGACGAGGCCAAGGACAACAACGGCGCCGTCATCCCCGACTGCTGACCGTGAGGAGCCGCTCGGCCATCCGGGTCAGCGGCTCCTCCAGCGCCACCAGGCCGTCGAGGTCGTCTGCCATGAGGTGCGCGGTGACGAGCTGGGCGACGGCGGCCACCAGGGTCACGCAGGCGAACGTGTCGTCGTCGGTCCGCGCCTCGAAGATGTCGCCGATCTCGGCGGCGAAGCGCCGCTGGATCGCCATGCGCCTGGCCACCGCCTCGGGACCGGCGGCGTAGACCTCGATGAGGAAGAACCGGGCGCGGGCCGGCTCGGCGGCCAGGGCACGCAGATACGTCCGCAGCAGCACGCGGAAGCGTTCGAGCGGCTGGAGCCGGGGATCGCGCGCGGCGTCGAGCAGCGCGGCCAGCAGGTCTATCGCCTCGTCGAGGCCCTGGACGAAGCAGACCTGTTTGGAGGCGAACTGCTGGTAGAACGTCTCCCGCGACACCCCGGCGCGGCGCACGATGTCGGTCACCGACGTGCCGGCGTAGCCGCGTTCGAGCATCGACTCGCGCATCGCCTTCAACATGCGGGCGCGCTGGGAGGACACGACCTCCTCGCGGGTCAGCTGATGCCGTCCGCTGGGCAGGGGCCGCAGGTCAGTCACGAACGCTCCGTTGCGCGCCGGGCGCGATGCGCAGGTCCCGATGAACGTCGCCAGCATCTCATAGCGGCCGACCAGCATCACCGCGATCCCGTGCCTCATCACTCAGAGGCCGGCAATCACGAACACTCCTGTACATGAATCTTCAGGTCCCCGTGGGAGCATGAGACGCGAACGCCGTCGTCGTCGCGGATGAGGGTCCCCCATCCCGTCGGAAGCAGCAGTGGCCACCGTCCGTGCCCGCGGGGCGTCACGGTGAGCCGCTGGGTGGCGGCGTCGTAGGTGGCGCCGGCCAGCGCGTCGAGCACCGACCAGCCGGCCATGGCGCGCACGTAGTGGTCGCCGCACTCGATCTCGTTGTACGGGTTGCGCCGCCGGCCGTCGTATCGGGCCCACACCCCGTCGAGGATCGCGCCGGCCTCCTCCTCCAGCCCCTCCCACAGGCAGTGGGCCGCGACCTGGTACTCGCTGCCGGTCCACACCTCGTCGCAGTAGCGGGTCGGCACCCGCGGCCTTCCGCCGCGCGGCCAGGTGCACATGAGCAGGCCGGTGTCGGCGCCGTCGGCGAACACCCGGTACGGGTGGCCGAAGCCGTCGAACCCGGTACGCAGGTTGTGCCTGACGACCGCGCGCAGCGCGCTCACCACGTGCTCGCGCGGCAGCACGTGGCCGAGGCCGAGCTGGTGCGCCCACCACTGGCCGATCAGTTGGTCGGCCAGGCAGCCCTCCAGCCACTGGAACTCGGCGGAGTCGCCCTCCTCCAGCACCTGCGCGTAGTACTCCCCGTTGAACAGCGCCTCGTCGTAGCGCGCGCCGCCCTTGGTGAACAGCTCGCGCAGCTCCGCCGCCATGGCGGGCTCCCCCATCAGGATCGCCATCTCCTCCGCGGCGCGCAGCGCCGCCAGCCAGAGCGTGCCCATGAACGGGTTGAGCCCGCACAGGTCGATGTCGTGGGTGGAAGGCTGGACGCCACGCAGCACACCGCTGCCGTCCGGGTCCCATTTCTCCCTGACATGGGCCAGCAGGCGCTTGACCTGCGGCCAGTACCGCTCCAGCCAGTCCGCGCCGTGCCGTACCTCTCTGTAGGTCTTGAGTATCGTGCCGAGCATGCCGTCGAGTGCGGGTTCGACCGGGCCGCCGATGGGCACCTCCCAGAGCTGGCGCAGGTAGGTGGGCGCGATCACCCGGTGCGGGAGGTAGCCCTCCGGTGCCTGCATGACGTCGAACTCGGTGGTGCGCATGCTCCTTTCGAGCGATGGGAAGAGCCTGGCCACCGCCTGCGCGTAGTTCCACACGTGGGTGCAGTTGAGCGGGCAGGAGCCGCCGACGTCGCCCGACCACATCACGGTCGAGGCCCCGAGGACTCCCTCGAAGCCGAAGAACGCGCCGTCGGCCGTGCGGAAGCAGGACGGGCTGCGTGGGATCGCCGCCTGCGCGGCCAGGTGCTCGACCGCGGTCGGGGACAGACTGCTGCCGGCCAGCGTGTCCACCCAGCTCAGCGACGTGTCACGCAGCCGCGCCCACTGCTCGCGCACGTGTCCTGCGACGTCGACGGCGTCGGCGAACCTGGTCGCGTAGGCGTTGCCCAGCCAGAACCTGGTCGGCCCCCACTGCGGGTTCGGCGGCCCGAACTGCACGAAGTTCGCGTAGCGATTGGGGAAATACCACGCCAGACAAATCCGGATATTTCGGGACTCGCCGGGTTGGAGGATCATCGGGGCGACCACGCCCCCGTTCCACGTCTGACCGGCCGGGCTGGGGCCGTACCCCTGCTGCGGCCCGCTGCCCTGGTAGTCCGCCGGCCACGGCGCGTGCCGCGCCTTCTCGGCGTCGGCGTAGACCGCGCGCCCGGCCAGGAAGGCGAGGAACTCGTCCGGATGCGTCCACTGCGGCAGCGCGGCGACATCCGCCGCGTCCACGGCCAGCACCGCCTGACCGGCGCCGGGCGCCGCCGGGTCGATCGCGGTGTTGTCCATGACCAGCGAGGTCCACCCGCGCTCGCGGCGCACCCGGTTGGTGTTGCCGCCGTAGCCGAGCGCGCGCACGCCGTCGACAGGGGTGGTGCCGTCGTGCCCGACCGGGTTCTGCACGGCCGCCGCCAGCCACACCTGCGCGGGAAGCGGCCCCGGGTTGGCGATCGTGAAGGTGAACAGCGCGGCGGGCAGCGAGCTGTCGTCCACGTCCAGCGGGATCAGCGGGTTGAACGCCTCCAGCCCGACCTCGACGGGCAGCCCGTGGTACTCCACGTGGGCGAAGGGGTAGAGCCCGCGGAAGGTCGTCCCGGCCGCCCCCCGATGCCTGCGCAGCAGCTCGCGCTGCCACTCCGGCACATGGTCGTCGTCGACCAGCGGCGTCGCCGGGGCGTCGACAGCCTGCGCCTGCAGGACGAACACCTCGTTCGCGGGCGGCTCCCACGTGCTCACCCGCAGGGCGAAGAAGGTGTACGGCAGGGCGCCGCGATGGTTGCCGACGTTCTGCAGCTGCCACTGCCGGAGCGCGCCGTCGGCGCAGATTGCCAGATTGCCGGTGCCGATCCCGCCCAGGGGCATGGCGACATGCCTGCCCTCGTCGTGGGGTATCGGCCGGGCGTTGCCGAGGTTGGCGTTCACTTGAGTCCCGAGATGCGCACGCCGCGGATGATGTGCCGCTGGAAGATCAGGAACAGGATGACGACGGGCAGGGCGGCCAGTGTGGATCCGGCCATGAGCAGGCCCTGCTCGCTGGTTCTCTCGGAGCGGAAGGTGGCCAGGTACTGCTGGATCGGGAACAGCTCAGGGTCGGTGATGGTGAGCACCGGCCAGACGTAGGAGTTCCAGAACAGCAGGAACGAGGTGGCGCCGACCACCACGAACGCGCCCTTGGACAGCGGGACGAAGATGTGGCGGAAGGTCCGCCACGGCCCCGCGCCGTCGAGCTGCGCCGCCTCCTCGAGGGCGGTCGGCACCGCCAGGAAGAACTGGCGCAGGAAGAAGACCTGGACGGCCGAGGCCGCGCCGGGGACCACCAGGACCGCCATGCTGTCCAGCATGCCCAGCTCGGTGACCACGATGAACGAGGTCAGCATGATCGCGATGCCGGGGATGAACATGGTGGTGATCACGATGGCCCAGATCGTCCGCTTGAACGCGAACTCCAGCCGGGCGAAGGCGTAGGCGCCGAGCGCGTTGACCACCAGGCTCAGCGCCGCGAACAGGGCGGCCCCGGCGAAGGTCACCCCGAGCGCGCGCACGAACGCCTCGTCGGCCAGCAGCCGGGCGTAGTTGTCCCAGTGCCACACCTCGGGGAAGAACTGGAACGGGGTGGCCACCACCTCGGTCTTGGCCTTGAAGCCTGCCACCGCCAGCCAGGCCAGGGGGAACAGCGCGGCGACGATGATCGCCACGGCCAGGCCGTACCGGGTGATCCAGCCGAGCGCGCCTCTCATGCGTCCATCGCCTTCTCTGATCTGACCAGCCGGAAGATGACCGCCGACACCGCGCCGAGCACGCCGAACAGCAGCAGCGCCGCGGCGATCGAGTAGCCGACGTACAGGTCGGTGTTGAAGTGCTGGAGGATGAACAGGTTCGGCAGGTTGGTGGAGTTCACCGGCCCGCCCTGTGTCATGAGCCACGGCAGGATGAGGAACTGCAGCGACGCGGCGAAGCCGGTGACCAGCAGGAACAGGATGACGTTCTTCATCAGCGGCAGCGTGATCCGCCACATCTTGGTCCACGGCCCCGCCCCGTCCAGCGAGGCGCACTCGTAGTACGCCTCCGGGATGTCGAGCAGGCCGGCCAGCATGATCAGGGACGCCACGCCCATGCCGATCCAGATCGCCGGGATCGCCACCGCCGGCAGCGCGGTGGCGGTGTCGCCGAGCCAGGGGATCGCCTCGATGCCGAAGAAGTCGAGGAACCAGTTCAGCAGGCCGCCGCGATGGGTGTAGATGAGCGCGAACACGATGGCGGCGATCACCTCGGAGATCACGGCCGGGACGTAGATCGTCACCTTCATGACGGCGGCCATCCGGCGGCTGACCGTCTTGACCAGGTTGGCGAAGACGAACGCGATCGTGACCTGGACGGGGACCACCATGGCGGAGAACAGCAGACCGCGCACCACCGAGTTGACGAACTCCTCGTCGGTGACCACGTTGATGTAGTTCGTCAGCCCGACGAACACCGCAGGGTCGTAGAAGCTCCAGGTGAAGAAGCTGATGTAGACCGCGTGAATCAGCGGCCAGATCACGAAGACCGCGAGAAGGACGAGCAGCGGCGCCAGCATGATGAACGCCGCCCTGCTCTCCCGCCTCGGGCGGGCGCGGACGCCGGCGCGGCGTTCCACGCGTGCGGCCCGCAGTGACGTGACAGCCACGGGCGCTCCTTTCTCCGCCGCCGGTCCTGTGCGGGACCGGCAGCGGGCTCACTCGTCAGGAACCCTGTCCGGCCAGGTTGTTCTTGGCGATCACGTCCTTGATCTCGGCGTCGGCCGCCTGGAGCGCCTGGTCGATGTCCTTGCCCTGCAGCGCCTTCTCGATGGCCTTGCCGAAGGCCAGGCTGATGGCCCAGTCGTAGGCGGGCTCCGGCTTGGCGTACTTCACGACCTGCTCCTCGATCGTCCGGGCCCAGGGGTTGTCCGCCGCGGCCGGGTCGTTCTTGATCGCGTCGGCCACGGCCGCCCGCGGCGAGTACTTGGAGAACTTGGTGTTCTTGAAGAACTCGACCAGCAGCGTGGGGTCGCCGGCCAGCAGCCAGGAGACGAAGTCGGCCGAGGCCTTGGCGTTCTTGGACTTGGCGTCGACGACCAGCGTCCAGCCGCCGAGCGTGGCGGTGGGCTTGGTGGTATCGCCGTCGAAGGAGGGCAGCGCGGCGGCGCCGATGTTGGCGACCAGCTTCGGGTAGTCCTGGAGCAACACGCTGGCCGCCCACGAACCGCAGACCATCATCGCGGTCTTGCCCTGGCCCAGCGGGTTGGCGTCGGCATAGGGCGCCAGCGGCTGCTTGGGCATGATCCCCTGCTGGTACAGCGTCTGGTAGACCTGCAGCAGTTGCTTGTACTTCGCGTCGGTCGCCTGCGGGGTGGACCAGTCGTCGCTGATCGGCAGGTGCCCGGCGGCGTTCCACTGCAGACCCCAGCTCGACCAGGCCATGTCGATCTGGTTGGCGGCGGTGACGACACCCGCGACGTCCTTGGTGGTCAGCTTCTTGCCGTAGTCGATGAGCTCCTGCCAGGTGGCCGGCGGCTTGTTCGGGTCGAGCCCTGCCTTGGCGAACAGGTCCTTGCGGTAGTAGAGCACCGCCGAGGGCTCGACCAGCATGGGGTAGCCGTACTTCTTGCCCTTGTGCTCCACCGAGCCGACCACCGACTCCTGCAGCCCGGCCCACTTGTCGGCCGGGATGAGCGGGTCGAGCGCCTGGATCTGACCGGTGCGGGCGAAGCCGGGCACCTTGCTGTAGTTGACGGTGTAGACGTCGGGCGCCTTGCCGGCGGCCTGGGCGGCCTTCATCTTCTGGTCCCACACGTCGGCCGGCACGATCACGTGCTTGAGCACGACCTTGTCCTGCGACTTGTTGAACGCGGCGACCGCCTTCTTGTACCAGGTGTCCTCCTGGTCGGTGAACTTCTGCTGCCACAGCGTGATCTCGGCCTTGCCGCCTGCCGCGCCCTGGCCCGTGCCGCCCGACCCGCAGCCGACGGCCAGTACCGCGGTGCCGGCCACGGCCGCGATCAGCCGGATGAGTTGTGTGCGCACGTCGTCTCCTTCGGTGACGTGGGGGGTGAGCCCTGTCGATGCGCCGCGGATCGAGGTACGGCTCGCAGAGCGACAGGTTGGAGGACACCCGGCCGCCGGTGTAGGAACGGCGCCGGGTGCGGGAAGCGCGCGGCCCGGGTGATCACAAGATGGGCAGCCGCGCGCTCACGGGTGGGAGCGTGAACGGCCGGTGCGGGAGTTCCTGGTACCAGTAGGCGACCGAGGACAGGTCGTCCTGGCGGCGGTTGGCGTGGCCGTGCTCGATGGTGACCTTGATCGAGGTGGTGAACGGCACCGGGTCCTCGATGTGGAAGCGGTACATCGAGATCTGTCCCGACCAGTTCTCGCCGCCCTGCAGGGTGAGCCCGTGGTAGGGGGCGTGGTAGGGCTGGCTGGGACACCACGCGGTGTTGAAGTAGTCCTCGGTCCCTGTGCCGTGCAGGCTCGGCGGGAACGCCTCGCCGTCGATGAAGATCATGTCGTCGCCCTCGCCGTACCAATTCCAGTCGGAGGTGCGGCGGAGGTTGGTGACGTTCAGGACGCAGCCGACGTAGTGGCCGCGGCCCTCGGCCTCGAGGATGACGTAGTTGCCGTCGCCGTCGAGGTTGGTCCCGCCGAACAGGTATTCGGCGTTGGACATCTGCCCCTGGTCGAGACCGTCAGCGGGGCATTCGCGCCGCCACTGGGCGTGGAAGCGGCCCAGCCCTTCACCGAGCTCGTCGAACTCGTCGTAGTCGATGTAGTAGTAGAACCAGAGCACCTCCTCCTCGCACTCGCTCGTCAGCTCGAACCTGGCCCGGCTGCCGAACGGCATGTGGAACCAGCAGTTGAAGGCCTTGCCGTCCTGCGGGCTCATCTGGAGCGGGGCCGAGACGAAGTTGGCGGTGCGGGCGTGGCCCATGCCGAAGAAGTCGCCCAGCGGCACGAGCACGCTGGGGTGCTCGTTATCGTCCCAGAAGACCCGCAGGACGAGCTTGCGGAGGAAGTCCCGGTCGTGGGTCTCGGGCGTTCCGGGATCGCGGGGCGCCACGGTCATCCAGATGTGGTTGATCGAGCCGGCGCCACGGATGTCGGCGAGGGTGACCGTCTCCCCCGGCGCGACCGTCACACGGTCGTCGTTGCCGCCCGAACGGTCCCAGCTCGACGCCCTCCTGCGGCGGTGCGAACGCAGGCGCGGAAGGTCGCGCAGGCTGCTGCCGTGCTGACCGTAGGTCACGGGTCCTCCTATGAGAAGCGAGATGATGACTGTTACGTCGACGAGTTCAGGTCCTGGTCAGGGCGAAGTCGTCCAGTTGGAGCCACATGTCGCCGTTGTCGGTCCAGATTCCGGCGAAGACCTCGACGGAGCTGCGGCTGCCGCTGTTGAAGGTGACGGTGAACTTCGTCCAGCCGCCGACGGCCCCGAAGTTGACCTCGGCGAACGGCGGGCCGCCCGGGTTGCGCACGCCGAAGAACCCGTTGTCGTTGTCGGGCGAGGTCCTGAGCCAGCCGCTCAGCGTGTAGGCCGTGTGCGGGGTGACGGGGACGGTCTGGTGCAGGTCGTGCCAGCCGCGGTCGTACCTGACGAAGCCGTTGCGATCCGCGGTGAAGGCCCAAGTCGCCTGGTCGATGCCGCCGTTGCCGTGCACCGCCCACGGCGCTGACACCGTGCCCGTGGTCTGGCGTTCGAAGCTCGGATCCCGGACGAGGTTCGGGTTGGTGATGCTTCCGTCGCGGTTCAGCGTGACGCGGATCAGATAGACGTTGTACGGCGTCCACTCCGACAGCGCCAGATACAGGTTCGGCCCCGACGACCAGGGATGCATGAAGCCGCCGTACAGGCCGGGGAAGTCGGCGAAGCCGGCCACCACCGCGGGGCCGCTCCACGGACCGGTGGGCGCGGGAGCGGTCCTCAGCACCACGTCGCTGCCCTTCAGATAGGTCATCAGCCACCTGCCGGTGAAGGCGTTGAACTGCACCGACAACTCAGACACGGGCGCCGCGACCACCGGGGTGGCCAGCGTGTCAGGGCCCGGCTGCCAGGCGCTTCCCGTCCAGTACCGGTAGGCGGCCTTGTCCAGCACGGCGGCCTCGGGGACCCTGGCCAGGTAGGCGGCGCCGTTGCGGCCGTTCGGCGTGCCGTACATGTAGACGAAGCCGTCACGCCGGACGAACGCCGCCATCTGGAAGTGGTTGTCACCGCCGAGGTTGTCCCATCGGGGGCCGCCGGTGACCCAGTTCTGGCCGTTGTCGTCGGAGTAGGCGATCGAGGAGTGGTTCGTGGTCCAGACTCCGGGCTCGCCCCAGTGCCGTACCGACATGTAGGCGAGGTACTGCCGCGTCCCCACCGACACGCCTGCCGTGGGGATCACGGTGATCTCGTCACCGTCGATCTTCTTGCTCGGGATGAGCTCCTTGGCGTGGCCGGGAGCGTCGGTGGCCGCGCTGCTGAACGACATGCCGTCGGCGAGGTTGCGGTCCGTGCTGCGCAGGAGCACCTGGCTGCGCCAGTCATCGCCGTTGGCGCCAGGAGGTTGCCAGGTGTCGCCGAACGTGTCGCCGAACGCGGCGAGGATCTCGCCGCTGCCGTTGTCCCACATGACGCCGAGATCGGTGGCCTTGATCTTCCAGTTCGTGTCGGTGGCGCTGACGGAGCCCGGCCCGGTCATCTTGCTCACCACGATGGCCGGTGAGTGGGCCGACGAAGCCTGGGCGGGTCCGGCCGACACCAGACCGGACAGCAGAACCATGACGATCGGGACGCGTAAGAGCTTCACCGCTCTTCCCCTCCTGGGACTGGCGCGGAGATTCCGCACAGGTGCACGTGCACGCCGAGCTCGGCGAAGGCCGCGGCCTTGGCCGCCAGCGCCCTGTCGGCGCTGTCCGCGTCGTGGGCGTAGGCCACGTTGAGGTGGTTGGCCCGGTGGCGGGCCATGAACTGGTTGCGGGTGACGCCGTGCAGCACCGCGTGCATGATCGGCCACTGCGGGGTGGTGGCGTCGAGCCTGCGCCTGGTCTCCTCCTCCGGCAGCTCCACCACGCTCGCCCGGCCGAGGTCGACGTGCAGCTCGCCGTCCATGATGAACACCCGCGACCAGACGATCTCGCCGGGCTTGGAGACGCCGCTCAGCGTGCCGCCGCCGAGGGGGAAGTACATCGGCGGCTGCCGCATGCTCCACGACTTGTCGTAACCGCCGTTGTGCGACGCCGGCACCGACCCCGAAATCTCCAGAACCCAGATGAACCGCCCCTCGTACTCCTCGCCCCACCGAATGTCGTGCAGCGTGGTGGCCGGGTCGAGGCCCATCGCGGTCCACACCCTGTTGGTGATCAGCGAGTCGACCGCGACCCCCTCGTCCACCTCGTTGAAGTGCGGCAGCGGACGGCCGGCGTAGAGCTCGCGGGAGCCGTCGCGGCTGCGCACCGGCGGGCGCTCGACGTTGTTGAGCAGCCCCTCCACCAGGTCGCTGGCCGGGACCACGTCCTTGAGGCCCTGCTGGTACTGGATGCCCACGGCGTCCAGGCCGAAGTCGTCGGCGATGCGCAGCGCCGCGACGTACATCTTGAACTGGCTGATCAGCTGCGACTCGGTCAGCTCGGTGGCCTCGTCGGCGCCGGTGTGGAAGGTCAGGCCCGCCTCGTCGAGCCACGCGCGCACCGCGAGCGCCTCGGCGTCGCCGACTCGGTGCATCTCGGCGACGAGCGCGCTCTGCGACAGCCGCTCCTTGTAGATGCCCAGCGGGTTGAGCAACTCGTCGTCGATGATGGCGTTGTACATCCCCATGCAGCCCTCGTCGAAGACGCCGATGATCGCCTTCTCCGTGGCGAGCCGGCGGGCGAGCGCCCGGCCCAGCTCGGACTCGGGGGTCGAGGGCAGTTCGCCGAGCCTGGTGACGTGGCTGGTGTCGTGGGTCAGCTCGCCGCTCTCCAGCCAGGTCTTGAGCCCGTGCCTGGCCCACTCGTCGGTGAAGTCCTCGCTCCACAGCACCGAGTACGGCCTGCCCGCCTTGGTCAGGCTGCCGGCCAGGTTCAGCAGGCCGACCAGGCCCGGCCACTGACCGCTCCAGTTGGCCACGATGAGGATCGGTCCGCGGTGGCTGCGCAGCCCGGCCAGCACGTGGTGGCTGTACTGCCAGACCGCCTCCACCACGATCAGCGGCGCGTCCGGCGGCAGGCCCTTGAACACCTCGATGCCGGCCCGCTGGCTGTCGATGAAGCCGTGTCCCTTGGCGGGATCGACGTCGTGGCCACGCCGGACCGACCAGCCCAGGTCGCGCAGCGTGGCCGCGAGATCGTTCTCCAGTTTCTCCTGCACCGGCCAGCAGGTCTGGTTGGCGCCCTGACGCAGGTCGCCGCTGGCTACGGTGTAGACGACGCCGGGCTCCGCCGCGGGCGGTTCGATGAGCTCGGGGAATCGGTACATGGGCTGCCCTTCACGTGGGGGGATCAACGATGCTGACGGCCGGCCAGGGCGTGCGCGATGCCGGCCGTGCTCGGGTAGAGCTGCCGGTAGAGGCGGTAGAGCTGGTCGTACTGGGTGACCGCGTCCGGCCGCGGGGTCACCAGGTGCCGGACGGGGTTCCACGTGTCGATCGACGCCTCACCGACGAGCCGGGCGGCCAGGAAGGCGCTGCCGTACGAGGCTCCGATCGAGGTGGCGCGCACTTCCTGGGGTGTGCCGGTGATGTCGGAGACGATCTGCGTCCACAGACCGCCCTGGGTGCCGCCGCCGACGGCGACGATGCGCCGGATGTCGCCACCGGCCGCCCGCATGGTCTCGATGTTGTGTCGTACGGCGAAGCCGGTGGCCTCCAGCGCCGCCCGGTAGAGGTCGCCTCGGGTGTGGGAGAGGGTGAGCCCGGCGATCACGCCTCTGGCCTGGGGGTCCATGACCGGGGTGCGCTCTCCGGCGAAGTAGGGCAGCATCAGCAGCCCGTTGGCGCCGATGCCGGACGCGTCGGCCTCCTGGAGCAGCTCCTGGTAGGCGCCGCCGAACAGGTCGCGCAGCCAGGCGGTGATCGCGCCGGAGGTGGCCATGCCGCCGGCCAGGTTGTAGGTGCCGGGCAGGGCGCCGACGGTCCCCCACAGGCCGGGCCAGGTCCGGTGTTCCGGCGTGGTGTGGACCAGGAACATGGTCGTGCCGTACATGAGCATGAGATCGCCCGGGTGGTGGGCGCCGACGCTGAGCGCCTCGGCCCAGGCGTCGACCGTCCCGATGATCACGGGGATGCCTTCCGGGAGATCGGTTTCCCGGGCGGCCTGCCGGGTGAGCGTCCCCGCGGGCTCGCCCGGCCAGCGCAGCGGGGGCAGCTCGATGCCCGGCGCGATCGTGTCCGCCCACGGCCGGTGCCAGTCGAGGCGGCCGACGTCGTAGAGCGGCGTGCACTGGCTGGCCGAGTGGTGGTCGAGCACGTACGCCCCGGTGAGCCTGCGCACCAGCCACGAGCTGGGCATGTACAGCCGCCGCGCCTTCGAGTAGAGCTCGGGCTCCTCGTCGGCCACCCATGCGATCTTCGCGCCCGCCGCCTGGCTCGACAGGTCGGAGCCGCCCCTGCTGCGGATCTCCTCCGCTCCGAGCTCGCGTTCGAGCCTGGCGATCTGGGCGGTGGAGCGGGTGTCGACGCCGTAGAGGATGGCGGGCCGCACCGGGAGGTCGTTGGAGTCGGCGAGCAGGACGCAGGGCCCCATCCCGCTCACCCCGACCGCGACCACCTCGGCGTCCTGGCCCAGTTCGCGGGCCAGCTCGCGGAACTCCTCCCACCAGAGCCGCCCGTCCATCTCGAAGCGCCCGGGGCCGGGGCAGTCCACCGCGTGCTCACGGACCGCTGACCGCATCAGCGTGCCGTCCAGGCCGACCAGCACTCCCTTGCTGCTGGACGTCCCGATGTCGACCCCGAGCACGACGGGCACAGACATGCGCACCCCTGAGAAATCGATTGCTGATTGCCCAGAAGGTAATGAACGCAGCCACCTGAGTCAATGGTGTCGGCGGCAGTTCGCTGGGGTCAGCGACAGTTCGCTGGTGCAGCGACAGTCGATGGGGTCAGCGGCGGGAGCTCTCGCGGACGTGCAGCTGGGTGTGCAGGGTGACGCTGCTGGCCGGGCGGGACGGCTCGGCGATCCGCTCGGCCAGCAGCAGGGCGGCGGTACGGCCCAGCTCGTAGGTGGGCTGCCCCACGGTCGTCAGCGACGGCCTGACCAGATGCGCCCACGGGATGTTGTCGAAGCCGACCACGCCGACCTCCTCGGGGATGCGCACCCCCTGGTCGACCAGGCACTCCACGGCGCCGACCGTCATCAGGTTGTTGGCGGCGAACACGGCGTCCGGCGGGGAGTCCTGCCGCAGCAACGCCTCCATCGCCGCATATCCGCCTTCCTCCCGGAAGTCGGCATATCTGATCAGCTCTTCCCGTACGGCACGGCGGTGCCCGCGCAGCGCACGCTGGTAGCCGCGCAGCCGCTGGGCGGCCGTCGACAGCCTGCGCGGCCCCGTGATGCAGGCGATGCGCTCGTACCCCGAGTCGATGAGGTGAGCGGTGGCCAGCTCGGCGCCGTGCTCGTTGTCCACCAGCACGGTGTCGACGGCGATGCCGCGCAGCTGCCGGTCGATGACCACCACCGGCACCCGGGCGTCGACCAGCCGGTTGACATGCGTGGCCCGCCCGGACGGTGAGATGATCACACCGGCCATCTGGTCGTCCAGCGCGGCGGAGACGTACTTGCCCTCCTTGGCGGGGTCCTCGTCGCTGTTGCACAGCACGACCGAGAAACCGGCTTTCTGAGCGACGTCCTCCACGCCCCTGACCATCGCGGTGAAGAACGGGTTGCCCACGTCGGAGATGATGACGGCCCACAGCGTGGTCCGGCTCTTGCGCAGGTTGCGGGCCACGGCGTTGGGGCGGTACTCGAGCTCGGTCAGGGCCCGCCTGACCCGCTCGGCCAGCACCGGATCCACGTTCGGCCGGCCGTTCACCACCCGCGAGACCGTCGCGGCGGACACCCCCGCGTGCCGAGCCACATCGTAGATCGTCGTCATCCTGTCCCCGTTTCGGATCCTCTGGAGGGAAAGAGTAGCTGCAATCGATTCCTCACAGCAGATCCGTGCGCTCTCCGGGACTTGGGGAGGCCCCGTGCGGCCCCATCGGGCCCGGGACGCGGAGGTGCCGGAGGTCCTCAGCGGGCCCGGGGTCGCCGGAGGTTGCGGGTGCCAAGAACTCGGCCGCCCTATGCGACCTGCGCGTATTCGTGGATCAGCCCGCCGAGGCGGTCACGTCGGATGACCTTGATATCGCCCTCGACCGGGTCGGTAAGGGCTCGCAGCGGAGCGGCCTGGCCCAGGGAGCGATACGGGCGATGCTCATTGAAGTGGGTCTCGTAGATGGCCCCGCTCCCCGTCACCGGATCAGCCTCACCTGGCCCGGCCTCGGGCGAGCCGATCGTCATGCCGTGGGTGCGCGCCAGCCGTGTCACGTGCTCCCATTCGGCTTCGGCCAACGCGAGCGCGTCGGCGTCATCGCCATGGCGGGCCGTCTCCAACGCCGTGCTCGCCCGGCGTGCCCGCTGTCTGACCGCCGCAGCGAAAGACCCGCTCACAGCACCCCTATCCGTCGAGCAGCCCTATCCGTCGAACGGTGAGCTTTGATCCGGCCGTGGCGGCGGAGTTAGGCTGAAGGTTCTCCCAGTAACTGGGAGGTGCGGCCAGAATGACACAGCAGTACCTCGCCGGCGAACTGTCGCTGCTCTTGGGGCGCTTGCAGACCGCCACCGCGAACGACGTGTCCGCGCGGGCGGTGGGTCGGCTGCGCCACGAGGCCGAGACCCAGCCGATCATCGCCCTGACGCTGGTAGCACGCCGAGCCTTGGCGCTGACCGACACACTGTGCTGGGAATCGCTGGCGCGTCAGGACCCTGCGGCCTTCATCCGACAGGCGGAGATCAGCGCGGCCCTGCACGAACTCGGCGTCTGCGCCGGCTGGCTGGAGCAGGACTGACCGCTGATCACGATGCGACAGATGCCGGCCCTAGTTTCAACGGAGGTTCAGCGATGACGACACAGCAGCCCTCCGAGTCCCAGATCGCCGTGCACTGGCGAGAGGAGGAGTACTACCAGCCCCCGAGCAGGTTCATCGGGCAGGCCAACGCCTCTGATCCGGTCATCATCGAGCGTTTCAGCGAAGCGCATTTCCCCGAGTGCTTCAAGGAATACGCCGACCTGCTGGACTGGGACACCTACTGGCACACCACGCTGGACACAGCCAATCCGCCGTTCTGGAAGTGGTTCGTCGGTGGGCGGCTGAACGCCTGCTACAACTGCGTCGACCGGCACCTGGCCATCGACCGCAACAAGGCCGCGCTCATCTGGGTGCCCGAACCGGAGTCCGAGCAAACGCAGGCGATCACCTACCAGGAGCTGTACCAGCGGGTCAACGAGTTCGCCGCGCTCCTTCGCGACTTCTGCGGGCTGAACGTCGGCGACCGTGTCACCTTCCACCTGCCGATGGTGCCCGAGCTGCCGGTCTCCATGTTGTCGTGCGCCCGCGTCGGTGTGATCCACTCGGAAGTGTTCGGTGGTTTCAGTGGCGTGGCGTGCGGGGACAGGATCGCCGATTCCGGCAGCCGCGTCCTGGTGACGATGGACGCCTACCATCGCAACGGCGAACTGGTCGACCACAAGGCCAAAGCCGACGAGGCGGTAGAGGCGGCGAGCAAGCTCGGCGTCCAGGTCGACAAGGTGCTCGTCTGGCGCCGCTACCCAGGCCGCAGTTCCTCGCCGACGCCCATGGTGGCCGGGCGTGACTTCTTCGTCGACGAGCTGCTGGCAGCCTTCCACCGGCAGCGGGTCGAGCCCGTCTCCATGCCCGCCGAGGCACCGCTGTTTCTCATGTACACCAGCGGCACCACCGCCCGCCCCAAAGGCTGCCAGCACAGCACCGGCGGCTACCTGGCCTACGTGACCGGCACCGCGAAGTACTACCAGGACATCCATCCCGAGGACACCTACTGGTGTATGGCCGACATCGGGTGGATCACCGGCCACTCCTACATCGTCTACGGCCCGCTGTCCCTCGGGACGACCAGCGTGATCTACGAAGGCGTGCCGACCTACCCGGACGCGGGACGCCCATGGCGCATCGCCGAGCAGCTCGGTGTCACCATCTTCCACACCGCGCCCACCGCGATCCGCATGCTGCGCAAGCTCGGCCCGGACGAGCCGCACAAGTACGGCTACCGCTTCAAGCACATGACCACCGTCGGTGAGCCGATCGAACCGGACGTATGGCGATGGTATTTCCACACCGTCGGCAAGGGCGAAGCGGTCATCGTCGACACCTGGTGGCAGACGGAGAACGGCGGCTTCCTGGCCAGCACGCTGCCCGCCGTCCATCCGATGAAGCCCGGCAGCTGCGGACCCGGCGTCCTGGGCATCTACCCGGTCATCTACGACGAGGACCGCAACGTGATCGAAGCGGGCAGCGGGACAGCGGGCAACATCTGCATCCGCAACCCCTGGCCCGGCATCTTCCAGACGATCTGGGGCCAGCCCGAACGGTTCGTCGAGCTCTACTACAGCAAGTACAACACCGATCCCGAAAGCAAGGACTGGCGCGACTGGCCCTACCTTGCCGGGGACGGCGCCACGCTCGGCGCCGACGGCTACTTCCGCATCCTGGGCCGCATCGACGACGTTATCAACGTGGCCGGGCACCGGCTCGGTACCAAGGAGCTGGAATCGGCAGCCATCACCGTCGCACAGGTTGCCGAGGCGGCCGCCGTCCCCGTCATGGACGAGTTGCGCGGGCGGGCGGTGGAAATCTATATCGCCCTCAAGCCCGGCATCACCAGCAGCAAGGAGATAGAGGAGAAGGTCGTCGAGTCGATCGAGAACCAGATCGGCAAGATCGCCCGGCCGAAGAACGTGTGGATCGTCGCCGACATGCCCAAGACCCGCTCTGGCAAGATCATGCGCCGAGTCATCGCGTCGATCTCCAACTTCGCTGACGTCGGTGACATCACCACGCTGGCCAACCCGGAGATCGTCGACGACATCCGCCACCAGGTCCAGCGCGCGAAGAGCGAACGCGGGGAAGCACCCCGCGAACTGTCAGCAGAGGAGCTGGAAGAGCTGAACGCCTTCGGGCAGAGCGGCTGAGGTTGTCACCGACCCCCGGATCGGGTGGGGGATCCGCGTCAGGGGGTTCACGAATGGCGCCGGTCCGGGGTGGAGTGAACCCAGGGAGGATCGCTTCCCGCGATTCCTGTGTGATCCTTTCCCGGTCTTTGGAGGTTGCCTCTATCCCCCCTTCCGGCGATCTTGCGGCCGTCTCCCACCCGAGCGGCACCACGTAGATCAAAGAGACGTCGGCGCCCCGCAGGTAGCGCACCGTCGAACGTCGCCACCACTGATCAAGCGAGGATACGCAGGCTTGCAGCCCAGCATGGCGATGGACGGGGGTTCGTCAGCTCTGTGTGAAGGCGAGCGGGACACTGGCGATGCCGCGGTGCAGGCGTTCACCCCACCGCTGATGCTGCTGGGCACGGTCGTCACCGCGGTGGAGGCCACGGGCCGACGCATCCAGTCCACCTGACCGTCCAGATCCGACACGAGCTCACCGGGAGTAGACGGCCTCCGGCATGTCCGGCGGGCCCGCCGGTTCTTGCGGCTCTTTCCTGCCGGAGATCTGTCAGCACGGGCATCCAGGGACTTTCGTCCCTGGAACGACGGCCTTCGGCCCCATCCCCGACGCGCCGCCGCCGATTAGCGTGAAGCGAACCAGCCCCCGTGACGACTTGCGGAGAGAACGGTCGTGTCCGCAGAACAGACGACGGTGCGCTCCCCGAGTCACCGCCCGCTCCCGAAGCCGGGTCCCAGCGCCGCGCGGCTGCGAGCCCGCCCGGCCGTGGGGCGGTTGCCCATGCTGGCCGGCGCCGCCTGCGCCCTGCTCGCCGGCCTCTACGGGGGTCTTGCACTCTTGCTGCCCGCATCCCCCGCGCCCGAGGCGCTGACCCGCGAGCACGGGCCGCTGATGGCGTTGGGTTTCCTTGGCACGCTGATCAGTCTGGAACGCGCGGTGGCGCTGCGCCGATCGTGGGGCTACCTCGCCCCCGCGCTGTCGGCGCTGGGTGCGCTCTGCCTGGCCGCCGGCGCCGAGCTGCCAGGACGGCTGGCGCTGACCACCGGCGCGGGCTGGCTGGCGGGGGTCTACCTGACGCTGCTGCGGCGGCGGCTGAGCCGTGAGACGCTCATGCAGCTGGGCGGCGCGCTGGCCTGGTACGCCGGTGGGCTGCTGTGGCTGGCCGGCCGCCCGGTGCCTGAGCTGGTCGCCTGGTTCGCCGCCTTCCACGTTCTGACGATCGCCGGGGAGCGGCTGGAACTGGCCCACGTGGGCGATCTGCGGCCCGGCGCGGCACACGCTTTGACCGCCGCGGCTGCGCTGCTCGGCGCCGGTGCTGCCTGCTCGGTGTGGCAGCCCGCCGCGGGCGCGCGGGTCACCGGGACGGGCCTGCTGGTGGTGGCCGGCTGGCTGGCCTGGCACGACGTCGCCCGGCGTACGGTGCGCGGGCGGGGGCTGCCCCGGTATGCGGCCGTGTGCCTGCTGACCGGGTACGGCTGGCTGGCGACGGCCGGAGCGCTGTGGGCGACCACGGGCCTGGCGGCCGGCTCGTACCTGTACGACGCGGCGCTGCACGCGCTGTTCCTGGGCTTCGTCATGTCGATGGTGTTCGGGCACGCCCCGGTGATCCTTCCCGCCGTGCTGCGGATCCGCCTGCCGTACCACCCGGTGCTGTACGCGCCGGTGGCGCTGCTGCACGCATCCGTGGCGGTCCGCGTGGGGGGCGACCTCGCCGCCGCCGGCCGCATGCGCACGGTGGGGGGACTGCTCGCCGAGGTCGCCCTGCTCATGTTCGCCGGCTGCGCCGCCGCAATGGCGCTCCGCCATACGACTGGAAGGAAACCGCGGTGACACCGGTCGAGGTACATATCGAGAAGGGCCCGCCCGAACGACCCGCTGTGCCCGTGCGCCGCCGCTCCTCCTGGCATCTGCGGGCCAACGCGCTGGTGGTGGCCTGGCTGGCCCTGACGGTCGCCGCCGCCTTGATGGGGGAAGCGCTGCCGGCGCCGCGCTGGCTGCTGGTCCACGTCTTCCTGCTGGGGGCGGTGAGCACCGCCATCCTGATCTGGAGCGAGCACTTCACCATCGCGCTGCTGCGCGCCCGCACCCCGGAGCCGCGCTGGAGCCTGACCCGGCTGGGCCTGCTCAACGCCGCCACCGTGGCCGTGCTGTTCGGGGTGGCGGCCGGACCCTGGCCGGTGGCGGCGGGCGGAGCGGCCGTGGTCGTGGCGGTCGCGGTGTGGCACGCCGCTGCCATGGTCGGGATGGTACGGCGGGCGCTGCCTGGCCGGTTCGGCCACGTCATCGCCTGGTACGTGTGCGCGGCCGGCGCGCTGGCAGCCGGCGCCGCCCTGGGCGGGCTGCTGGTCTCCCCCGCCGGCCACGGTCTCCTGCACGAGCGGCTGCACGCCGCGCACGCCCAGGTGAACCTGCTCGGTTGGGTCGGCCTGACCGTGCTCGGCACCCTGTTCACGCTCTGGCCGACGGTGCTGCGCACTCGCATGTCGGACCGGACCCGCAGAGCCTCCCTCGCCGGCCTGCGGCTGGCCGTACCCGGCCTGGTGCTGATGACCGGCGGCCTGCTGGCGGACCTACGCTGGGTCGCCGCGGCGGGACTGGCGGCGTACGCGGCCGGCGCGCTCGCGGCGCTGCTACCGCTGGCCGAGGCCCTGCGCCGACGCCGCCCGCACACCGGCGCGGCCTGGATGCTGGGGGCCGGCGTCGTCTGGTTCGAGATCACTCTCACAGCCGACGTGGTGATCGTCGCCACCCGGCCGACGAGCGCGGTGGCCCCCGCGCTGGAACCGCTGCTGCCGCTGGTGCTGGCCGGGTTCGTCGCCCAGGTGCTGCTGGGATCGCTGCTCCACCTGCTCCCCGCCGTGCTGGGCGGCGGACCGGCCCGTTTCAAGCAGAACATGGCACTGCTGGAACGCGGCTGGCCGGTCCGGCTGGCGGCGTTCAACCTCGGCGTGCCGCTGCTGGCGCTGCCGGTGCCGGAGCCGCTGAATCTGCTGGGCTGGGCGCTGGTACTGGCACCGGCCGCGGTGTTCGTCGTGCTGGCCGTGGCGGCGCTGCTCCGGACCTGGGCCGCCGGGCACCCGACGTCCCGGGCAGGCAGAGCGATCGCCTCGCCCGTGCTGGCCGGAGTGGCCGCCGGATGCCTGCTGACGGCCGCCGCGGTCGTCGTGGCGACGGCCGGCGGCTCCCAGGCGGGACAGACCGTCACCGCCACGGGCGCCAGAACGGTCGAGGTGACCCTGTCGGGCATGCGCGTGCGACCGGCCGTGATCGAGGCCCCGCCTGGCACCGTGCTGACGCTGCGCGTCACCAACACCGACGCCCAGCGGCACGACCTGCGGCTGGCCACCGGCGAGCGCACCCCGACGCTGGCGGCAGGGCAGCGCGCCACGCTGAGGCTCGCCCCGCTCGGTGGGACGGTCGACGGCTGGTGCACCGTGGCAGGGCACCGCGCCGCGGGCATGACGATGCGCATCGTCCCGGCCGGTGCCGTGGCCGGTCCAGACCATGGCACCGGCGTCGGGCACGGGGCACACGGCGCCACAGGGCAGTCGCCGACCGGCACCGGGCACAGCTCGGCGACCGGTGACGGCCGGCCAGGGCTGGACCTGGCCGCGCCGATGTCGCCGACGTGGAAGCCGTACGACGCGGCGCTGAGGCCCGCACCCGGCGGCAGCGAGCACGCCGTTGAGATCCGCGTCGACGACCGCGTGGTCGAGGTCGCGCCCGGGGTGCGGCAGCGGATGTGGACGTTCGGCGGGACCGTGCCAGGACCGGTACTGCGCGGCAGGGTCGGTGACGTGTTCACCGTCACGTTCGTCAACGGCGGCACCATGGGGCACGGCATCGACTTCCACGCCGGCGCCAACGCCCCCGACAAGGTGATGCGCACCATCGAGCCGGGGCAGCGCCTAACCTACCGGTTCCGGGCCGAGCACGCCGGGGCCTGGCTGTATCACTGCTCGACCATGCCGATGAGCCAGCACATCGCGAACGGCATGTACGGGGCGGTGGTCATCGACCCGCCCGACCTGGCACGTGTCGACCGCGAGTACCTGCTGGTCTCCGGAGAGCTGTACCTCGGTGAGCCGGGAACCGACGCCCAGGTCGTCAAACTGCGTGAGGGACGTCCCGACGGCTGGATGTTCAACGGCACCGCCGCCGGCTACGACCATGCCCCGCTGGCGGCCAAGGCCGGCGAGCGGGTGCGGATCTGGGCCGTGGCGGCCGGACCGAGCTCCGGTACGGCGCTGCACGTCGTCGGCACGCCGTTCGACACCGTCTACAAGGAGGGCGCCTACCTGCTGCGCGCCGGCGATCCGGGCGGGGCGCAGGTGCTGGACCTGGCGCCGGCGCAGGGCGGCTTCGCCGAGTTGGTCTTCCCCGAGCCGGGCAGCTACCCGGTTGTCGACCACACGATGCGCCACGCCGAGGCCGGCGCGCACGGCCTGTTCACGGTGGGCACGCGGTGACCTGGTGGACGGGGGTGCGTTTCCCCCACGTGCTGTCGGCGGCGCTGTGGGTCGGCGGGCAATTGACGGTGTCGCCGGTGGTGCTGCCGCCGGCCCGGTCCCGGCAGACTTCGGGCCTTTCGGAACCCGAGAGTGGGACCAAAGACCCTGACAGGTCCCTGATGTCGGCCGCAAGGATCGAGATGTCCCACTGGGCATCCGGCGCCGACACGGATCGGCGGGTAGTGCACCGGGTCGAACAGGCGCATGGTCTCCCGCGCGGATCAATGGTCACGAAAACGCCGATGGAGGGCATGTCCGGTTCGACATGTGAGATGAGGAGTCATGCGTATGGCGGGTATGGACGGTCCGGTCAGTGACGCCCTGCTGAAACTGGGCCGGCATCTGCGGTCCGGCTCCGTCTCTGACGATCTGAGGACCCTGCACCAGATCGGCGGCCGCCAAGGCGACGTTTTCTACCGCGACCGGTGGAGTCACGACAAGGTGGTGCGCTCCACCCACGGCGTCAACTGCACGGGCTCGTGCTCGTGGAAGGTGTACGTCAAGGACGGTGTGATCACCTGGGAGGCGCAGCAGACCGACTACCCGAGTGTGGGCGGCGACCGGCCGGAGTACGAGCCGCGCGGCTGCCCGCGCGGCGCCGCGTTCTCCTGGTACACCTACTCCCCCACCCGGGTGCGCTTCCCGTACGCCCGTGGCGTGCTGGTGGAGATGTACCGCGAGGCGAAGGGGCGGCTGGGCGACCCGGTCGCGGCCTGGGCGGAGATCACCACGGACCCGGGCAAGCGCCGCCGCTACCAGACGGCACGCGGCAAGGGCGGCTTGGTGCGCGTCACCTGGGACGAGGCATGCGAGATCATCGCCGCGGCGCACGTGCACACCATCAAGACCTACGGTCCCGACCGGGTGGCCGGCTTCTCGCCGATCCCGGCCATGTCGATGGCCTCGCACGCGGTGGGCGCCCGGTTCATCTCGCTGATCGGCGGGGCGATGCTGTCGTTCTACGACTGGTACGCCGACCTGCCGGTGGCCTCCCCGCAGGTGTTCGGCGACCAGACCGATGTGCCGGAGTCGGCCGACTGGTGGGATGCCGCCTACCTGATGCTGTGGGGCTCGAACGTGCCGGTCACCCGCACGCCCGACGCCCATTACATGGCCGAGGCTCGCTACCGGGGCCAGAAGGTGGTCGTGCTCTCCCCTGACTACAACGACGCCGCCAAGTTCGCCGACGAATGGCTGGCCCCGCACCCGGGCACTGACGGCGCGCTGGCCATGGCCATGGGACACGTGATCCTCAAGGAGTTCTTCGTCGACCGGCCGACGGCGTACTTCACCGACTACGTCAAGCGCTTCACCGACCTGCCGTTCCTGGTGCGGCTGCGCGAGCGGGACGACGGCGGATACGTGCCGGACAAGTTCCTCACAGCGGCCGATCTCGGCCAGGACGGGCAGGAGGCGGCGTTCGCCACGGTGCTACTGGACGCGCGGACCGGCGAGCCAGTCGTGCCGAACGGCTCGCTCGGCTTCCGCTACTCCGAGCAAGGCCAGGGCCGCTGGAACCTCGACCTCGGCGACGTGGACCCACTGCTCACCGCCATGGGACAGGAGGCAGTGCCGGTCGCGCTGCCTCGCTTCGACGGCCACGGCGACGGCGTGCTGGAGCGCGGCGTGCCGGTGCGACAGGTCGGCGGTCACCTGGTCACCACGGTGTTCGACCTGATGCTCGCCCAGTACGGCGTGGCCCGCGGAGGGCTGCCGGGCCGATGGCCGTCCGGCTACGGCGACGCGGCCGAGCCGTACACGCCCGCCTGGCAGGAGGCCATCACCTCCGTCCCGGCCGCCGCGGCGACCCGCATCGCGCGGGAGTTCGCCCGTAACGCCGAGGAGTCAGGCGGCCGATCCATGATCATCATGGGGGCGGGGACGAACCACTGGTTCCACTCCGACACGATCTACCGCTCGTTCCTCGCGTTGACCACGCTGACCGGCTGCCAGGGCGTCAACGGCGGCGGCTGGGCGCACTACGTCGGCCAGGAGAAGTGCCGGCCGATCACCGGCTGGGCTCAGCTCGCCTTCGGCCTGGACTGGTCGCGCCCGCCACGGCAGATGATCGGCACCGCCTACTGGTACCTGCACACCGACCAGTGGCGCTATGACACCTACTCGGCCGACGTCGTCTCCTCGCCGCTCGGCGACGGCGCGTTCGCCGGCAAGGCCACCGCCGATCTGCTGTCGCAGTCGGCGCGGCTGGGCTGGATGCCGTCGTACCCGACGTTCGACCGCAACCCGCTGGACCTGGCCGACGAGGCCGCGGCCGAGGGCCGGGAAGCCGGACCGTACATCGCCGAGCAGGTCTCCGCAGGCCGGCTCGGGTTCGCCTGCGAGGATCCCGACGCGCCGGCGAACTGGCCACGTGTGCTGACGGTGTGGCGGGCCAACCTGCTCGGCTCCTCAGCCAAAGGCAACGAGTACTTCCTGCGCCATCTGCTGGGCACCGACTCGGCCGTCCGCGCCGAGGAGGCTGCGCCCGGGCAGCGGCCGGAGAGCCTGGCCTGGCCGCAGGAGGCGCCCAGGGGCAAGCTCGACCTGCTGCTGTCGCTGGACTTCCGGATGACCTCCACCACGCTGTTCTCCGACATCGTGCTGCCGGCCGCCACGTGGTACGAGAAGCACGACCTGTCCTCCACCGACATGCACCCCTTCGTGCACGCCTTCACCCCGGCGATCGACCCGCCCTGGCAGACCCGCACCGACTTCGTCGCCTTCCACGCCATCGCTCGCGCCTTCAGCGACCTCGCGAAGACCCACCTGGGCACCCGCACGGACGTGGTGGCCGTGCCGCTGCTGCACGACACGCCCGACGAGCTGGCCACCCCGCACGGGCGGGTGCGTGACTGGCGCGCGACGGGCCAGGCACCCACGCCGGGCGGTGACTTCCCCAAACTCGTCACGGTGGAGCGCGACTACGGGGCGATCGCGGAGAAGATGGCCGCCCTCGGCCCGCTGCTGGAACAGCTCGGCGCCACCACCAAGGGGCTGACGTTCGACGTCTCCGGCGAGATCGAACGGCTGGGCCGGATGAACGGCATCGTCCGCGGCGGCGTCGCCGAGGGCCGTCCATCCCTGGTCCGCGACGTCGACATGTGCGAGGCCATCTTGGCCCTGTCGGGCACCACGAACGGGCACCTGGCCGCCCAGGGCTTCGCCACGCTGGCTCGCCGCACCGGGACGGCCTTCGATGGGCTGGCCGACGAGCACAAGCAGATCACCTTCGCCGACACACAGGCCCGCCCGGTCCCGGTGGTCACATCGCCGGAATGGTCGGGCAGCGAGAGCGGCGGGCGCCGCTATTCGGCGTTCACCATCAACGTCGAGCACCGCAAGCCCTGGCACACGCTCACCGGGCGCCAGCACTTCTACCTCGACCACGACTGGATCCACGAGGCAGGGGAGGCGCTGCCGGTCTACCGGCCGCCACTCAACATGACGGCGTTGTTCGGCGAGCCCGGCATCGGTGAGGGCGGCGAGCAGGGCATCACGGTGCGTTATCTCACCCCGCACTCCAAGTGGTCCATCCACTCCGAATACCAGGACAACCTCCTGATGCTGACCCTGTCACGGGGCGGGCCGACCATCTGGATGTCCCCGGCCGACGCGGCCAAGGCGAAGATCGGCGACAACGACTGGGTGGAGGCGGTCAACCGCAACGGCGTGGTGGTGGCCCGTGCGGTCGTCTCGCACCGGATGCCCGAAGGGACCGTGTACATGTACCACGCCCAGGAACGCGTCGTGGACGTGCCCAAAGCCGAGGCTTCCGGGCGGCGCGGCGGCATCCACAACTCGCTCACCCGGCTCCTGGTCAAACCCACCCACCTCATCGGTGGGTACGCCCAGCTGAGCTTCGCCTTCAACTACCTCGGGCCCACCGGCAACCAGCGCGACGAGGTCACCGTGATCCGCCGTCGCAGCCAGGAGGTGGATTACTGATGCGGATCATGGCGCAGCTGGCCATGGTGATGAACCTGGACAAGTGCATCGGCTGCCATACCTGCTCGGTCACCTGCAAGCAGGCCTGGACCAACCGGGCCGGAACCGAGTACGTCTGGTTCAACAATGTCGAGACCCGCCCCGGCCAGGGCTATCCGCGCACCTACCAGGACCAGGACAAGTGGAAGGGCGGCTGGGAGCTGAACCGGCGCGGCCGGCTGCGGCTGAAGGCGGGCGGGCGGCTGCGCAAGCTGCTCACCATCTTCGCCAACCCGCTCATGCCCTCGATCCAGGACTACTACGAGCCCTGGACCTACGACTACGACCGGCTGTTCTCCGCGCCCGCCACCGAGGACACGCCCGTCGCCCGTCCGAAGTCGCTGATCAGCGGCGAGCCGACGAAGATCAGCTGGAGTGCGAACTGGGACGACAACCTGGCCGGCGCCCCGGAGCTGGCCCCGGCCGACCCGGTGCTGCGCAAGGTGTCGGACCAGGTGAAGCTGGAGTTCGAGCGGGCGTTCATGTTCTACCTGCCGCGCATCTGCGAACACTGCCTCAACCCTTCATGCGTGGCCTCCTGCCCGTCCGGCGCGATGTACAAGCGCTCCGAGGACGGAATCGTCCTGGTCGACCAGGACCGCTGCCGCGGCTGGCGGATGTGCGTGACCGGCTGCCCGTACAAGAAGGTCTACTTCAACCACCGCACCGGCAAGGCCGAGAAGTGCACCTTCTGCTACCCGCGGGTCGAGGTCGGCATCCCGACCGTCTGCTCGGAGACGTGCGTGGGCCGGCTGCGCTACATCGGACTGATCCTCTACGACGCCGACCGCGTCGCCGAGGCCGCCTCCGTCCCGGACGAGAAGGACCTGTACGAGGCGCACAAGAGCGTGCTGCTGGACCCGCACGACCCCGAGGTGATCGCCGCCGCCCGCGCCGCCGGCATCCCCGAGGACTGGCTGGAGGCGGCACGCGACTCCCCCATCCACAAGCTGATCTTCGAGTACGGCGTGGCCCTGCCGCTGCATCCGGAGTACCGCACGATGCCGATGGTCTGGTACATCCCGCCGCTGTCGCCCGTGGTGGACGTGCTCGCCGGTACCGGCCACGACGGCGAGGACGCCGCGAACCTGTTCGGCGCGATCGACGCCCTGCGGATCCCGATCGGCTACCTGGCCGAACTGTTCACCGCCGGCGATGCCGAGCCGGTGCGGGCTGTGCTGCGCCGTCTGGCCGCGATGCGCTCCTACATGCGCCGCCTCAACCTCGGCCAGGACGCCGACGAGTCGATCGCCGCCGCCGTGGGGATGAGCGGCGGGCAGGTCGAGGGCATGCACCGGCTGCTCGCCCTTGCCCCCTACGGCGAGCGGTACGTCATCCCCAAGGCGCACGCCGAGCAGGGCGCGGAGCTGGAGGAACTGGCCACCGGCTGCAGCCTCGACTACGAGGGCGGCCCGGGCATGGGCGGCCCGTTCGGCGAGGCGTCCGGCATGCCCGCTCCGGTGGCGGTGGAGAACTTCCACGCGCTGCGAGAACGGCAGTCGGGTGAGGACCTCAGCGACGCCGGCGAGCTGCGCGGCCGCATCAACCTCCTCAACTGGGATGGCAAGGGCACCCCCGACGGACTGTTCCCGAAGAGGAACGGGGGTCCTTCCTCCGACCACGGAACGAAGGAGCGATCATGAAGGCTCTGGACGAGGGCCGGCTGCGCACCGCCCACATGATCGCGTCGGTGCTGCTCGGCTACCCCGACGACCGGTTGTACGGCTCCCGGCAGGTGTTGACCGAGGCGGTGGCCGCGCTCCCCGCCGGAGAGGTCCGCGACCGGCTGACCGCCTTCCTCGACCACGCCGCCGTGACCGCCCAAGCCGACCTGGCCGCCCACTACGTGGCGACCTTCGACCTCAAGCGGCGCTGCTGCCCCTACCTGACGTACTACGCCTACGGCGACACCCGCAAGCGCGGCGGGGCGCTGCTGCGCTTCAAGCACGCACTGCGTGCAGCGGGTTTCGAGCTTGCCGACGGCGAGCTGCCCGACCATGTGGCGGTGGTGTGCGAGCTGTCGGCCCGCGGCGCCGTGCGGGAGGCCCGGCGCCTGCTGCAGGAACACCGGTCCGGCCTGGAGCTGCTGCGCACGGCGCTGGAGGACGAGCGCTCGCCGTACGCCGACGTGGTGGCCGCCGTTGCGGCCACGCTGCCCCCGGCCGGGCGGCGCGAGAAGGAAGCCGCACTGCGCCTGGCGGCCGAAGGACCGCCGGTCGAAGAGGTCGGACTGGAACCCTACGCCGTCATGGAGGCATCCCGGTGAACGCCATCGACATTCTGCTGTGGGTGGTGGCACCGTACGTGGCGCTCACCGTGTTCGTGCTCGGGCACATCTGGCGCTACCGCTACGACAAGTTCGGCTGGACCACCCGCTCCTCACAGATGTACGAGTCGCGGCTGCTGCGCATCGGCAGCCCGCTGTTCCACTTCGGCATCCTGGTCGTGCTGCTCGGCCACATCGGCGGCCTTGTGATCCCCAAGAGCTGGACCGAGGCTGCGGGCGTGAGCGAGCACACCTACCACATCGCCGCTGTCGTGCTGGGCACCATCGCCGGCATCGCCACCCTCGGCGGCCTGGCGATCCTCATCTACCGCCGCCGCACCGTCGGCCCGGTGTTCACCGCCACCACCCGCAACGACAAGCTCATGTACGCCGTCCTCGCCCTGGTCGTCGTGCTCGGCCTGGCCGCCACCGTCGCCGCCAACATCATCGGCGGCGGGTACGACTACCGCACCACCATCTCGCCCTGGTTCCGCTCGATCTTCTACCTCCAGCCCGACCCCGAGCTGATGGCCGGGGCGCCGCCACTGTTCCAGCTGCACGCGCTCAGCGCCCTGCTGCTGTTCGCCCTCTGGCCCTTCACCCGGCTGGTGCACATGCTCACCGCCCCGATCGGCTACCTGACCCGGCCCTACATCGTCTACCGCAGCCGAGACCAGCACCCCAGAACCCGGCCGATCCGTCGAGGCTGGGAACCCACCAGCCGTCCATGAACCCCGTCCATGAACCAAGGTCGTGAGGGCATCGCCTGCGCACGGCCTGCTACTTGCTCCTCTTCCAGGTGCTCACCGAACGCGAGGAGAAGAACAGCGTGGCCATCGTCTCCAACGAGTCCTTCTCTGGCTGGACCCGCACCTTCACCGACCCACGTCTCTGCGCCGCGATCGTCGACCGCCTCGCCTTCGCCGGCAACCTCCTCGAAACCGGCACCGACTCCTACCGCCTGGCCCAGACCCGTGCCCGAGCAGAACAGACAGGCTGACCCGAGCTCGGTCCGTCCCGATCGCGGATTCCCCTCCCCGTCACAACCGCGCGATCATGCAGCCAGGGAGGGGCCTGCAACAGCCTCGAAATCAGGACGTGTGCGGCCGATGAGCTCGAATGGCTAGGACCCAGGGGACGGGTTCGGTTCTGGGCTCGGTCACGCGGCTAATGGCCAGGCCGGCTTCGAGGAAAGCATTCAACAGGTCGGGCAGAGTCTGGTGGCGCATGCCGACGCGGCGCCTGATGTTGTTGCCCCACCACGGTGCGTCGTGGTGCCAGCCCGTCGCCCGATAGACCGGATGGACGATGCGGGCGCCGTCCTCGCGGGTCTGGGTGTGGGGGCCGTTGAAGCACGGATGGACGCCGTAGTAGGCCAGCAGGCCCCCGGGGGTCAGCACTCGCGCTGCTTCCTTCACGACAGCGGCGAAGTCGTCGACGTCGCTGGAGACCCACAGCGCCGTGACGGCCGAAAAGACCCCATCGCCGAACGGCAGCGCGGCGGCGTCTGCCCTGACCAGCAGGTCGGCATCTCTACCTCGAGCGATCCGTAGCTGATCAGCGGAGTAGTCCAAGCCGACGACCTTACGGCCCGTCGACCGGATCGTCTCGAAATACTGGCCACCGCCACAGCCCAGGTCCAGGCAGAGACCATCACCAGGACCCATGAGCTCGCGGATCGCGTCCTGGTTCGCTGCCGCCGCGGGCGCGTTGTACTCCTCGTACCAGTCAGCCAGCCCGTCATACCGTGCGAAGGATGCCACTCCCAAGTGAACCTCCAAGAGGGCGTACAGGGCCTGGCTTGGCTCATCACCCAACAGTCACCGATCCCAGGCGGCAGGCCAAGAACGTTCGCTGAGGACGGACACCAGGCAGAGAGCAACGCCGCCAATCGACGGGCGCTGAAGAACTCACACGCAGAGTGACCGACCAGATAATCTCCCGCACTCCAGCGTGACTCTCAGTCTCATCGACATCTCAGCCGAGATGATCACTTGATGGCTCTCGAACTCGCTTACATCTGGCTCTGGGCTCCACCGGCATAGCCGACCTACGTTGAGCACCGAGACAAGCACGACGGCCGCTCCAGGTCCGACCCGGAGCGGCCGTTCCTTCGCCGTGCGGCTCGCACCTCCCGTGGACTCCGGTTCTCACCCGGTGAATTCGGCTACCCACGTCTCGCGCAAGGTGCGCTCGTCGGGCGGCTGGTCCCCATAGTCGTCGGCCACCATCACGATCCGAAAGCCCGCCGCCTCCAGAGCGGCGCGCACTTCGTCGTGAGCGAACCAGCGTTGGGTGTGCTGCTCACAGACACGCCGGTAGAGACCGTTCTCCGGAACGAACAGCGAGATGAGATAGTCGCAGCGCCCGGTCTCGGGGTCGTGGCGAGTGCGCCAGACGTAGGCGAGATCCTCTCGGTCGTCGCCGGTTCCCGTGGCTGTCGCCAGCGCGTACCGGGTGGTGAGGTCGAAGACGAACACCCCGCCGGGGCGAAGCCCTTCCGCCACCATTTGTACTGCAGCCTCGAACTGGCCCTCCTCGAGGAGGTAGTTGAGGCTGTCTGCGCAGCACATCACCCCGTCGAAGGAGTCAGCGCGAATCGCTCCCGGTGCCGGGAGGACGGCGTGTATCAGCTCGGTGCCGGGCAAGGTCCGCTCGTGGGCGACGGCCAGCATGGCAGGCGACCCATCCAGGCCGGTCATGCGGTAGCCGTACCCGGACAGCATCCGGGTCATCGTGCCGGTGCCGCAGCACAGGTCCAGCACGTCGTGCACCGGGATGCGGGCCTCCGTGAAGCGTGCATGCGCGAAGTCGCGCCAGCACTCGTACGGCGTGCCGGACATCCAGCGGTCGTAGAACAGTGCCATCGACTCGTACGGCTGAGCGGCTTCCATCAGCGCGGTCGCGAGGCGTAGGGGAGCAGGGCCATCTCGCGGGCGTTCTTGATGGCCTTGGCGAGCTGTCGCTGCTGCTGGACGGTGACTCCGGTGACGCGGCGGTTGCGGATCTTGCCGCGGTCGGAGATGAATCTGCGCAGCAGGTCGGTGTCCTTGTAGTCGATATGGTTCACGCCGAGCAGCGGGTTGGTCTTCTTGCGGGGCGGGCGGCGGGTTTTCACGCGGGAGTCTCCTTGAGGTCGAGCACGAAGGCGAAGGGATCCTGGTAACCGGCCCAGACGTCGGAGCCGGCCAGCGCCTCCTGTTCGGTGAGGAGGCAGGAGTCCAGGAGTGACAGGATGCGGTCCCGGTCGAGGTCGGGGCCGGTGAAGACGAGGTGCTGGACGCGGTCGCCGAGGATGTCGTTCCAGTCCAGGGCGGCGGCCATCCGCCGGGCTGGGCTCTCCAGTTCCCACGCCGCCTCCGGCAGGGTGACCAGCCACGGCCCGGCGTCCTCGACGGAGACGATGCCTGCCACGGCGTCCCAGGCGAGCAGCCGCTCGTGCCGGTTGGCCAGCCAGAACCTGCCGCGGCTGCGGACGGTCTCGGTGACCAGCTCGTCGACGGCGTCGAAGAACCGCCGCGGGTGCAGGGGGCGTAGCCGGTGCCAGACGACGGTGGAGATCTCCCCGGTCTGGGCGTCACACGGCAGCTGGGCGGTCGCGGGGTCGACGCGGGCGGCGAGCGTCTCCACGTCGACTCCCGCGCCGGTGACCGACGGCAGTGCCAGGCCGAGCACGTCGGCGGGCGTGGTGGGGGTGAGGTGGCCGAGCACGGTGAGCGCGAGCTCGACGTCCTCCTCACCCGAGCCGGACACGACGACGCCGGTGGCGTACTCGATCTGCCGGGCGAGCACCTCGGCCAGGTACCGCTCGTCTCCCGCGGCGGCGGGCTTGCCGCGGTCGGCCAGATGCTCGTCGCAGCAGAGGTCCTCGGTCAGGCCGGCGGCGTCCACTGCGGTCAGCACTCCGGTCAGGCGCAGGACGTTCACCGTGTCCTCGTGCCAGGCGAGGGCTTCGGCGACGGCTCGCGGCTCCACCGAGTCCCACAGGTCCGCGATCAGTAGCGACGCCGAGCTGGTGCGGGAGAGCAGTTGGGGGATCAGGTCCTCGCGCACGGTGCACGTGACGCAGCCGTGCGCGAGCCGTACCTCCTGCAGGTCCAGCACCCCCGTCGCGTCGCGCACGACGCGCCGCACGCGCCCGGTGGTCACCTCCTCCAGGTCGTGGTGGATCGCCACCGAGCCTGGATGCTCGGCGAGCAGGCGATCCACCAGGGCCGACCGCGCCGCGGCATACAGCCCTGCGACGATGACGACGGGGACGGACATGAAAACTCCTTTGCTGACGGATCGGTCAGGGCGTGATGAGGCCGCGCTCGTAGGCGCGGACGAGCCTGCGCGGCACCAGCAGTTCACGCCCGGCGACGGTGATCGGGACGAGCTCGGGGGCGGTGGCCTTCCACTGGGAGCGGCGGTGGCGGGTGTTGCTCCGGGAGGTCCTGCGTTTGGGGACTGCCATGTGTTTGCTCCTACCAGCTGGACTTGGTGACGCCGGGGAGCTCTCCCCGGTGGGCCATCTCGCGGAACCGGATCCGGGAGAGCCCGAACGTGCGCAGGTGGCCGCGCGGACGTCCGTCGACGGAGTCGCGGTTGCGTACGCGGGTGGCGCTGGCGTCGCGCGGCTGGCGGCTCAGCTCCCGCACGGCCCGCGCCCTCTCCTCGGCAGAGCCGGTGCGGATGATCTCCTTGAGCACGGCCCGTCGCTCCGCATAGCGGGTGACGGTGGCCTTGCGCCGCTCGTTGGCCGCGATCTTGCTCTTCTTGGCCATCAGATCCGCTCTCCCCTGGCACGGATGCGGGCCACGGCCCGCTCGATGCCGATCTTGTCGACCGTTTTGACGGCTCTGGCGCTCAGCGTCAGCCGTACGTAGCGGCCTTCGCTGGGCAGCCAATAGCGCCGGCGCTGAATGTTGGGGTTCCACCGGCGGCGGGTGCGCCGATGGGAGTGGGAGACGTTGTTGCCGAACACCGGCTTGGTGCCGGTGAGCTGGCAGTGGGTAGACATGAGCTCTCGTTCCTGGAAGTGGGGTCAGGCCTTGCCGTAGCGCTGGTTGAACCGCTCGACCCGGCCTGCGGTGTCGAGCACCCGGCTCCGGCCCGTGTAGAAGGGGTGGCTGGCCGAGGAGACGTCGACGAGGGGGTAGGTGTTGCCGTCCACCCACCTGATCGTCTTGTCGCTCGTGACGGTGGATCGCGTCAGGAAGGCGAAATCCGCGCTCGGGTCGCGGAACACCACGGGGTGGTAATCGGGGTGGATGTCCTTCTTCATCGAGCTATCGGTCCTCTCGGAACGGCACGTGCCGGCGGATGATCGGGTCGTATTTACGCAGGGTGAGCCGGTCGGGGTCGTTGCGCCGGTTCTTACGGGTCACGTAGGTGTAGCCGGTGCCGGCCGTGGATCGCAGCTTGATCACCGGCCGTACGTCGTTTCTGGCCAACCGTCTTCACTCCCTCGTCGTGGATGGGTTGAGCCATGATAGCGATAACCGTTTTCATTTGCGAGAGGAGAGCCGGTGACAGCCCGCCTATCCGCCGCAGGCCTTCCCGCGACGCTGCTCGAACTCTGCCTGTCGAGAACTCCGTCCATGCAGTTCAAGCGGCATGTAGGTATTCGTGGAGAACTCCGCCGAGCCGGTCTCGTCGGCGACGTCGAGGTTGGCCAGCCTGGCTGGATCGGTGACGGGATCCGGGACGGCGCATAGTGGAGCAAGGCATGTGGACGCCTGTGAGCACCAGGTGGAAATCGGCGTCGGTGAGGATCTGCTGCATGAGGCACCATCGCTCACCCGAGCGCCTCCTGAGTCGTTCAGGCGATCAGGAATCTCGTGATGGACCTGGAGGACGTCGGCTGCCGGGCGCTATCCGATCTGAGATCGGGCCGGGAAGTTCCCGGCCCTCGTTTCAGGCGGTCAGGGCGGGTTCGAGCCGGGCCAGGCGGCTGGTGCGTTTCCGGTTCAGAGGGCGGCCGTTCCACCAGGCGTCCAGGCGGATCAGGTCGACGGCGACGGCGGAGACGATGTGTTCGAGGTGGACTTTCTCGATGCCGCGGTAGCCGGCGCGGCACAGGCCGGTGACCGTGACGGCTTGGTGGATGGTCGCTTCGATGACCTGTCGGCGGTCCCAGTCGATGGTGACGGCGGTGCGGTCGTAGCCGTTGCGGGTGCGGGCTTGGACGGAGTTGTCGGTCCGCAACGGGGTGATCAGGTTGATCTGGTGCTGCTCGCGGGCGGCGACGATGAGCTCGGCTGAGGAGTAGCCGGCATCCAGGTAGTGCTCGACGGGTAGCAGGTCGCGCCGGGCCAGGTGCTGGTGGATGGTGGCGGTCATCGCCATGTCGGGCACGGGGGCGTCGGTGGTGGCCATGTTCGTGATCAGGTTCGGCGGCCTCGTGCCGCGGTCGGTGGCTGCGCCGTCGGCGAGGATGTCTTGGGTGTCGGCTGCGGGGTGGCAGGTTTCACTGATGCCTCCATCCCGGCAGCCAGGACGAGCCGATGGTGGCTGCTGACACAACGGGCATGATCCAGGACAGGCACCATCAGATCACGAACCATACCCGCAAATCCGAGTTGACCAGCAGAGTCCTACACCGTCCCGCCGGCAGCCGCACGAGGCTCTCGCGCAACAGGGCGGAGTCCTCGGCCGGGATCACATGCATGGCAACTGCACCGTGATCGTGGTGGTCTCGCCGGCCGGGTTGGTCACGGTGAAACGGCCGTCCAGCGCGGCCACCCGCCGCGCCAGCCCTGACAGGCCACCGCCCGCCGGGTCCGCCCCGCCCACACCATCGTCGTGAACTCGAAGGTTGTCTCGCAAGAGGGGCAAGCGCCGCTCCCTCCCCGCGCCGTTCACGCCCCACTGCCTCAGCAGGTTGGGGCCGGCTCGTCCACCCGGAGGTGGAGCCCGTCGAGCATGACGGTTAGAAGCTGATCGCGGTGTGCGGGGGTCCGCTCCGCCGCCCAGGCGATTGATGCGATCAAGGAGAAAAGGGCTGAAGCGTCGATATCGGGCCGGATCGTCCCTGTGTGCTGAGCTCTGGCCAGTAGTTGCGCCCCAGCGGCCTTGATGGCCTGGCAGGTGGCGTGGAGTTCGGATGCGGGGTCGGCGAGGCTCTCGACGAGGGCGTCGACGAGGCCGCGATAGGTCATGGCGTGCTCGACCGCAGCCGTCAGCCAGGTGGCCAGGGCCTGGTGCGGGGATGGGGAGGCGAGCAGCTCATCTGAACGTGCGTTCAGGCCGCGCAGGCTCTCGCCCAGCAATGCCTCCAGCAGTGCCTGGCGGGTCGGGAAGTGCCGGTAGAGGGTCACGTTGCCGACGCCGGCGGTGCGCGCGATGTCGTTCAAGGAAGCGCCAACGCCGTGCTCGGCGAAAGCCGTCCGGGCGGCCGTCAGGAGCCGTTCGTAATTGCGTCGCGCATCTTTGCGCCCTACGGGCCGGGTCTGCGTTGATCGATCCGTCACGGGACTCCCCACACGGTTGCTAAAACGAGGAACCTCCTCATATCTTAGCTCACCAGAAACCGAGGAGCCTCCTCGTTTCGTTGCCCACCCTCCTGAGGAGTGCCATGACCGACCAGAGCACGCACGTGGCGTCACCGGGTTCCGGGCCCGCCGGCGCCTCCCGCCACCAACGCCACCCCGGCTTGATGCTCGCCATCGTGCTGATCTGTCAGACGATGTTCATCCTGGACACCAACGTGGTCAACATCGCCCTCCCTGACATCCAGGACGACCTCGGCTTCTCTGCGGCCGGCCTGTCCTGGGTGCTCAACGCCTACATGCTGGCCTTCGGCGGTCTCCTGCTGCTCGGCGGTCGCGCGGGCGACATCTTCGGCCAACGCCGGGCTCTCATGGGCGGGGTCGTCATCTTCACCGTCGCCTCACTGGCCGGAGGGCTGTCCACATCGGCCGAGATGCTGCTTGCGGCCCGTGCCGGTCAGGGGATCGGCGCAGCCATTGCCGCCCCGACCGTGCTCGCCCTCATCACCGTAGGCTTCCCGGACCCTGCACGCAGGGCGCGGGCGCTGGGGGCTTACGCGGCAGTTTCCGGCTCCGGCGCCGCGATCGGCCTCATCGCCGGTGGCATGCTCACCGACTGGATCTCCTGGCGGTGGGTGCTGTTCATCAACGTGCCGATCGGCATCGTCCTGCTGATCCTGGCCCCGCTGTTCATCACCGAGACCGATCGCCACCCAGGCCGCTTCGATCTGGCGGGTTCGCTGACCTCGACACTTGGCATGACCGCGCTCGTCTACGGCTTCATCCGCGCCGCTGAGCAGGGCTTCGGCGACGTGGTCACCCTCGGCGCGCTCAGCGCGGCCGCCGTCCTGCTGGCACTGTTCGTAGCCGTCGAGTCCCGTGCCCGGCAGCCGATCGTCCCGCTGCGGCTGTTCGCTGACCGCAACCGCGCCGGCGGCTACGTCGTGCTGCTCTTCGTCCTGGCCGCGGGCAACGGCATGTTCTTCTTCCTCACCCAGTTCCTGCAGCAGGTCCGCGGCTACAGCCCTCTGCAGGCGGGATTCGCCTTCGTGCCGCTGGCCCTCGTGATCCTGGCTTCTTCCGGCGTAGCGGCCCGGCTGCTGCCACGCCTGGGCGCCAAGACGCTGATCGCCGTCGGCGCCGCGGCGATCAGCCTGGCCCTCCTGTGGATGACACAGCTGACGCCCCAGGCCGACTACGCCACGGCGCTGCTCGGCCCCATGATGATCGCCGGTCTCGGCATGGGCATCTTGCTGGTCGGAGCCACCACCGTGTTGTCCTCCGGGATCCGAGCCGAGGATGCCGGCGCCGCCTCCGGCCTGCTCAATGTCATGCAGCAGATCGGCGGTGCGCTGGGGCTGGCCATCCTCGTCACGGTGTTCGGCGCAGCCACCCGCGCTTCGAGCGGACCGGCCCACCAGGTCCTCACCGAGGGAGTCACCACGGCCTTTACCGTCGCAGCCGTCTTCACCGCCTGCGCAATTCTCCTGGTCCTGACCATGAAGAACCGGCAGGCTCCCACAGCCGAATCCGCGGCCGCGGAGGAGCTCACCCGATGACATAGGGATTCGGCCGACGCAAGGCGGGACCAACCTCATCCGTGCCCCTGCGATTCAAGGTGTCAGTCCCATCTCACGCAGGTGCCGCGGTTCGACGTCGGCTGTGTGGCGGGGTTGGTGAAGCCGGGCGGGCATCTGGTGGTGGTGACCGGCCTGCACTGCCAGGCCCGCGTGGTCGATCCGGTGTCGGAGATCATCGCCCAGGCCCGGCGTGCGGGGCTGGTGTATCCGCAGCACGTCATCGCCTTGCGCCGGCCCGTGCGCGGGGAGCGCATCGATCCCGACCTGTCTCGCCGCGTGTGGCCGCGTTGCAGGAGCTGCCGGAGTGCGCTGGGTCGCCGGCGAGCGCGAGGGTGCGCTCGGACGTGCTGCTGTCCGCGAAGGCGGTGAGCCACGGCCGGGCCGGCTCGCCCTTATCGTCGAGCACCCAGATGTCCAGCTCGGTGTGGTCGGCCTGCCAGATCTCGTTCGGCCTGGTGGCCTCGCGCCGGTATACCAGCTCGAAGGACTCCCGATACTTCTACGTGCCATCCGCGCCGAGGGTGACCAACGCACCGCTGCAGCGTCCGGTAGGAGAGGCCGTCCTCACCCAGCCCGGTCGCCGGCCGCGCCGGCGGCACCCCGTCATGCAGGTGCGGCGCGCACGCCGTCACTGACCACCACCGCACCCGATCTGACCCCAACATCCAGCTGGCCAACGCCACTGCTCCGCGGCAGTGGCCGCATCGTCACGATCTCGTCCGTGGCGACCCGGATGGCCAGCCCCCCACCAGATGTCCTTCGCCCATGACGAAGAGCGCGCGACAACCGTCACGTCGCCCTCAGCCCGATCGGCTGGCAGCTCTTCGACGAACTCCAGCTTGGGGCTGATCAATCCACGATCGCAGTGAGGACGGCAAGCACGATGAGTACGAGCGCGGCGAGCAGCAGCGTCGGGTAGTGGCGATACAACCACCGCTCCCAGCAAGCATCACTGGAAGCTGCAGAGGCATCATCCGCCTCGATCCTGTTGATCGCGTTGATGCGTTCGACGAACTCCGCGTCGTCCCTGGCCAGTGCGTCCTCGATGTCGAAGAGGGAACGACGCTCCTTCCAGGTCATGCTCATGACGATGATCACCAGCCATTCCTACCCGGCACCTCCAACATAGTGATACGCCTGTTCGCGGCCCTTCGCCACCTGCGCGGTGTTCCGCCGCCTGCTGCCCGCGATGATCTCGAGCGACCCAGCCGGCTACGCCAGACAACCCCCGCGCACCTGGCCGGCGCCACGAAACCGGCCTCGGCCCATCACACTCCACAATTCCCGATCGGCTTACCGGCCGGCGAACCGGTCGAGCGCGCCGCGCATCTGCTCGCGCATCGTGTCGCTGCCCGTGTGCCCCGAGTCACCGATAACGATCAGCTGCGCGTCGGGCCAGGCGCGGGCAAGTTCCCAGGCGGTGTCGGGCGGGCTGCTCAGGTCGAGGCGACCGTGGATCAGAACGCCGGGGATGCCGGCCAGGCGGCCCGCGTCGCGCAGCAGGACGCCCTCCTCCAGCCACGCGCCGTGCGCGAAGTAGTGCGCGCAGATCCGCACGAACGCCAGCAGGTCGGCCGGTGCGCCGTCGCTATAGGGGTTCGGCGCGCCGTTCGGCTCCAGGGAGACGGCCGCGTCCTCCCATGTGCACCAGTCGATCGCGGCTTTCGACCGCACTTCGGGGTCGGGGCTTTCCATCAGGCGGGCGTAGGCCGCGACGAGGTCGCCGTCGCGGTCGGTCTCGGGGAGTCCGGAGCGGAACCGGTCCCATTCCTCGGGGAAGAACCGCCCAACGCCCCGGTAGAGCCAGTCGATCTCCGAGCGCCGGGTCGTGGTGACGCCGGAGATGACGATCTCCGACACCCGCCCCGGGTGGCGCTCGGCGTAGGCGAGGATCAGGGTGGAGCCCCACGAGCCGCCGAACAGCAGCCAGCGGTCGATACCGAGGTGCTCGCGCAGCCGCTCCATGTCGGCGAGCAGGTGCTCGGTGGTGTTGCGGCTCATGTCGGCGGCGGGGTCGCCGGCGTGCGGCGTGCTGCGTCCGCAGTTGCGTTGGTCGAACAGGACCACCCGGTAACGGCCGGGGTCGAAATACCGGCGGATGCCGGTGGAGCACCCTGAGCCGGGCCCGCCGTGCACGACGAGCGCGGGCTTGCCTTCCGGGTTACCGCAGACCTCCCAGTAGACGAGGTTGCCGTCACCGGTGTCGAGCATGCCGTGGTCGTACGGCTCGATCGGCGGGTAGAGCTCGGCCATGCCATGATCCCTTCTTCGACCAAAATACAACAGCGCTGTTACATTATGGGGGTGGATTCCCCCGACCCCGCGACCTCCGCGGCCGGCCCCGCCACCCCCATGGCGGGACACGCCGCGGCCGCCGTACCCCCACGGATCCTCACCAGGACCCTGGCCATGGTCTTCCTGTCCAGTTTCGGTGCGGGGACGAGCTTCTCCCTGCTGCTGTCGGTCGTCCCGCTGTACGCCTCCTCGATCGGCGCGGGCGGGATGGGCGCGGGGCTGACCACCAGCGTCCTGATGGCCTCCACGGTGGCCGCCGAACTGTGCGCCCCCCGCCTGACCTCCAGGTTCGGGTACCGGGCGGTGATGGCCGCAGGTCTGGTGCTCCTCGGGATTCCGGCGCTGGCGCTGCCCGGCTCGGCGAGCACGGCGACAGTCATGGCCGTGTGCGTCCTGCGCGGCGCGGGGTTCGCGATCACCGCCGTTCTCAGCGGCGCGCTGGTGGCCGCGCTGGTCCCGCCCGAACGCCGCGGTGAGGGGCTGGGCCTGCACGGCGTCGTCGTCGGGGTGCCGGCGGTCATCGCGCTGCCACTGGGCGTCTGGCTCGCCGAGAGGATCGGGTACGCATCGGTGTTCACCGCTGGAGCACTGGCCGCCCTGGCCGGGCTGGCGGCGGTGCCCGCCCTTCCCGGGCGCATGCCACGGCCAGGATCGCGGACACGGGTACTGCAGCCGCTCGGCATCCTGGCCGGGCTGCGCACCCCCGCCCTGGTCCGGCCTTCGATTGTCTTCTCGGCCGCCGCGATGGCCGCGGGGATCGTCGCCACCTTCCTGCCGGTCGCCCTGGCCCCCGGGTTCGGCGATCTCGCGGCGGCCGCCCTGCTCGCTCAGGCCGCCGCGTCGACCCTTGCCCGCTGGTGGGCCGGGCGGCATGCGGACAAAAACGACACGGGCCGGCAGCTGGCACCCGGCGCGCTCCTGACCGCGGCCGGCGTGGCCGTACCGGCCCTCACCACCGACCCGGTCGCGGTGGTGGCGGGGATGGCGCTGTTCGGAGCCGGTTTCGGCGTCGCCCAGAACGCCAGCCTGATGCTGATGTTCGAGCGGGCCCCCGCCTCCACGTACGGCACGGTCAGCGCCGTATGGAACCTCGCCTACGACGCGGGGATGGGACTGGGCGCCGCTGCCTTCGGCGTGCTCGCCGCACGGACCGGCTACCCGGCCGCCTTCGCGCTGACCGCCGTGTTGATCCCGATCGCGCTCGTCTTCGCCCGGTCACCGCGATCAGCGCGAGGGGGCGGCCGCGTTTGACGGTTTTGTCCATGTCGTGGCGGGGAGTGGGGCGGCGGTTGGGAATGCCGGGTGGGCGTCCAGGGCCGGGTCTGGCAGGTTTGGGTGCGCCGGCCGGTTGGGCGAGTGCGGGACGGAGGGTCCGAAACCCGCGCCGGACCCGAGCGGGAGCGAGCTGACCGTGTGCCGCTTGAGCAGGATCGTCTCGACCGCCAGGAGTCACACGCGATGATCGCCTGGGCCTCAGTAGTCAGGGACTACCGCCAGGTCGGCCCGTTTCGGCGGGGCGCCGGATCGATACCGGCCGCGTGCAGGATCTCCCACCTGGTAGAGGAAGCGACCGTGTAACCCAGGCGGGCCGACTCCCCCTGGATTCGGCGATGCCCCTGGTCGGGTTCTCTCACGCCAACCGCACGATCAATGCCTTGATCGGCCGGCGCGTGCCCGGGCGTCCTGGGCGCCGCCTGTCCGTGAAGGTACACTTCCGCGCGACCGCGAGGCCAGCGCAAGATGGTCGCCGGGGTGACCGGAACACCCCGCCCACCGGCGGCGCCGGACCAACCGCGACAGCACCGTGAACCAGCCCGGTCTGCATGACCCCACCGCGGCCGGCAACCGAGCTGCCGACGAAGCACCTGGTTCTCGTGCCGTAGCACCAGCAGCTCAGCCTCGTTGGACAGATCAGAGCGGACCAGCACTGCCACAAGACCGTACAAACACCGCTCCAACCGATAGACCAGGGACATCGAAGCCGCTCCACGGTACTGATCGATGACGCCCCTGACCTAGCGTGGCATCGCCACGGCTTTCCGGCCGCTTGCCGTCACCCAGATCCAACTCCAGGTGCCGGCTACCCCAGGACCGGCGCGTTGGCTCTCACGGTCAGCTTCCCCATGCCGCTCAGGAAGGCAGCTGCGCCCCTGTGGGAGCGGCCTGACAGGCCGCGTGTCGCTCGGCGAGATGTGGGGCCGCCGGCCGACGGCGGCTGAACACAACCGGACACTCGAGGGCAGCCGCGCGATCGCCGCCTACGGGCAGCACAGTTCGGTCGGATAAATGCCTGGAAGTAACCACGAAACACCCCGGCCGCATCCACATCGTTCCCATCCGCCAGCGTGTCGACTCATGGCCAATCCGGTCCGGCGGTATTGACGTTGTGAGAATGACCCTATGACCGGAGGCACGGATGGATATCGGGATAGGCCTGCCCAACACGGTTCCCGGGACTGACGGGGAAGCCCTCATCGACTGGGCGCGGCAGGCCGAGGAAGCAGGGTTCAGCACCTTGGGCACGATCGGCAGACTCGTGTACCCGAGCTACGAGGAGCTGATCGCCCTCACCGCCGCCGCGGCGGTCACCAGCCGGATCCGGCTGACCACCAGTGTGCTGCTCGCACCGTTGTATACGAACAGCGCGCTGCTGGCGAAGCAGGCCGCCTCGCTCGACCGGCTCTCCGGGGGGCGGCTCGTGCTGGGCCTTGGCCTGGGAGGACGTGACGACGACTTCACCGCCAGCGGGCTGACCACCGAAGGCAGGGGGCGCCGCCTGGAGGAGCAACTCGCCGAGATGAAGCGCATCTGGTCCGGCGAAGAGCGCGGTTTCGCCGGCGCGATCGGACCGGAGCCCGCCCGCGGCGGCGGCCCCGAGCTCATCCTGGGCGGAGCGTCCGAGGCGAGCTTCCGCCGAGTCGCTCAGCTGGCCGATGGCTGGATCATGGGGGGAGGCACGCCGGAAATGTTCGCGCAAGCTGCGGCAGGTGTCGATGCCGCCTGGCAGAACGAGGGCCGGCAGGGCAAGCCACGCAAGCTATCACTGGCCTACTTCGCGCTCGGGTCCGATGCCCGCGCGCAGGCGGATGCCTACCTTCTGAACTACTACGCCTGGCTCGGCGACGTCGCCGGGCAGATCGCGGCGAGCGCCGCGGTGAGCGCCGAGATGGTCAGGTCCTACGCCGCCGCGTTCGAATCCAGCGGCTGTGACGAGCTCATCTTCGTTCCCACGTCATCACGGCTCGACCAGGTCGAGCTGCTCGCCGAAGCGACGGCCTAGTGCGGCTTGGCCAGGGTTGTGCGGTCTGGTCTGTGATCAGCTGAGGTCTAGTTGGCCAGGTAGTCGCGCACACTGGCCGCCGTGCTGTCCATCGGCTCGGCGGGGCGGGCCTGCCGCGGGCGGTCCCGCCGCTGCTCGCAGGTGCCCAGTGCACCTCGTGGGTGCCGTCCTGCAGCTTGGGGTGTTCCGGCCGGATCCCGCGCGACTTCGACCTCAAACCGCACCGGGCAGAAACCTTCGAACTCTCCACCGATCCGCTGTTCGTGGAGAAGGTCGTCGACGTCGTCGGGCTGTATCACGATCCTCCTGAGCGGGCGGTCCCAGATCCGGGCGCTGGATCGCTCGCAGCCGGGTCTCACCGATGATGCCGGGGATGCCCGAGCGGCGCACCCACGACTACGGGCGCCACGGGATCACCAGCCTGTTCGCCGCGTTCAACATCGCCGACGGGACCGTCATCGGCGAACTGCACCGCCAGCACCGGGCCACCGAGTTCGAGAAGTTCCTGATCACCATCGACAAGGCGTTCCCGGCCGAGCTGGACATTCATCTCATCTGCGATAATTTCGGCACCCACAAAGCAGCTTCTCGCCGCACCCCGCCCGCCCCTATCCCTCGGTGGGGATGTCCAGGGCTGTGCCGTACAGACGTGAGACTCGCAGTCGGATCACCACGCGGCGTTCGTTCACCAATTGCCTGAGGAAGGCGGCCTCCTCCGCCGTGTCCGTGAAGCCTGGGGTGAGCGCCAGCAGTTCCCTGCCGGTCTCGTCCCCTGGTTCCGTGGTCACCTCTGACACCTCCGCATCCCCCTCGGCGACTGCGAACGACCAGATGTCCGGCCCGTTCACGTGCAGGGACAGGCGGGGGTTGTTACGTACGTGACGCGCTTTGAGCCGGTCGTCCGTGGTGGAGATGCGGACGATCCGCTCGACGGGGTCCCAGTGGTAAAGGACGGTGGACAGATGGGGGTGGCCGCTGCCCTTGACCGTGGCCAGCACGCCGAACTGCTGGTCGCCGAGCAGGCGGGTGAGTTCCTGGTCGGTGAGAATGCGGGGCGCGGGGCCGGAACTCGTCTCGTTCTCGGTCATGGGGATCAGATCCTGTCTGTGCTGGTGGTGTGAGCTGGGTGATCAGGTGGCGGGGCCAACGGGGCAGCGGCGTCTGGCTTGGGTCGTCGCAGTGTGAGGAGCGCTACGGTGAGAGCGGCCACAAGCAGGGCGGCGATGGCGAAGGCCAGGCCCGCATCGTCGGCCTTGGCGCCAGATATACCGAGCGCGTCAGCGCGGGAAGTACCAAACCACCGCCCACGATGAGCAGCTTCACCGGGAGCAGATCAGTGACGTAGTCCGCCTGCACCGGGATACGGGCAAACCAGCCCATCGCCCCGAGCAGCAGCACCAGGCCTGCCTGCAGGGCGGCGCGCTCTCTGAAGCGAGTGTTGAGCCGGGCCGAGACGAACAGGGAGACTCCGCCGATGGCCAGTGCCGCGGGCAGCATCGCCAGGCCGGTCTCGAGCGCGACGAGGATCTGGAAGGCGAACATGGCCGACAGCGTGAGGAACTGCACCAGGTTGGCGCCGGACACGCTGCGGGAGTGGAAGATCCGCAGCGGCATCAGCGGTGCCTTGGCGGTCGCCTGGCGCAGGACGAACACGGCCAGCGCGATCGGGGGGTATGCGACATGGGCTTTCTCCTGCTCCATTAGAGGGACAAGAGAACCGTAGCAGATAGTTTTATTGCAGACGATCCGTTGCAGATCTATTTATGCTGCCGAGCCCGCCGTACCGCCCGCGGCGCCTCGGCAGGGACCGCCAAATGCCCCGCGACCAGGCGATTCATCGCCCGCAGGAGTGCCTCGCGCTCATCCTTCGGCAGCGCGTCCAAGGCCGCCTTGTGCACGCCGTCGACAATCTCCTGGCTCCTCGCGGCGATCTCCGCCCCTTTCTGAGTGACCGCGATGATCCGGGCTCGCCGGTCCGTGCCAGACGGGCGGCGCTCGGCCAGGCCCGCCTTCTCCAGGGCGTCGACGGTCACCACCATGGTGGTCTTGTCCATGTCGCCGATCTCGGCGAGCTGGATCTGCGTGCGCTCCTCCTCCAGGGCGTGAACGAGCACGCAGTGCATGCGAGCCGTCAGCCCGATCTCGGCCAGAGCGGCCGCCATCTGGGTTCTCAGGACGTGACCGGCACGATCCAGCAGGAACGACAGGTCCGGCTCCGTGCGCGCGGGCGCCATGGCAGTCATCCCCATAGCCTAGCAACTAGTTCCATTCCGGATTATCTACTTCCTTCCCATATAACGGCGAGAGATGGCGCGCAGATTCGTATCCGGTGCGGGCTCCCGCCTCCTCCAGGCCGCCAAGAAGGCGGTGGCGGAGGTGAACGAGCGACTGTTCGACCCGGAGGCCGACCCCGTCCAGTGCCGAATCGGCCAGGCGGTCTTCCCCGCGCTCCTAGGCGAATCGGCGGGCTGACGGGTCCCCGTACCCCAGCCTTCGACGAATCGGCGGGCTGACCGTCCGCGTACCCCAACCTTCAGAGCGACTGAAGCTGAGACTAGGCTTCAGCCATCCTGAAGGTTGGAGCTAGAGACTTGCTGGAACATGTCCTGCTGTCCGTGCACGTGCTCGGCGGCATCGTCTTCGTCGGGGGCTCAGCCGCGGCAACGAGCCTGTTCCCCCGCTACGCGCCCGCGGCGGCTGGAGAGGGGCGCAGCCGGTCCGTCGCCGTCGCCCTGCACCGCATCACGCGCGGGTACGCCGTTCTCGGCCTCATCGTGCCACTGGCCGGGATGATCCTTGCCGGCGTACAGGGCCGGACGGGCGAGATCTGGATCACCATCTCGATGATCCTCACCGCCGTCGCGGCCCTGCTGCTGGCCACGCAGATCCATCCGCGCCAGCGCCAGGTGCTCGCCGACCCCGGCGACTCTGGGCGGCTGCGGCTGCTGTCCATGCTCGCGGGCGTCTACAACCTGGCCTGGGCGGTCGTGGTGGTCCTGATGATCGTCCGACCCGGCACCGGTCAAGGGGGATGAACCCGATGCGCCTCCTGCGAGTCGCCGCCAGCGTGGAGCTGACCACGCTCGTAGTCCTGATCGCCAACCTGCTCACCGTGCACGCCAAGGCCGTCACGACCTTCGGTGGCCCCCTGCACGGCATCTCCTACGTGGCCGTCATCGCGGCCGCCTACCTCGCCCCATCCACCTCGCCGAACGGTGCCAGGTGGCGGGCCTTCATTCCCGCAATCGGCGGGCTGCTCGCCATGCGAGCCCTCCGCACACAGGAAGGATGACACGATGGACGCCTACGATGGCCTGCCGTTCCCCTGGAGCGGCCTGACGCTCGACGCCATGCGGTATGTCCGCTCCATCGAGGAGCCGGCGATCTTCAACCACAGCATGCGCACCTACCTCTACGGCCGCTTCATCGGCGAGAGCCAGGGCCTGCGCTCCGGCCGCGACTACGACGACGAACTACTGTTCCTCGCCTGCGTTCTGCACGACTCCGGCCTCAGCGAACCCGGCAACGGGGACCAGCGCTTCGACATCGACGGTGCCGACCTGGCCGCCGCCTGGCTCGCGGAGCGCGGCATGCCGTCCGAGAAGACGATGATCGTCTGGGACGCCATCGCGCTGCACCTCGTCCCCGAGGTCGCGCAGCGCAAGCGGCCCGAGATCGCGCTGGTGACCGCCGGCGCCGGCTACGATCTCGACGCGGACGGGCCCGCGCTGCCCGATGGCTACGCCGAGCGCATCCACGAGGTGCTGCCGAGGCTACGCGCCGCCGTGGTGCTGCACGACGCGGTCGTCGCCCAGTCCCTGGACAAGCCGCACAAGGCGCCGCCGTTCAGCATTCCCGGCGAGATGCTGCGGCAGGCGAGCGGACAATCCTGGCCCACGTGGCGCGAGCTCACCGGATGGGGCGACTACGATGCCTGAATCCGTCTCTCGCCGGGGCGCGATCGCCTCGATCGTCGCGACTGCGGGCGTCGCCGCGACCGGCGGAGCACTGCTGACCGGCGGCCTGAACGGTGCCGCCTCCGGCCACGCGGGCGCGAGCGACGCGGCGACCCCGGCCACGCCCTCGCCCGCCGGGCTGCACGGCGTCCACCAGCCGGGCATCGCCACCCGGCAACAGCACTACGCGATGTTCGCCGCCTTCGACCTGCAGACCGCGAACCTGCCCACCGCCAAGATCGCCACCAACCTGCAGCAACTGATGACGCGCTGGACGACCGTCGCCCAACGCCTCATGCTCGGCGACCCGCCCGGCCCGATCCCGGGCAACCGCCCCGACGCACCCGCCGGCTCCGGCGTCGCCGACGGCCTGAACCCTGCGAGCCTGACGCTGACCTTCGGCCTGGGCCCCGAGGTGTTCGACCTGATCGGCCAGAAGGAGCGCAGGCCGGCGCATCTGCGCCCGTTGCCCGCCTTCTCCACCGACCGGTTGGAGCCCGCCTGGAGCGGCGGCCACCTGATCGCCCAGATCTGCGCCGACGACCCGCAGGTCGTCAGCCACGCCTTTCGCTCGCTGCGCGGCCAGGCTCCTGGACTGGCACGGCTGCGCTGGAGCCAGCAGGGCTTCCTCGGCACCTTCGGCGGCTCCACCCCGCGCAACCTCCTCGGCCAAAAGGACGGCACCAGCAACCCCAAGCCCGGCACACCCGAGTTCGACCAGGCCGTGTGGGCGGCCGACGGGGAGCCGGAGTGGTTCACCGGCGGCAGTTACCTCGTTTTCCGCAAGATCCGCCTGGACCTGCCGAAGTGGGACCTCGCCGCCGCCCGCGACCAGGACCTGGTCATCGGCCGCCGCAGGGACACTGGCGCGCCGCTCAGCGGAGGGAGCGAGTTCACCGCCGTGGAACTCGGCAAGAAGGGCCCGGACGGTCGGCCCGCCATTCCGGCCGACGCGCATGTGGCGTTGGTACGCGCCATCCCGATGCTGCGCCGCTCGTACAACTACGACTACGCCGTGCAGGGCATCACCGAACCGATCATCGTCGAGCACGGCCACGCGAACCAGGACGACGGCCACCTGCACGAGCACCACAGCGGCAACAGCCACGGCAGCTACGACAGCGGCGTGCTGTTCTGCGCCTATGTCCGCGACCCCGAGGCGTTCATCCGCGCCCAGCGCAAGTTGGCGGGCTCCGACCGGCTCAACGCGTTCGTCAAGCACACCGGCAGCGCCGTCTTCGCCATCCCGCCCGGCAGCCAACCCGGCGAGCACCTGGCCGCCGCGCTGTCCCCCTCAGGCTGAGACCCCGCTCGATGGTGGCGGAGGCGCGGGGTCCAAGTCCAAGGCCTGGCTCCGGTACAGCCGATGAGCGCGGTCGCCTCCCCATGGGTTGTGTCGTTCCGCTGCGACACAAGGGTGAAGCTACCGGAGGGCATGAGAGCGTCGCCCTCAGCTGCAGCGGCTTCCATACAGCACTGTGTGGTACGTGGGACATCCTCGAGCGGGAGCGGCGTTATGAAGATCGCTCGCGGTGACGCTGGGCGGACAGGGTCGTCGGCGGCGTCGGCCCTTACCGCGTCAGGTGCGCCGAGATCGCTGCCAACGGCCACGAAGGCTTCGCAGTGACTTGACCGACTGTGTGACATTAAGGAGATCTTGCCAGCAAACGCTAAGGTGAGATCTTGTGCAATCGCTCACGCCGGAAGATTTACGTCAGATCGGCCCTTATCGGCTCGCTGGTGTACTGGGGCGGGGTGGCCAGGGAACGGTTTACCTGGGCCAGGGACCGTCCAACGAGCAGGTCGCGGTCAAGGTGTTACACGCTGGAGCCGCGGCGGATGAGAACGCGCGCCGCCGGTTTCTGCGCGAAGCCGAGGCGGCTCGCCAGGTTGCTCCGTTCTGTACGGCGCGCGTGCTGGACACGGGCCTGGTGGGCGGCCAGCCATTCATCGTCAGTGAACACATCCCAGGCCCGTCGCTCGACCTGCTGGTCAGGACCGAGGGTCCGCGTTCGGGCAGCGGGCTGGAGCGGCTCGCTGTGACCACACTCACCGCACTGGCGGCCATCCACCGGGCCGGGATAGTCCACCGAGACTTCAAGCCGCACAACGTGATCATGGGGCCTGAGGGGCCCGTGGTGATCGATTTCGGGATTGCCAGGGTGACCGCCCAGACGGCCACGCACAGCGTGGTGGGAACCCCCGCCTACATGGCGCCGGAGCAGTTCGGCGGGGCGCCGATCACCCCGGCGGCCGACCTGTTCAGCTGGGCGACCTCCATGATCTACGCGGCCACCGGGCAGCAGGTCTTCAGTGGAGACACCTTGCCGGCGATCATGCACGCCATTCTGACCCGCGAACCCGACCTGTCGGCCGTGCCGCAGGAGTTACGCCCGGCGCTGGCGGCCTGTCTGGCCAAGGACCCCGCGGCCCGGCCGAGCGCCGCCGCCCTGCTGCGCCGCCTGACCGGCGACGAGGCTCCCGCCCCCCTCGCGCAGTGGCCCACGGCGCACGCCACGATGGGCACGCCGGAGGCCGAGCAACTCACTCTCCGGCCGCACCCGTCGACGCAGGAGAACGGGCCCGCCGGCTGGGCGCAGCCGCCTGGGCAGCCTGGAGGGGGCGTCCCTCCCCCGCCTCCGCCCAGCGGCGGCGGCCGGTCGAAGAAGATCGGCCTCGCCGTCGGCGCTGGAGCAGTCGCCCTGGTGCTGGCCGTGGTGGGCGTGCGGGCCGTAGTCAAAAACACGGTCCGGGGAGCGCTGTCGGGCGGTCAGCCCTCCACCTCCCAGCCCGTCTCCACCTACACCCCCGGACCGAGCCCTTCCGACACGCCTTCGCAGACGCCTTCTCAAACAGCTTCGGAGGAGCCGACCGAGGAGTCGTTCAACCCCGCGGACCTCAACAAGGAGAGCACCGACCCGACCCCGATCACGGCCGACGCCCTGCTTCCGCAGTCCTTCACGAGCGCCGAGGGGGTGCGTTTCAGCCGCAAGGCGTTCGGGGTGGAGGACTGCCCGAGCCCGTGGCCCGACGCCAGAGTCAAGTCCGCCCTCCGCAAGGCACGCTGCGACGACATGGCGGTGGGTGCCTATATCAGCTCGGGCGCTCCGAACGGGCGCATCATGGTGACCGTCTGGGTCGTTCCGCTGAAGGACTCGGGCAGGGCCGGCACCGCGTACTCGAGGCTCAAGAACGTCTACGTGCAGGACTGGGGGATCCGGTGCCCCCGAACGGGGCCGGGATCGACCGGCATCTGCTACACCTCGAACTGGTGGAACGTGCAGTTGTACTCGTGGACCGGGCAGACCGGCCGATATGTGATCCGTACCCTGGCCGTCTACACGAACCTCACCAGAGACTCCAGCGCGACGAAGTGGCTCAAGGACGCCTCGCGTGCGGCGTTCAAGGAGTCAGGCCCCATGGTCTACCAGGACGGACAGTGATCGGACGGCGTGGGGCCGGAACCCGGTGTCTGGAGCCCTGAAGGCAGTTGCAGCAGGCCCGTCCCCAGTCGACCGAGGACGGACCGGCAGCAAACACCACCTGATCACCGGCGCAGGTGGCATCCCCTGGCCGTGATCTTGACCGGTGGCAACCGCAACGTGTGGGTGCCGAAAATGGTGTCACCCTAAGCGACCTGCGCGTACACATGGATCAGGCCACCGAGGCGGTCTCTGCGAACCAGCCGAGTGCGGCCCGTCGGTGGGGGTGGATCCGACCGCCCGTTCGGCGATGCCTGGTTCAGAGTCCGGTGAGGTCGATGGCGGTTTGCGGCGCGGAACCGTCCAGCGGCGCTTGACCAGATCGGCGTGCCGGCGCAGGAGTGTGCGTGTTCGAGCGAACCTCGGACCGGATCCGGGCGCGCTATGAGCCCCGGTTCCCACACGTTCATCCCCACCGGCTCCGCCACAACTTCTCCATGCGCACGCTGGAATACCTGATCAGCGGCCACTACCGGCAGGCCGCCAGGCTGGTCGCGGCGACCTGCCACCCGGCGGCAAGCGCGACATCGAGGCCCTCGCTCGCGAATCCGGCATCGACCGCACAGCCTTCAACGGCACACTCCCCTATGCCCACCTTCGCGAAGAGTTCGAATCCCGACTCGCGGTCGTCCTCCAAACCGGAGACACCCCCGACCCCTGCATCGGCTCAAAGAGCAGATCGCCACCCTCGAACAACGCCTCGCTCACCGCGATCAGACCATCGAGGAACTCACTGACTTCCGCAACGAAGCGCTCTCGCGCCTCGCTGCCCAACACGAAGAGATCCTCCAACTCCGCCGCCAGCACGACGGCGACACCCGAGTACGTCGGCTGCCAGCCCGGACTGAGGGAATCGGGCCATGCAGCTGAGCCACCCACTCGACATGATGCCGCCGATCAGCCAGCCGACGGCTGGCCCTCGTTCCCGAATACCGAATATCGGCGCACCGCCTCTCGCCCACCGGGAACGAAAGGCCATCGATCGACGACCTCCCGCAGTTCGAGCTCTGTGAGCCAGGCATGCCAAGCGATCTCGGACGGATCTGGTACCAATGGCTCAGTGATCACGGCCTCGTGCACCCCGAACCAGACAGGGCTGACCCCATCCCGGCACAGGAACTTGAACATGAAACGCACCGGGACGCCGGCGCCCAGCTCCTCGGACAGCTCGCGGGCTGCCGCGTCCTCATACGACTCGCCCACGTCCACGGCACCGCCGACCATCACGTCATAGTGGCCGGGAAAGCGAGTGAGCTGCTCCGCTCGGCGCAGCACGAGGATCCGCCGCATCGGATCGCGACAGATCGTCGTCGCGATCCGATGCATCCATCGCCGACGCTCCGCCTCTGCGCGATCCACGACTCCCAGCACGCGGTCCAGTTCATCCACTCGCTCGACCAGCTCGCCCATGCAGGACACGATCGCAGGCACCACCGACAACCTGCTCTACGAGCACCCCAAGCTAGTGATCTGCGTCACATGACCTGCCCGGAATCGCAACACAAGCGAGGACCCCCAGCGCGAACATGCCGATGGAAAGCCGCCTACTCGATCGCCACACGGACACAACCACACACAGCGAGTACGGACAGAAGGCGCCTCTTCGTCACCGACGACACCGCCGCACATCGCCCATGTGATCTGCGGTCATAAGGGTATTGATACAACGATGGACTAAAGGCCGTTTACCCGGCCGAGTCGATCGAGGCGCACAGGGCGTTCATCGCCCGCCGTCGCGCTACCAGGCCCAGCGAAGAGTACCGGGCCCCCACCGAGAACGAATGGGACGCGTTCTTCGCTCACTTCGAGAAGCGCAAGGTGTCCATCGGCACCTGCGACCGAGCCTTCTCAACTCCACTCCTAGTGTTCATGAGCATGCATGTGTCAGATGTTCGCTCCTGCGGCCGGACTCGGCCCAACGCTTCCGACTGGAGGAGATCCGCGACAACCTCATCGCCCGCATTGCCGAGGCCGGACGTGAAGGCTGGCTCGGCGAAGTCGAAGGGCTCCGCGTCAGCCTGGCCGGCGCCCAAGACAAGCTCACCCAGCTCGGTCGAGGCCACGGGCAGCATATGGCCGTGGACCTTGCCATCTCCACCACGCGTGGTGATCGATGAACCCACGAAGGTGGGCTGCCACATGGCCCTCAACCAAGATCGAGAACAAGTTCAAGAAGCGTGCGTCAAACGCCCTTCAGAACACGATCAAGTGCCGCCCGGCCTGCAGGTCCCCAGTTCGGCTTACCGCCGGGGAGGCCCCGATCTCCGTTCTGCCCCATGAGCATCAGGAAGAGGCTCTTCATAGCTGCCAGCCCGCGGGCGCGCCGGATCGCCGCCTCATCTGCTTGCGCGTACATCTCGAAGAACCGTGAGGCCGTGCCCGCGGGTAGCAGCACCCATGCGGCGGCGAGATCCCACGCCGGATCGCCGGCGAACATGCCACCGAAGTCGACGATGCCCGAGAGCGTTCCGTCCGAGACGACGACGTTCGCGGGATGGAGGTCGCCGTGCACCCACACCGGCGGGCCCTCCCACGCGTGGGCCGCAACGGCGTCGTCCCAGACGGCCCGGACGTCGGCAGCGATGTCGTCGAGAGCAACGGCCTGGAAGAAGTTCTCGAAGCCGTCCGTGCAGTTCCTGGGATGGGCACCGCGGTCCGTAGCGATCGGCGCATCGGCGGGCGCCTCCACATGGAGCGCCTGGAGGAAGCCCGCCAGCGTGTCGGCCGCGTGGACGCCGCGGCTGATCGAGCCGTGGTCCAGCGGCTCGCCGGGAACCCACGTCATCACGGTCCAGTGCTTGGGGAAGCGCTCGGACGGTTCGCCGAACCGCACCGGGGTCGGCACCGGGAGCGGCAGGCGCGGGGCCAACACGGGTAGCCACCGCCGCTCCTTGAGCTGGAGCTCCGGGGTGGGGTCCATGCGCTGCATGCGCACGGCCAACTCGTCCCCGAGGCGCCACATTTGGTTGCCCCAACCGCCCGCCACCTCGCGGATGGCCAGCCCCGCAAGGTCTGGATGTTGCTCCTGCAGCAGGTCGCGGACCAGGTCTGCGGTGATCTCGATCTCGGTGTCGGTCATGCGAAGTCACAGTACTGAGGCGGCAGGCGGCGCGGCTCACACCGTCCCACGCACTCCAAGCACTGAAAAGGACAACTCCCACCATGCGGCACGTCCCCGCTGAAGTTCCCCTGACCGGAGGTCGCATCACCCCAGGTGTCGTCCGTGTCGCTGATACCGTCCGACGACCCGCCACGGCCACTTCCGCCTTCGTCGCTCAACTGCTCACACACCTTGAGCAATGCCAGTTCGCGGGAGCGCCGCGCTATCTCGGACGCGACGAAGCCAACCGTGAGATCTTCAGTTACCTGCCCGGCTGGGTGCCTGCCAAGTTCCGGCGCTGGAGCGACACTCAGGTCGCTTCGGCTGGGGCGCTTCTTCGCTCGCTGCACGACGCCACCCGCAACAGCGGCCTCACCGGGGAGCACCCCGTCGTCTGCCATCACGACCCCGGACCCAACAACACAGTGTTCCGCGCCGGGCTACCGGTCGCCTTCATCGACTTCGACACCGCTTCCCCGGGCGATCCGCTCGAGGACATCGGATACATGGCCTGGACGTGGTGCATCTCCTCCAAGGCCACCGCGCCGCCGGCCACCGCGCAAGCCGCCCAGGTGCGGGTGCTCGCCGACGCCTACGGACTCACCGCTGCGCGCCGTGCTGATGTCCTCGACGCGATTCTCGATCGCCAATCCCGCAATGCCCGATGGTGGGCAGAACGCCGGACCGACCCCGGCAGTTGTCCGGCCAGTCCCGAACAGATCACCTCCCGCATCGCATGGTCCGAACGTGAACACGCCTACACCAGCACCAACCGCCTGGTCTTCGCGGCGGCCCTGCGATGACACCACGTTCCCCGGCTACTCGAAAGCCCTGGCCCTGAAAGTTCAGAGAACAGATCACCGTGCGCACCAACCGCTCTTCGGTGTCGATCAGTCTGGCCTGCCACCAGGTGCGCGTGATGCCGTTCGCCTCCCACCCGGTCGCCTACCACAAGGGGACCGAGGTTGCCCGGCACGAGCGGTTGATCGCCAAGCGCGGATCTCGGCTCGAGCTCGACCACTACCTTGAGGCGCTGGTGCACAAGCCCGGCGCGCCGGCCGGGGCCACCGCGCTGGAACAGGCTCGCCAGGCCGGCATGCGGCCGCTGCGTGACCCAGTCGCGCCTGGCCGGGACGAGGACTGATCGAGCCCGGCCCCGCGGCGCACCGGAACCCGCTCAACTCCGCGATGCCGTACTGCGGGACTACTCCCGGCGTCGTAGTCCGGCCGGTCGCTGGTCCCGGAACGGTAGCGGCAGATGCCTCCGCTTGTACGACGCCCCAGAACAGCAACTGGACGACGATTGCCGTCATGAGAACCCCAGTCAGTCCATCCTCGGGGCGGCGCCGCCGGCCACCGGGCTGCCCGGGGGCGCGCCTGCTGCAGCTAGGCGTGCCGGTCGAGCGCGGCAGTGGTCCGGCAGCTTCCACGAGTCGCGGTCGACGCTGTCCGCCGCGGTGTCCCAGCGGGCGGATCGCCCAACTCGGCGCCGTGCCGTCGCCGAGTGAGGCGGGGATTCCGGAGAGCGAGGAGAGAGTCCCCGTCGCAGTGATTGATCATGAGGACGAGTGTTGTGAAGATCCGACTGGCGGCATGTGCGAGCGTGGCCGTGCTGGGTGTCGGTACCGGCATGCCGGTGCCAGGTGCCGCGCCTGAAGAGACGAAAGTCGTGCGGGCCGACGGCTTTCCGCAGACCCACCGATCGACGACGCGCTGTCGACCTTCATACAGCAAGCGCTGTGCGGTGACGGAAACTCCCCTATCGACGCTGCCTCCGGCTCAGAGGACTGAGTTGCGTTGACGAACAGACAATCCGCCGGAGGAAGCGTGGTCATCAAGTCGGGTGCTCGGCCGAGGATCATCCTCGCCGCCGTGGCCGTCGTGCAGTTCATGGTGTCGCTGGACCTGTCGGTCGTGAACGTCGGACTTCCGCAGATCGCTGCCGGCCTCGGCTTCAGCGCGGTGGGGCTGACGTGGGTGATCCATGCCTACGCGCTCACGTTCGGCGGGCTGCTCCTCCTGGGCGGCAAGGCCGCCGACCGGTACGGCCGTAAGCCGGTCCTGCTGCTCGGGCTCGGCCTGTTCGGCCTCGCCTCACTCCTCGGCGGCTTCGCCCAGGAACCCGGCCATCTTGTCGCCGCTCGTGCCGTCCAGGGCATCGGGGCCGCCGCACTCGCTCCGGCCGCGCTGGCGCTGCTGACCGCGACCTTTCCCGCGGGCAAGGTCCGCGTCAGGGCCATCGGCGTATGGAGTGCGATGAACGCCGCCGGGGGCGCCTTCGGCGTCCTGATCGGCGGCCTGCTCACCGAGTACGCCGGCTGGCGCTGGGTGATGTTCGTGAACGTGCCGATGGCCGCCTGCGCGCTGGCCATGGTCTGGCGCGTCGCCGCCGGCCCGTCCCCGGTTCGCAGCGGCCGTCCGGACGTCCTCGGTGCCGTGCTGGCCACGTCGGGCATGACCCTGCTGGTGTTCGGCATCGTCCGCACCGACCGGTATTCGTGGGCCTCACCGATCACCGTGACGACTCTGGCGGTCGCCGCCGCGCTGTTGGTCGCATTCATCCACGTCGAGCGGACCACCGCTCGTGAACCGCTGATCCGGCTCGGCCTGCTCACCAACCGCTCGGTCGCCGGCGCGAACGCCTACAGCCTCCTGGTCGGTGCGGCCATGGCCGCGGCCTTCTACTTCGTGTCCCTCTACCTGCAACGAGTACTCGGGGTCGGGCCGGCCCTGGCAGGGGTCGAGTTCCTGCCGTTCGCCCTCGGCGTGATCGCCGGCTCCGTGCTCGCCGTCAAACTCGGCTACCGTCTCGCGCCGCGGACCCTTCTGGTCATCGGCGGACTGCTGACCGCGACCGGGCTGGCCTGGTTCGGCCTGATCAGCCCGGACGGCGCTTTCACCACCGACGTCCTGGGGCCCTCGATCGTCGCCGGCGTCGGCTTCGGGCTCTGCCTCGGACCGGTCGTCTCCACCGCCACCGCCGGCGTCGCGCCCCACGAGGCCGGCGCCGCATCGGGCCTGCTCAACAGTTCACGACAGCTCGGCGCCTCGCTCGGACTGGCCGCTCTCGGCACCGTCGCGCACGACCGCACCGGCCAGGCCATCACGCCCGAGGCCCTCAACGACGGGTACGCGCTCAGCCTGACGCTCGGCGCCGCGCTCCTGGTCGCCGCCGTCCTCGTCGCCCTCACCGTCCTACGCCGGACCAGCCCGCCATCACAGGCCGAGCAGAGCGATGACCGCGATTCGCTCCTCGCCCGGTGACCAGCGATCCGCATCGGGCCGCATCCCCACCAGTTGACAGATCACCGCAGGAAGGCCATTTCGGCATGACAGTTACTCCGATCGACCTCTTCGCGTCCGCCATCCACCTTCACCAAGGCGGCCAGATTCACGCCGGGAAGAGAACAACGGACTTCGACCAGGACGGCTGGCGGCTGCTGGCCTTCCACGCGAAGACCGGCGCCGACGTCCACGCCGACCACTGGGAGGTCCACCCCGAGGCCGAGGAGATCGTGTCCTGCCTCATCGGGAAGATGCGCCTCTACCTCCGCCCGGAGCGGCCGGGAGGAGAGGAGGAGGAGATCAGGCTGATGGCCGGAACCGCTGCCATCGTCCCGCGCGGGCGATGGCACCGCATCCAGTTGGACATCCCCAGCAACATCATGGTCGTCACCCTGCCGCGTGGCAGCCGGCTGGAGAAGCGAACCGAAACCTAGGCCACACCCTCGAACCTGTCCTCATCAACCAGCGGCCTAAAGACTTGTTCAGTCGCCTTCAGGTTCGCTTCAGCATGCACTCGTGACAGTGAAGCCCCATGACCGACTCCCGAGTGCCGCTCGCGATCGCCGCGGCCATCCTGGCGACCCTCACGGGCTGCGCCTCGTCCGGCGGGACCGAGGCGGCCGCGGCACCCTCCGCGGATCCCTCCGACCAGCAGCGCCAGGCCCAGGCCCAGCTAGCCACCTGCATGAAGGGCAAGGGGTTCACCTACCACCCGATCGTGTCCATGCCGGAGCTGCCGGATGCCGTCAAGCAGGAGATGTCCGGCGACTATCCCGCGATGAAGAAATATCGCAGCAAGTACGGTTTCGGGTTCGCCGCCTCCTTCGTCTACCCGAACGACGGGGTCGGCCGGATGGCCCGCCTGATGGCGGACGATGACACCGGGGACGATCCCAACGGCAAGGTCATCGCCGGGCTGTCGAAGCCGCAGCGGGAGGCGTACTTCGAGGCGATGAACGCCTGCCATCTCGAGATGATCAACAAGACCACCGGCAAGAAGCACAAGTCGATGCAGGAGGCGGCCAAGGCCCAGAGCGAGATGATGGAACAGATCATCAGCCGCGAGATCGACGGCGATCCCAAGCTGGCGGAGCTGGCGAGCACGTTCGCCGACTGCCTCAAGGGCAAGGGCTACAGGGTCACCTCGCAGCGCCCCTCTGACATCGCGCGCAGCACCGAGAGCTCGTTCATGACGGAGTTCGGCAAGCTCGGCAGGAAGCAGAACCCGACGGCTGACGAGGCGCGCCCCATGTTGCAGCGCGAGATCAAGGCGGCCCTGGACGACCTGGAGTGCGGCAAGGAGTTCTACGCCGCCTACCGGCCCAAGGCGAACGAGGTCTACAAACAAGCCGAGTTCCTACCCGGCCTGGGCATGGCCGTCACGGTCAAGGGGTGACGTGGGCAGGTCGAGAGTGCTCGCCCTCGTCGTGGCGGGAGTTCTTGTGATCGCCGGAGTGGGCTGGGCGGTCGGCTCGCGGCTGCGTTCGCCGGCCGACGAGGCGTCCGCGCGCCGCCCGCCCAAGCCCTCCCTGGTCACGGCGCCGGCCGAGCGGCGCAAGCTCACCAGTACCGTCACGGTCAGCGGCACGCTCACGTACGGCTCGCCGCTGCCGGTCACTCTTGCCGGCACGGTCGGCGGGGCAGGCGGTGCCGTCGGTGCCGTCGGCACGGGCGGCACGCCGCAGCGCGTCACCACGGCGCCCAAACCCGGCCCGATCCGTGCGGGCCAGGTGCTGATGCAGGTCAACGGGCGGCCGGTGTTCGCCATGGAGGGAAAGAAGCCGATGTACCGGCCGCTCGTGCCGGGCACCGAGGGCGACGATGTCAAGCAGCTCCAGCGCGCGCTGCGGGTGAAGGTGACCGGCGTCTTCGACGCGGCCACGGTGGCGGCGGTGAAGCGCTGGTACGCCAAGCGCGGCTACAAGGCGCAGGAATCCGACCTGGAGTCGCGCAAGACGCTGCAGCAGCTGCGCCAGGCCGTGCAGACGGCCGAGGAGACCCTGGCCGCCGACCGCAAGGCCCTGAACGAGGGGCTGGACGTGCGGCCGCTGCGGATCCGCCTCGACAACGCCCGCCGCGACCTGCGGTCCGCCGAGAAGGCGCTGGAAGAGGTGTCGGAGATCACGCCCGAGCAGGAGACCCAGCTGGCCGCGTCGCGGCGTGCCGTACGAGCCGCTGAGGAGCAGGTCCTCGCGGCCGAGCAGGCGTTGGCGGAGGCCAGGAAACCGGCCCCCACCCCGACCACGACGCCTGCGCCCACGCCCAGTGCGGTGGACACGAGCCTGCTGGAGATGAAGCTGGCCAACGCCCGGCAGGATCTCCATGAGGCTCAGCAGGCGGTGTTCGCCTACGAGGAGCAGATCCGCGTCGAGCGGGACAAACGGCTGGAGGAGCTGCGCAAGGCCGTGCGCACCGCGAAGGAGGCCGAGGCCACCGCCGCCCAGGCGCTCAGCCGGGCCAGGAAGGTCTCGCCGCTGCGGATGAAGGTCGCCCACAGCAAGGCCAACCTGGCCGACGCCAACGCCATGCTGGCCGAGTACCGCAAGACCTACGGCGTGAGCGTGCCGGCCGGGGAGATCGTCTTCCTGCCGACCCTGCCCGCCCGCATCGACAAGGCGGAGGTCAAGCCCGGCGACACCATCGAGGGCAAGGTCGCCACCGTGACCAGCTCCGCCTTCGCGGTCACCGGGTCGGTCGACGCCAAGGAGGCAAAGCTGCTGCGCCCGGGCCAGGAAGCCGGCATGGAGACCATGGACGGCACCCAGCTGCCCGCCACGCTGACCGCGACCGGTGAGGAGGCCCGCCTGACCCCGGCGCAGGGCGAGGAAGGCGAGGAGGACGACGGGTCGGACACCGGCTCGGTGCCCGTCCTGCTCACGCCCGGCTCGTCCAAGGGGCTCAAGTCGCTGGTCGGCTCGCCGATGACGGTGCGGATCTCGGTCGGTTCGACCGAGGGCGAGGTGCTGGCCGTGCCGGTGTCCGCCGTGGTCACCTCCGCCGACGGCCGGCCGCGGGTCCGGGTGGCGCTGGACGGTGACCGTACCCGCGAGGTCGAGGTCCGGACCGGGCTGACCGCCGACGGGGACGTGGAGGTCACTCCGGTGCGTGCGGGCGAGCTCAAGGAGGGTGACCGGGTCGTGGTGAGCGATGTCTGAGCCCGTCATCGAGCTGACCGCCGTCTCCCGCGAGTTTCCGACGGACCCGCCGGTGTGCGCGCTGGCCGAGGTGGACCTGCGCGTCGACCCCGGCGACTACGTGGCCATCATCGGACCGTCCGGCTCCGGCAAGTCCACCCTCCTCAATATCCTGGGACTGCTGGACCGGCCGACCTCCGGTTCCTACCGGCTGGACGGCGTCGAGACCACGACGTTGCGCGACGGCGCGCGGACCCGGCTGCGCGGCACCCGCATCGGCTTCGTCTTCCAGTCCTTCCACCTGCTGTCCCACCGGACGGTCGTGGAGAACGTGATGCTCGCCGAGGTGTACGGCAAGCATCCGCGCGCCGGCCGGCGGGCACGTGCTGAGCTGGCGCTTGATCAGGTCGGCATGAGCCATCGCGTCGGCTTCGTCCCCGACCGGTTGTCGGGCGGCGAGCGCCAGCGTGTGGCCATCGCCCGCGCGCTGATGGCGCGGCCCGCCCTGCTGCTGTGCGACGAGCCGACGGGCAACCTCGACAGCCGCAACACCGAGGCCATCCTCGACCTGTTCGACGGCCTGCGCGCCGACGGCCTCACCGTCCTGGTGATCACGCACGAGGACGAGGTGAGCGCCAGGGCCGAACGCAGGGTGCGCATCGGCGACGGCGTCCTCACCGAGCAGGGGTGAGCATGGATCTCCGCGACCTGTGGGCCGAGTCCCTCGCCGGGATGCTCGCCCGCCCGGTGCGCTCCGCCCTGACCACCCTCGGCACCGTTCTGGGCATCACCACGCTGGTGGTCACCCTGGGCATCGCGGCGACCGCGGGCAACCAGATCGTCGGCCGCTTCGACGAGCTGCTGGCCACCAGCATCACCGTCGAGGTGCCGCGTGGCGGCCACACCCCCCTGGTCACCTGGGAGGCGGCCAAGGAGCTGCGGCGCCTGCGCGGCGTGACGTCGGCGACGGCGCTGGCACAGAGCGACACGAGCTCCAACCTCGTCGTGACCGCCAACAACCTGCTCGACCCCACCCGGGTGACCGGGCAGACCCTCGCGGTCGTCGCGGCCACCCCCGACCTGCCGGAGACCACCCGCGGCCAGATGGTGGCCGGGCGGTTCTACGACGCCGGCCACGTGGCCCGCCGCGACCGGGTGGTCGTGCTGGGCGAGCAGGCCGCCGAGATGCTCGGGATCACCAGCCTGGAGCACTCGCCGGCGGTGTTCGTCAAGGATCGGGCCTACACGGTCATCGGCGTCATCGGCGGCCTGCGGCGCGAGCAGATCCTGGCCAGCGCGGTGCTCGTCCCGCCTGCTCTGGGTCCCGACTTCGGCCTGAAGGACGTCACCCGCGTCCTGGTCGCCACCCAGCTGGGCGCCGCCGAGCTCATCGCCCGCCAGGCGCCGCTCGCGCTCAGCCCCGACCGCAGCGGGGAACTGCAGGTGATCGCCCCACCCAGTCCCAAGCGGGCGCGAGACGGCGCCCAGGACGACGTCAACGGCCTCTTCCTCGTCCTCGGCCTGGTCTCCCTGGTCGTCGGGGCGGTGGGCATCGCGAACGTCACCCTTGTCACGGTCATGGAGCGGGTCGCCGAGATCGGCCTGCGCCGTGCGCTGGGCGCGGCCCGCCGGCACATCGCCGCCCAGTTCCTGCTGGAATCCAGCCTGATCGGGCTGACCGGCGGGGTGATCGGGGCCAGCCTGGGGATGGTGGCCGTGGTCGCGGTGGCGGCCGTGCGCCAGTGGACCCCGGTCCTCGACGTACGGCTGGCGCTGGCCGCGCCGCTGGCGGGTGCGCTGGTGGGGCTCCTGGCGGGCCTGTATCCGGCGCTGCGTGCGGCTCGCATGGAACCGGTCGACGCACTGCGATGACCGTTCTTGGAGGGTCTGGCACGGGAGAACACCCGGTGACCCATGATGAGGAGGTGAAACCCTTTGATCGCTTACGCGCGGACCTCGCAGCCGGACGCAACCTCGAGATCTACGTGACCGCGTTGATCGCCTTGGGCGTGGGCATCCTCGGCGTCGTCGACGCCGTCGACATCCGTGTCGTCAGCGCCGCGACCCTGGCCACCCTGGCGCTGCTGGCCGTCACCGCGCTCGGGCCGCGCCAGCAGGCCGACGAGCTCAAAGAGCAGGTCGGCCGGCTCAACCGGCTGGTCCAAGAGAAGATCGCCGGAACCGTCGCGGCCGACGCCTTCCTGGCCACCACCCGGGCCGGTCTGGAGGAGCAGATCACCCACGCGCACGACATCCGCCTATCCGGGGTGACCTTGAGCCGCACGATCCGCAACCTCGTGGGCGAGCTGGAGGACCGGCTGCTCCAGGGCGCGTCCGTGAAGATCCTCCTCATCGACTCCGAGCCCGACGTCCTCGACCAGGCAGCCAGGCGCAGCACGATCCCCGACCATCCAGAGGTGTTCGGCCACCGCGTCCGCGCGACCATGGACATGCTGCGCCACCTCGCGACCCTGCCCAATGCCACCGGCTCGCTCGAGGTGCGCCTGACGCCGTTCGTCCCCGCCTTCGGTGTCGTGCTGATCGACCCGGACACCGCCGGTGGGGTGCTCCACGTCGAACTGGGCACGCACAGCTCGGCCAGGCCCGACCCTGTCTTCACGCTCACCGCACAGCGCGACCCGCGGTGGTTCCGGCACTTCAACGGCGAGTTCGACCGCATGTGGGAGGCCAGCCGCCCGGCCACGGCCGAGGACGGCTTTCCGGCGCCCGCCTGAGGCGTGCCTCGCTTCGGTCGTGGCATGCACGGCCCACGGTCCGTCGTCGTAAGGCCTACGTCCCCGCCTCCCCTGAGCGAGGGATTTGGTCTGGGGGTGCCACTCCCCCCACCATGAGGCGGGAACGTAGGCGGCATGAAGGCAGATGCCGAGCCTCCTTCATTCCCTACGCCTGAGAGCGGCGTCCGGTTGCCCGCGGGTTTGCCAGATGATGCGGCCGGCGGGCCGTCGCGGTGGAGCGGATCTTCGCCGTGGAGGTCGACTCGCAGGCGTCGCGCTCGACCCGCCGGGACCGGCGGCACTTCGAGGACGGCAGAGCCCACACCCTCCCGGCGGACAAGACCATGACCTGGGCGGATAACGCCATCGGCGGACGCCGTACCGTACAGGGTGACGGCATCCGCACCTCCGCGTGTGGATGCCGTCGCTCAAGCCTCGGTCACTCGGCCGGGAGCTGGTCCGTCCATTCGGTGTCGATCGTGACGGGGCTGCTGGAGCGCATGGTCCCGCCCAGGAGCGGCGCCCAGACGGAGGTTGTGCGGAGCTGCCCTGTCTCCGGGTCGATGGTGGCCGGCAGCCCGTACGGCGCGTGCCACTGCATCGAGCTTCCGTTCGTCTTCGGCGATCCCGCGCCGTGGCGGCAGGCGCCCATGCTCGGCGGCGAGATGCCCGATGCGCTCGTGGCCGAGGTGCAACGCGCGTGGAGCGGGTTCGTCCATCACGGCGATCCCGGCTGGGGACGTGGGACGGCATCGGCCCACCGCTTCACCGCCTGACGTCCCGGCCGGTCCAGACAGTCGTCCTGCCGGTTCTCGGTCGTCGGGAACCCGCGCCGGCGTGTCCGTCCCGCCGGTCCGCTGGAAGCGGCCGGCGGAGCCGGAGGGGACGACGCCGACCTGACGATGTTCGCCGAACCCGCCCTGGACGTCTCGGTGCCGCGCGAGCGCTACATGGAGGCCGGCACCGCTTCAGCGTGAGGGGCGACGCGCCGGCGTACCGCGAGCCCGAAGAGCACCACCAGCAGCCCGCACGCGCCGGACAGGGCGAAGGGGGCGGCGGGCCGCCACAGGTCATACAGCCAGCCGCCCACTCCGGAGATGACGAAGATGCCGATCGCGCCGCAGAGAAGCTGCACGCCGAACGAGGAGCCGCGGTAGCGGGCAGGGACCTGCTGGGCCAGCAGCGGCCCCGCCGTCGTGATGACGCCGATCTCGCCGAGGCCGATGAAGGCGGCAACCAGCATCATGCCGGGCCCGAGCGGGTCGCTGACCAGCAGGGTCGACAGGTAGGCGGCCGCGGCGACGGCCTGGGCGAGGATGACGACGTTCTGACGCTTCATCCGGTCACCGAGCCAGCCGAACAGCGGCGCGCCCACCACGATCACCGTGTAGGCGATGCCGACGATGGCGCCGCTCCTGGCCAGGGCCTCGGTGGCGGACATGCCGCGCACGGCCCTGGCGTAGTCGACGATCCACAGCGACAGGAAGCTCGCCACCAGGGCCAGGTCGGCCCTGGCCACGAAGGAGGCGGCGTAGGACAGCGCCACGCCCGGGTCGCGGGCCAGTCTGACTCCCTCACCGATCAGCTGCGGCAGCGGCACACGCGGCGTCTCGGCCACGCCCCAGCTCGGTGAGAGCGTGTAGCGCAGCGCCAGCGCGCCGAGCAGCACCATCGCGGCGACGATCAGGAACCCGGTCCTGGCGGCCGCGACAGGCGCCATCCCGCCCTTCTCCAGCATGCTGGGCAGCCTGACCAGCACCAGTACGGCGATCACCGCCCCGACACCGCTGAACAGCCCGAGCCAGCCGTAGGCCTTGCCACGTGCCGGGTCGCGTACGTAGTCGGCGGTGATCGCGGACATGGTGACGTGCAGAGCTGCGATGCCGAGAGCGAAGACGATCCGCAACGCGATGAGAACGCCCGCGTTGCCCGCGAACGGGTAGAGCGCCGCCCCCACCGCGCACAGGACGAGGCCCGCGACCGCGATGGGCCGCCGGCCGATCCGGTCGGCGAGTGCGCCGTACCAGATCAGGCTGAGGATCAGCGCGACCTCCGCGGCGATCTGCAGGTAGCCGGTGGTCCTGCCGAGGTCGTCGGAGGACAGCCCAAGGACCTCGCTGAGGATGTACGGCTGGCCCGCCGGCAAGAAGGTGATGACCGCGGTGCCCACGAATCCGAGCCCCATACAGGCCCACAGGTTGGTCTTGCTGATGCCGGGCGCCGCGTCGAGACCTAACATGGAGCGATCATCGCAACCTTCGCTATAGATCGTCTAGGTTTGGGCCATGACCAGTGAGCGAGTGCCGCCGGGTATCAGCGCTGCCGTCCCCAACGTGGCGCGGATGTACGACTACTACCTGGGCGGCAAGGACAACTTCGAAGTGGACCGGCAGGCCGCCGAGAAGGTTCTGGCCATCATCCCCGAGGTCGAAGGCGATGCCCGCAACAGCAGGGCCTTCCTGCAGCGCGCAGTGCGCCACCTCAGAGAGCTGGGCGTCGACCAGTTTCTCGACATCGGCTCCGGCCTGCCGACCGCGGGCCACGTCCATGAGGTGATCGACGGCGCGAACGTGGTCTACGTCGACAACGACCCCGTCGTCCTCACTCACTCCCGCGCCCTGCTCGGCCACTCCCCTGGCGTCACGGTCCAGGAGGGTGACCTGCGCGAGCCGGAGGAGGTCATGGCGCGGGCGGCGCAGGTGCTGGACCTCGAACGGCCCATCGCCCTGCTCGTGGTCTCCCTGATGCATTTCATCACCGACGAGGAGAACCCGGCCGACCTCCTCCGCCGCTACCGCGAGCTGCTGCCCGCCGGCAGCTACCTGGTACTGACCCACGTCGCTCCGGACACCATGCCGAAGGAGGCCGACGAGGTCAGCAACGTCTACCAGCGCGCATCCTCCCCTTTCACCACCCGCCGTCGCGCCGTGTTCGAGGGCTTCCTGGACGGCTTCGACCTGCTGGAGCCCGGCATCGTCAACACCCGCGAGTGGCGTCCGGACCCGGACACCGCGAGGTCGCAGGTCAAGGGGGACTACCACCTGTGCGCGGTAGGGATCAAGCGGCGCTGACGTGGGAAGTCGGCCTCTGAAGCCTTCGCCAAGCGCGCGCCGCAGACTGCGACTGATGGTGGGCCTGCCGCTGGTGACCTGGCCAGGCGAGGTATTCGCCAGGCGTGATGGCCGCGGGCATGCGCGCGTGGGCGCGGAACGGTTGTTCCGCGCCCACCGTCGATTTACCTGTTTCAGCAGCCGACCGGCACGTCCACCGCGACGGACGTAGGGCCGTAGAAGCCGGGCCCGCCGGGACCCGCGGGGCCCTGGGACAGCTTGACCTCGGCGCGAACCGTAGATCCGCAGGGGGCGGTCACGGTGACGCCCTCGACGGTCACGGTGTTGTTCCAGATGCTCACCGGCTGCCGCCGGGAGCCGAGGAACAGGCCACCGACGACCTGGCCGGATACCTCCACATCGGCGCGCTGCGGGGTGATGACTCCGCCGGGTCCGGGCTCCGCGATGCCGGGCGCGCCGACGGTGCCGTAGAACCGCGCCTGGGTACCGGTGACCTCCACGCAGGCCTTGGTGGTGAGGCCCGAGATCAGGACGCTGTCACTGCAGGTGGTCGTAGTCGTGGCGGCGGATGCCGGGCTGCTCACCGCGAGCGCCCCCGCCATCGCCACCCCCGCGGCGAGTACTGCGGCTCCACGCTTGACGATCTGCTTCAACGATTTCCCCTTTGGTGATCGGGCGTGCGGCCCCGTGCCACCCGCCTGTAAGTAATATGTCACACGTGACATGACTTTACGCTGATCGCCGGGAAAACTGCGCGAGAACCAACGAGGAAGTTTGGAACGTTCAAATCGGACAGTCCACAACCGGGAAAAGGGCTGGGCGAAGATAGGTCCGGCAGGCGGGGTGAGCTGCACCAGCGCAGGGCGTTCGGCCGCTGAACGCTCGCCGGAAGGCGTCCGAGCCGCTCACACCGTGCGTTACCTCATGGGTAATCGACTACATGACCTCCTCTCGGCGACAGTCGTCACGCATCCCACAACAACCGTGAGGAGACCTTCTGATGCCGTACATCGTGCGCTCCGACGGGACCAGCTTGTTCCACACCGACTGGGGCCAGGGCAAGCCGGTGGTGTTCGTGTCCGGCGCCTGGCTCAGCAGCAGTTCGTGGGAGTTCCGATGCTGCCGCTGTCCGAGCAGGGCCTGCGCTGCGTCGCCTTCGACAAGTGGGGGCACGGCCGTTCGGACCGGGTCGGCCACGGGTTCGACTACGACACGCTCGCCGATGATCTCGCGGCGCTGCTCGACCACCTCGACCTGCGCGAGGTGACGCTGGCGGCGCACTCGATGGGCGGCGGGGAGGTGATCCGCTACCTGTCCCGCCACGGGTACGACCGGGTGAGCCGGATCGTGCTGATCGCGGCCACCGCGCCGTTGGCGATGAGGACGCCGGACAATCCCGAGGGCGTCGACCGGGCCGTCTTCGACGCCATCATGGCGGATCGGACCAAGGACCGCCCGCGGTGGACGGCTCAGAACGCGCAGGCGTTCTTCGCCACGCATCTGGGCAACCAGGTCTCCACCGAGCTGATCGAGCGGACCATACAGAGGTGCCTGGACTGCTCGGCCAAGGCCGCCGTCGAGGTGGTCAGGACGGGCTTCCGTACCGATCTGCGTGAGGAGTGCGCCGCCGTCCAGCTGCCGACCCTGATCATCCATGGCGACGCCGACGCCTCAGCCCCCATCGATCTGTGCGGGCGGCGGCTGGCGAAACCGGTGCCGGGCAACGTGTACAAGGAGTGCCCGGGCGCGGCGCACGCCATCTTCATGACCCACGCCGAGCAGGTCAACCGCGACCTGCTCGACTTCATCGGCGACGGCTCGTCCAGCCATACACCGGCGGTGTCAGCCGAGGTGGCGGGCGAAGAACCGTAGCGTGCTGTCCAGCTCGAATGCCGGGATCTCCCCGTGCTTGCCGGGGTTGGCGTGCAGCGTCTTCTCAGGTGAGGCCAAGGCCTCGAACAGCGCCAAGCTCTGGGCTCGTGGCACCCGCTCATCGTCCCACTGCAGCAGGAACTCCACCGGGACGGTGATCCGCGCGGCGGCCTCGGCTGACGCCAGTGCCCCGCCCAGGCCCAGTACTGCCGCGCGAACGCGGTGTTCGGCGGCGACGAATGGAACGCCGAGTCCGCAACCCAACGACACGCCCCAGTAGCCCACCGGGCCGGCGCCGACGTGCTCGAGTTGCTGGACCGCGTCCAGGACCGCCTGCCATTCCGGGATGGTCTGGCGGGCTACGAGCGCCTGGAAACCAGCGATCAGCGGAGCCGGCTCTTCTCCGGCATCCACGCGAGTCTGGTTCTCGGTCGCGATCCGGTTGTACTCCTCGTCCATCGGCCGGTCACCATGACCGGGGACGTCGACTGCCACCACCGCGAAACCACACCCGGCCACGAAGCGGCGCGCACGGGCCACGATGCCGGGGGCCTTCTTGTGCTGACCACCGCCGTGTCCCATCAAGATCAGCGGACGGGCGCCGACAGCACCTACTGGGGTCCAGAGCACGCCGGGAATCTCACCGAGGGTGAAGAGCTGTTCGCAGACACCGTCGGACGACGTCTCAGAGGTGAAGTGCATAGCGTTCCAAGCCTTTCGGGATGCCTTCTGCGGGCACTCCCTAGGCCATACGAGGGAGGGAGGCCCGACCTGTCACAGCGTTGATCGGTCTCACCTCCTCAGTTCGCAGCAGCGCACGGCGACGCCGAACCTATCACAACGGGTTTCACCCGCGTCCGGGCAAGGATGTCGCCCGGGCGGCACTAGGCAGATATGGGAGACCCGCAGACCCCAGCCGTGAGACAGCCGCGACCAGGTCAACCGGTCACACCTCGGCGAGGCGGCAACAGCCACCGACGCGGAGACCCGTCGTCCAGCCCGACCTTTAGCTCGCATCTCATCCGGCGCCGGTTTGGAGCACGAAGGTACGGCCGCACGACCTGGCGGCGAGACCAGAAGCAGCAGCCGCGCCGGACCGGTCGCCTGGCGCAGATTTCGGTCAGGGTCGATCGTGGTTCCCGGATATGGACAGGGCACCGTCGGCGGCCGGCGCGACGGTGCCCTGCCCGTTCATGGGACACGTTCAGGCCGTGACCGTGGCGGAGGCGTTCGGCTTCGTGCCAATGCGCGCGGGCTCGTCGCTGCTGTCGGCTGCGGTGACGTGCACGATGCAGCCACGCTCGTCGCGCTCGTCGGCGTCCGGCTCGTCCAGCCATACACCGCCTTCGGCCAGGTAGCGGAAGCAGATGGTGGCCCCTGCAGGCAGCGCGACCACGGCGGTGTGGGGGCCCTGCTGGGTGCGCGTCATGGGGTGGGCGTAGGGGTCCCAGTGGTTGAAGTCGCCCACGACCGAGATCGGGCCGGGGATGTCGGCGGGCAGGGTGAAGGCGAGCTGGACCAATCCGGCCTCGGTCGGAGTGTCTTGTCTGATCATGGTGCGTTCTCCTTTCGCGTCCGCCCGGCAGGTGCGCTCGACGGGCATCGTGCCGGGCAGCCAGTGCCGCAGCGAGCCGCAAGAAGCCACGGAAAGTGGCATGTTGGCGCGCTTTCGGCCATTGCAGAGCGCGGCAGGCGACGGCGGCAATTCGCCACGACGCAGGGCGAACACATCTTGATTCGTGTTTGCCGGTCACCTGGTGCGAGCGCCCCGGATTCGGAGCTCTGGGAGTTGATCGGCGCGCGGCAGCGCGTGATGACGGCCGGGCCGGGCCCGGTGGCGGCCTGCAGCAGTTGCCGGGCGGCCGCGGACGAGGCTCGAGGCGTCCGGCAGCCGGTATCCGGCGCGGCCTGTCGGTTCGGTCCGGGACACCAGGCCCACCAGCATGTGGAAGGTGGCCGCCGGCCTGCATCCCTCTCGGGGGCTTGCATGCGAGTTACCGGAGGCAGGGGACGTAGGGTGAGAAGCAACCGGTGAGGAATCGCACGCGGCTTGCGTGTCTGTCAGCACCGTGGAGGGAGGTCCTGATGGACGCCCTGACCCTGCGGCTGGTTCACCACCCTCCCGTCAGCGATCTGATCCTGACGGGAGACCTCGACGTCATCTCCTCGCCCCGCCTGCCGTCAGCCGTCGAGGCCGCGCTCCTCAGCGGCTGCAGACTCCTCATCGTCGACACCGCCGAACTGGCCTTCTGTGACGCCAGTGGGCTCCGGGCGCTGCTCCAGGCGCAACGCCGGGTGGTCGATGCGGGCGGCAGCATGCGGCTGGCACACGTGCATGGCGTGCTGCGCCGCATTCTGGAGATCACCGACCTGGCCGTGGTCTTCCCCACGACGCTCCCCCATGAGGCCGGCCCCCGCATCGAGGCGTGAGGGAGTACTGGCGTTACCTCCTTCACTCCTGCGACCTTGCATACCCTGGGGGCGACACGGCTACGGAACGCGGGCCGCACGCCGGAACAGCTCACCGCGACCCTGACCGACATGGTCGGTCGGGCACTGGACATCTTGGACAGCGGCATCGGCGGAGCCACAGCACCGACCGAGTAGGCGGCCCGTCGCCAGGTGACGTCGTTGCGGCCGGCGCCGCCCTCCGCCGTACCGAACCGCCGGCCGCGGACGAGTGTCATGCCGAATCCGTCGCCGCAGGGGACCCGTCGTGCCGATGAGAGCGGGCACCCACCCGGACGCTCTTCCTCCTCATCTACGTGGCCGGCTGCGGCACGAGGTGAATGTCGGCAGCCGGCAGGGGTAGCGAGGCGCGTGACGAGAACGCGCACCCTTCGGGAGACATCGATGGCGATGACGGCATCGGGCAGTTCATCGCCCCTGAGATGAGTCGACCGAGGGCGGCGCGCAATGTGATGTGGTTCACATCCGCGACCTGTCACGACCGGAGCGGGTTGTTTGTCCCATGGGCATCACCGGCACCGAAACCGGTGCCCGACCTTGGGAGAACGCAATGAACAACGGCCACCGCATTGTGGTCCTTGGCGCCGGCTACACGGGCATGTTCAGCGCCGTCCGGCTGTCCCACCGTACCCGCCGGACCGGCGTGAAGATCACGCTGGTCAACCCTTCGAGCCGGTTCGTCGAGCGGCTACGGATGCACCAGATCGCAGCCGGGCAGGAGCTGGCCGACCACCGGATCCCCGAACTGCTCGCCGGGACCGGCGTCACGTTCGTCCAGGGCGCCGCCACCGCCATCGACCCCGAGGCTCGGCAGATCACCGTCGACGGTGCCGAGACCCTCGAGTACGACACGCTCGTCTACGCGCTGGGGAGCTCGACCGACACCAGCAAGGTCCCCGGCGCCGACATCCACACGTTCACGCTCAACAACCCGGAGATCGCCGGCCGGTTCGCCGAGCGGCTCACCGAGATCGCCAAGGCCGGCGGCACCGTGACCGTCTGCGGCGGCGGCCTGACCGGCATCGAGGCGGCCACCGAGATCGCCGAGAGCCACCCGAGCCTGAACGTCACGCTGATCAGCTTGGACGAGCCAGGCGGCATGATGGGTGCCGAGGCCCGCGCCTACCTCTACCGCGCGCTGGACCGCCTCGGCGTCACCCTGGAGACCGGCGCCCGGGTCACCAAGGTGCTGCCCGACGCCGTCGAACTGGCCGACGGCCGGCTCGTCCACTTCGACGCCTGCCTGTGGACCACTGGCGTCAAGGTTCCGCCGCTCGCCGCCGACGCCGGGATCGCCACCGACGACCGCGGCCTCATCCTGGTCGACGCCACGCTGCGATCAGTGTCCCACCCGGAGATCCACGCCGTCGGCGACGCCGCAGCGGTCCGCCTGGCCTGGGGGCAGATCCACGGGACCTGTCAGAGCGGCCTACCCACCGCCCAGTACACCGCCGACACCATCGCACGGCTGCTGCGCGGCAAGGCCGTCAAGCCGTTCCGCTTCGGCTACTTCCACCAGCCGGTCAGCCTGGGCCGCCGCGACGCGGTCATCCAGTTCACCAAGGCCGACGACACCCCCGGCCGCTGGTACCTCACCGGACGAGCCGCCGTCGCGTACAAGGAGATGGTCAGCGGCAGCCCCCTCAAGACCTACCGGCTCAGCAAGCACATGAACGTCACCACCATCGTCTCCAAGGGCGGCCGCGCCACCCGCAAGAGCGAGGCATGACGGGCACCGACTCCCAGCGCCGTGATCTCGGACTTGCCGTCCAGGTGACGGCGCTGGAACATGAGCCGGTGATCGTGAGCGACGGCAGGGCCGAGCATGACCCGTACATCGAACACCGGCGGCTGCTGTTCGCCACCGCCTACCGCATGCTGGGCAGCGTCATCGACGCCGAGGACGTCCTCCAGGACGCCTGGCTCACCTGGAGCACCGCCGACCGCGACGCGATCCACCACCCCAAGGCCTACCTGGTGCGAACGGTCACCAACCTCTCGCTGAACCGCCTCACCTCAGCGCGGGCCACACGCGAGACCTACGTCGGCCCGTGGCTCCCCGAACCGCTCCTGACCTCCCCCGACATCGCCGCGGAGACCGAATTGGCCGACACCGTCTCCATCGCGATGATGGTCGTCCTGGAAACCCTCAACCCCGTCGAACGCGCCGTCTTCCTGCTCCGCGAGGTCTTCGGCTACTCGCACGCCGAGATCGCCGAGACCCTCGAACGCCCCGAAACGACGGTCCGCCAGATCGCCCACCGCGCCCGCGAGCACGTCCAGGCCCGCCGCCCCCGCTTCGACACCGACGAGGCACAGCGCCGGCAGGTCACAGCGCAATTCATGAAGGCCTGCGCGGGCGGCGACCTGAACGCCGTGATGGAACTGCTCGCCCCCGACGTCACCGCCTGGTCCGACGGCGGAGGCAAGGTCACCGCCGCCCGCCGCCCCCTCCACGGCATCGACCACGTCGCGCGCTGGCTCGTGGGCTTCCTGGCCAAGCCCGAGCTGGCCGCCCTGACCATGGAGCCCGCCGTCATCAACGGCGAGCTTGGCATCCTGGCCACCCTCGACGGCTATACCGTCGGCGCCCTGTCGTTCGACCTCGTCGACGGCCACATCCAGAATCTGCGCTTCCAGGTCAACCCCGACAAGCTCAGCGGCCTCACCCCCGCCAACGGCCTGGCATTCCCCTGATGCCCGCCGGGCTTCTGGCCGAGCTGGTCAGTGCGCTGGAGGGCGCGTCGATGTCCTCGGGCACGGCACATCCCGACTTGCGTCGTCATGAGGGAATCGGCCACGTGGCGGCGGTTACCCTTCCTTGATCGCCGCCTCCAGGACGCGTGCGGCCCATCTGATGGTCTCCTGTTCGGCTTGGGAGCCAAGGCTGCGGACGTCGGGCCGCCCACCGGGCACGAGGGCGGCCAGGCCGCCGAGGCCGAGCCTCCGACCGGGTGGGAGAGCGAGATCGGAGATCTGGCCCGCAGCTTGACCAGGGGTGTCGTCCGGGACCGGTGATCGTGGGCCTCCCCGTGCACGAATAGGCTCGAAGTCCGAGCGCACGTGGGGGGCACCTTTGAAAACGCCGGTTTCGCGGAGAGTGCGCGATCTTGTCTATGAGACGTTCGCCTCGGAGGGGCGCGCACCGTCAGTGGCCGAGCTGGCGCGCAGAACGCAGAGCACTGTCGATGCGATCCAGAAGATCTTGCACGACCTGGCGGAGGCCCACGCCCTGGTCCTGACGCCCGACGGGGATGCGGTGCGGATGGCCCACCCGTTCACCTCTGCGCCGATGGCGTTCGTCGTGACACCGCTGGACGGGCATGACGACCGCCGCTGGTGGGGTGGATGCGCGTGGGATTCCTTCGGTATCAGCGCCGCCCTTCATCTGGACGTCCGTATCGACACGGCTTGTCCGCAGTGCGGAGCTCCGATCAGCTTCCAGGCAGGCCCGCAGCTCCCGCCTCCCGCGGGGCTCGTGGTCCGCTTCCCCCGGCCTGCCAGGGAGTGGTGGGACGACGTGGTCGCCACCTGCACGATGATCCGCGTGTTCTGCGACCGCGGTCACGCCGAGCGGTGGACGACGGACAACGCGCCGGGCAGCGGCTACATCGCCGAGGCGGCGGCCGTGTGGCGACTGGCCGGCCCGTGGTACGGCGATCGCCTGGACCCCGAGTTCCAACCGCACAGCCGCGAGCACAACCAGGGGCTCCTCGATGAATGCGGCCTCACTGGCCCGTTCTGGCAGCTGCCGTAAGCGATCAAGACGAACCGGACCGCGCCCGACGGAGGTGTAGCACAACGCGCCGACCCTCCAGGGGGGCAGGCCAGGTACGCCGGAAGGGGGGTACGCCGCAGGTCGTCACCCCTTCAATGGCAGACATCGTGGCACTACGGCTTGGGCGGGAGGTTCCGGCGGCTACGGCCGGTAGGGTTCGGCGAACAGCCGTCCGACGAGCTCACCACGGCTGGAGATCTCCGCCTTGCCGAAGACGGCCTTGAGGTGACCGCGAACGGTGTGCGGGGAGATGAACAGGGCCGCTGCGATCTCTGTGGTGGGCAGGCCCCGTGCCACGAGCTGAGCGACCTCGAACTCGCGCGGCGTCAGGCCGTATGCCTGGGCGATCATGACCGCCAGGTCGCCGGGAGCGGCGGGCTCGATGACGAGCGCGATCGGACCTGGCTGCCCACCGGGACCGCTCAGGCATGAGGCGTGGCAGGTCAGCCACTGCCTGTCGAGGGTTCGGATGCGAATCCGAGCGCTGCCGCGATCGCGACCTCGGGCGATGGCCCGCGCCTGCAGAGCCGTGCCGACCAACCAGATGGGCAGCCTCAGCCCGAGCGTCGACGGGATGGACGGTCCGTCCGGCAGCAGAGCGAGATACCGCCGAGCCTCCTCGTTGATCGACGTCGCTTCGCCGTACACGTCGAAGAGCAGCAGGCCGGGTGCGGAGGCGCCAGGTCCGCCGTCTGATTCGGACGGACGGGCGAAACGGCGCAGCCGATCGGCGAGTGGTCCGGACAGGCCCGCGAGCAGCGCGACCTCGTGCGGGCCGAACGCCGGGCCTCCCCGCATGCGGAAGAGGCTCACCACGCCCCACGGCCGGTCGCCGGTCCGCAGCACGGCCCGCAACTCGTCGTCCACGCCCTGACCGCCGAGCAGGCGGCTGAAGCGGGCGCTGCGCTCGGGTAGGTCGCCGGTGGCTGCGCGTAGGCCGGCCACGGGGACGGCGGCGCGGGCGAGGTCACGGAACGACAGGACGTTCTCCTCCAGGAGCTCGCTCTCCCAGTAGTCGGCGCACCCTTCTCCGGAGCCGAGGTTCTCCACCAGCATGGGCGCGGTGACCAGACCCGTCTCCGGGTCGGTGGCCGCCCACACGGCCGAGTCGAACGGCATCTGCCGCCTCAGCTTGGCCGAGGCGCGGCTGAAGAGGTCCAGCGCGTTGTCGGCCCGCTCGGCAGCCGACAGGATCTCGGAGTGGCGGTGCGGGTGAATCATCGACCCTCCTGGCGTGTGCAGCCGTTCTCATGGGCTCCTCCGAGGGCTGCACGCCGGTTAGCTTGCCCGCTTTCTTCTCCCTCGCCAACCCCTCGTTTGAGGGGGTCATTCCTCGCGATTCCCCCGCAAGCGGGGGATGGAGCCTCGTTCCAGCCCTCACGAGACTCGAAGGGACCCTTTGCACGAAACACTGGAGAACGTCATGCGTATCGCGATCGTCGGAGCCGGCGCCGCTGCGGTCGGCCTGCTGGACGCGCTGGCCGTCAGCGAAGCGGAGGCCGGAGAGGTCACCGTGTTCGAGCCGTCCGCGCACCTGTGGCGGGGACGCCCGTATGGGCCGGATCTGGACAGAGTGCTGGTCAACGTCCCGCCCGCGGTCATGTCGATCCGCCACCTGGACTCCGGGCACTACTCCTCCTGGCTGGGTGCCGAGCGTGCCGCTACCCACATGGACGACCTGTTCGGACAGCCACTGGTGCCCCGTGCGCTCTACGGCGAGTACCTGGCCGACAGCGCCGAGACCGCCCTGGCCACACTGCGCGGGCGGGGCTGGCGGACCCGCGTCGTCGCCGCCCGGATTGTCGCGGTGACCCGTTCCCGCGGCCTCCGGCTGGCGCTGTACACCGAGGACGGGCACGAGCACATGGCCGACCAGGTGGTCTTGTGCGTGGGCGGGGGGACGCCGCAGGATCACTATGGCCTGGGCGGTGCCCACGGGTTCGTGGGCGATCCGTATCCCCTGGCGTCCACGCTCGACCAGATCCAGACTGGGGCCGACGTCGCCGTGATCGGCAGCGGGCTGACCGCTGTCGATGTGGCCGTGTCGCTCGCGGCGCGCGGCCATGCCGGGCGGATTGCGCTGGTGTCGCGAACCGGCATGCTCCCCCACGTCTACCAGCGCCCTCTCGACTACCGACCCAGGCACGTGACCGTCGAGCGGGTAGAGGCGCTGGGCCGTGAGCACGGTGGCGTCACCCTCGACGACCTCGCCGGGCTGCTTCGCGCCGAACTGGCGGAGAAGGGCGAGGACTTCGCGCGCTTCACCACCGAGCTGCTGATGGCCAGGTCCGAGGAGCCCGTACGGTGGCTACGGGCGCAACTGGCCGCCATCGACGATCCCAGGATCGGGCGGCGCGTGCTGCAGCAGAGCGCATACACCGTCGCCCCGTACGCGTGGCGGCTGCTGCCCGAGTCCGATCGCGAACGGCTTCGCCGCTACCTCCGTCTGGCCACAAGCGTGGCCGCGCCGATGGTGCCGGTGAACGCCGCGGCCCTCCTGGGACTGTTCGACTCCGGGCAGCTCACCACGGCCCCGGGTGTACGCAAGATCGAGGCGGTGGAGAGAGGATTCCGGGTGCGAGGCGACGGCGGCGACCTGAACGCCGACGTCGTCGTCAATGCCCTGAACCCGCCTCCCCAGACGGTACCCCGCGCGGCCGAGCAACTGGTCACGTCCCTCCTCACCGACGGGCTGGCCGCTCTGTACCCATCAGGCGGCCTGGCCCCCGCCGACCCGCGCCTGCATGTGGTGGGCGACTTCGCCGCAGGCGGCACGTTCATCACCTCGGGCATCCTCGGAGTGGCCGCTCGGGCCGCCCGTACCGCTGGCGGGCTGCTGACCGTGCAGGCCGGCTGATCGGTGGCAGGCGTGGGCGGAAGCCGGTACAGGGTGCACTCGTGCAACGGCAGGAGGCCGAGCATCGTCCGGTTGGTCAACCACCGGCGATGCCGGCGTTCTTCGCTCATCCCTACCTGACGAGCAGCGGCTCGGACGCCTGGTCCGCGGCCTTGAGCCGACGGTTCTCCTTGACGAGGAAGTAGATCAGCAGCCCGCTCATGACCAAGTGGCCCGCCGCAGTGTACAGGCCGGGGAAGTAGCCGCCCTTGATGATCGGGAAGACGAAGTGCGCGATGCCGTTGAGCAGACCGGCGCCCAGGGCGTACCACCACAGGAAGAAGTTGGCCACCCTGATCCTGTAGAGCGCACCGGCGCCGGCGAAGAAATAGAGCGCGCCGAACCCGAAGACGAAGACCAGGAGGAACTCATTCTCCGGCCAGTCGCGCGGCGAATCGAACAACTCGACGATTTCGTGCGGGAAGCCGCCGGTGTACTCCTCTGCCATGTGGATGAGCTGGAAACCGACCGCGCACAGGTAGATGGCGATCACCTTCCTGGACTTCACCGGGCGGGTGTAGCTGAAGGCGATCCAGCCGCTCCAGCCGAGCACGCTGGCCACCACAAGGATCACCGCGCCCTGGATGGGGAGGGTGAACAGGGCCCAGGCGCAGAAGACGAGGGCCAGAATCGCCATCACGGTCGCCGAATAGGGTTCAGGTCGTTTGGTCATGGCCGGAACCCTAGGAAGATCGCGATGCCGGCCGCCTCGGTCAGGTGACTGATGGGTGTGCTGAGCAGATCAGTCACCTGACAGAGGCGCTGTGCGAGGGCCCCGGCCTAGCGTCTCCGTCATGAAGTCGACAATCGTGATGGCGCTGGTCGCCGCAGCGCTGCTGGCGCTGTCGCCGACCGCTCCGGCCCTGGCGCATGGGGTGGAGGCCGGAGCGGACCTGCGGGTGACGCAGACCTTCGGAGCGGGCGAGGTCACGCTCGTGATCGCCGGGGTCTCGCAGGCGCCGGCGCCGCTGCTCGTGAACGCCCAAGCCGTCCACCCCATAAGCCTGAAGCTGGAGTTGCGCTCGCTGACCGACGGGAGCACGTCAACCGGTTCGGTGAGCGTGGGACGGGAGCCCGCCGTGTTGCAGGCCGGCCACGCCGGCCCGTACGAGCTGCGTGTTCGCGCCGGTGACGAGGTCTCGGTCATCCCGTTCCGGGTGCTGGTGCCCGGCAGCGCGTGGTGGACGATGGTGGGTGACGGTGCGGTCCTGGCGCTCGGGCTGCTGCTGGTGGGCGGCGTGCTGGCCAACAGGATGCCCCGTCCCCTGGTGGGCGCCGCGAGTGCGGCCGCGGCGGTCGCGGTCGTCGTGATGCTGCTGAAGCCGTACCTGCCACCCGTCCAGCAGCCGGGCGCCACGCCCGTTGCCGAGCCCGGCCGGCCGTACGCGCAGGGCCGCTTCTCGACGCAGCCCGCCAGGCCTGCCACGGGCGCCGAGTTCACCCTGACCCTGCGCCTGGCCGACGGCTCGACTGGACGGCCAGTGGACGACCTCGCCGTCCACCACGAGGCCCCAGCCCATCTCGTGATCACCAGCCAGGATGGTGCGGTCTTCCGGCACCTGCACCCGCTGCGCACCGCGCCGGGAGTGCTGACGGTACGGCTGAGCCTCCCGCGGCCGGGCCGCTACCTCGCCCACAGCGAGATCGAGCGGCAGCAGTCCGGCGGGCAGCTCCTCTCCGGCGCCTTCGAGGTTTCCGGTACGGCCCGGCCCGTCTCCCAGGAGACCGCCGTGCCCCGGCTCACCCCCGCCGCGCCGGTCGCCGGAAGCCCGGTGACCATCGAGATCGGCACGCAGGGGCCGATCCGGCCCTGGCTGGGCATGCCCGGCCATCTGATCGTCAGGAGCCAGGACGGCGCCCACCTGGCGCACGCCCACGGGACGGCGGACAGCGCTTCGGCGCTGCGCTTCACGCTCACACTCCCGGAACCGGGCCGCTACCTGGCCTGGGCCCAGTACCTCGAAGGAGGCGGGCTTCTGACGCGGTCCTTCACCCTGGAGGTGGATCGATGAAGTACGCGGCTGTCTGCCTGCTGGTTGCGGGCGTGCTGTTCGCCGTCACAGCGCGTTGGTTCGGGGGCGGCTCAGAGAGCGTGCAGGCGGCAGGCACACGCTACACCGTCACCGTAGTGCCGGCCGATCGTGTCGAGGTTCGGGTGACCTCGGGCGAAGCAAGGGCGGTCACGCTGGCGGCGGCCATGCCGAGCATGGGTCACGCCCTGCCGCCGGTCGGCACCGTCCAAGCCGATCCCGGCAGCTTTGTCGCCACGCAGGACGTGTTCACCATGGACGGCGTTTGGGAGCTGTCGATCACGCTGTCCGGGGATCAAGGCCAGGAGCTGATCACCGTCACCATACTGGTGTGACAGGAAGAAGCATCAGTCACGTGACGGAGGCGGCGAATGAGGGTCCCGGACTAGCGTCGACGACATGAAGCTGATCAATGGCCACGTGGCCGTCAAGGCCCGCGTGCTGCCCAAGACGGGCGATGGCTTCCTCATGCTGGCCGGCGAGGTCGGCACCTGGCGCGGCGGCTACTTCGCCTCTCCTCCCATGCAGACGGCCGCCGATCTCAAGGCTCTGGCCTCAGGCATCGAGGCGTGTGAGGCGAACGTGTTCCGCGCTGTCCTGCGCACACCCGGCGAGGGCGACGAGTTGCTGGCCGCCCGCGGAATCCGGCCGGCACGCTATGACATCGTCGTGCTGTTCCGCACGGCGTCCGTGGAGGCCGCGCAGGCACTGAGGGAGAACGTCACCTACAGGGAGATCGTCAAGGCCATGGGCGCCGCGGCACGCCGTACCCACGAGATCGTCGCCGCCAACGCCGGACGGCTCGGCGACGTGGATCACAGCCAGGACCATTGCTTCCTGTTCAACTACTTCTACGCCGACGATCACGAGACTCTGCTGAAGGTGTGGGAGTACACCGCCGGCTGGTTCCAGGCCAAGACCGCGCTGCCCAACTCCGCGCTGATGCAGCCGCTGGAAGGCGAGTCCTGCGACTACGGGCTGGTCAACCATGCGAGCTGGCCGGGCTGGCGGACCTTCCTGCCCAGCCTGATGTTCCGGCCGACCTTCCGCAGCTTCGTGCTGGCCAACTTCAAGGCCAACGGCGTCGCCGCGCAGCCGATCATCTATCGCCGCGTTTGACCTTGCTCCTGCACCATCCCTCGCCGAGCTGGACATTCCTGCACGCCTACTCCTGACTTGGAAGGAATACTCATGTCGAAGACCGTCCTGGTGACCGGCTCCTCCACCGGAATCGGGCGGGCTACCGCGCTGCTGCTGGCCCGAGAGGGTTTCACCGTCCACGCCGGGGTGCGCAAGGAAGCCGACGGGGAGGCGCTCGGCTCCGGCGTCACCCCGATCATTCTCGACGTCACCGACCCCGGCCAGATCGCCGACGCCGCCGAACGCCTCGGCCACCTCGACGCCCTGGTCAACAACGCCGGCATCGGCGTCACCGGCCCCCTGGAATGTGTGCCCATGGACGCCCTACGCCGGCAGTACGAGGTCAACGTCTTCGGCCAGGTGGCCATCACCCAGGTCATGCTGCCGAAGCTGCGCGCATCGAAGGGCCGCGTCGTCACCGTCGGCTCGGTGGGCAGCTGGATCACCCTGCCCTTCGGCGGGCCGTTGTGCTCCTCCAAGCACGCCATCCGCTCGCTCAACGACGCGCTGCGCATGGAGCTCAAGCCGTACGGCGTGGCCGCGGTTCTCATCGAACCCGGCTCCATCCATACCGACGCCGTCGACAAGCTCGAAGGCGAGGTCGAACCCCGCCTGGCCTCCCTCGGCCCCGAGGGCAGGCGCCTGTACGGCGCTGCCTACCGCACCATGGTCGCCAGCGGGCTGAAGGAGGAGCGCTCCGGCTCCAGCCCCGACGTGGTCGCCCGCGCCGTCCTGCACGCCCTGACCGCTCGCAAGCCCCGCTCCCGCTACCCCGTCGGCAAGAAGTCGCGGCTGATGAGCACGCTCGGCCGCGTCGTCCCCCAGTACACCCTCGACCGCCTGCGCCTGCGCGCGCTCGGCCTGTCCTGAACGGAGCCCACCGTGACACAACTCGCCGGGGCCGACGCTCTCATCTCGCTCGATCCCGTCTTCGCCAAGCTCGCTGTCGGCGCCGGCCACAACCTGTGGGGCCTGGCCCACCTGACGACGCGTGAGAAGGCCTTCGTCTGCCTGACCGCCGACCTGTGCCATCCCCACCTGGACCTGCCCCTGGCCATGCATGTGCAGATGGCCCAGGCCAACGGCGTGGACCCCGAGTCGATCCGGGAGCTCTACCGCCACCTGGCGCCCTACGTCGGCTACCCCATCCTCGTCCCCGCCTTCCAGCGTCTGGTCGCGCTCGGGCTGCCCGAGGCACTGGACACCGAGCCGATCGAGCCGGTCCCGCTGCACGGTGCGCTGGCGCATGCCGTACGTGAGCTGGAGGAGGTGGATCCGGGGCTGGCCGCCTTCACTGAGGACCAGCTGGCCCAGCGCTGGGCCAGGCCCGGCCTCACAGTCCGCGAGCGGGCGATCGCCTGCCTGGCCGTGGACGTCCTCTACCAGACCCTGGATGAATCATTGCACCTGCACGCCGAGCTGGCCAGGGGCGCGGGGGCCACCGACGAGACCCTGCGCGACCTGCTTCGAGGCATGGCCGAATTCGGTCTCGCGCGCGCCTGGGCCGCCGCTCGCGCTCTGGGCCTGCAGCCGATCCAGCACGAGGAGGGCACCGGATGAACGGTGTCGCCGCGCGACCGATCATCTGTCGCCGAGTGTTAGCCGCGCCAGCTCGGCTCGGGAGGTGACGCCCAGCTTGGGGAAGGCTTTGTAGAGGTGGGAGGCGACCGTACGCGGGCTCAGGAACAGCTGCGCGCCGATCTCGCGGTTGGACGCGCCCGTGATGGCCAGCCGTACCACCTGGAGTTCCTGCGGAGTCAGCACAGCCAGCGGATCCGCGGTGCGGGAACGGTCCGGAAGGGAATACCCGGCCGCACGCAGCTCGGCGGCGGCGCGGGCGGACCAGGGGGCCGCGCCGAGCCGGTCGAACGCCTCCATGGCGGCCAGAAGCTGCGGGCGGGCCTCGGCGCGACCCCTGTGCCGACGCAGCCACTCCCCATAGACCAGCCGGGTCCGTGCCTCGTCGAAGGGCTGTTGCTCCTCGGCGTGCAGGGTCAGGGCCCGCTCGTAGAGTCCGGCTGCAGCGTTTTTCGGGGCCAGCAGCGCGCGAACCCGATGGAGTACGGCGATCGGCGTGGCCCGGCCCGTGGCCTCGGCCCACTCCGCGTACGCCTTCAGGCGGTCCCGCGCCCGCTGCGGATCCCCCACGCGGACGGCGGCCTCGATGTAGTCCGGCCAGAAATAGCGCCAGATGAAGGCGTGGCGCGTGGGACCTGCCATCGTCCGGTCCAACCGGGCGAGCACGGCGTCGTAGCGGCCCAGCCCGAAGTCGAGGATCACCCGCGCGCACTCCGCCCAGCAGGCTCCCGGCATCCAGTTGCGGTGGTCGGCCGCGCGGATCGCCTGATCCGCCAGCGCCGACACCTCCTCTTCCGCCCCGGCGACCGCGGACAGCCAGGCGTGGACCCCGGCCAGGTAGCCACGCCAGAACGGCTGACCCAGGTCGGCGGCTAGCGCCATACCCTCGGCCACCGTCGCGCGCGCGGCAGGGTGCCTGCCGTCCAGCAGCTGGGCGATGGCGAGAAGCGTCAGCACCTGGGGCATGCGTCCCAGCCGTCCCTGTGCCCGGCAGTCCGCGACGAGCTCGGCCGCATCCGTGAGCATGCCGACCCGGTCGGCGCGGTGGAGAGCCTGGAAGGCGATGATGAACCGCAGCTCGGACGGCACGTGCTCGGCCGGGTCCGGTGCGAGGTGGGCCTGCGTGGCCACCGAGCCGCCCTCGAGAATCAGGCGGAACGCTTTGTTGATCGCACGCACCACGGCGGGGAGCCCCTCACCGTCCGGGGCCAGTTCTTCAGTACGGCGAGCCAGGGGCACCTGGTCGGGGTGGGTGGCGCTGGCCCAGGTGTAGTAGCCGGCCAGGCCGAGCAGCGACAGCCTGGTGGGCATGTCGTCGGCCGCCTCGGCGCCTTCGTGCAGCAGGCGGACGGCCTCCAGCGGCCGGTCGGCTTCGATCGCCAGCTTCGCGCGCACGGCGGCGAGCTCGGCCTGGACGGCGCCCTCCGCGGTCGTCGTCTCGGCCAGGCGCAGCGCCTTGTCCACCAGGTCACCCGCGCGACGCCACAGGCCCGCCTCCACCGCGGCCTCGGCTGCTGCCGTCCATCGGCGTACGGCTTTCGCGGGTTCGACTGACAGTTCCGCCGCGCGCGCGTAGGCCGCCGACACCGCCGTCTGCCCGCCACGCAGCCGGGCGCGCACGGCCAGGTCCACCAGGTGCCCGGCCACCTCCTCGTCGGGATGCAGGGTGACGGCGGCCAGGTGCCAGGCCCGCCGGTCATCGTCGACCGCCTCGGCCAGCGCCCGGTGGGCGGCCATCCGGGCGGCGATGTCGCAGGCCAGCAGCACCGCCCTACGCACCAGCGGATGATGGAAGACGACGCTCGCCGCGGTGACGCGGACCAGGCCGGCGTGCTCGGCCGGGGCGAGGTCGTCCAGCGAGGCACCGAGGACGCCAACGGCGCGGGCGAGCACGTCGAGCTCGTCGCGGTGATCCAGGGCCGCCACCAGCAAGCAGGAGCGGCTGGTCTCAGGCAGCGCTGCGATCCTGTCACGGAAGCCGCACAGCACCCGATCCGTCACCTGCATTGCCGTACCGAGGGAGAAGAACAGCGGGACGAGGGCGCCCGCGCGCTGCTCGGGGGTGAGCATGCGGGGCAGTTCGACCAGGGCGAGCGGGTTGCCCTGGGCCTCGGCGACGAGCTGGTCGCGGACGGCGGGCGGCAGGTCCGCCGCCTGCTCGGCCAGGAGCTTCCGGGCGGCCCCGGGCTCCAGCTTCCCCGGCCGGAGCTCGGGCAGGTCCGTCATGGGGAAGGCTTCTCTGGCGGCGAGCAGGACCATGACGGGCTCGGTGTACAGGCGGCGCGCGGCGAACAGCAGCGCATCGGCCGACTCGCCGTCCAGCCAGTGAGCGTCGTCGATCAGGCAGAGCACCGGGCCTTCGACCGACAGCTCCACGAGCAGGCTGAGGGTGGCCAGCCCGACGAGGTAGCGGTCGCCCCGGGCCGGCCGGCCGAGCCCCAACGCCCCGCGCAACGCATCCGCCTGCTGGGCCGGCAACGACTTCACGTGGTGGAGGACTGGACGAAGCAGCCGGTGCAAGGCAGCGAACGGCAGGTCGGCCTCGGACTCCACGCCGGTCACTCGCAGGACTCTCGCCTGGGCTTTCGCTGCGGCGTGCCCCAGGAGGGCGGACTTGCCGATGCCCGCCTCCCCGCGCACGATCAGCACCCCCGATCGGCGCTCGAGCAATTCGTCGATGACGGACAGTTCAGCCTGACGCCCGACCAACACAGCACTCCGCCCCAAACCGATCACACTCTCGCCGATGCGCGGCGGTAGAAGTCGATCTGGTCGGCGACCACACGATCCCGGAACCTGGGGTCGGTGTAGAAGGTGAAGTGGGTGCCGGGGTAGCTGCGCAGTTCGCCTCGCGGAGCACGCTCGGCCAGCTCCCGGGTGGTTTCCAGCGGAGTCTCCCGGTCCTCGGCGGCGACGCAGACCAGCAGCGGGCAGGTCAGGCGTGCGGCAGGACCGGCGGGCCGGTAGCGCATCATCGTCAGCAGCCCTCTGGGCGCGACGCTGTTGCGCCATAAGGTCGACGTCTGCCCACCGGTCAGCGTCTCGATATGGCGGTCGGCCTCAGGGGTCGCGGTCACGGCGAGTTCTCCCGGATTTCCCACCATCGGGATGTAATACGGTCGCAGGCCCAGCTTCCCCCGGATCGTATCCCAGATGATCGCGCCCAGCAGCCGCAGCGTGTCACCAGTCGAGCGACCCTCGACCTTCTTCGGGAAGCCGTTGAACGGAATCTGCGCCACCACGGCCGCGATCCGGGGATCGCCGGCGGCCACGGTGATGGCATGCGCGCCGCCCAGCGAGTTGCCCCACAGCAGCACCCTGTCGGGGTCGACCCGCTCATGCCCGCGGGCGAAGGCCACGGCGGCGCCGACATCGACGAGCTGGCCGTCGATGTCGGGAAGCTGGCGCGGCTCGCCGTCGCTCTCGCCGAAGCCTCGGTAGTCGAAGACCAGCGCAGCGAAGCCCGCCGCGGCGAAGCGCTCGGCGTAGTCGAAGAGCCGGTCCATCGTCCCGCTGAAACCGTGGCACAGCACTACGCACGGCGCCGGTCCGGGATCGGCGGGCAGGTAGAGGTAGCCGGCGCACCGGACGCCGGCAGCGGTGAAGGACACCTCGGAACGCATACAGATCATCCTCACGCCAAATAGACTGACTGCCGGTAAGCACTCTAGCGACCCAACTGACCGTAGGTAAGTGAGATCCATGACACCCCAGCGGATTTTGGAGGCGGCGCGCGCCCTGTTCGCCGCCCGCGGCTACCGCTCCACCTCCATGCAGTCCATCGCCGACCAGGTGGGCATCACCAAAGCCGCCCTCTATTACCACTTCGACTCCAAAGAGGAGATCCTCCGCCAGCTCACTGTGCCGCTGTTGGACGAACTGGAGGAGGTCCTGGCCGGCGCCGAGTCGTGCGACAGCGCCGAGGAGGTGCGGTGGCGGGCGATCGAGGGCTATGTCGATGTGCACCTGCGGCACCGCCACACCCTCACCATGCTGGTCAAGGACATGACGCTGCTGGTGCAGGCGCCGATCGCCGACCGCTTCCGCAGCGCGATCGCCCTGGCCAACGAGCTGGTGGCCGGCCCTGGCCGCGGGCTGGAGGAGCGGGTGCGGGCTTGCCAGGTGGTCGCCGGGCTGGCCGATCCGGTGCTCCTGTTCCGCGACGAGCCGGCCGAACGGGTGCGAACCCTGATCCTGGACGGTGCCAGGGCGCTGCTGGACGCACCGCCCGTACCCCGGACGGGCGGACGCGCCCGAGGCCGGAACGGCGGACGACGCGCCATCCTCACCGAGGACCAGATCGCACAGGCGCGATCCCTTCACGCCGAAGGTCATGTCGCGGAGGAGATAGCCGCCCGTTTCCACGTCTCCAGAGCGACCATCTATCGCCATCTCAAAATCTAAAGATAGTGAGATTTGATTTTGAGACGGAGTCGGAGGTTGACGGTCTTCTTGACCCGCCCGACTCCGGCAACGCCCACCAGACCTTCCCAGACCTCTCCCAGATAGCCCGGCCGGCCTTGAGCGCGGCGGTCGCGCGGCCCTTCAGGCGCATGCTGCGCATCCGCGGTTCCCCCGCTCGTGTGACGCAGAGCACCGCCGCCGATGTCACAAGCCCGTCGCCTGCCCCGTCCTGGCGTGTGACGGCTTCCCAACGATCAGGGACGATCATGGTTCATCTTGAAGAGACCTCTCAGACCCCTCCCGAGCGGCCCATCCGGCGCCGTCGGCGCCGGCCGCGGTGGGTGGCGGCGATAGTCGCGTTGCTGGCGGCTGTGACGTTGTTCGGCGCGTACGGCTGGCAACCGGCCGCCGTGGACGGCTACCGCTCGCCGTACGAAGGCAGCTATCTCGACACCTCCCTGGCGCGCTTCCACTACAGCAAGACGGGCAGCGGCTCGCCGGTGGTGCTGGTGGCGGGCGGTGCGCAGTGGCTCTACTCCTACCGCGACACGATCCCGGCTCTGGCCCGCGACCACACCGTTTACGCCGTCGACCTGCCCGGACAGGGCTACACCACGGTGAAGGGGGATTTCGCCTACGACATCCCTGCCATGGCACGCGCTCTCGGCGCGTTCCTGGATGCGGCAGGGCTGTCCACCGTCTCCCTGGTCGGGCACTCCTGGGGCGGCGCCTGGTCGCTCTACTACGCCGAGCAGAACCCGGACCGCGTTGACCGGCTCGCGCTGCTCGACTCCCCCGGTCTGGACAAGCCGCTCGCATCGCAGACGGCGTTGTTCTCCATCCCCGTCGTCGGCGAGCTCGCGGTCAAGCTGATGGGCCGCGCCGATTTCGAGAAGAGCCTGCGCACCGCCTTCGCCCACCAGGACCGCGTCACCCCCGAGGTCGTGGATGTGACCTGGCACTGGATGTCTCGCCCAGACAGGCGAGAGGCGTTCGTCCAGCTCGTCCGGACCCAGGATTACACCGCCACGGACGCCGGTCTCACCCGGCTCCGCGCCCGCACCCTCGTGATCTGGGGCCAAGCCGACCAGTGGCTGCCCGCCTCCTACGCGGAGGAGTACGGCAGACGCATCCCCGCCGCCACGGTGCACGTCGTCCCCGGCGCCGGGCACAACGTCCACGAGGACGCCCCCGAACAGGTCAACCCGCTGCTCGCCGCCTTCCTCAAGCGCTAGGTCAGCACGGCGGCGGGGTCGGCCACCGTGCGGTAGCGGACCCCGGTCATGCCGAGCGCGCCGGCCGTCTCCACGTTCTCGAGAAGCGCCCTGACGTCCTCGTCCACGGCGAACGGCACGGCGATGAACTCGGCGACTGCCCACCGCGCCCGATCGTCCCCGCCCAGGGCCGCTGCCACTGACTCGGCCCCCTCCTCCTCGGTGGCCGGCCCGATGAGGGCGGGGTCGAAGGCGGTGCGCATCTGCGGCAGGCCGTGCAGGCCGTAACGGGCCTCGATCTCGGCCTCAACGGCATGATCGAAGTGGCGGAGCACGGCGTCGAAAGTGGTCGTGGCCCCTCATCGTGTGGGAAGGGCGGACGTTGATCTTCACGGCCGCCGGGTGGTATAGGTGGATTGGTGCGATTCCAAGGTGCGGCGGTGACAGCCCGCCGGTTCCGCTGATTCCGGCGGGACGACTCGGTGCGACTCCGGGCCACGCGGTGACACCCCGCCACCTCTCGGGTCTGCTCACGGCCCCTGGTTCTTCTTCGTCGAGAGGTGGTCTCGCATGTTCACCGGGCACATTCACGAGGTCGGCACGGTCGTCGCCGTCGACCAGGCTCGCATCGCGGTCAAAGCGCCCAAGGCCGCTGCGGGCGCGCATGACGCGATCTGCCTGAACGGCGTCGGCCTGATGGTCGTCCCATCCGGGCACGACGTCCTGGAAGCGAGGCTCACGGCCGAGACCCGCCGCAGATCGACCTTCGACCAGCTCCTGCCCGGCACGAGCGTCAACGTGGAGACGCCCTTGGCGGTGGGCGACCCGCTGGGCGGCCACCTGGTGCAGGGCGCCGCGGACGCCGTGGGCAAGGTCGTGAGAGCCGACGACGAGGGCGCCACCCGACGGCTGTGGATCAAGCCGCCGGAGCGCTTCCTGCCGCTGGTCGTCGCGAAGGGGCAGATCGCGGTCGACGGCGTCAGCCTGACCGTCGCCGAGGTGTCCCGCGACCGGTTCTCGGTGATGCTGATCCCCGCCACGCTGAAGGCCACCGCGCTGTCGCGGCTGTCGGCCGGCGACCGGGTGAACCTGGAGCCCGACCTGCTCACCCGGCTGGTGCGCCGCTGGCCGTCCGACCCAGGGCAAGCGGTGACCGAGGTGGTCGCCGCGCTGCCCTGGGCGGGACGGGTCTCGGGCGGACGGGGCGTACAGAAGGCGCTGGCGCAACTCGCGTCGGGCGGCGCCGTGATGGTCTGGGACCCCGACCGGGAGGGCGAGGGCGACGTGGTGTTCGCGGGGGCACGGCTGCGTCCTGAGGCGTTCACCTTCCTGCTCACCCAGGCGTGCGGCCATCCGACCGTGCCGTGCGCGCCCGAGATCCTCGACCGCCTGGAGATCGGGCCCATCCCCGGCCCCGGAGACCGGCACGGCACGGCGCCGCACGTCCCGGTCGACCTGGCCGCCGGGACTGGCACCGGCGTGTCGGCGGCCGAACGCGCGGCGACCGTACGCCGCCTGGCCCACCCCGAGGCCCGGCCGTCCGACTTCCTGCGGCCCGGACATGTCTTCCCGCTGGCCGCGCGCCCGGACGGGCTCGCCGAGCGCGCCGGTCACACCGAGGCCACCGTGGCGATGTGCGCGGCGGCGGGGCTGGCGCCGGTCGGGGTGTGCTGCGAGGTCATGAACCCCGACGGAACGATGGCGAAGGCCGCCGACCTGGAGATCGCCGCGCTGCGGTGGGGCCTGCCCATGCTCGACATGGCCGACCTCAGGCGGCATCTGTGAACCCCAACCCATACGAGAGGATCGGCGCCGGCTACGCCCGTCACCGGCGGCCCGACCCCCGCATCGCCGGCCAGATCAACCGGGCTCTGGGCCCGGCCAGGACGGTCGTCAACGTGGGCGCCGGAACCGGCTCCTACGAGCCGCACGACCGGAGGGTCACCGCGGTCGAGCCGTCCCTGGTGATGACGCGCCAGCGTCCGCGCGGATCGGCGCCGGTCGTCCGTGGGTACGCCGAGTCCCTCCCCTTCCCCGACCGGTCGTTCGACGCCGCGATGGCCGTTCTGACCGTCCACCACTGGACCGACCCGGCGGCCGGTCTGGCCGAGCTGCGCCGGGTGTCCGGTCGGCAGGTCGTCCTCACCTGGGACCCCGCCGTCACCGCCCGGTTCTGGCTGGTCGAGGAGTACCTCCCGGAGATCGCCGAAGCCGACGCCCACCTCGCCTCCCTCGACCTGGTCGCCGCCTGGTTCCGTCGCGACGGCGCGCGGGTACGCGTCGACCCGGTCGGGGTGGCCGCCGACTGCGCCGACGGATTCCTCGGCGCGTACTGGCGGCGCCCGCACCACTATCTCGACCCCCGCGTCCGCGCCGCCGTCTCCGCGCTGGCGACCCTCGACCCGCGCCTGGTCGAGCCCGCGATGCGCCGCCTCGAGACCGACCTGGCCACCGGACACTGGCACGAACGTCACCGGGACCTCCTCGGCGCCAGCACCCTCGACCTCGGCTACCGCCTGGTGACCGTCACCCCGCCCACGAGAAACGGGAAATAGCCGTGCCGATCATCGACGCCTGGGCACAACACCCGACCCAGCGTTTCCTCCAGGAGGACATGCTCGAGTGGCTGCCCCGGTGGGGCGGCACCTCGATATCGGACCAGCAGCAGCCGGACGAGGCCGCACAGGATCCGGCGCGTTAACGGACAGCGGTTATCCCCGGCTCGACTCAGGTCGGCAGGGGGCGAGGGGATGGCGACTTGGCAGGTCGGGGAGTCTGTTCGATCAGGGTTTCGATGGCTCGATCGAGAAGGTCGCCGAACTGCCTGTGCTCAGCGGGGGTGAACTTGTCGATGAGGGCCTTCTCGAGCACGTTGACTTCTTGGTAGGCCCCGTCGAGGAGGTGCCGGCCGGCGTCGGCGAGGGTGGCGATCATGACCTTGGCGTGCACGGGCGACGCCTGCCGGTCGATGAGGCCCTTGGCCTGCATGCCGGTGAGGACCGTGGCCATGCTCTGCTGGGTGACGCCGCAGGCGCGGGCCAACTGGGCACCGGACATGCCGTCATCGCGGGAAAGGGCGAGCAGCACCGTGTACTGGGTCATGGTGAGCCCATAGGTACGCAGGACGGCTTCGTGATGGGCCATCAGAGCCTGTTCGGCGCGGCGGATCCTGGTGCACAGGTATTCCTCGGCGGACACATCGGCCATGTTTGTCACAGCTTCCTCACTTGACTCAGCTTCCTGAGACTCACTACCGTTCGAGTATCAGGATACTGAGTCAACCAAGAAGGTTGTGAATGATGAAGGCTGCAGTGCTCGCCACCGACGACCAGTTCCGCGTGACCGAGATCGCCGAGCCCGTCCCCGGGCACGGGGAGGTGGCGATCCGCGTCGCCTACGCGGGTGTCCAGTGGGGGGATGTGCTCGTGCGTGAAGGTCACTTCCCGACCCCTCGTCCCTTCGTACCCGGCTTCGAGGCGGCCGGGCGGATCATCGCGGTCGGCGAGGGGGTCGATCCGGCACGCGTCGGCGAGCAGGTCATCGCACTGACCAGTTCGGGCGCCTTCGCGGAAGTCGTTGCCGTTTCCTCGGTGCTGGCGATCGCGGCGCCCGCCCTGGACCCGCGGACCGCCGCCGCGTTCGGCTGGGTCACTCCCACCGCCTACGACCTGATCAACACAGTCGCGGGTGTCGGACCGGGCCAGAGCGTGCTGATCCACGCGGCGGCCGGCGGGGTCGGCACGCTCGCGGGGCAGTTCGCCAGGGCCGCAGGCGCGGGGCGGGTCGTCGGCGTCGTGGGCGATGCGGAGCAGGTCGACTACGCGCGACGGCTCGGTTATGACCAGGTGCTCAGCCGTGAGGACTTCCCCCAGGCTCTGGACGGGGAGCACTTCGATGTGATCCTCGACCCCATCGGCGGCCAGACGCGGCTGGCCTGCCTGGAACGCCTGGCGCCGCACGGCCGGCTCGTGGTCTACGGCAACATCGCCACCTTCGAGCCCGTCTCGGTCTCGGCCAACGATCTGCTGATGCAGGGCACCTCGATGCTGACCTACAACAGCAACCTGCTCAGCCGGACCCATCCCGAGCGGCTCGCCGGCAGCGCACGCCGCGCGCTGGAGCTGGTCGGGGACGGCAGGGTCGGCATCGACATCACCGCCGAACACGAGCTGGCCGACGTCGAGACCGCCATCGCCGATCTCGCCGGTGGAGCGACCCGCGGCAAGAGCATCGTCCGGATCGGATGACGTCAGTCAACCGTCATCGCGTGGCGGACCTGCGCTCCATCATCCGGGAAAGTGACAGGCCACCTGCCGTTTCTCGTGGATCCGCAGCACCGGTTCCTCCTGCGCGCAGAGCGGGGCGGCCATCGGGCAGCGGGGATGAAAGGTACAGCCGGCGGGCGGGTTCGCCGGTGAGGGCAGATCTCCGCGCAGCACGATGCGCTCCCTGTTGCGCTCGATCTTCGGATCGGGCACGGGCACGGCCGAGAGCAGGGCCTTCGTGTAGGGGTGAGCGGGACGCCGATAGACCTCGTGCTTGTCCCCGATCTCCACGATCCGGCCCAGGTACATCACCGCGACCCGGTCGCTCACCCGGCGCACGACGGACAGATCGTGGGCGATGAAGACGTAGGTCAGCCCGAGTTCGCGCTGCAGACCTTCCATCAGGTTGACGATCTGCGCCTGTACGGAGACGTCCAGCGCCGACACCGGCTCGTCGGCGATGACGAGTTTGGGCCGGGTGGCCAGGGCGCGCGCGATGCCGATGCGCTGGGCCTGGCCGCCGGAGAACTCGTGCGGGTAGCGGTCGATGTGCTCGGGGATCAGGCCGACCAGGTCCAGCAGTTCCTTCACCTTCGCGCGCACCTCTGAGAATCCCTGGACGATCAGCGGGTTCGCGATGATCTGGCCGACGGTCTGCCTGGGGTTCAGCGATGAGTACGGATCCTGAAAAATCATCTGAAGGTCGCGGCGGAGCGGGCGCATCTCCCCCTGGCTGACGTGGGTGATGTCCCTGCCCTCGAAGGTGATCGAGCCTGCGGTGGGTTCCAGCAGCCGCACGATCATGCGGCCAGTCGTGGACTTGCCGCAGCCTGACTCCCCGACCAGGCCGAGCGTCTCGCCCTGCCGTACCTCGAAGGACACTCCGTCGACCGCCCGTACCGCGAGGTCGCGCCGGCGGGCGAAGGGAACGGTGAGGGGAAAGCTCTTGCGCAGGTCGGATACCCGCAGCAGGTCGTCCATCAGGCGCTCCCAAGGTGACAGGCGGCGAGGTGGCCGGGAGAGGTCCGGGTGAGGAGCGGCAGGTCCCGCTCGCAGACCTCCATACGCTGCGGGCATCGGGGATGGAAGGCGCAGCCGGACGGCGGCGCCAGCAAGGACGGCGGGGAGCCGGGGATCGTGCGCATGGGTGTGTCGTCGTCCTCGTCCAGGCGGGGCAGCGAGTCGAGGAGGCCGCGGGTGTAGGGGTGCCTGGACCTGTCGAAGATCTCGTCGGCGGAGGCCTGCTCGGCGACACGCCCGCCGTACATGACCAGCACCTCGTCTGCGACCCGCGCCACCACGCCGAGATCGTGGGTGATCAGGACGACCGCGAGCCCGCGGTCGTCCTGGATCTTCTTGATCAGTTCGAGGATCTGGGCCTGCACGGTCACGTCGAGTGCGGTCGTCGGCTCGTCCGCGATCAGAAGGTCCGGCTCGCAGGCCAGGGCCATCGCGATCATCACTCGCTGGCGCATGCCTCCGGAGAACTGATGGGGGTAATCGCCCACCCGATCCTTCGGTGACGCGATGCCGACCTCGGCGAGCATCTCCATCGCGCGTTCCCTCGCGGCCCGGCGCGAGGACCCGAAGTGGAGCCGGTGGGCCTCGGCGATCTGCTCGCCCACGGTGTAGTGAGGGTGGAGCGACGACAGCGGATCCTGGAAGATCATCGCCATCCGGCGGCCCCGCAGCCTGCGGAGGCTCTCCGGCGGGGCTCCCACGAGCTGCTGCCCGTCGAACAGGATCTCACCCGAGACCTCGGCCTCACGATGCAGACCCATGATGGCGAGGCTGGTGACCGACTTGCCGGAACCGGACTCGCCGACGATGCCGAGCGTGCGGCCCTTGTCCAGGCGGAAACCGACGTTGTCGACCGCCCGCAGGCCCCTGAAGGCCACCCCGAGCCCCTTGACTTCAAGCAGCATGTCTCACCCTGGGGTCCACGATGCCGTAGAGCAGGTCCACGACCAGGTTGGCGATGACGATGAAGAACGCGGCGAGCAGCGTCGTGCCGAGCACCACCGGGTGGTCCTGGGCGGTGATGCTGTTCACGGTGAGCTTGCCGATACCGGGCAGGCCGAAGATGGACTCGGTGATGATCGCGCCGCCCATCAGTCCGCCGAGGTCCATTCCGAAGATGGTCACGATCGGGGTGAGCGCGGCCCTGAGCCCGTGCTTGACCACGACGGTCCGCTCGCGCAGGCCCTTGGAGCGGGCGGTGCGGATGTACGGCTCGCCCATCGTCTCGATCATGGAGGAGCGGCTCTGCCTGGCGTACATGGCGGCCGACAGGACCGCCAGCGCGATCCAGGCGAGCACCAGGTTCTGGGCCCAGGTCAGGGGGCCCTCACCGAACGGGGTGTAGCCCGGGTACGGCATCAGCTGGAGCACCTGGACCACCACGTAGAGGAGCATCGGCCCGACGAAGTAGATGGGCAGGGCCGCCGCGGCGACGGTCGACACGACCAGCGTCCGGTCCAGCAGGGTGTCCTTGCGCAGGGCCGATACGACGCCGACGCCCAGCCCGCCGATCAACCAGAGTGTGGCGGCGCCGACGGCCAGGGAGAAGGTCACGGGCAGGCTCTCCAGGAGGAGGTCCCAGACCGGCTGCCCGCTCTGCCAGGAGTAGCCGAGGCAGGGAAAGCCGCATGCGATCGCGTACTGGCCGGTGCCCAGGGTCCGCCCGGCGAAGATGCCCGTCACATAGTCGTAGAACTGGGTGGGAAGCGGCCGGTCCAGGCCCATCTGGTTGCGGATCTCGGCGATCCGCTCGGGAGAGCAGCTCTTGCCACAGGCGGTGACGGCCGGGTCGGTGGGCAGCAGGTAGAAGATGGCGAAGGTCACCGCGCAGATCACCAGCAGGACGCCGGCGACCGCGGCCAGCCGGCGCGCGAGGTAAATGATCATTTGCGGGCGCCTTTGGGGTCGATGGCGTCCCTGAGCCCGTCACCCAGCAGGCTGAATCCCAGGACGACGAGGAACAGGCACAGGCTGGGGATGACGAAGTACATCGGGTCGACCTGGTAGTACGTCACCGCGTTGGAGAGCATCTCCCCCCACGAGGGCGTCGGCGGCCGGATGCCGATGCCGAGGAAGGACAGTGCCGCCTCGGCGCTGATCAGCCCGGGGACGAGCAGCGTCACGTAGGCGATGATCGGTCCTGAGACGTTGGGCAGGATCTCCTTCAGCAGGATCCGGTGATCGCGGGCGCCGCTCGTCCTCGCCGCGTCCACGAACTCACGTCGTTTGACCGAGAGCGTCTCGCCCCTGACGATGCGCGCGATTCCGGGCCAGCTGAAGAATCCGATCACGGCGATGAGCAGGACGATCCGGTTGGCGTCCGGAGTCACCGACATGATGGCGATCATGAAGATGAGACCGGGGAAGGACATCAGCAGGTCGATGAGCCGGCTGATCACCGTGTCGACCCAGCCGCCGAAGTAGCCGGCCGCGATGCCGAAGAACGTGCCGAGCACCACCACGACCGCCGCGCTGGTGAAGGCGATGAGCAGGGAGACCCGGGCGCCCTGGACGATCCGGCTGAAGATGTCCCTGCCGCTGACCGGCTCGACGCCGAACCAGTGCTCGGCACCGATCCCGCCCAGAGCCCCCCGGGGGATCCCGGCGAGGTTGGCGTCGATGGCGGTCTTGTCCGGCTGGGCGGGATCCCAGCCGCTCAGCGCGGTGATCAGCGGGGCCGCCAGGGCGACGACAAGGAAGAAGGTCACGATACCGAGGCCGGTCATCGCGGCACGGTTCGCGCGGAGACGGTCAAGGACGAGCCCCCATGGGGAACGCCCTGCCGGGGTGGCGGAGTCCGCCGCCCCGGCCGTCTCCGCTGCGTCGAGCGGAGTCTTCATGCGTGTCCTCTTGGTGGGAGGGCCCGTTACCGGGAAAGGCTCGGGTTCTTCAGGCCGATCACGCCGAGATCGGGGTTGCCCTCCCAGATGGGGTGGCCTACGGCGCCCGCGACGTTCGAGCCGTACAGGTTGTTCTGCTTGGCCCACTGGTACGGCACGGCGGGCGACTTCGACATGATCAGGTCCTCGAGGTCGAGCCATGCCTTGTTCGCGGCCTCGGCGTCGGCCATCGCGTTGATCTCATCGATCTTGGCCATGACCTCCTTGTCCTTGAAGAAGGAGTTGTTGCCGCCGCTGGAGTTCTCGGTGATCGTGCGGCCGTCGAAGATGATCGGCAGGAAGGTCGAGCCTGAGGGGTAGTCGGGGCACCAGCCACCGATCTGGATGTCCGGCGCCTTGGTGGGGTCACTGGTGATGCCGCCGACGGCCGAGGCCTCGACCAGGTCGATCTGCATGTCGATGCCGACCCGCTTGAGCGCGGTCTGGAGTGCCTCCGCTCCGGGCTTGGCACCGTTGGACGTCACCAGCCTGATCTTCAGGCCGCCGGTGACTCCGGCCTCGGCGAGCAGGGACTTCGCCTTCTCGACGTCTCCGGTCGGCGGGATGCGCAGGATGTCGCGCTTCACGCCGCCGGTGAGGCCCGGCGGCAGGATCGCGCCCGCGATCTCGGTGATCTGGGGGCCGCCCGACGCCGTCTGCAGCGCCTCCTTGTCGACGGCGTACTGCACGGCCATGCGGACCTTCGGGTTGTCGAAGGGCGCACGCGAGGTGTTCAGGTACAGCATGCCCGTGCAGCCGTCCATCGAGCTGACCATCCGCTTCTGAACCTGCGGGTTGGACAGGACCTTGGGCAGGCTCGCGAGTGCGACGTCGACGTAGCCCACCGCCGAGCGGTCAGCACCCTGGTCGGCGATGAGCCGGGTGTCGATGGTCCCGCCGCCCACCGTCTGCTTGACGACGATCCTGTCGGGATAGGCCTTGCGCACCTCGTCGGTGGCGGGGTCCCAGTGCTCGTTGCGGACCAGGATCAGTTCGCTCTTGCGCTGATACTTCTCGATCTTGTAAGGACCCGAGGAGAAGGGGCGGCTGTCGTAGTCGACGCCCTTGTCCTGCGCCTGCGGCACCGGCGCGAACGTCGGCAGCGTCACCGTCTGGCCGAATTCCGCGACCGGGCGTTTGAGCTTGAAGACGATCGTCTTGTCGTCCGGGGTCTCGATCGAGGACAGGTGCTCGCCCTTGAGCGGGCCCTTGTACTTCTCTCCTCCCGCGAGGTAGAGGATCGCGTAGTTCGGGCCGCCGGGAAGCTCCGGAGAAAATGAACGTTCAACATTGTATTTGACGTCCTGGGCCTTGATGGGCGTTCCGTCCTCGTATTTCACGCCGTCCTTCAGCGTGAACGTCCAGACCTTGCCCCCCTCGGAGGGCGTGCCGAGGTCGGTGGCCAGGTCGGGCACGATCTCCGAGCTGCCCGCCTTGTAGGTGGTCAGCGTGCGATAGAGGAGCCGGGTGCCGAAGCCCATGTCCCGCATGGTCCAGTTGCGAGCGGGATCGAGATGCACGAAGTCCTGGTTGGACAGGATGTTGAGGGTTCCGCCCTTGACCGGCCCCTGGCCGGATGTCGCGGTTCCCGCGGGGTCGTTCTTACCCGAAGTTCCGCCGCCGGAGCAGGCGGCGAGCCCGAGCACGAGCGCGGTGGCGAGCGCGAGTAAGTGTCCGCCGTCCTTGGTACCAGCCATATGTCACCCCAAGTGGATCGCTTGAACGATCTGAGTGACCCGTAACATAATAATGTGAAATAGCACTATCAAGTGGCGTTACCGACTCGTAGCCTCCGGGCGCAATGGGTCTCGGCCATCTCACATTCACCCCTATGCCAGATCATTAACATGTGACATATTACGCGCGACCACCCGTGCGGCCGAAGATCGGCCCATGTCGGAAGGAACCCCCCGCGTGCGTAAACTCACCGCCATGCTCGCCATCGGGCTGGCCGGAACGGTCCTGGGCGCCTCGGCGCTGCCCGGACTCGCCTCCGCCGATCCGGGACCGACGCCCACCCCCTCCGCGAAGGTCACCGCCACCCCGCCGGGCGAGGGACGTCACCAGGAGGACGTCCTCAACCCGATCGCCGTGCAGGAACGTTCCTTACGCGACAAGGCCATGGAACACGTGCTCTCGAACCCCAAGGTGAGCGCGCGAGCTTCCGGCAAGGTGAAGATCGGCGACCGGTACGTCGAACTCGCCCTCGAACGCAAGGACAAGATCTTCACCGTCCTCGCCGAGTTCGGCGACAAGATAGACAACCAGACCCTGCACAACGGCCAGATCCGCTACGGCGGCGTGCCCGGCCCGCTGCACAACCAGATCCCGAGGCCGCAGCGAAGCTACGACAACCACACCCTCTGGCAGCGGGACTTCAACCGGGCCTACTACCAGGACATCTACTTCGACGACGCCGAAGGCGCCAACTCGCTGCGCAACTTCTACCGGCTGCAGTCCTCGGGCCGCTACGACATCGACGGCTACGTCTCCGACTGGGTGAAGGTCCCCTACAACGAGTCCCGGTACGGCACGCCGCGCTGCGACAGCGGCCTGGACTGCGACACTCCCCTGTTCGACTTCGTCAAGGACTCCGCCAACGCCTGGTACGACGCCGAACGCGCCAAGGGCCGCAGCGTCGAGGACATCACGGCGGAGCTCAAGAGCTTCGACGTCTGGGACCGATACGACCACGACGGCGACGGGAACTTCGACGAGCCCGACGGCTACCTCGACCGATTCCAGGTCATCCATTCCGGCGTCGACCAGACATGGGGCGGGGGCGCGCAGGGCGCCGACGCGCTCTGGGCGGTCAGCCACGACGCCTACTGGAACCTGCGCGGGCGCACGGGCCCCGCCGGCAACCTGCGCGGCGGCACCCAGATCGGCGACACCGGCCTCTGGGTCGGCAAGTTCCTGACCGCAGGCGAGAACAGCGGCGTCGGCCTGATCGCCCACGAGTACGGCCACGATCTGGGCCTGCCCGACCTGTACGACGGCGGCGGCAGCAACAGCGTCGAGTTCTGGTCGCTCATGTCGAGCGGCTCCTACCTGGGCACGAAGAACGGGCAGACCGGGGAGTTCCCTGGGGACCTGGACGCGTGGAGCAAGCTGCGGCTCGGCTGGCTCAGCCACGACAGGGCCAGGGCCGCCACCGCCTCCACCCACACCCTCGGAGTGAGCTCCTACAACACCGCCGATCCGCAGGCCGTCATCGTCGACCTGCCGCCGCACACGGTCACCACCGAGCTGGTCGACCCCGCCCAGGGGTCCTTCCAGTGGTGGAGCGGCAAGGGCGACTACCTCAACGAGACGCTCACCCGCGAACTCGACCTCACCGGGCTGACGACGGCCAGGCTCGACGCCAAGGTCTGGTACCAGATCGAGCAGGACTTCGACTATCTCTACGCCGAGGTCTCCGAGGACGGCACCTCATGGACTCCGATCGGCGGCACCGTCGGCGGGCAGCCGATTCCCTCCGTCGACGGCGTCCCCGGGATCACCGGCCGCAGCGGCTGGACCGACCTCAGCCTTCCCCTGGACGCCTACGCGGGCAAGAAGATCCGGTTCCGGTTCCGCTACGTCACCGACACCAACACCGTCGAGAACGGTTTCCTCATCGACTCCATCACCGGCGTCGTCCAGGACGACGTCGAAGCCGGCGACAACGGCTGGACCGCCGTGGGCTTCAGCCGTACAGGGAAGACCGGCAGGAAGGACCACCCGCGCGCCTACATCGCCGAGAACCGGCGCTACGCCGGTTACGGCGCCTACCTCAAGACCGGCCCGTACAGCGCCGGCTTCTCCAACGACCCCGCGCGGCGGGAGATCTACGAGCACTACCCCTATCAGGACGGCCTGCTCATCTGGCTGTGGGATACCGCCTACACCGACAACGCCACCCGTAACCACGTCGGCGAGGGCATGATCCTGCCGATCGACGCCCGTGCCGTCCCGCTGCTCTGGAAGGACTACACCAAGGTCAACAGCCGGATCCAGGTGTTCGATTCAGCCTTCGGCCTGACCCCGACCGACCGGGTGGCGCTGCACAAGGACAGCACGAAGACGATCTTCCCGGCGCTGCCGGGGGTCTCCTCCTTCAACGACCGCACCGGCGTCTACTGGTACAGCACCAACCCCCAGCAGGGCGTCATCCCGCCCGACACCAACACCAGGATCGACGTGGTGAAGGAAGCGAACAAGGGCCTGCGAACCACCATCAAGGTGGGTCCTGCCTCCTGAACAACCCGGGTCCGCCGCGCGCAACGAGCCCCACTTGCGCGGCGGACCCGGCCACTCGCCCATGCGCTTTCTCTCCTTGAGCGCCAGAACCGGCTCCTCCGGGCGCCGGGAATCGGCTTGCACCGTCTCGCTCGACGAACCCAACGGGTCGGCAGGCGCGTGACGAGCGGGCATCCAATAACAATCACCACATTCACCCGGTAGCGGGCATCGGCGGACTTATCATGATCGTCACAGCGCTGACGAAAGGGGAGGTGCGCCCTGTGGCGGACACATTCAGCACATCGTTCGACGACCTCGCCGACACGTGCACGCCGTTGTCGCGCAGGCTCGGGTCCGGCGCCTCCGGACTGGGGACAGCGTGAGCGACCAGGGCTATTCCGCCTCGTCGAACCGGCTCCGCGGAGGAGGTGCCATGGCCCGCGACCACCACGACAGCGTGGCCGCGGCCAAGCGCGACCTGCGCGCGGCCCTCGACAGGGACAGGGCCGCGCTCGGCGACGACCAGTACGGCGTCGAGTTGCACCGGAATCTCCCCACCATCGAGCGGGAGGTCTACGCCGCGTTCGACGCCTACCTCGCCGAACTCGACGACATGGACACGGGCCTGCAGGCGAACGCCACGCTCTACGAAGGCGTCGAGCACGTCAACGGGGGCACCGGGTGATCCCTGCCCGGCTCCACGGCTGACGATCGCGTATGGGTTTCGACGGATGCGTGGTCCCCGAGTTCCTCCGGCCGCACATCGACTGGGTCACCGGCATGGCCTGGCCGGAGGGGGACCCTGAGGGATGCTTCCGGATGGCCGACGCCTGCGTGGTGGCGGCGCACCGGGTGGTCGCCGGCACCGAGGCGGCCGACCCCGCCGTCGCCAGTATGATCGGCGACTCCTGGAACGGAGCAGCCCAGCAGGCGTTCGTCCGCCACGTCGAGCAGACCGTGGGCGGACGGCGGGCCGAACTGGTGCAGCGGCTCATCCGCGCGGCGATCTCGCTGAACGGCGTCGGCGTCACGATCCAGCACGCGCAGCGCATGATCACGTTCATCGTGGTCTTCCTGCTCATCGTGCTGCCGCTGGTGCTGTGGCAGGCGCCGTGGCTGCTCCGCCCTGTCCTGCAGGTCTCCAGGATGAGCGCGCTACAGATCCGCAACACCACCCTGATGCTGATGGGTGTCTTCGCCGGCTTCGGCGGTGCGGTGGAACTCCTGGTGCAGGCGACCCAGATCGAGGGTGGGCGGCGCGACACGTTCGACACCGACCAGCTGCTGATGGCCGTGCGGGACGGAGCCATCAACGGGCTGCTGACAGGACTGCTCGGCTGCGGGCTGGGCCGCCTGGCGCCACCGGCGCTGCACGCCGGGGTGGCGCGGGCCGAGGCGGCCTTCGGCGAGCGGCTGCTGGCGGGGTTGATGCACACCCTTCCCGGCCAGGCGTTGCAGTACGGCGTCGCGGGGTCGGCCACCACCGCGATCAGCCTGAAGATAGACGGCCGGCCACTCGACTGGGACCTCATCCTCAAGAGCGGCACCGCGGGGGCGCTGGGCGCGGACGGCCAGCACCTGGCGTCGCCGCTGCTCCTGGGGCGCCGTGGCGAAGGCGGCGCCGTACCGCCTCCGGACCACCTGCCGCAAGATCCGCCATCCGCCGGCTCCGCGCCACCGAAAGACCCGCCGGGCTTCGGACCGGTGCCCGATCCCAGGCGGGTGCCGCCGGACCCTGGACCGGCGACGCCCCTTCCGGCCTTCGACGCGCCTGGCGACCGGGGACCGGCCGCTGAGAGGTCCGCGCGCCAGGACGGCGAACGCGCCAGCCACCTCGCGGAAGCCGCGCCGAACGTCGGCACCCCACCGGACGTGCGGTCCGGCACACCTGAGCCGCCCTTCCGCGACGCCCATGCCGGGACCGGCCTGCAGGCCACCGCCGCGCGTCATGACGTGCCCGCGGTCGCGCCCGTGCGCGGCGCCGAACCTGTCGCCGGAGCACGCCCCTCGGGAGCCGTGCCGGACTCCCCCGCGCACCCTCCTCGGCCGGCCGTTCGGGAAGGCGCTCCCGCGCATCGAGGCGACGGCGGCGGCAGGGCGGCGGGGCCGGACGAGCCCGCCGTGCGCAACGGGCAGGGCCAGACACCCCAGGACCGGGCGGAAGCGGGTGGCCCATCGCGGCCGTCGATCGACGACCTGATCAACCAGCCGTCCGACCCACCCGAGGCCCACGGGCCGGTGCACAACGACACGCCCGGCCGCGAAGGAGGGGACGGCCGGGACCGGCCGGATCCGAGCACGCTTCCTGCGGACGAGACCGCCGACGGGCCGCAGGTGCGTGACGCGCCGCCGACCGGGGCGGACGGCATCCGGCCGCTCCACGACGCCAGGAACGCGCTGGCCGAAGGCGACGTGGCAGGCGCACGTGCGGCGGCCGACGCGGCCGCGGCCGACGCCTTGAGAGCGCGGCGGTCCCCCGACGTCTCCGATGCCCTTCGGGCCCGCGCTGACGCGGAGGCCGTACAGGCGGGGCGAATCGCCGACATGGCGGAAGTGATCCATCGCCATGGAGACGCTCCCGCGGAGAGGCTGGCACTGCTCAAGCGATTCGACATCACCATCGAGGTCAAGCTCTTCCACGAGCACGACGGCAGGTCCGGTGGAGCCTCCTACGACCCCGCGACGAACACCCTTCTGGTGCGTCAGCGGGTCGAGGGGAAGCCACCAGGTGAGGAACTCGTCGCCGGTCTCAACCGGAACTTCTGGCGGATGAGCGAGCGCCACTTCCTCAGCCAGGAGATCACCGGCTGGAACGGCCTCTCCGGATGGAGTGACGGGGCCGCCCGCTTCCATGCCGACAGTGATTACGCCGCCTGGGTGGAACGCCACATGACCCCGCAGTCGGAGCGGTTCACCACGGCCTCGCGGGAGGCGCTGCGCGCCTACCGGCGGAACGATACCTTCCCCGAGATCAACCAGCCGCTCCGGCAGATGACCGAGCCATCGCCGGAAGCGGCGGCGCACATCGCCGACATGGACGCCGCGATGCTGCAATCAGTGGTCCCCGAGGACATCGTGGTGTCCAGGCAGGTGCTTGTGGACGCCTTCGACCGGCCGATGGACCGTCTCGAGGGCACGACCCAGGAGGATCTCGCCTTCCTGTCCACGTCCACCAACAAGCATCCTCCCCCCTATGAGCACTTCGTCCAGCGCTACACCATGGTCAAGATCTGGCTCAGGGTCCCCGCCGGCACGCACGCCGTCCACATGCGGGGGCTCTTCCCCGACATCGAGCGGTCGAAGGGGCCGTCGAGCGAGCTCCTGCTGGCCAGGGGAAGTCGGTACAGGGTGGACAAGGTGCTGGTCGAGAACAACCAGTACAAGGTGTTCACCACCGTCCTGAGAGACGAGGACTGATCATGGATTCGCCGCGTGACAACCCCGCCTTCCACACCATCAGCGTTCCTGACGAATGGTCGTGGACGGCGTCCGGCGCGATCTCGTTCGTCCCGGTCACCCTGTCTGGCATGACGCTGGGCTACCTGTGGGCCGCCGCCCGCGAGGAGTCGGCCGGATTCGTCCCCGCTGAGTCCGCCGGAGCGGAGGGCCGGAACGCGGCCATCGCCTGGGTCGGGCGCCTGCGCGAAGCCAAGGCCGCGGGCGATCTGCCGCTCGCGGCCCTGCACCGGTGGGCTGGTGAACCGGAGGACCAGGTCTGCGGCACGGTCCAGACGCAGGCACAGAGCGAGCTGCCCGCGCTGACGGCGCTCGACGAGCTGGCCCGGCGCGACTGACGCACGCGCACGTGCAGGTCGACGCCGCCGCCGGCGGAGATGAGCGTGGACAGGACCTTCACCGTGGTGGTCTTGCCGGCTCCACCGGGAGGAAGTCCTTCCAGGCTGAGGGAGGCCGGCGGTCGGCGATGGCCGCACAGGGGCGGGAGCCGGTGAAGGTCCCGGTGCTGCCGCTGACCTCGACGTTCCCGAGCGTCAGCGCGGAGTGGCCGCTGTCGGGGTGAAGGGTGCGCCGTGCCCGGGGACGATGAGGTCGGCGACGGCCAGTACGCGCTCCCTGCTGGTCCGGAGGAGACGGCGATCGATGGTGACCGGGTCGTCGGCGGGGCCGTCGGCCCGCCACCACAGGTCGCCCGCGAAGGCCACGACGCCCTGGGCGGTGCCGGCCAGCAGGGTGATGTCCTCGGCGCTGTGGCCGGGGGTGGCGATCAGCCTGATCGACGGGGAGAACGCGTAGCCCTCAGCCTCCCTGCTCGTCCACTCATGACCACGGTAGATCGCCTTGTGGTCGTGGATGCGCGCCTGGCCGAACAGGCCCACGTTGAGGATGTTGTCGGGGTGGTGGTGGCTGAGCACGACGTCGGTGATGTCGTCCGTCTTCAGGCCGAGATCGGCCAGCGCGTCGGTGATCAACGACTGGCTCGCGACCATGCCGGGGTCCACCACGATTCTGAGGTCGCCCTCGGTGACGTAGGACACGGTGGCGGCCACGCCGGGTCCCGTGGAGGTCGTGTATCCGGTGGCCAGGACATGGAAGGCGGCCGAACGGCCGCTGGGTGCGTCGGTCATGGGAGCCAGTCTGGCGAGGCTGGGTCGCCTGGCGACAGTGGCCGGAGTAGCCCTTATCGTGGGTTTCGTGCCAAAGTTCGGATCAGTCGCCGCCTACGCCCCGCAGGGCGCCACCGCGCTGGGGCTGGGCATCGTGAACGAGATCTTCCGCCGCCCCGGCTTCGACTTCGTGATCTGCGCCGAGCGGCCCGGCACGCTGCGCACCGACCTCGGCCTGCCGCTGCCGGTCGAGCACGGCCTGGACCGGCTCGCCGGCGCCGATCTGGTCCTGGCCCTGCCAGGGATGGAGTTCCGCGACGATCAGCCGCCGGCCGTCCTGGCCGCCTTCCGCGCCGCGTACAGCAGGGGAGCGATCATCGCCGCCCACTGTGTCGGCACGTTCCTGCCGGCCGCCGCCGGTCTCCTCGACGGGCTGGAGGCGACGACCCACTGGCGCTTCGCCGCCGATCTCGCCGACCGCCACCCGGCCGTGCGAGTCCGTCCGGAGTCTCTCTACGTCGACCAGGACCAGATCGTCACCGGCGCGGGCGCCGTGGCGGGTATCGATCTCTGCCTCTACCTGATCCGTCGCGAGCACGGCGCCGCGCGAGCCAACGAGATCGCCCGCGACCTGGTGACCACGCCTTACCGCAGCGGCGGTCAACTGCAGTACCTGCCCGCGCCCGTCCCGGACGACGGCGAAGACGAGCGGCTCGCCGAGGTGATCGCCTGGGCCAGGGCCGGCCTGGACCGCCGCATCTCCGTCGACGATCTCGCCGCCCGCGCCCTGATGAGCCGCCGCTCCTTCGCCCGCCGGTTCAAGGCCGCCACCGGGACCACCCCGCACGCCTGGCTGCTGGCCCAGCGCCTGAACCTCGCCGAAGAGCTTCTGGAGACGACCGACCTGCCCGTCGAGCACATCGCTCGTCACGTCGGCTACGGCAGCGCCGCCGTGTTCAGAGAGCGGTTCGCGCTGCGCCGCGGCGTGCCGCCCCGCGACTACCGCAGAGCCTTCAGGCAGCGCTGAGACCTGGAATCGGCAGGCCACGCCGAGGCAAGGCGCGCCCGGGTCGTTGCAGCGCATGCGAGGAGGTGGCCGGCCGTCGAGGCGTAGCCGCCCGGCCTGATCCCCAAGCTGCACCTCGGCCGCAACGGCGCCGCCGGAGAGATCGGCGTGATGAGCGCCTTCGGGTGGTACACCGCGTTGGACCGGTTCTACGCCTACGGCCAGGACGAGGGCTCGACCGCGGAGGCCGCCGAGCGGGTCTTCGTGGCGGTGCGCAGGGGCGACCACAAGGCGGGCGCCATCGTCCGGGACTTCGCCCGCGACCTGGCCAGAGGTGTGGGCGCGGCGATTCTCACCATGGACCCCGAGCTGGTCGTGCTCGGTGGCGGCATGTCAGGTGCTGGTGACCTGCTGGTGGGACCCCTGCGTGAGGAGCTCGCTGAGCTCTGCCTCTTCCCCGTGCGGGTGGAGGCGTCGACGCTGGGCAGCGAATCGGTGGCATTGGGAGCGGTACGGCTGGCGCTCGACCACGTGGAGAGCGCGCTGTTCGACGTGTGACACGGCGGACGTCGAGTGCCGCGGCCGGCGCAGGACCGCCATCGTGCGCACGGGGCTCCGATGTCCCCCGACGGGCAGCCCCGATAGGGCCTCGGCTGTCAGGTCAGGACGCGTTTCACGGTGCTGAAGGGGGTAGTTTCGGCAGAGGGCCGGCTGGTTCACGCAGCAGGCCGCCACCACCTGAGCAGAAGAGACCATGACGTCAACACCGGCCACTCCCACGGCCGCCGAGGTGCGCGAGCTCGCCACCCACGCCGAGGAGCTTGCGGCCGCCATCGACAACCTGGCGGGCGTACTGTCGCAGGCCGACCCCCAGGGCCGGGCCGGATTCCGGCTGCCGGACGCCGCCGGCCTCGTCCGCCAGGCCGCCTACGAGCTGTTGGAGACCGCCTGCGATCTCCGGCCCGCCTACCGGCTGTTCACCTTCTGCAGCATGGGCTGGGGAGTATGCCCCGAACACGGCAGCACCCTGATCGCGGCCGGCGGCACAACCCACTGCGCCACCCCCGGCTGCGGCCGAACGTGGGGTTACCGGCGCGAGATCGCCCCGTGCGCCGAGCTCGCCACCCACCGCCTGATCGACATCGCAGGCGAGACGCTCCTGTGCGCGGGGCATGCCGTCGATGCCCGCAACAGCGGCGGCCGGGTGGAGCCTTTCACGCCCTGAAGGCAGCGGAGACTTCTTCCTCTCCGTGCCCGGCGCCCGGCCGAGGATCTCCGTACCGCGATCCGCGACCTACCCCTGATGGGAATCTCGGCGTCGAACGGCCACGCCGGCGGCCGCGTGGACCGTACCGCTGCTCTGGGACGGTCAGCCCCGGAGCAGTTCGGCGAGCACCTCGGCTTCGCTGATGTCGGGATGCCTGGTCGCGGTGAGCAGTGTCAGAGTTCGGCCCTTGGCGAGGTCGCGCAGGTGCTCCAGCGCGGCCGCGCGCTGGGGATCCTCGAGCTCGGCCCGGTAGCGGAGGCTGAATTCCGCGAAACGCTCGGGGTCGTGGCCATACCACTTGCGCAGTTCCGTGGACGGTGCGACCTGCTTGCACCACTCGTCGAGGTGGGCTTTCTCCTTGGTCATTCCGCGGGGCCAGATCCGGTCGACCAACACTCTGGCGCCGTCAGCCTGCTCCGGAGCCTCGTAAACCCTGCGGACGTGCACCGTCCTCTTGTGTGCCATGGTGGGCCCCCTCGCGAGTGGGTGCTCGGCTTCTTGCGGCATCTGCCGTGGAAACGAGTGATGAGCTCGCCGCTTCGCCCTGCCAGGGGCCTTCCGGCTGGGTCCGCGGCGCGAACGCTTGGCATGTGCGGGTCAGAGGGGTTGCCTCCCACGCTATCCCGTTGTTCGTCACAGCCTGGCCCTGGCACGGCCCTTCACGACGACGGCGATCGCCGCGCTCGACCGGTCGGCGGTCATGCTCGATCGGCGCAGGCGGGTTGGAACGCGCAGGCGCCGGGCGGCGGTCAGCGGGTCAGGAGGCTCCGCAGGGCCTTGATGACCTCGGCGGGGTCCTCCTCGGCCATGAAGTGCCCAGCGGTCACGGTGTGGTGCTCCAGCCGGGGAGCCCAGGCACGCCAGAGGTCCGCGGCGTCGAACCCGAGCATCGCGCCCCAGTCCTGTTGCAGGACGGTGACGGGCATCCGCAGGGTGTTGCCCGCCTCACGGTCGGCCCGATCGTGTTCGACGTCGATGCCGGCCGAGGCCCGGTAGTCGGCGACGATCGAGGGGACCGCCTCGCGGGACGCTTCCAGGTAGGCGGCGCGGATGTCGGCCGGGATGGCGCCGGGGTCGAGGGTCCACGCGTCCAGGAAGTGGCCGAAGAAGGCGTCGGCGCTCGCGCTGATCATCTGTTCGGGCAGGCCGGGGGGTTGCGCCATCAGGAAGAGGTGGAAGCCGACGGCGGCCGAGGTTCCTCGCATGACGTTCCACATGTCCAGCGTGGGCAGGACGTCGAGGCAGGCCAGGTGGGTGACGGTGCCGGGGTGGTCGAGCCCGGCGCGGACGGCGACCAGGGCGCCCCTGTCGTGTCCGGCCAGGGCGAAGCGGTCGTGCCCGAGGGCGCCGGCGAGCGCGACGATGTCGGCGGCCATCGTCCGCTTGGAGTAGGCGCTTCCGTCGGGCTCGGCAGGCTTGTCGCTGTCGCCGTACCCGCGCAGGTCGGGGCAGATGACAGTGTGGTCGGCGGCCAGGTCGGCCGCGACGTGCCGCCACATCAGGTGGGTCTGCGGGAAGCCGTGCAGCAGCACGATCGGGCTGCCCGAGCCGCCCACGGCGACGTTGAGCGCCACGCCGTCCGCCACGGTGATCCGCTGACGGTCGAATCCGGTGATCATGAGGTTCTCCCCTTCGGTTGACAGGAACAGCCTGGGCGAGGCGACTGAGCGCCTGGTCAGCGGCCACTGAGCAGGACGAAGCGCAGCTAGGATGGGAGAAGTGATCGAATTCGGGGTGCTCGGGCCGTTGCAGGCCCTCGACGGGCAGCGGAGGCCCGTCGAGCTCAAGGGGCCCCGGCACCGGGAGCTCCTGGCCAGGCTGCTGATCGCCAGGGGCAGGGTGGTCCCGGTGGACTGGCTGATCGCTGACCTGTGGGACGACCCGCCCGAGGGCGCGCTCGGGACCGTGCAGACCTTCGTGTCCGCGCTTCGACGGGCCCTGGAGCCCGACCGCCTGCCTCGCGCGCCGGCCGAGCTCCTCGTCACGGCCGCGCCTGGGTACGCGCTGCGGGCCGAACAGCAGAACGTGGACGCCTGGCGGTTCGAGAAGGCGGTCGCCTACTCCCGTGAGCTTCCTCCCGAGCGGGCCATGGCGCTCCTCGACGGGGCGCTGGCGCTCTGGCGGGGGCCTGCCTACGCCGAGTTCGCCGACCGGGACTGGGCCCGTGGCGAGATCACCAGGCTCGGCGAGCTGAGGCTCCTCGCCATCGAGCGGCGAGCGGAGGCGGCGCTGGCGCTCGGCCTGGCCGCCGACGTGGTGGCCGATCTGGAAACCCAGGTCGGCGGGCACCCGTACCGTGAGGACGCCTGGCGGCTTCTGGCTCTGGCGCTGTACCGCTCCGGCCGCCAAGGCGACGCCCTCGGCGTGCTCCGCAGGGCCAGGGAGAGCCTGGTCGAGGAGCTGGGCGTGGATCCGGGTCCCGAGCTGCGCAGGCTGGAGGCCGACATCCTGGCCCAGGCTCCGCATCTGGCCCTGCCCGCGCGGGAGGGGCATTCCTCGCCACGCCCCTTCTTCGGCCGGACCGAAGAACTGGCCGCCCTCCAGCGGCCTGCCACCACCCTGGGACTGATCTCAGGCGAGGCGGGAGCGGGCAAGACCGCCCTCGCGGAGGAGCTGGCGCGACGGCTCCGGGCGCAGGGCTGGACCAGCGTCCGGGGAGCCGGCTCCGAAGGCGGTGGTGTGCCGGCGGCCTGGCCGTGGAGCCGGATCCTCGCCGCGCTCGGTGCCGTCGCCGACTTCCCAGCCGACAGGTTCGCCCTGCGCCGTCACGTCGCGGCCGCCGTGGCGCGGGCGGCCGAGCGGGCACCGCTGCTGCTGATTCTTGACGACCTGCAGTGGGCCGGCGAGGAGACGTTGGACCTGCTGGTCTCTCTGTCCGCCGAGCCGCCGCGGGGGCGCGTCCTGATCGTCGGAACCTACCGCTCCACCGAGCTCACTCCTGCGCTGACCGCGGCGCTTGCCAGGCTCGCCCGGGCCGAACCCACCCGGGTCCATCTCGGCGGCCTGCCCGAGGAGGCGGTGGCCGACCTCGTCGCCGCCGTCTCCCACCGGAAACCCGAGCCCGCCTCCATCAAGATCATTTATGGCCGGAGCGCGGGAAATCCCTTCTACGTCCGCGAACTGGCCAGCCTCTATGACGCCGAGGGCGTGGCGGGCCTGTCGGACGTGCCCCACGGGATCCGCGACGTCGTACGCCACCGGCTGTCCGGGCTTCCCGAGCGGAGCCGCGACGTTCTGCGTCAGGCCGCGGTGCTCGGCCAGGAGGCGGATCTCGTGGTGCTGACCGAGTTGACGGGCGACGAGGAGACGGTTCTGCACGCGGTCGAGGACGCGACGCGGGCCGGATTCGTGGTCGAACCAGGGGCCGAACGGGTGGCCTTCGCCCATGCCCTGGTCCGCGACACGCTGTACGACGACATGACCCGCAGTCGTCGGGCCCGCTTCCACGCCCGGACAGCGGAGATCGTCGAGCGGCTCAGGCCGTACGACATCGAGACCATCGCTCACCACTACGTGCGCGCGCAGAGCCGCGCCACCGCGCCGCGCGCCGCCCACTACGCGAGGGCCGCGGCCGAGCGTGCGGAGCGGCGCTTCGCTCCGCACCTGGCGGCGCGGCTGTGGCGGGACGCGTTGGGCGCTCACGACCTTCGGGAGGATCAGGACGTACGGGCGCGGCTGGAGATCGTGATGGGGCTGGTGCGGGCGCTGGCGCTCATCGGCGACCTGGACACCGCCAGGACCTTCCGTGCCCAGGCCCTCGCCGCGATCGGCGAGCTCGACGACCCGGACCTGTCCTCGCAGGTGCTCGGGGCCTTCGACGTCCCCGCCGTCTGGACGACCAACGACGACGAGCCCCTGTCCCGCCGGGTCGTCGCCGCCGCAGAGCGCGCCCTGGCCGCCCTTCCGCCCGAACGGCCGGCCGAGCGAAGCCGGCTGCAGAGCACCATCGCCCTCGAATCCCGGGGCGCCGGCAGCGCGCGAGCGCACGACGCGGCGGCGGAGGCCGAGGCGCTCGCCCGCCGCGCAGGGGATCCGGTACTGCTGGCCTTCGCGCTCAACGGCCGTTACATGCAGTCCTTCCACCGCACAGGGCTGGCCCCCGAGCGGATCGGCATCGGGACCGAGCTGCTGGCTCTGGCCGTTCAGAATGACCTGCCCGGATTCGAGGTCACCGGACACCTGATCCTGCTGCAGGCGCACTCCGCCCTGGCCGACTTCGAGGCCGCCGACCGGCACGCCGCCGCGGCCGACGCCTTCGCCGAGTGGCACGACATCCCCCTGGTCGGCGTCTTCACCCAGTGGTACGCGGCGCTGCGGCTCGCGGTCGAAGGCCGTACGGCCGAAGCCGAGGCCGCCTACCGCTCCGCGGCGTCCCGCCTGAACAGCACCGGCATGCGAGGGATGGCACGTGGTCTGCTGCCTCTCGCGCTGCTCTCTCTCGACAGGGACACGGTGGACTGGAGCGCCGACTTCGGCACCTGCCGCGAGTGGGCGCACGCACTGCGGCTGCTGGTCTCGGGCAGGTCCGAGGAGGCGGCCGTGGCCCTGCGCACGCTCCCGGCCTCGCCGCGCGACCTGCTCTACGAGGCGCGGCTGGCCCTCGAAGCCAGGGTCGCGATCGGCGTCCGCGACCACACCGCGATGAAGCGGCTCAGGCGGGAGCTCCTGCCTGCCGCGAACGAGCTGGCCGGCGGCGGAACGGGGCTGCTCAGCCTCGGTCCCGTCCGGCACTATCTGGACGGGCTCGCGGAGGCGTCGGCCTGAGGCGAGGAAGTTGCGCAACCGCGGTCACAGCAGCCTCATGCCACACCGCACCGCCGGGTGCGTTTGTGCGATCCCCACAACTCCGGCCGCGAAGCCCGCTGAGTCGCCGCCATTCCGATACCGGGGGGCAGCCGACAGTATGTACCCGGTCAGGGCGGGGACGGCCGCCGTGTTCACTGTCTTCGAAAGGCCCGCTCAGTGTTCAGTCGTGTCGCCATCGTCAACCGCGGTGAAGCCGCCATGCGGCTCATCCACGCCGTTCGGGACCTAGCCGCGGAGACGGGGACACGGATCGAGACCGTCGCGCTGTACACGGACTCCGACCGGACGGCCACGTTCGTCCGCGAGGCGGACATCGCCTACGACCTGGGGCTCGCCGCGAACCGGCCCTACCTGGACCACGCTGTCCTGAGGAAGGCGCTGGTCGAGACCGGCGCGGACGCGGCCTGGGTCGGTTGGGGCTTCGTGGCGGAGGATCCGGCGTTCGCCGACCTGTGCGCCGAGATCGGCGTGACGTTCGTCGGCCCGAGCTCCGCGGCGATGCGCAGACTGGGCGACAAGATCGGCTCGAAGCTGATCGCCGAAGAGGTCGGCGTGCCCGTCGCGCCGTGGAGCCGCGGTCCGGTGGACACGCTGGAGGACGCGAAGGCGGCGGCCGACCGGATCGGCTACCCCTTGATGCTGAAGGCGACCGCGGGCGGCGGTGGTCGCGGCATCCGGATGATCTCCGACGCCGACGAGCTGGCCCAGGCCTACGAGCTGACGCGCCAGGAAGCCGCGCGCGCGTTCGGCAGCGGCGTCGTGTTCCTGGAGCGCCTGGTGACGGGCGCCCGGCACGTCGAGGTGCAGGTCATCGCGGACGGGCAGGGCACCGCGTGGGCGCTGGGCGTGCGCGACTGCTCCGTGCAGCGGCGCAACCAGAAGATCATCGAGGAGTCCGCCTCCCCGGTGCTCAACGCCAGGCAGGTCGCCGAGCTGAAGGCGGCGGCCGAGCGGCTCGTGCTCGCGGTGGACTACCAGGGCGCGGGCACCGTCGAGTTCCTCTACCACCCCGGTGAGCGGCTGTTCGCGTTCCTGGAGGTCAACACGCGCCTGCAGGTCGAGCACCCGATCACCGAGGTCACCACCGGCGTGGACCTGGTGAAGGCCCAGTTGCACGTCGCGGCGGGCGGCAAGCTCGAGGGTGACGCGCCCGAGGAGTGGGGTCACGCCGTCGAGGCGCGCCTCAACGCGGAGGACTCCGACCGCGACTTCGCTCCTTCACCGGGCCGGATCGCCCGGCTGGCGCTGCCCAGCGGCCCCGGTATCCGGGTGGACACCGGGTTCAGCGAGGGCGACGTGATCCCCGCTGACTTCGACTCGATGATCGCCAAGATCATCGCGCACGGCCGTGACCGCACGGAGGCGTTGGCCCGCCTGCGCCGCGCGATGACGCAGACGACCGTCATCATCGAGGGCGGCGTGACGAACAAGGGCTTCGTCCGCATGCTGCTCGACGAGCCCGCGGTGATCGACGGGTCCGCCGACACCGGCTGGATCGACCGCGTGCGCGCCCAGGGCGCCCTCGTGTCGCACCAGCATTCCGCGATCGCGCTGATCGCCGCCGCCATCGAGGCCTACAAGGACGAGGAGACCGTCACGCGGCAGCGTTTCCTGGCCACCGCGCACGGCGGCCGACCGCAGTCCCAGCACGAGAGCGGCCGGGCGCTGGAGCTCAAGCTCCGCGACGTCTGCTATCGCGTCCGGGTCGCCCGCACCGGCGGCCACCGCTTCCGCGTCGGCATCTCGGCGGGCGGCCCCGAGCACGCGGCCGATGTCGACATCGAGCGCTTCGACGAGCACAGTGGCCAGATCGTCGTGAACGGCGTCCGCTTCAAGGTCGTCACCAGCACGCACGGCCCGATCCACCTGGTCGAGGTCGACGGCATCACCCACCGGATCAGCCGCGACGAGGGCGGCATCGTGCGCTCGCCCGTGCCCGCGCTCGTGGTGGCCACGCCGCTGCAGGCGGGCGACGAGGTCGAGGCCGGTGCGCCGCTGCTCGTGGTCGAGAGCATGAAGATGGAGACCGTGCTGCGCGCGCCGTTCCGCGGTCGCCTGCGGGAGCTCGCGGTGTCGGTCGGCACCCAGGTGGAGGCGGGCGCCCGCCTGCTCCGTCTGGAGCCGCTGGGCGACGACGACGAGGCGGCCGGTCCCGCGGCCGCGGCGGAGGAGGTCGAGCTGGACCTGCCGCCCGAGCCGGTGGACGTGCCCGCGGCCGAGCGGGCCGCGCGTGGTCTGCAGGACCTGCGCAGCCTCCTGCTGGGCTTCGACATCGACTCGCAGGACGAGAAGCGCCTGCTCGCCACCTACCTGGCCGCACGCGCCGAGCTCGTCGCGGAGGGCGAACACGAGCCGGCCGGTGAGGTCGAGCTGCTGAGCCTGTTCGCCGACCTGAGCGAACTGAGCCGCAACCGGCCCGCCGGTAAGGAGTCACAGTCCGACTTCGCGGTGCACAGCCCCCGCGAGTACTTCCACACCTACCTGCAGTACCTCGACTCGGACCGGTCCGGGCTGTCGGAGAGCTTCCAGCAGCGGCTCACGCACGTGCTGTCCCATTACGGCGTCGAGGGCCTGGACCGCACGCCTGAGCTGGAGGACGCGGTCTTCCGGATCTTCCTGGCCCAGCAGCGCGCGTCCGCCGACGTCGCCGTGGTGACGACCCTGCTGCGCCAGTGGGTGAACGAGGCCCCGCCCGCCGAGGCGGACCGCGTCACCGTCGGGCTGGCGCTGGAGCACCTGGTCGCCGCCACCCAGGTCAGGTTCCCGGCCGTCGCGGACCTGGCGCGCAGCGTCGTGTTCGTCTGGTTCGTCCAGCCGCTGCTGCGCCGTACCCGCGCCAAGGTGTACGCGGCCGTGCGCAAGCACCTGCGCCACCTCGACCAGCACCCGGACGCGCCTGACCGCGCCGAGCGGATCTCCGCGATGGTCGCCAGCGCCGAGCCGCTCGTCCGGCTGGTCGGCCAGCGGATCGGCCGCGAAGGCGTGGACCCCGTGCCGCTGCTGGAGGTGTTGAGCCGCCGCTACTACGGCAGCCGCGCGCTCAGCGACATCCGGGTGAACAAGGTGGCGGGCTGCACGTTCGTCGTCGCCGACCACCGCACCGCGACCGGCGGTGGCCGCGTCGTGACCACCGCGGTCGACTTCCCCGCGCTGGCCGAGGCGGTCAAGGCGGTCGACACGTTCGCCGGTGACGGCGAACTGGTGGCGGACGTCTACCTGACCTGGTCGGACGGTCCGAGCGACCCCGACGAGATGGCCACGCTCCTGCGCGAGGCCCTGGGCGCGCAGCAGCCGTCGAACCGGGTCGGCCGCGTCACCACGACCGTCGCGGGCAACAGCGGCGCCGTGATGCACCACCACTTCACCTTCCGGCCGTCCGCGGACGGCTTCGTGGAGGAACGGCTGCTGCGCGGACTGCACCCGCGCATCGCGGAGCGCATGCAGCTGGAGCGGTTGCGCGACTTCGACCTCACCCGGCTGCCCTCGCCCGACGAGGAGGTCTACCTCTTCAGAGCCGCGGCACGGCGCAACCCGTCCGACGAGCGCCTCGTCGCCCTGGGCCAGGTCCGCGACCTGACCCCGTTGCGCGACGACGAGGGCAGACTCGTCGCGCTGCCCGCGGCCGAGGACACCCTGGCCACGTGCCTCGACGCGATCCGCCGCGCCAAGAAGCCCGGCGCGAAGACGTCCGGCACGAACCGGATAGTCATCTACGTGTGGCCGCCGACCGACCTCTCCCCCGACGACCTGAACACCGTGGCGAAGCGCGTGTTGCCCACGACGGCCGGCGCGGGCCTGGAGGAGGTGCTGTTCCTCGGCAGGCGCCGCGACAGCGCCACCGGCGAGCTCGCCGACATCGCCGTCCGGATCGGCTACGACGTGGGCTCCGGCATGCAGCTGTCCGTCGTGCAGCCGCCGACCGAGCCCGTCGAGCCGCTCGACGACTACCGCCAGGAAGTGCTGCGCGCGCACAGCCGTGGCACGCACTACCCGTACGAGCTCACCGGCATGCTCGCCGGGCCGTTCGGCTCGTTCACCGAGTACGACCTGGACGAGCATGCGAAGCTGGTGCCGGTGGACCGGCCCAAGGGGCGCAACACCGCCGCGCTCGTCGCGGGTGTCGTCAGCACGCCCACACCGCGCCACCCGGAGGGCATGACCCGCGTCGTGCTGCTGGGCGACCCGACGAAGGCGCTCGGCGCGCTGTCCGAGCCCGAGTGCGCGCGGGTGATCGCCGCGCTCGACCTGGCCGAGCGGATGCGGGTGCCGCTGGAGTGGTTCGCGTTGTCCGCCGGCGCCCGGATCTCGATGTCGTCCGGCACCGAGAACATGGACTGGGTGGCGGCCGCGCTGAAGCGGATCGTGAACTTCACCCAGGACGGCGGCGAGATCAACATCGTGGTCGCGGGCATCAACGTCGGCGCCCAGCCGTACTGGAACGCCGAGGCCACGATGCTCATGCACACCAAGGGCATCCTGGTGATGACGCCGGACTCCGCGATGGTGCTGACCGGCAAGCAATCGCTCGACTTCTCCGGCGGTGTGTCGGCCGAGGACAACCACGGCATCGGCGGGTACGACCGGATCATGGGCCCGAACGGCCAGGCGCAGTACTGGGCGCCGGACATCCGCGGGGCGCGGGACGTCCTGATGGCGCACTACGACCACAGCTATGTCGCGCCGGGCGAGAGCGGGCCGCGCAAGACGGTCACCGGCGACCCGGTGGACCGCGACGTGTCGACGTTCCCGCACGCCGTGCCGGGCAGCGACTTCACCACCGTGGGCCAGATCTTCTCCGCCGAGTCCAACCCTGATCGCAAGAAGCCGTTCGACATCCGCACGGTCATGCGTGCGCTGTCCGATCAGGACCACCCGGTCCTGGAGCGGTGGGCGGGCATGGCCGACGCGGACACCGCCGCGGTCCAGGACGTCCACCTCGGTGGCCGGCCGGTGTGCCTGCTCGGCATCGAGTCCCGGTCCGTGCCGCGCCGCGGGTTCCCTCCCACCGACGGCCCGGACACCTACACCGCGGGCACCCTGTTCCCGCGCTCGTCCAAGAAGGCCGCTCGGGCCATCAACGCCGCCAGCGGGAACCGTCCGCTGGTCGTGCTGGCCAACCTGTCAGGGTTCGACGGCTCGCCCGAGTCGATGCGCAAGCTGCAGCTCGAGTACGGTGCGGAGATCGGCCGCGCGGTGGTGAACTTCAGGGGCCCCATCGTGTTCTGCGTCATCTCGCGGTACCACGGCGGCGCGTTCGTGGTGTTCTCCAAGGCGCTCAACCTGAACATGACCGTGCTCGCGGTCGAGGGCTCGTTCGCGTCGGTGCTCGGCGGTGCTCCGGCCGCCGCGGTGGTCTTCTCCCGCGACGTCGACAAGCGGACGGACAACGACCCCCGCGTGCGCGCGCTGGCCGCCCGCGTCGCGGAGGCTCCGGCCGCCGCGCGGGCCGCGTTGGCCGCCGAGCTGGCCGAGCTGCGGTCCTCCGTGCGGGCCGAGAAGCTCACCGACGTGGCCACCGAGTTCGACCGCGTGCACAGCATCCAGCGGGCCGTCGAGGTCGGCTCGGTGGACGCGATCATCAGTTGCGCCGAACTGCGGCCGCGGATCATCGAGGCGATCGAGAAGGGCCTCGCCCGACAGGTCTGACCGGGTGTAGCGCGTCGAAGACGCCGGCGGGCAGCACCGGGACTGTCCGCCCGATCTCAGCGCGGGTCGCTGCCCCTGTCCGGGGTGGATCAAGAAGCCTCACCGGTCTGCCATGATGCAACCGCACTTGGTGATCGTTGGGGCCCCGGGCAGGGCCCGCCGCCCTGAGGAGTTCCCCCATGGACCGCAGACGTTTCCTCACCCTGACCGGCGCCACCGCAGGCCTGCTCGCCGTGGATCTCCCCCGGCCGGCGCTGGCGGCGAGCTACCCGTTCGCCAACGGCGGCGTCCCCGACGAGCTGCATGCCAAGATGGGCGAGCTGGCGCCTTACGGCATCACGGCCGTCGCGTTCACGCGCAGGCAACGACACTGCGCTCACCTACAGCAATGGCCAAACCCGCTGGCTGGAGTTCACCAACACCCCTGGCATCAACGGGACCATCATCGCGGCCACCAGCCCCGGCGGACGCCAAGAGTATGGCTACGACACCGCAGGACGCCTGACCAAGGTGGCCGACACCTACAACGGCACATGCGTCACCCGGACGTACGCGTTCACGGCTAACACCAACCGCAGCCGCCCGGACACCTACAACCCCGCCACCAACGGCAAGTGCTCCACCACGAGCACGCCAACCACCACCACCTACACCTACGACGAGGCCGACCGCCTCACCACGACCGGCTACACCTACGACGCCTTCGGCCGCACCACCACGGTCCCGAAGGCCCACGCAAGCGGCGGCGCTGACCTGACCATCGGCTACCACGCCGACGACATGGTCGCCTCGATGACCCAAGGCACCACCTCACGCACCTTCACCCTCGACCCCGAGGGCAGAATCCGCGCTACCACCCAGACCGGCGGCGCCCGCCCCGGCATGATGGTCAACCACTACGACGGCCAGGACGACGAACCCGTCTGGATCGCCGAAGCCGACGGCTCGTGGAGCCGTCGAGCGACACATCGTGCTGGTCCAAGACGAGACCTCCTGGGACGAGCGGGTGGTCGAACGGCTGCATACCGAACTGAAGGAGCAGACCACGATGACAGTGATCCGCCTTCCCCAGCTCAGAGCGATGATCAAGGACGCGTACGCAGCGGCCGCCACCGCGCCCACTCAGCTTGCGGCCCGCCGCACCTCGGACACGGTCGCTCGCGGCCAGTCGGAAACCGCGCCGCGGACCGGCGATGCGTGACTACAACGGGCGCCTGAGCCGTCTTGCCGCCCATGCCAGCCTGGCTGTGGGGGCACATCCGAGACGTCGTCGACGACCACCTTCAACCGGTTCAGCGCCACGTCCGAGATCCTCCAGCGCCTCAGCCACCCGGCTCCAGCAGCGGCGGCCATCTGACCGCACGCGTTCTGGACTAGTCTCCGGATCATGAAGATTCGCGCGATCGCCGGCTTAGCGGCTGCCGCAGCCCTGTGGCTCGGCGCGACGCCCACGGCCGCCTCCGCCTACCCAGTCAAACAGAAGGTCCTGATCGACAACGTCCTGTACAAACTGGGCAAGATGCCCACGTCCGATTGTGAGGAGCCGCCCGTCAGGAGCGGCGACGCTGCCTCCGTCAAGCGCTACATCGGCGCGGCCATGCAGTGCCTAGAGGCGACGTGGGAGCAGTACCTCGGCGAGACCGGCGTCAGCTTCGAGTCGCCACGGCTGAAGTTCGTGAGCAGTTCCGGCTCCTACTGCGGCATTGGCCGGCGCGAGAGCTCGGTCAGCATCTACTGCGATACCGGCGTCGTCGCCTACAAGCTTGGCAAGGACATCCTGGAGGATCCCTCCGACCTGTGGCTCATGGTCAACACCGCTGCGCTGTACGCCCGGCACATGCAGCAGCTCGTCCTCATTGGCCCCAATGTCGACGGTAGCGGGATGTACGACACCAAGGCTGAGCTCAACGAGCGCCTGCGCCGCTACAGCCTGCAGGCCGACTGCCTGGCCGGTGCCTTCGTCAAGAGCATCTGGCCGCTGAAGGGCAGGTCGAGCAGCGACTGGGCCCACGTCAGGAGCCTGCTCACGGGCGATGCCGCCGGCAGCGAGCGGGTGTACGGGAAGACGGCCAACGTCCGCAAGTGGGCGAACCGGGGCTTCTCCAGCGGTGACGCCGCGTCGTGCAACACCTGGACGGCCGTGTCCTCAGAGGTGGCCTAGGGTCTGTTCCTGGTTGAGATCAGGGGGCAGGTCGGAGGCTACGGATCCACATCAGGGCGCCCCGTAGGTGGAGGCCTGCGAGGTACCTGGTGGGTGTCTTGTCGTAGCGGGTGGCGAGCTCCCGCCAGTCCTTGATCTTGTTGATGCAGCGCTCGGCGGCGCTGCGCTCCTTGTACAACTGGTCGTCGTGATTGAGGGGCCGTCCACCGCGACGGCCTTTCTACTTCCGGCTGGCCGCTTGATCGGCCTTCTCCGGGATGACGGCCTTGATATGGCGTCTGCGCAGGTAAGCGCGGTTGGCGCGGGAGGAGTACGCCTTGTCGGCCGCGACCGCGCCGGGGCGGGTGCGCGGGCGGCCGATCGGGCCGAGCACGCCCTCCAAGACGGCCACGAAGAGCGGGGCCTGTCCGGCAGTGAGCTGGAACGACAGCGGGCGGCAGCGCCGGTCGGCGGCCAGATGCACCTTGCTGGTCAATCCACCGCGCGAGCGTCCCATCTCGGCTGCCTTCAGCAGCGCCCGGCGCCGTCTATGCCGCCGTCGTCGCTCCTCGCGCGCGGGGTCCGGCTTGGTCTCAAAGGCGGCGGTGTTCGGCTGGTCGACCGCGGGGACGGCTGCGTCGACGATCGTTCCGGCGCCATCAACCCGCCCCGCCCGCCCGCGGCTGGACGCTACGGCCGCTGGCATGCGGTGGTAACAGTGACGGCGGCTCGGCCGATGCAGCGGCGTGAGGCATTTGAGGCGGACCTACGAAGGCGGGCGCATGCGGGCGGTGAACGTGCTGCCGAAGAGCGTGCCGACGCGGGGTCAGCATGACGGCGCTACTGCGCACAAACGCAGACCGGCAGTTGTGAACTTGGCCGAGATGGCGGCGCGGCGGCTGCCGCGTCCGATTAGCCCATGAGGAAGGGACGCGACGGTGCCTATTGATCTCAATCTCGTGGGGGTCAACCGGCGTGAACCGCTGTTGCGCCCGCGAGAGATCTATGCGGCGCTGTCTCCCGCCCTGGCCCTATCTTCGGCATGAGCAGGGCGAGGTCCTCGAGGCATGGTTCGAGCGCCGGGACAAGCGGGACATCGTCATCAAGCAGAACACCGGCGGCAGGAAGACGGCCGTCGGCCTGCTGATCGCTCGAAGCACTCTTAACGAGGAGCTGGGGCCCGCGGTCTACCTGGCCCCGGATCGTTATCTGGCCGCTCAGGTGCGCGCCGAGGCCGCCCAGATGTGGTTGGCAGTGACCGAAAGGTTCGATGACCTGGCGTTTCGCAGCGGCCAGTCGATGCTCGTGACCACCTTTCAAAAGCTCATCAACGGCCAATCCGTCTTCGGGGTAGTCGGCGATCATCGCGACAAGCTGCAGATGGGCATCGTCGTGGTCGACGATGCCCATGCCGCGCTCGCCACCACCGAGGCCTAGTTCCGGCTCAGCATCCCGTCCGGCCACACCGCCTACGACGACCTCCTCGACGAATTCGAACGAGACCTTCGGGCGCAGTCTCCCAAGGCATGGGCTGACCTGGAGACCGACGATCCCACCGCCACGGTGCCCGTCCCCTTCTGGTCCTGGACCGCTCGGCAGGACAGAGTCATGCAAATCCTGCATCCGTGTGCCGGAGACGATGACTTCAAGTTCACCTGGCCGCTGATCGCTGATGTGCTGGACCTGTGTGCCGTCACCGTGACCAGTACCTGCATCCAGATAAGCCCGCCATGCCCACCCATTGCGATGATTTCAGCCTTCGCGACGGCGCGCCGCCGCGTCTATCTGACCGCCACTCTCCAACGACAGCATCCTCGTCACCGATTTCAACGCCTCCCCCAAGACGTCGCCCAACCCGTCACCCCAGGAAGCGCCGCCGACCTGGGCGACCGCATGATCCTCGCGCCGATCGCGCTGAATCCCAACCTCGATCCGGAGGCCGTGCGCGTGCTGGCTCGCCAGTACGCCGACGGTGATCGCGACGGAGACGGCACCCCAGATGCCAAGCCCATCAACGTGGTCGTCCCGGTGCCTAGCAACCGCGCCGCCGCCCCTTGGCGCTCACACGCCGCTCACGTATGGCGCGCACCTGGCCGAGCGCGGGTCGGCACCCGGCCCGCTGTTCGTCACCCGCACCGGCGCCCGGCTACAGCGCTCCTACGTCCTGGACCTGCTGCAGCGGCTCGCAGGGGCCGTCGGCGTCCCGGACCCGCACACGCTCACCCCGCACGCCATCCGGCACAGCGTGGCCACCGCGCTGCTCCACGCCGGCGAACCACTCGACGTGGTGCAGGCCCTGCTCGGCCACGCCGACCCTCGTACCACCCAGGCCTACCTACACGTCGACCAACTGGACCGCAGCCCCGCCCACCGCGCCGGACGCCGCCTGGCCACCGTCGTGGCCCTACGTTTCCAGCCGCGCGGCGAAGGGGCGCAATCTCGCGCTGATCGAGCCGTTAACTGGACAGACCCGGGCGAGGCTGAACTCGTGCAGCGAGCCCTCACCGCCAATGGCCTGCTCATCGCGTTCGGCGGCGCGGCGGGAGGGTGCCTGCCAGCTCCAGCCCAGCCGATGCAACTGCTGCGGCAACGGATCCTGCTTTCCTAAGCACGCACTGTCACCACCTCATTCGTGCCAACAGTGGCCGATCATAAAAGGCTGGCGGCGCAGCAAGGGGTGTGGTTGTGCTTCGAAGACGAGGCCGGCCAGACCTTGAGGTCTCCCGGGGTCGCACCTGGGGGCGTAAGGGGCACACGCCGGTCGTGTCGCTGCCTGTCAAGGGCACTGGGCGGGTATCGGTGGCAGGTCTGATCGCCACCCGCCCCGGGCGCCTGCCGCGGTTGATTTACCGGATGCGGCAGCACCGCAGATGCAAGGGCGAACGGCGAGGGTTCGCCGAGGCCGATGTTCGATGCGGCCCATTAGCAGCTCAGCGGGCCGCTAGTGGTGGTGTGGGACAACCTCAACACCCACACCTCGGCGCAGATGAGACAGCTGATCGCCTCGCGTCCCCGGCTGACGGTGTTCTACTTGCCTGCCTACGCTCCGGAACTGAACCCGGTCGAGGGCGTGTGGGCGCACATGAAGAAGAGCCTGGCCAACCTCGCCATCCGGACCGTCGACCAACTGATCGTCGTGGTGAAGAACCGGCTCAACCGCATGCAGTACCGGCCAGCCCTCATCACCGGCTTCACCGCCAAGACCGGCCTGGACGTCCACCCACCGTAACCTCAGCCATTAAAGCTCTCTCGACTAGTTACTGTAGCTATCACGACGCCTGCTGGAAAATGCAAAAAATATTCTTCAGCCGGAAATCGTCGTAGATGTCACCTGGGGTGGGATTCGCGGACGGAGCCGCATTGACCTGCAGCTCATTGTTGCCGTCCAGAAGGGGACCGCCGGAGATATTGATCGTTTGCATGTACCAATGACTCGCGTTGGCCCCGGGATAAGGGTCGATCCGTCCGATGAATTTATTGTTCAGCCGGACTTCAGCTCCGTTCGAACCCGTGAGGCCTCTAACCATGAAGACCAGGACGGCGTGCCCGTTCCTGTGACGACCGCCGGTTGAAAAGGTTTGCTCCCAAACGGGTTGGCCATCTCCGATATCAACTCCCGTTTCAACACCATGCACCCATTGAAAATCGCAGAGAATAGTCAATTTCGATCTCCTCCCGTGGAACGGCACGTAATGCCCCTGGGGTTCGTGTCAGGTAATTCCTCAGTCCTGGCCTTGATCCATATCTAGCGAGTGTCGGGGTGTTTTGTCGAAGCGGCGCGCCGGGTCTTTTCGCCTTGACGAGGTGGCCAGCCTTGTTGGGCAGCGGAGTTTACGCAGATCCGCCAGGACTTGAGCTGGTCGTTCGCGCGTTCTCCAGGGCCGTGCAGGCGAGCAATACGCGAGGCACGCCCGATCTGATCATGTGCGGGCTCGACCTGGACCTCATGCACGAATGTCTCAACATCCTCGGCGAGGCCGAGCGCGCCCCCGCCCCCGAGCAGCGGCGTGACGACGTGTTGGAAGGCCATGCCGTCTTCGTCAAGACGGTCGATCCGAGCTGGCACCCGATCCTGCTCGGCTCCACCTCCAGCTTCTATCAGCATGCTCCGATGGAAGTCCTGCAGGTCGTGTGGCCAAAAGCGCTGACCCGGGGCCGGCTGACCGGCGCCGACTACGCCTACTTCCACCTGGGCGGCCTGCGCGCGGCCTCGGCTCTGCTGGTGGAGACCCAAGGCAAGATCGGCATCGCCGGAGACTGGGGTGGCGGGCATGCGGCCTCGGCTGACGGGATGCGTTTTGCGGTGCCGCTGCGCTCGATCCATACCCGGCCCAATCGCAAGTACTTCGGCTCCGGCCGCGGCGCCACCTGGCTGAACGTCGTCTCCGACCGGGTGATGGGCCTGGGTGGCATTGTCATGCCCGGCACGCTGCGCGACTCGCTGGGCATCTCGGATGCGGTGTTCAACCTCGACGGCCCTGCTCGCCCCGAGATCGTGATCACCGACACCGCCTCCTACAGTGACCTGGTGCTCGGGTTGTTCTCGATCTGCGGTTATCAGTGCTCCCCCCGCATCGCCGACATCTCCGATGCCCGGCTGTGGCGCTTCGACCTGGGCGCCGACTACGGGCCGCTGGAACCGGTCTCGCGCCAGCGCATCCAGGCCGAGCGGATCAGCGCTCACTGGGAGGACATGCTGCGCGTGGCCGGCACCTCGTGGCCCAGCGCCTGGCCGCCGCCGGTGTGCAAGAGCAGCTCGCGTCCGCGCTAAGGCCTGTCTGATAATTCGGTTTGGCGGAGCCACAGCATGAGGGAAGCGATGGTGACG